>CAVXFA010000111.1:0-8628 GCA_963760605.1 uncultured delta proteobacterium | reverse complement strand
GTCCTTAGCCCTTATGTTGGCCCATGGGAACCATACGTTTGCTTTTTAGAATCGCTGTGGGATCGTCGGTTTGCCTACCTTCTTTATCCAACCCCCAACCTAGAGGCACTTTTCGCGCCTCTCGGTTTTACATTACGATCTTGTACCAGGCAGCCTGGGACATAGCCGTGTCCAGGACGACTGGCTCCCGGTGCCCTCGGGGCACCTGGAGAGCGGATTGTTCCCAATCCTGGGTTCCTTTGCTCCCCAGGGTGGCATTTTTGACTCCGTGTTGACAAAACAAATCCCGATACACCCCCGCCGTGCCGCCAGAGTAGAATAGTATCCGGCTCTGCCCCAGTGGGTGGAGTTTCGGACGAGGATGAACCCCACCCCTGAAGTCTTCGCTTTCTCAACAGCCATTTGCATTGCGAACCTCCCTACTACACTTCCCAGAGCAAGGTTTCCATCCAGATGGGCGATAACGGGTGTTTCCCTAATCACCTTGATTTGGGCCCTCGGATTTATTTTTCCGTTGTGGATTAGTGCTATATAACCGGGAAGCATCCTCACCCCGTGAGAGTCAACACCGCATAGATTTGCCTCGATCATGACTGCCGCCGCAGTTTCTGCATCTTCCCGCAGAACACCGACGGCCTGGAAGACTTGTTCGGTGAAGGTTCGTAGATTATTCGCATTAACTTTCCTATCCATCATTCTCCTTCTTAACCTAAACGTTGCATAAATATTTGCAAGGAGCGGGGTTGTCATTCCCGCGAAAGCGGGAATCGAGTAAGGGTCCAAAGCCCTGGATGCCCGCCTGCGCGGGCATGACGGAAAGAAACCACCGGTTGGATCCAAGAAAATGCGGTCATTGCCTTTCCGAGCCTGTCTGGGAAAGGGTTTTGCGAAGATCGCTTAACTTTTTCAAGACTAAGGGGTTAATCCTCATAAACATGAACCTTTCCGGCGAAATGTCGATGAGGCTACCCGGCGGCGTCTTCTGACCCCCTCATCCCAATCTCCAGAAGATTGAAGTTTAGTTTGGAATTATTTGATGTGCGAAGGAAACTTTCCGCGTTGAATGATAGCAGGGCTAAAAATGTTGTCAAGCGGGATTCTGGATTGAGTGCCCAAGTTCAATAAGCAAGTGCAGGGTGCCCCCATGAAAAGCATTGTTTCGATCGGTAACGCCAGAAAAGACCTCCCCAAGATGATAAGAGTGAATACCTTTGAGAATAGCCGGCAATCTGGCAATTAAGGAAATGTAGACAAGCGCTTGACACGCCAGCGCCTTTTTGATTAGACTTTACCGTCAAGAGGGAGTTCCTATCAAACAAACCGGTCTCCGTTTCGAAAGGAGGTTGCTCATGGATAAGCTGAAAAAAAGAAATGCCGATCTGCATCCCAGGGAGGACCCTAAGAAGCAGGAAAGAGGACAGCAGTCTTCTTTATCAGGCTTATTGAACCGTCGCCTGAATCGGCGGGAGCTCCTCAAAGCGGGGGCCATCGCCGGCCTGGGCCTGGCGACCCTGGGGACGGTACCCCGCCAGGCGTTCGGGCAGGCCGCCCGCGGTCATTAAGGGCAGCAGTCTCTCGATTCTCCAGGGCACATATTTCGTTCCTGCCGCCCAGGAACTCTATAAAAAGCAGGCCCAAACCTGGGGGAAGGCCAACGGCGTCAAGGTGACCACCGATTTCCTCAACTGGCCGGACCTGCAGCCTAAGATTGGTGCTGCTGTTCAAGCCGGTGGCCTGGATCTCGTGGAGTTATGGCCGTCATGGAACTACCTGTATAAAGATAGTCTTATTGACCTGACCGAGCTGGCCGAGGAGGTGGGTATGAAAGGCGGTGGCTACGAGCCGTACGTCCTGAACTCGGCGAGGGTGGGTGGGAGGTATCTGGGGATCCCCTCCGGTTTTACTAATAATTCCATAAACTACCGAATTAGCTGGTTCAAGGAAGCCGGCGTCGCCAATGCGGAAGATGGCACCAAGTTGGATATGACCTGGGATGAGTACCACGCCGTTGCCAAGAAGCTGAAGGCGAAAGGCCACCCTTTCGGTCAGGCCTTAGGCCACAGCACGGGTGACCCGCCGAGTTTCTGCTATGCCTACATGTGGGCCCACGGGGCCATGGAGGTATACAAAGATGGCAAGACCGTGCTGTTCAACCAGCCGGAATTCGTGGATGGCATGAAGAAGTTCATCCAGGCCTGGAAGGATGGCTACGACGAGACCGGAACCTCCTGGGATGACAGCAACAACAACCGTGCTTTCCTCTCGGGGCAGATATCCATGCACCCTAAACGGCTCCAGCATTTACTTTGTTGCCAGGAAGGATAAACCAGAGATCGCGAAGGATATGCACCATATGCTCATCCCCAGAGGGCCGGCGGGGCGTTTCTACTGGCTGGGCAGTAAGACCTATGCCATTTTAAAGAATTCCAAAAATATTCCGGCGGCCAGGGAGTTCCTGAACTGGTGGTTCGATGATTCCGCAATACGGGGAGTGGTTCCGCATCCAGGAAGGCTACCACCTGCAGACCACCGTGAAGTACGCCAAAGACCCTATGTGGAATAGGGACCCCAAGATGACGGTATTCAGGGACGAGCCAAAGTACGGCCGCGATCTGGGCTATGCCGGCCCGCCGAACCAGAAGGCATCGCTCGCCTATTCGAAATACATCGTCGTGGACACTTTCACCAAGGCGGTCCAGTCCGGCGACGCCGAAACGGACATCAAGTAGGGCGCTGAGCAGCTGAAGCACATCTATGGGGGGTAGGTCAGTTCGGTTGAATTGCGCAGCTCAATAACTCACCTTTCGGTTCCCGTAGGGCGTAAGAAGCAGAGGGCCGCCGCAACCTTGCAGCTGCCTTCATTTTGGAGGGTTCATTGAGCGTGTCTGGAGGGGTTTTTCGGCCGAAGGCCCTGCTGGAGCGCGAGGGGAGCCTAGGCGTCATCCTCATGCTGCCGGGTGCGCTCTTGCTCATGGTCTTCATGGCCTATCCCTTCTTCCTCGGCATCTGGCTGTCCCTCACCGACAGCTTGATTGGCAGGGCCGGTCACTTCATCGGACTGAGAAACTTCATCGAGTTGCTCGAGGACAGTATCTTCCTCCAGACCGCCCGGAACACGTTCATTTATGCGCTGGTGACGGTACCGTTTAAGGCGGCCTTGGGCCTGGCGTTGGCGCTGGCGCTGAACAACCGCATGCGATTTGGCAACGTCGTTCGCGCAGTCGTGATGATGCCCTGGATTGTGCCAACGGCGCTGAGCACGCTCGGATGGTTCATGATTTTTGACCCGGTCTTCAGTCCCTTTAGCTGGCTGCTGAAAAACCTGGGCTTGATCAATAAGAATATCAACTTCCTGGGCGATCCCTTCCTGGCAATTGCGTCGGTATGTCTAGCAAACATTTGGCGGGGCATTCCGTTTTTCGGCATCATCATCCTGGCCGGACTGCAGGCAGTTCCCCCGGAGCTGCACGAAGCGGCGTCCATGGATGGTGCGGGCCCCTGGCAACGGTTCTTGCATATCACGGTGCCGTCAATCCGGGGTGTGGTCCTGATCGCGACCCTGCTCTCCATCATCTGGACTTTCGCCGATTTCCAACTGATCTACGTCTTAACCAAAGGCGGGCCGGCCAATCAGACCCACATCTTCGGCACGTATGCCTATCAGATTGGCCTGGTGGCGACGGACATCGGCCAAGGAGCTGCGATTGCGCTCTATATGTTCCCCATCCTGACGTTCTTCGCCATCATGCTCCTGATGTATCTGCGCAGGGAGGGCTAAAATGGTCGGCAGCGGTACCCCGAGCCGCAGGTTCTTTGGCATTTATGTGCCGTTGGCTTTCTACCTGGCCTTTTTGCTCTTCCCCTTTTACTGGATGGCGATTGTTTCTCTCAAGCCGTCGAACGACCTCTTCGAGATGCACTACAACCCTTTCTGGATTCAGCATTTCACGCTGGAGAACTACAGATACCTGTTCGCGGATACTGCGTTTCCTGATTGGGTGCAGAACACGATCATCGTATCGGTTGCCTCCACCATCCTGTCGTTGTCGTGCAGTATCCTGATCGGCTATGCGCTGGCCCGCTTGCGATTTCCCGGAAGCAATTTTCTGGGAGTCGGAATTTTCCTGGCTTACCTGGTGCCGCCCACCCTACTCTTTCTGCCGCTGGCTCATGTCATCGCCCGCCTGGGCCTGCACAATACGTACTGGGCGCTTATCCTCACCTACCCCACCCAGCTTATTCCCTTTGCCTCCTGGTTGTTGATGGGCTACTTCCGGACGATCCCAAAAGAAATCGAGGAAAGCGCCATGGCCGACGGCTGCTCGCGACTGCAAACGCTGTGGAAGATTATCTTGCCACTCTCCGTGCCAGGGCTGCTCTCGGCGGGGATCTTCTGCTTCACCCTCTGCTGGAACGAATTCCTCTACGCCCTGATCTTCATGTCCTCCGGGTCCATGAAGACCATTCCGGTGGGCACGGTGAGCGATCTGATCAAGGCCGACACCCTGTTCTGGGGATCGCTAATGGCTTCGGCCGTCTTGGGCTCGGTGCCCGTAGCCGTGCTGTATTCCTTCTTCGTGAAGCACTACGTCTCCGGCCTGACAGCGGGGGCGGTCAAGGGCTAGGAGCCCGTAGGGAAAATTTTCAGGAAGGCGCGAATTCTAATCGGATAGGAGGAAGAAACGATGTCCATGAAACCGAAGAAACGAAGGAATATTTTGCGAGAACTCCTGCAGGATGGCAAACCTACTTTGGGAATCCATGTCCATGTGACCTGGCCTGGAATCATAGAAGTCATTGGCCACAGCGGCGCCGTTGATTATGTGGAGTTTGTGGGGGAATACGCACCGTATGACCTATATGCCCTGGAGAATTTCGGACGCGCCGTTGACCTTTTCGACCAGATGTCTTCGATGATGAAGATTGATCAGGAGCCCAGAATTTACCTGGCGGGTAGGGCCATTGGGTCCGGAATCCAGAATCTTCTCTTTGCCGACATCCGCACCGTAGAGGATGCCAAAGAAGCTGTAGCTGCAGCTCGTGCCGAAACACCCAAGACGAGGGGATTTGTCGGCGCAGCCATGAGGAGGGATGTAGGGTATGTTCTGCGGCCCGGCTCCCAACAATATGTGGATCAACTGGAAGAAGGGGTGGTCGCCCTCATGATCGAGAAGCAATCGGCCATAGAGAATCTGGAGGCAATCCTTTCGGTCGGCGGGGTCGACATGGTCCAGTTTGGTCCGGCCGATTACTCTATGTCCATCGGCATTCCCGGGCAATGGAATCACCCGCGGGTAAAGGAGGCGGAACGATATACGCATCGAGACAGCTTTGAAAAGGGGAATTGCGCCACGGGCTGAGTTAAGTGATTTCAAGGATGCCGATCCATACCTGCAGATGGGGGTAAAGCATTTCTGTATTGGCTGGGATGTCGATATCATTTATAAATACTGCAAAGAGCAGGGAGCTGCCTTTGCGAGGAGACTCGAAAGGGATAGGCGCAGCTGAGAGAAGGACTGAGACCAGACCTGACACCGTTAACGCCAGATCGTTGGGCTTCTTGAAACCAGCCATAACGTTGACGGATTTTTTGTTCTGGCGTAAGTTCATGGGTGGACATGGGTTGACCTCCTTTCTTGTTGGTTCCCTGCCTTTGGTTTCTACCAAAGAATTAAGAAAGTGTCACCCATATCTGTTTACAACATAACAAATTTATAATAAAATTTATAATACCACTTGACTTGAAACAACATTTATGAAAAAAAATAAATAATGTTGTGTCTCGATGGGATGTAGCCAGAATATAATTGTATTCATGATGTTATGATCATCAAATTAAATGATCTTGAAGTCGTATTCGGCAACGGCAAAGAGGCCCTGAAGGTCCTGGACATTCCTCAATGGCAGGTTGAGGAAGGTGATCAGGTAGCTATCTTTGGCCCCTCAGGCTCGGGCAAGTCCACGTTTCCCCATGTTCTGGCCGGACTTCTTCCTGTATCGAAAGGAACGCTGAGCGTGTGCGGGCACTCTCTGGAGGGGATATCAGAGGCCGCCAGGGATCGTTTCCGGGCGAAGTATAAGGGATACGAGCCTGGGCACAAGAAAAACCAACCAAAAGGTATGGAGAAAAAGGGGATTTAGGAAGAAGGCAGACCTGTTGCTATGGACCGCGCCCACAATACAACCAGTATATCTTCGTGGAGATGGCCAAGCCTACGGCTTTTCACCGTCTTGATCCTGTCACCTGCGTGGGAAAGCTGAAAGTGGAACCCACTCCCGAGGAGGGGTTTATCTACCGCATGGAGGGTGAAATATGCGAATCCGTTTCCGCAAAATAGAAGTAATAGCCATTGCGACAGGGACAATTATTGGGCTGCTTTTTCCGGTGCTTTTCTTTGCCCATTTGGGGGGAAAAGTCGCGCAGGGATGCGCGGCATGTTGGGTGGGCTACGGTTCCGACGATGAGCGTTACAATAAGCCATTGGCTGACCTGAGAGCCCTTTATGAAAAAGAGGGAAGGGCTGCCCTGCCCCGCCTCAGGGATGCTTTAAAGATGAGCCCTGACCCAGTGGTAAAACAGAGGGCGGCAACTTATATTGGGGAATTGAAAGACATCGACTCAGTCCCGCTGCTCGAGGAGATGTTGTCTGAATTACTCAAGAGGGTTTCCTTTGGCACCTTTGGGGTAGGATACCCCGATTTCCAGGTTCGTTTAAGAGTTGCGCATGTCCTGGCAAACCTTGGGCCCCACAAAGATCGCGGATCGAATCTGGGAAAGATACGGCCGCCTCGATATACAGAGAAAGACGGAGGTTCCCTATATCCTGACTGCCCTCCGTGATCCTCGGTTGACCGAGCGCCTCAAGGAGGTCTTGAACCAGAGCGAAGATTATCAGCTGATGCTGGAAGCTTTGGATGTGTTGGCCATGGGGGGGGATGTCGAGGCTATACCTTTCCTGAGATCGAAGATTGTCGAACGGCAGAATAAGGGGATAGAAGCCCCCTCCTCCGCGGGTCCAGATGGACGACTGATCTTCTATTCCCTATTGAGAATAAAAGCCGAGCAAGCTATCCTTCAGATTAATGAACGGAATAAGAAAGGGAGCGAAGCGAAGTAATCCCGTTATATTGATAGCCGAAAGCGAGTTCTTTATCATTCTCAAAAAGATCATACCCCAGTTCACGCCTGCCTGCCCACAGGGTTAAGGATTTCAAGCTCCGGTCCAGTATCCTTAAGTATGAATATACTTCTTGCCTTGCTCGTTTAGGCGGATTTCAATTTTCAAGAACCCCCGTCAAATTTGCAACCAGCGGTTAATATTAGATAAAGCTACGATTACGATTCGGGTTAATTTTTGGCTTGACAATTTCTTTATTTTAAAATATTTTTCCATTGTCGTATTTCGCACGGGGATCTTGTTAACCCAGCATTCTAATCCCAATCTTAAGGAGGAAATTATGAAAACGAGTTTGCAGAAATTTACCATACGAAGGCTCCAGGGGGGATTTATATCCTTCTGGAGCCTTTCCTATTTTTATCCTCAGTGAATTCAATACACCACCCGAGCTTTCTGGGGTGGGTAATCCCCAATTCATAAGGAAGCAGAAAAAATGTTGGGGGAAAAAATAATAAGAAGAGGAGGAATAGAAATGCAAGCATGGAGAAAGATTCGAAGCTTTGTATGGGCCATGGGCCTTCTCGTGGGAATGTTGGGCCTGGCTTCGGCCCAATACTGGCCGGTCAACCAAAACACGGTTGTGGACCTCTCGCCGGCGATTTCCATGACACACATGCAATATTGGACTGGTGGCGGGAATATGAACATGCCGGTCATTGTTCCCTACATCAAACATGGGCCCGGGCCGTGGGCGTCGGATCTCCTGCTCGTTGATGAGAACACCGCGACCCAGGTGGACTGCCCGCCCCACATGATACCGCCTCAGGAAAGCGGCCTCCCTAACGCGGGCTACTGGGGCTCCCTGACCTGCGACAAGGTCGCGGCCTGGCAGTTCGTGGGCGAGGTCTTCAAGATCGATGCCCGGAGCATCCTGGACCAGGCCCCTAATGGCGTTAGCCCCATCATCACCATTGATATGGTCAAGGCCGCAGAAAAGGCCTACCGGCCGATGCGGGCCGGGGACGCGGTCCTGTACTGGAGCGGGTACGATGACAAGTACGACAAGCCGTTGCCGGAGGGGAGGCGCCTCATATCCGATCCAATGGCTGGGACTTCCCCCGCTTGGCCCGACCCTGACTTCGTGGCGGCCGACTATGTTGGGAGCAGAGGGGTCCGCGTTATGGGGACCGACAGCCCCAGTATGGGGGCCTTTGGCCCACCAAAGTTTAATCTCCTTTACGGGATCTTCCAGAACCCCCTGGCCGTCGAGAGCCATCTGGGACACTTGAAGTATGGTGCGATTCACACTGAGGGCCTCGTGAACCTGGACCAGGTTCCGAACGGGTCCTTCTATGTTTCTCTGTACCCCAAGCACAAGGACTCTCCAACGGCGGAGGACCGAGCTGCGGCCATCACCGATCTCAAGTTGGCCGCCGAGCTGATGAAAGCCGTTCGGGCGAAGCGGGTGGTGGATCTGTCTGTCATCCTCTCAATGAACCACCCGGTGTGG
>CAVXFA010000110.1:0-32897 GCA_963760605.1 uncultured delta proteobacterium | reverse complement strand
AAGCAAACACTACAACGCCTTGCCCGGCCCTAACCAACCCTGTCTGCCGTCTACTTGTTTTTCCGATGGTAAAAAAACTTGAAAATTTAGTTGACCCTATTATCAACTTGAGATACAATTACAAAATCTGAGATACAAAGGAGGTTCTGCAATGCCGGTGAGCTTGCGAATTCCATCGGAAAAGGAAGCCAAAATTAAAAAGGCAGCAACCAAATCGGGCAAGAGCAAGACTGCCTATATCCTGGAAGCGGTGGATGAGAAATTAGGCCTCCAAAAGCCCAGGGAACAGATCATCCGAGAGCTTGCCGGGTGGCTACGCCATGAGGAAGCAGAAGAGTTGCGGAAAGCTGTAGAAGTTTTCCACTCGATCAACCAGGGAGACTGGGATTGAAGCTCGTTCTGGATACCAATATATATTGCGATTATGCTGAGGGGCTTGCCGATGTTGTGGAGGTCATGGCCCAATATGGGGAATTTCTTTTCATCCCCTCTATCGTTCTGGGAGAATTGAACTATGGGTTTATGAAGGGGAAAAGACAGCAATTAAATGAAAGGAAACTCCGCCAGCTCATAAGTCGTTTGAAAATTGAAATTATCAATGTCAATGCGGAGGTGGCCAGAAAATATGGCCTCATTTTCCTCTCCCTACAAAGGAAAGGAGCAAAGATACCCATCAATGATGTATGGATCGCTGCCTGCTGTATGGAAATAGGGGGGACCCTTTTAACCCGCGATAAGCATTTCACCCTGGTAGAACAAATCGATGCAATGGTCCTGTAAACAATTGCCCTATAATTTTCTTTCGGTCAGCCCACCCTTGTATTTGGTCCGATGTCCTAAGAAATGCTGCGCACATTCCAAACGGACGTCCCGTTCGCCACGCAATAGACCTTGGCATTTCTATCGCCTAAGAGGGGTGATTTTAGGGTCAAGAATGCTGGTTTAAGACCAAAAACCAACCTTTTTTGATGTATGTTCATTTGGAATATCAAATAGTTGCCCTGGTCCGATCCGGATCCGCGGCATTCCTTCTGAAGGTTTAAAGCAATTTCTGCACGAACCTAATCCGCATCCTGTTAATAGAGCTAGCGAACACCGTCCCCCACTTCATTCACCTTCATTCACTTACGTCCCCTTTTCCGCGGGCCCATTTGATTGGTATGGGGCAAATATGTCGCCTAATCCAAGCGCAGCAACAATAGCCTTCCTAAATTCTCTGTTCTCATGCGCAGCTCCTTGCCGAACAGAATTCGACAACCCAATTAAATTTTCATGCGCAACAATGATCTTATCTTTAGACAAAGCTATACGAACAACCTTCCATAGACGATACCACCTAATTGCTTTAGTTCGCACCATTAAATCAGTAGCACAGCGCCTTAGCGCGTCTTGCGCTGGCCCACAGACTTCTGGATTTGCTCCAGGACTACTGACGACATTTGAATAAAAGATCAGGGTGTCAGCGACTAGTGCAATAGCCTTTCGTTGTTCATCAAGGGGATCTATAAAGAATTTTGATAATAGTTGACCAACCACAAAAATAGTAATCCCGCCGATGACCGTGAGAGCCGAAGTTAAAAATATTTGTTGAATCTGCGACATAGAACACCCCTTAGTGCGGTCAATTTATTTTAGTAATCTATTTAAATTTGGATGGCTGGCTAAATATTCTTGATGAAAGCCCATTTTCTCGATATAGGCTTTATTATGTTTTTCAACTGCATTCCTATATTTGAAATACAATTTCTCATAATTTTGCTTCTGTGGCAACTTACCAGCAGAAATAGAATTAAAATTTCCTCGACAATATGTTAACATCGCAGCGTATGAATTAAGATAATCTTTAACAGCTTCGTTGTATATAAAATAAGTTTTGTCCCTGTAAAGACCTTCTAATTGTATAAATACTTCTGTGTCTTTTTTCCTCAGTTCATCTCTGTGCTTCTCAATATAAGCAATAAGATTATTCGAATCGATATCAACCTGAATTAGTAAAGTTTGTGCCAAATCAATTAACCTAAGAGCCTCATTTATTTTGGGAATAGTGCCTATATCTTGTATCTCGTCAAGTTTTTGTAGGACATCTTGTGTTTTTCCCGCTGATGAGCCTATCTTAAAACATAAAGATTTGAGTTCTTCAATTACGGGGGTTTTGCCTGCACTTTCATTTCGAATAAACACTGACTCCACAACAAAGAAAAGCGTAAAACCTAAAACCCATATTCCAATGTACTTCCAATACTTCTTATGTGGGCGAGTTTTTACGAGATAATAAGGAACCAAGACGGGTAAAATAAATGTTCCAATTGCCCACCATCTTGATACATTATGATTTCGTGAATCCGAAAAAATCCAGATAGATGTCAAAAGACTATAAAGAAAATAGGATATTTTCATGTTTCGACCTCCCCTCTTTGCCCGATAATTTTTTATCGGTGATTATAATCTCCCCCTCGTTGATCCTGAACTTGTTATCTGCGATGGCGGGAGTATAATGTATTAATATCTTATTCACCATCCAATTCCCTCTTTTCTCAAAATATCTTGTGCTTCCTTAAGGCCTAGTCTGGCAGCGATTTTTATATCTTCAGTCGCCTGCCGGAAGTCCCCAAGATAGAGGTAGGCATTTCCACGGTTAAGATAGGCCGAACTATAATTAGGGTCCAGTTCGATGGCCTTGTCATAATCCCTGATCGCCTGCCGGTTGTCCCCAAGCTTTCCGTAGGCAATTCCACGGCCAGTATAGGCCTTCGCATCTTTCGGGTCCGACTCGATGGCTTTGTCGTAATCGCTGATCGCCTGGCGGTAGTCCTCTAGGTCGGCGTAGCTAACTCCACGGTTAAGATAGGCCAACCCTAAATTAGGGTCGAACTCGATGGCTTTGTCGTAATCCCTGATCGCCTGCTGGTTGTCCCCCAGTCTGGCGTGGCAAACTCCACGCTTACAATAGGCGTCCGCATCTTTCGGGTCGAGCTCGATGGCCTTGTTGTAATCCCTGATCGCCTGCCGGTAGTCCTCTAGGTTGGCGTAAGCAAGTCCCCGGTCACAATAGGCCACCGCATCTTTCGGGTCGAGTTCGATGGCTTTGTCGTAATCCCTGATCGCCTGGCGGTGGTCCTCTAGGTTCGCGTGGGCAACTCCACGTTTATAATAGGCCACCGCATACTTCGGTTTGAGCTCGACGGCCTTGTCATAATCCTCTATGGCCCTCCGGTAGTCCCGTAGCTTGCCATAGGCAATCCCACGTTTATAATAGGCCAGTGCATCCTCCGGGTCCAGCTCGATGCCCTTGTCGAAATCCCTGATTGCCTGCCGGTAGTCCCCTAGGTCGGCGTAGCTGAGTCCGCGGCTAAAATAGGCGTGCGCATACTTCGGGTCCAGCTCGATGGCCTTGTCGTAATCCCTGGTCGCCTGGCGGTAGTCCTCTAGGTTGGCGTAGCTAATTCCCCGATTATAATGGGCGTTCGCATCTTTCGGGTCCAGCTCGATGGCTTTGTCGTAATCCCTGATCTCCTGCCGGTAGTCCCCAAGCTTACCGTAGGCAATTCCCCGGTTGCAATAGGCGTTCGCATCTTTCGGGTCCAGCTCGATGGCCTTGTCGTAATCCCTGGTCGCCTGGCGGTAGTCCTCTAGGTTGGCGTAGGCAACTGCACGGCCATAGTAGGCCTTCGCATTTTTCGGGTCCAGCTCGATGGCTTTGTCGAAATCCATGATCGTTTGCCGGTAGTCCCCAAGTTTGCTGTAGGCAATTCCCCGGTTAAAATAGGCGTGCGCATACTTCGGGTCCAGCTCGATGGCTTTGTCGTAATCCCTGATCGCCTGGCGGTAGTCCTCTAGGTTGGCGTAGGCACATCCACGGCCATAATAGGCCTCCGCATCTTTCGGGTCTAGCTCGATAGCCTTGCCGTAATCCCTGATCGCCTGCCGGGAGTTGCCAATTTTGTCATTGGCGAGGCCGCAATAGGTTCCGCCAGTTGTGCCTAAGTCGAGCAATTCCGCAAGCAATTCCGCATGACCTTCATAATCCCATTTGTACCAATCGTCTTTAGAACCTTGCTCCTTGGCAATTTTCCGGAAGCTCTCTGAAAACTGCCCGTCAATTATTGCCCAAATAGACTTTCGAAGTGGCGGCGGGGTATACAAAGCACAAAGTGCCATGGCCAGCGCATCAAACATCTCATAATTCATATCTGCTTGCAGCCAGAGTTTTGAAATGATAGGCGCCAACACACGCAACGCATTGGCCCAGAAGGATGCCAACGTGAACCAGCGTAATGCATAATTGTCTAACCCACGACTTTTCGAAACATATAACAAAATATCACCAGCATTTTGTGGATTACCGATATACAACAAATACCAGCCAAATTCCTCATACCACAAGAACCTCTCGTCTTTACCATTGTCTGCCCATTTCCAACATGTTGAAAGTATTTGCTCTGCAGATTCATACTCCTGGGATACAATTAACCCTTTTGCAAGGTTCATGGCTGGATCCAAGTACGGCTTTCCATTGTAAAACCCTTTTGTAGTTTTGAGACATTCAAACCCTTTTCGAAATAAATCGAACGCCTCATCGAAGCGATCTTCCTTCGTGAGCATTAGCCTAGCATAAGCGTTATAGAGCAAGGGATCATCGCTATGGAATTTAATAGCTCTTTTCAACAAACCCTCGGCCCTGTCAAATTCACCCTTCGAACGGTAAATAAGAACTAATTTCTGAACTTCATGAGGTTCGAGGGATATATTTGTGGGCTGCTGTTTAACCTTTTTACCAATAGTCGATAGAATAAGAGAATAAGAAGAAGGCCGCTTTGAAGGGGAAAGATTAAGAGAAGAAAGAATTATCTCGATACCGCTTTTGAAACTCATCCCGAAATGTCTGCTGACATTATGAAGTGGTTTCTCTCTCAGGGTGGGCACAAATTTGAAATTTGTTTCTGGCCCTAAGTATGGATGTTCATGTGTTAGCCATTCATACAACGTTACACCCAAAGAGTAAATATCTGTAAGGAATGAAGGCTTTGTTCGCCCTATAAGGAGTTCTGGATCCATATAAAATGGCGTACCCCCAATATCGCCATAGGAAATGGTGGTTCTTGCGTCCCTCATAATGGACGAATAACCTCCTAATTTAGAAACCGTTGGGTTAATTATTGATAACCCGAAATCTGCTATGCGTGGATTGTTGTTACTCTCAATTAGAATATTTGATGGCTTTATATCCTGGTGAATAAGACCCAAACGGCCATGAGCATATTCGAGGCCTTCTACAATTGCAGAGATTATTTTCAGAACATCTTCTGAGGACAAAGATAATGCGTTCAAGTCGGAAAGATTCTTGTCATACCAATCCATAATAATGCAATACTTGTTATACCACTTGCCATACCACATCGGTTTAACAATAAAGGGATATTCACCGAGGAGAAACCAGTTCTCTGCCTCTCTTTCAAATGTATTTTGGTCATTCCCGTCCAGGAAAGTTTTAGCAGCTATAGTCCTAAAATGGCTATCGATAGAGAGCAATTGATAGACGATACCCATGCCACCTTGACAAATCTTGCCAACTTTGAAACGAAACTTACCAAAATCCTCAATATTAACAATATCACCCATCTGAAAAATGTTTGGTTCGACCGGAGATTTCACTCTTTTGTCAGGTGGTTTCTTGAAGATCACAGCTGCTATCCCTCCGCGATAGTTTGAAAGCCTCTCCGTAAATAGGTCATTATAAGAGGACCTTTCCTCCGCCTATGGGAAATGGGATTTCAAAATCTCCAAAAGATAACCCTCCTATATAAATGGTCGCTGCTTCCTCAGGGTAGATCAGAAGATCTTTTTCCTTTTCCAATAATAAATTAAGTCTTTCCATATTTTTGTATTTCTAAATTTGAGGAATAATGGAAAGACCTCGATCTTTGCGAACGATCTGCCAGGAGGTATGCCGCTTTATTTCGCCGCTGAGGATTAAATTGCTTAAGGGCTCCTGGATGAGCTTTTCCACGGTCCGGCGAAGTTCTCGAACGCCATATTGGGGATTGTAACCGGCCTGGGTCACAAACCTTTCGGCTTCTTCTCCGATGTGAAGTTTGACTTGGTGATGCTTTTCAAGGTTCCCGCAAATGTCATTGAGCATTGGCTGCATGATTCTCCTTACGCTCTCCTCTTTTAAGGACTGGAAGATGATCATTTCCTCGATGCGGTTGATAAATTCGGGCCGAAATCTTTTCTTAACTTCTGGAATTGGGGTGGTCTCTGTTTCCTGTTTAAGGTCTTCTCCAAACCCCAAGTGTCTTCCTTGTTTTTCGGCCACAATGTTCGAAGTCATAACGAAGATAGCGTTTCTTGCATCCGCTGTTCGGCCTTTTGCATCGGTCAGGCGCCCTTCATCGAATAATTGGAGGAACAAATCAAAAATTCTTGGATGAGCTTTTTCTATCTCATCAAAGAGAACGACAGAATAAGGCTTTGTGCGCAGTTTCCCAGTCAATTGCCCTTCTTCTTCATGGCCGACATAACCTGGTGGAGAGCCTATAAGTTTCGCGACGCTATGTTCTTCCATATATTCAGACATATCAAAGCGGATCATCTGTGAATCACTTCCAAAAAGAAATTCTGCCAGGGATCTCGCCAATTCAGTCTTCCCAACTCCTGTGGGCCCGAGGAAAAGAAAGACCGCAAGAGGTCCACACCTTTTAGCCAAACCTGTGTGGCTCATGAGAAGTCTTTGGCAGACAAGCTTTATTGCTTCCTCTTGGCCAATAATCCTCCTTTTTAAAAACGATTCTAGCCCGAGGAGCAGAGATTGCTTCATTCCTTCTATATGGCCTGTAATGATCTCCAATGACAAACCCATTTTTTCTGAAAGGACCTCTCCGATTGTATTCTCTGTTACCTCTTTCCAGCCATCAAACCCACCAATGCCATCAAACGGCTTGACCTTATCCTGTTCTTTCCGCATGCTCAAAAATGGAATTCGTGCCCGCGCTCCCGCTTTATCCACCAAGTCGATAGCCTTGTCAGGCAACCGATGGTCAACATCAAATCGTATAGAAAGATCTACTGCTGCCTCCAGGGCCCGATCGGTAATTCTGACTCCATGGTGCTTCTCCCATTTGGGTCGAATGATTTCAAGCATTTCCATCGACTCATCCCGACTTGGCTCTTTAACGACTACCTTCTCAAATCGACGTTCCAATGCTGGGTCAGCTTCAATATAGCGTCGGTATTCTCCGATTGTAGTGGCTCCGATGCATCTCAAGTCTCCCCGGGCAAGAGCTGGCTTTATGAGATTGGCTGCGTCCAAGCTTCCTTCAGCTCGGCCAGCACCCACAACATTATGCAATTCATCAATAAAAATAATTACCTCAGGATGTGCATGAGCCTCATCAATGATACGAACAAGTCTCTCTTCAAATTCCCCTCGAAATTTGGTCCCACCTACCAAAGTGCCGATGTTTATCTCGACAATCCTCTTGCCAGCCAACACTTGGGCATCCTTGCCCTCAATAACTCTTAATGCTAGGGCCTCAACGATTGCTGTCTTCCCCACCCCAGCTTCACCTACAAGCACAGGATTATTCTTAGACCGACGAGCAAGAGTCTGGATTACCTGAAGAAGCTCTTTACGTCTACCAATGAAAGGACCGAGTTTTCCTTCCCGCGCTTCAAGTGTGATGTCCCTCCCATATCGATCAAGATAATGGGTACCATTATGGATCACCTTCTGCTCCTCAGGGTGAACCTTAACTGGCTCCAGATTCTTCTCTTGCCTGCTCGCTATACAAGAGAAAGCACGTTCTCGTAAATCGGCTGGTTTCGCACCTGTCTCATTAAGTACTTGGCTAATAATCCCTTGGGGGTCTTCCATTGTGGCAGCAAAAAGATGGAGGCAGGATATTTCTATTGAAGATGCGGCAAGATCCTCTGCGCGGTTAAAGACTTTCTTACATGCCTCACTCCGGTGGATAATTTTTTCAGTGCGCTTATAATTACCATCACCCATTCGTTTTCGAAGCTGCCGCCGGAGTTGGGTAGAGTCGATTACAAACTCCCGAAGGATATCCTCGATGATGTTGTTCTCTACTTGCAATACTTGCCTGTCTTGCAACTTTAGTCCAGATTTTTCAGGATTGAGCATGAGCAATTTTCCAAGGCTCAATATACCCATAAGGACGTGTTCTTTTTCCACGAACTGAAAATTTCCAGCCGCTGTCTCATTGGCTGCTATTTGCATAGCAAAAAATGAACCTATGGATAGTTGCTTCATGTCCGTGGGCAATCCAATCTGTCACTCTATATCAAAGCAGGCTTATACTCCCAAATCTCTATAGCGTTCCGCTCGCCCAGCCTGATTCCTCCCTTCAGACGTTGCAGGGAAGAAATCGATCCCTCGAAGAATGGGCCCTTGCTGTATTTGACCTTAGCCGTGCAGCCAACTCCCTCTAAGGCAACCATCCCCCCTAATGGGATGCTCATAATATGTAACCGTTCTAGAAAAATATCTTTTGATGGTTCGGATGTTTTCGTGCCACACAATTTCCTTAATTATAATCGTGGATTTCTAGGCTTTGGCCAGTAACGCCCCCATCAAATTTCTTATCGCATAAAAAACGAAAATCTTTACATCCGATCTCTGTCCCGGCTGCCGTTGAGCACTCCCAATAGCGGCAATTCAGGACCGCAGCAAGGATGGCATCCGATAGATAATGGACAGCTTCTATTGGCCATGCTCAATCCTATGTGGGTTTAATCTGGCTCGGACCTTGAATATGCCTCATGGAAGGGTAGGTATTGCAGCATATCGACGAGAAGAGTTCGCCCCATACTATACAGTCCATTCCTCGGTTTTACAGTTTGAAGATTAAGAAACCCTCCTTTTTTGCCGATAAAAAGATTGGGTTTTCTATTTTATGAGAGAACGGGCGGTCAATATAATATTAAAGACAAAAATAGGGTTTTTCTCACTCACCTTTCTTTTGATTCTCCCCTTGCTTTTTTCATCTTGCACCAAAATTCATTTGGGGCTTGGAGGCCCCATCGCTGAGGAGGTGGCCACCCTTATCCGGAACCTGCCCCCGGCAGAATCTTATCCCGATGCCAACATCCTGGTTATTCTAGATGAAGGGATAGTGGAGGCCTTCGAAGACGGGAGAAGTATAAGGACTTCACGCATGGTTTTCAAGGTCATGAAAGAGGGGGGGAAAGGTTATGGGGACGTCGCAATTGGCTATAATTCCCGCACTGCTACGGCGTCCATCGTTTACGCCAGGACGATCACTCCGGAAGGAGAAGTGCTCCCCTTGAGGAAAAACGCAGCCAAAGTCATAACGCCTTTTGAAGGGTATCCCTCCTACAGCGACTACAAAAAACTGGTTTTCTCCATGCCGGGGGTAACCCTCGGATCAATCGTCGATTATAAAGTAGTGATCCAGGAGAAAAAGCCTGCCATGGAGGGAATATTTTCGAGCAAATGGTATTTCCAAGGCAATAACCCTTTCCTCCTCTCCAGGTATAAACTCATTGTCCCCAAGGATATGAAGATAAAATACTACCTCATAAATCCGTTAAAGGATGTTCCGTTATCTCCTGCTATCATGCAACAGGGGGATAAGAAGACCTACTTTTGGGAATATAAAAATATCCCCCAGATCCTGGAAGAAGAATCTATGCCCCCTTGGGATGAGGTGGCCTTTGGAATCTTGTTAACCAACATGGATTCGTGGGAAGGATTTTCCACCTGGTGGAGGAAACGGATCAAGGAGAAGACCGAGCCGAATACAGCTATAAAAGAAAAGGTAGAAGAGTTGATCAAAGGTCTTGCAACCAATAAAGAAAAGACGGAAGCTATCTTTGATTACGTTAAACGAGAAATCAGGTACGTCTCGATTGATATGGGAAGTTCAGGTTATGAGCCAGCTCCGGCTCGGGAGGTGTTCGCGAACAAATATGGAGACTGCAAGGATAAAAGCACCCTTCTAATCAGCATGTTAAAATCGGCAGGGATTCCAGCCTATTATGTGTTAATCCCCACCAATACTACTAGGAATTTGATTAAGGATTTCCCCTTTCCGTTCCAGTTTGACCACTGCATCGTGGCTCTCGAAAACGAGGGAGCATATCACTTTGTCGACCCGGTTGCTACAGAGCACCGCGTCGATTATTTGCCTGACTTTGATCAAAATCGGGATGTCCTTATCTTTAAAGGTGACAAAACAGCTTTTGCCACAACCCCTATAGCCAAGCCTCAAGAAAACATGAGATATACCCAATATCAAATAAAAATAGGGATCGACGGATCTATGACGTACGAATGGAAAAATGCTTCCTCCGGCGATACGGAGGCAACGCTCCGCTCAGTGTTCATTAACAGTAGTCCTAAGGAGATCAGAGAGACATTCGAAGAGATTGCAAATGAAACATCCCCGGGGGGAAAATTTTTGGGATACACCCATTCAAATCCCATGAACTTTAAAGAGGGGTTCAGTATAAACGTAAAGTGCTACGCACCAAACTATTGCAAAAAAAATACTGATATCCTGGTATTTCCAATCGAAGCAATAATCAAGAGAGGCTGTCTGGCCACAAGCACAGCAGAAAGGAAATACCCCATCGTGATTTGGAATAATTCTTTTAACAGAGTTGAAGCGGAGTTTAACATCCCGGAGGGTTACGAACTCTTTCTTCTTCCGGAACCGGTTGATATCATAAATCGATTCCTTGAATTTCGGTCGAGCTTTAGGAAAGAAGGGGAAAAAATATTTTATCGGCAGGAGCTTATAAAAAAGGCAACACGTATTCCACCCGAACAATATTCTGTTTACCAATCCTCTTGCCAGGCGATGGCAAGGAGTTTTAAAAGGGATATATTATTTAGGCCCTATCCTCCCACTCGTTGAGCAGATCATATAGCTGCTACGCTTCAAGTCCGCCCGTTCGTCAGCTGTGGTTTTCTCCAGGTAGAAATTGGCCTCAGCCATGCCATAAGCTTCCCCAGAACCACCAAATCGGGAATCCCGTATGAACTCATTGCATGAGCTGTCGTGATCTCCGCCTTGGGGCTCGTTTGCCGTCATAGGTTCGCAGTACCATAGACCTTCCTCATTTTTTCTCTTGAATTGGGAGACCTCCTGTGCTACAAATAAAAACACCGGCGGACCTCCGGTTAGCTAGACCGATCTTCCTGGTCCGCGACTTTGAGCCCCGGTCAACACTTCCCCAGTGGACGGCCGGGGCTCTTTCTATTTAAACGACCGACTTGCCTCCTATTTTCCCCAACGTTAAAATTCAAGCAATCTTTCCAGAATGCTTATCCTACCCTCCCCGAAGAGAAAAGTCTTGTTTGGGAATGGGGTATCGAAATGGGATCAAACCTTCAAGATTCGAATAATGAGGGGATTATAAAGGGAATGGAAAGGGGTGTGGCAAACTAATTGAGAGCGAGCTTTTTTCAAGCGAACGGTATTCCCATCCATTTCAATTTCAACTTTCGTGCCGGGGAGAAAGCCCATTTTCTCCCTGATTTCTATTGGAATCGTAACCTGTCCCTTTGTTGTTATCCTCATATGGGTCTTTTTTCTGATTCTTACTTATCATACTCTTACCCAATTTACAAAAAAATCACTAAACTTTTCTGCTTGTTCTCCCAAAGGTGTGCTGGACAGAAGGGTTAAAATATCAATACGTTAGAGTTGATCGGAAAAGTCGATGAAGCCCATAGCCATAGCAGATCTCCCTCTCCATTGATGGGGGAGGGGTGGGGTGGGGGTGAATAAGAAATCCAGTTTCCCCCTCCCCTTTATCCCCTCCCACCAAGGGAGGGGAGGATCGAAGAACCACTTTTTTATCCGTGTGGTTGTTCCAATAGCAGTTCATTTGCTTTAACTAATCTCTGCAAGGACTTTATCCATCGCCGCTGCCGGGTCCGGTGCCAATCGGACGGGGCGGCCGATGACGATGAAGTCTGCCCCGGCGGAGATGGCCTCTCTTGCCGTCATCACTCGCTTCTGGTCATCCTGGCCCGACTCCGCGAAGGCCGGACGAATCCCCGGGGTAACGATGATGAATTTTTCTCCGCAACGCTGGCGGATAGGGATTATTTCTTGAGGGGAGGCCACGACGCCGTCGATTCCTGCCCTCTGGGCCAGCTCCGCCAGGCTGACGACCCGCTCCGACAGCGGGCCGACCAGGCCGATCTCTCTTAAATTTTCTTCGTCCAGGCTGGTAAGGATCGTCACCGCCAAGATCGTCGGGCAGGGTCGGCCCAACTTCTGGGCCAGCTTCCGGCAGCGAGTAGCGGTTTCTCGCATCATCTCCAGCCCGCCGGTCGCATGAAGGTTGAACATCTCCACGCCCAGTTTGACTGCTTCCTCTGCTGCCCGGGAAACCGTGGTGGGAATATCATGAAGTTTTAGGTCCAGAAAGACATGGCCTCCTTCTTCCTGCACGGCTTGCACCGCCTCTTTGCCGAAGGCTGTGAAAAGCTCCAGGCCCACCTTGAACAGTCCTACCCGGTCTTGCAGCAGGCCCACGAATCGCCGGGTTTCCTCCAGGGTGGGGACGTCGAGGGCGAAGATAACCTTTCTTTGCAAAAAGGATGAACGATCCAACTTTCCTGGGACATTTATCATTTTTCTTCGTCAGGATTCTTCGCCGTGCGGTCTTCCAGGAATCTGGCCGGTGTCACTCTGCCGGCGGCGATTTCCCGCAGGGCCAAGACAACTTCTTTATTGTCCGCTTGCACGCGAGGTTTGGACCCTTTGAACAATTGTTTGGTCCTGGCTGCGGCCAGCAGCACCAGAGCGAAACGGCTGGGAACTTTCTTCAAACAATCTTCCACTGAAATTCGAGCCATTCTCTTCCCTCCTCAAAAACAAATTATATTTTGCCACAGAGGTCACAGCGCGGCAGAGCCGCAAACAAAAGAAATCACCCCCTCCTTTACCCTGTGGAGTAGTTGAATTTACTCCACAGGGTAAGCCCTCCCCCCTCGGAGGAGGGATAGGGTGGAGGGGAAAATTCTTAACAGAAATTTGAGAATTCGAACATTAGTAGTACGGAGAGTTATTAGTCAGTCCATAATTATATAGACACCGAAGTCCAAATCCCTCCTTCCCTCCCTTTACAAAAGGGAGGAATTTCCCCTCTTTGGAAAAGAGGGGTCAGGGGAGATTTTGGAAGAATATGTCTGGTCAATTATGGACTCCTTAGTAAATAAAAGCGAAAAATGCCAAAAAGCAAAACATTCGAAACTTCTTCTTTTTTTGTTCGGCATTTTTTAATATTTTACCATATTTTCTCTGTGAACTCTGGGCCCTCTGTGGCGAAAAAATTTTTCACTTCTCCAAAAGCAAATCTTCTAAGGCCTCATCCATCCTCTCTCGCCGACAGTGCTCTGCCAGGATGACGGCTTTCAGCTGTTCTTGGGCCCTTTCCAATTCCTCGTTGATGATTATGTAATCATACCAGCGGGCCTCGGCCATCTCGGCCCGCGCTTTTCTCAGGCGTTCTTCCAGGGCTGCTTTTTCTTCAGTCTTCCGCTTGGCCAGCCGCTGCTTTAGCTCTTCCCAGGAAGGGGGCAGGATGAATATGAAGATCCCCCGCAAATCTTTATCCCGCAATTGCCGCGCTCCCTGCCCATCGACACACAAAATGACATCCCGGCCTTCCTCCCGGACTTTCTCCAGAATCATCTTTGACGTGCCGTATCGCTGGCCATAGATTTCCGCCCATTCGGCAAACTCGCCCCCCTCGATCATTTTCTGAAATTCCTCTGCGGAAACGAAATGATAATCTCTACCATTTACATCACCCGCCCGCTGTGGGCGAGTGGTATAAGAGACGGAGAAATGAAGATGGGGAAAGATTTTCAGCATGGCCCGGCAGAGGGTGGTTTTCCCGGTTCCCGAGGCACCGGAGACGACGAACAACAGCCCTTCCTTCTTCATCTTCTTTTGCATTGAAATTTCACCGCAGACCACGCAGAGAGGAAAATTAAAAACGCTATGCGCATATCGCTAAGCGCTTGGCGGATTCCGGTGGCCTCTGTGATCTCTGGGGCTTCAATTTATTCCACGTTCTGAACCTGCTCGCGCATTTTCTCCAGTTCGCTTTTGATCGCCACGGCCACCTGGGCGATCCCGGCATCGCTGGCTTTCGAGCCGATGGTGTTCGCCTCGCGGTTGATTTCCTGCAAGAGGAATTCCAACTTCCGCCCCACAGGTTCGGAATGATCCAGCATCTCACGAAACTGCTTGAGATGACTGCGGATGCGCACCAATTCCTCGGCGATGTCGCTGCGCTCAGCCAGGTAAGCCACCTCTTGCGCCAAGCGACCCTCATCGATCGGGAGCCCTCCGGAGAGGTCCTGAACTCGTTCGGCCAGCCGGTCGCGGCAGGCCCTCAGCGTCAGTGGAGCCCTTTCCTCGATCTCCTGCACCATTTCCCCCACCGCCTTCAGTCGACTCAAGAAATCCTCTCGCAGCGTTAACCCTTCAACACGGCGCATCTGCTCCAGGCTGCCCACCGCTCCTTCCAGGGGCATTTGGAGTAAGGCCCACTCCTTCTCCAGATTGGTCTCCACTTCTTTACGGGTGAAGATCTCTTTGAAATTCGCCACCGTCTCCAGGCGAATCTCGCCCGGGATTCCTAAGTCCTCTTGCAAGGCTTTCAAAGCCAGATGGTAACCTTTGGCCAAAACCAAGTCCAACTCAAGCTTTTGTTCCCCCAGGGAGGAGTCGTCGATTTGCACAGATACCTCAATCCGGCCCCGCGAAACTCGCTGTTTGATGAAGTTGCGCACCTGTGCCTCCAGGGGGTTCAGCCTGCGGGGAAGATGCGGGAAGATGTCTAAGTAGCGGTGGTTGAAAGATTTGACCTCAACTTCCACACGCTTCCCATCTCCCTGCCATTCTCCCCGACCATAACCGGTCATGCTTTTGATCATAAAGTGTTCCCCCCTTTAAGAAATTCCTCCCTCTTTCCCCTTTTCGCCAATTCCCCTTTTACCCTTTATTTTTAAGCTGCCAAAGGTAGCGCTTGCGCAGAAGATTGAGCAGGCCGATCAGCGGCTGAGAGGCATAATCGGGATAGGTCCAGGGCAGCGGCGTGAAACCCCCCTTCTGGAAGATCAGCATCAAATCCCCATAGATTCCTTCTCCGAGGTAAATTCGGTGACTATAATCTTTTCCCGTAGCCAAGATGAACTTGGAAGCGGCCAAGGTGCCTGGATCGATGTTTACTTTCCGCCCCCGGCGTTCATTCAGGGACCGTGCTTCCAAAGCGTTCGTCCAGAGCTTCACCCCCAACAGCTGCCCGGGAGAGATCAAGGGCTCGAAGCTGGCAATTCTCCGCGCGAGGCCTCCGCCCATCTCCGGCTCATAGTAGGCGGTGAAGTTGAAGGGGAGGGACTCGCTCAAAAAGTCCACCGGCCCGTATTGCGGGTCGGTCTCTGAGAGTGCCTTAGCAAAGTCCTTCTCCTCTTTGAAGATGAAGCTCATCACCAACTTCACCGCTCTGGGCTGGCGGGGCAGACTCACGGCAGGCCCTCATGGGTTTGAAATGGCTTTTTGGTCCTTCACCCGGATGCCGTTTCTGACGGCATCTTCCAGCTCCGCTGCCTTCAGCGTGGCCGTCCCCACTTCCCCGACGACGATTCCGGCGGCATAATTGGAGAGCATCGCCGCCTCCTCGGGGCTAGCTCCGGCGGCCATGGCCAAGGTCAACACGGAGATCACCGTATCCCCCGCGCCGGTCACATCGAAGACCTCCTTGGCCATCGCGGGGATGTTCATCACCTCGCCATTCTGCTGGAAAAGAGTCATGCCCTTATCCCCCCGGGTGATGAGGACGGATTTCGCCTGCAATCGTTCCAGCAATGCCCGGCCAACGGCCATCAAGTCTTCCTCACTCTGAATCCAGCGGCCGACCGCCTCCGCCGCTTCATAGTGATTGGGGGTGATGATGGTGACATGATGGAAGAGGGGAATGTTTTTCACTTTGGGGTCCACGGCCAAAATTTTCCCTGCACCCAGGGTCAGGGATCGCACCCCCTCCACCAAAGGGGTGCAGATGACTCCTTTTCCATAATCGGAGATCAGGACTGCGTCCAGCTCATCCATCCGCTCTTCCAAGAGGGCCAGAATCTGCTTTACGTTCTCCGGTTGAATGGCCCGAATGACTTCCCGGTCATACCGAACGACCTGCTGGTGCTGGGCGATGATCCGGGTCTTCACTGTGGTGATCCTTTCCGGTTCAACGATCACGCCCTTCGTTTCCACATTTATCTTGCGCAGGTCATGGATGACTTTTCGACCCATCTCATCTTGTCCCACCACTCCGCCAAGACATACCTTTCCCCCCAGCGAATGGATGTTGTTGGCCACGTTCCCCGCGCCTCCCAGGCGCAGGCTCTCGGAGGTTACGCTGACCACCGGCACCGGCGCCTCCGGGGAGATCCTGGAGACGCTTCCCCAGATATATTCATCGATCATCAGGTCCCCGATGACCATGATGCGAACATCTTTGAACTTGGAAATGTAAGGAATCAAATCATTTTTAATCACGGGCCGGCTCCTCTTTTACCCGGTTTGTTGCAGGGCAGACTCTGCCCGCTGCAAAGCCTTCTCTTTCCCCAACAGGATGAGAACCTTATCCAGCTCCGGTCCACGGGTTTTCCCGGTCAAGGCCGCGCGCAGAGGCATATAAAGGCCCCTTCCGGAAACCCCTACCCTCTTTCCTAAGCTGGATATGATTCGCTTATAATTTTCGGGGGTGATTTCCTCCACGGCTCCGAGTTCCTCTTCCAACCCCTGAACCACCTTCCGATTCTCTGCTTTTGCCAGAAGTTGTTCGGCCTCGGGCTCCAGGATCCAGCCTTCATCGAAGAAGATTTTTAGGCGGTCGGCCACCTGGGAGAGCGTATCCACTTCCCCCCAAACCGTTTCCAGCGCGGTCTCCCACCACGGCTCGTTCTTGCTCTCGACCTTGATCCCAGATTTGCGGAGAAATGGCCGGGAAAGTTCCAGGGCTCTTTTTGTAGGAAGACCCTTCATATGAGCCCGGTTCAACCACTTCAGCTTCTCAAAATCGAAGACGGCCGAACTGCGGGAGACCCTTCCCAAGGAAAAGCTCTTGGCCAGCTGCTCCAGGCTAAAAATCTCCTGACCCTCTTCGGAGGACCAGCCCAGCAGAGCTAAGTAATTGACCAATGCCTCTGGCAGATAGCCTTCTTCCCGGAAGTGGGCCACGGCCGTCGCTCCATGGCGTTTACTCAAGGGGGCCCGATCTGGCCCCAAGATCATAGGGAGATGGGCGAACTTAGGTGGAGGGAAGCCTAAGGCGCTGTAAAGGATGAGCTGGCGGGCCGTGTTGGTCAGGTGGTCCTCGCCGCGGATGACATGGGAAATTTCCATCCGGCCATCATCCACGACGACGGCGAAGTTATAAGAGGCCACCCCGTCGGAGCGCAAAATGATGAAGTCACCAATCCCCTGACCATCGAAGGACACGCGGCCCTTCACCAGGTCTTCAAATTCCACGGACCGGACTTCCACGCGGAAGCGCAGGGAAGCCAGCCGGCCGGCCGCGGCCAGGGAGTGCTCCTCTTCAGGCTTTAAATATCGGCACCGGCCATCATATTTGGGGGGCACCCCCTTGGCCAGGGAACGCTTTCTTTTTTCCTCCAATTCTTCCCCTGTGCAATAACAGCGGTAGGCGTGGCCTTTTTCCCGGAGCTCGGAAGCGTATCGGCGGTAAATTTCCAGGCGCTCAGACTGGCGGTAGGGCCCGTGACTCCCCAGCCGGTCGGGTCCTTCGTCCCAGTCCAGAGCTAACCAGCGGAGGTCCTCCAAAGTGGCTTTCTCGGCCTCAGCCGTCGAGCGCTCCACATCGGTGTCTTCCAGGCGCAAGATAAAAGTCCCGCCCATTTTGCGGGCAAAAAGAAAATTGAAGAGGGCCGTGCGGGCATTGCCCACGTGTAGAAGGCCGGTGGGGCTAGGAGCGAAGCGAACTCGGATGCGTTCTTCCATAAGTAATTGCCTAAAATGCCCTAAAATGCCTAAAGTGCCTAAAGTTTAAAAAAGGGAATAGCGTTAGGTGATGTTAAAAAAAGATAACTCCAAACTCGTTACTCTGAACTCCGAACCTTTCTTAACAGCACGATGGCGTAGGCCACAATTCCTTTCCCTTCCCCTATAAAACCTAGCCCTTCAGAGGTGGTGGCTTTGATGTTGACTCGACTGGCGGGAATTTCCAGGGCGGTCGCGATTTTCTCCACCATTTGTGGGATGTAGGGGCCGATCAGGGGCTGCTCAGCGACCACAGTGGTATCCAAATTCTCCACAGCCAAACTCCGCTCGGCCATCATCGTAGCCACGTTCTGGAGCAGCCGCAAACTGGAGATCCCTCGGAGGCGGGGCTCGGTGTTGGGAAAGTGCCTGCCAATGTCTCCCTCGCCCATGGCTCCCAAAAGCCCGTCGCAAAGGGCGTGCAAGAGAACATCGGCATCCGAGTGTCCCTCCAGTCCCTTCTTGTGGGGAACCTGCACCCCCCCGAGGATCAGCTTTCGACCTTCGACCAGCCGATGGACGTCATACCCAAACCCAATGCGCATGGAAACCTCAACTGCAGCCTCATCCCTTTTGCCTAAGATGCTGCAGGATCGCTTCCCCCAGGATCAGGTCCTCGGGGGTGCTGATCTTCAGATTGAACCTGGAGCCTTCGATGACCCTGACTGGAATTCTCAGCCGTTCTACCAGAGAGGCATCATCGGTCCCGTAAAACCCTTCTTCCCTGGCCTTCTCATGCGCCTCCGCGATTAAACCATACTCGAAAGACTGAGGAGTCTGGATGGCCCAAAGCCGGCTGCGCTCTAGGGTCCTTAAGACCTCTCTTTGGGCGGAGACTTCCTTGATCGTATCCCCGGCGGGAACCCCCACCACGACCGCCTTATAGCGCCGGGTTTCGGATAAGGCGCGCTCGATTAACTCTGGCGAAGCGAAGGGACGGGCGCCGTCATGAATGATCACAAAATCCGCCTTTCCCCCGATGGCCTTCAGCCCCAAGTAGACCGAGTCTTGTCGCTCGGGCCCTCCGGCTAATATTCTGGAAACCTTCTTCAACCCAGCCCGGCGCAAGATTTCATCGGCAAAGAGAGGAACTTCTCCTGCGGGAACCAGGACCAAGATTTCATCCACCTGGGAGCAGGCTTCGAATTCTTGGAGAGTATGAGTGAGAAGAGGAATGCCTCCCAAGGGAAGAAAGGCCTTGGGCTTTTCGCTGCCCATTCGCCTGCCCCGACCGGCTGCCGGGATTAAGGCTACCACGCGCATCATTCACTCCAATCGGGCAACCCGGGGGTTAAGAGCGGCGGCAAGGCCCAGGGCGCCTCTACCCGGGGGCATAAAGAAAACCCAGAATTCCTTCGTGAAATTCTGGGTTTTCTTCCCCCAACGATTCCCTGTTAGTGGTTGAAGCTCTGATAGAAATTTTCCGGGGCATCCTCTTTCAGGATGGTGAAAATCATACGCCCCGCGGTCGTCTGAAGGACGCTCGTTACGGAGACCTCCACATTTTTGCCCATATGCTTCTTGGCATTGTCCACCACCACCATGGTTCCGTCGTCCAGATAAGCCACGCCCTGCCCGGGTTCTTTCCCCTCTTTCAAGATTTTCACGTTCATGATCTCGCCAGGGAGGACGACCGGTTTGAGGGCGTTGAAAAGCTGGTTGATGTTCAGCACTGGAATCCCTTGCAGCTCGGCCACCTTGTTGAGGTTAAAATCATTGGTGATGATCTTGGCATTTATATCTTTGGCCAAGGCGATCAACTTGGCGTCCACTTCCTGGATTTTGGGATAATCTTGATCGACGATCTTTACTTCCAAATTGGCTTGTTTTTGAATTCTATTCAAAACATCCAGGCCCCTCCGCCCCCGGCCACGCTTCAGGGGGTCGGAAGAGTCCGCGATGTGTCGCAACTCCTGGAGGATGAATTGGGGGATGATAAACGTCCCCTCCATGAATCCTGTATCGCAGATATCCGCGATTCGCCCGTCGATAATGACGCTTGTATCCAGAACTTTATGACCATTGGTTCCTGGGCTTAAGCCTTTGGAAAACCAAGGGAATCTGGCGAGTTCAAATTCTTTTCCTTTTTTGATCCCCAGGATCAAACCCAGGTAGCCAAAGGCACTATTGATCAGAACGTAGCCGGAGAAGTCTACTTCCAGCCTCTCGAGGAGCGCAGTGAAAAATGAGCTGATGAGGAGGTTGGCCAACATCAAACCCAGGACCAACCCGATGGCCCCACCGATCACCACCTTCAGCGGAACTCGCTTCACGCCGCGCTCGAATAATATGACAAGAATCCCAATGACCAGACCGATCCCCATCCCCCATAGCCCGGAATCCGGGGATGGCAGGGCCTGCTGCCCTAGAAAATAACCGCTGCTGCCGGTGGCGGCTAAGAGCAAAATTCTCAGGATAAAGACTCCCACCTTTTCTCACCTCCTTTCTCCAGGGAATTTTTTAAAAAGAAGAGCTGGCTTTCAGGTCGTGAAGATGCTCTGCAGGCGAAGACGCATTTTTTCTTCCGCCATGTTTTTGGCGATGGAGAGCTCCTTGACTAGCAAGTTCTGGGCTAAGTCGAGCATCTGTCTCTCTCCAAAGGAAAGGTCTTTGTCACATTTCAGGAGAACAAGGTCTCGCAGGACCTCGGCGACTTCAAAAACGGAGCCAGATTTAATCTTCTCCATGTATTCCCGGTACCGGCGATTCCAAGTCTGGCAATCGACCCCCACATTTTTTTCCGCCAGGATCCGGAAAACCTTGGGAACTTCTTTTTTATCGATGATTCCTCTCAATCCAACCATTTGGGCATTGTCCGTGGGAATCATGATGGTCATCTCTTTGTCCACAATCCTTAAGACATAGAAAGTTCTCTTGGTTCCCGAAATAACTCTGCATTTAATATCCTCGATCACCCCCACCCCATGCGCAGGATAGACCGCCCTGTCCCCAATTTTAAACATTTCACCGCCTCCCTGCTAGTTAAC
The DNA here is from genome assembly GCA_963760605.1 of uncultured delta proteobacterium. Lineage (GTDB taxonomy): Bacteria > Desulfobacterota > SM23-61 > SM23-61 > SM23-61 > CAVXFA01. The sequence continues at coordinate 11,842 of CAVXFA010000110.1, read as the reverse complement.
TTATATATTAATTTAGCACCTTTAGGGGCCTTAAGTCAATACAATTTTAGCCCTTGCCGCCCTTCTACCGGACCCCGATCACCTTGCAAGAAGAGAGATGGCCCGGGCGATCCGGCCCCAGGCGTGATCGGAATCATCAAGCAGTGATCCCCCCCAGCCAGAGCGGACTTCGAGGCATCATTCCCGGCCATCCTTCGGACCCGCCGCCTCTTTGCGGAGACAAGGTTAGGGCCTCTTCGCAAATCTTCTCCCGTCCCGCCATGGCGGGTTTCATCGGCCTCCCCCCTGGGCCACGACGGAATTTTTGCAAAAGGTGAAGGAGGGCAAGAATTTTGGCCAGACCGTTCGATTCCCCCTGTTGACTGTCAGCGGGGCTCTCTCCACGGGATTGGGCTGGGAAAGGAGTGTTAGGAGATAGGAATCGACTCTTAACCTGGTAAAACTCGCGGAGGGCGGGTGGGTTAAAACTCATCGGAGAAAAAATTTTGAATTTCTTCGAAACTGAAGACCGGACCGTCCTTACAGACATAGAGAGGGCCAATGTTGCACCGGCCGCATTTCCCCAGGCCACACTTCATTTTCATCTCCAAGGTCGTCCAGATCTGGGAGGGGGTGAAGCCAAGTTTTTCCAGACACCTGAGGGTGTAACGGATCATAATCGGAGGGCCACAGGTAATGGCCACGGCTCCCTCGGGAGAGGGAGCCATTTCTTCCAGGACTACTGGCACCAAACCCACTTTGCCCTTCCAATCATTGTCCCCCACGTCAACGGTGGTGATCATCTTAACCAAAGGATTACGGGACCAAGTCGCCAGATCGTATTGGAAGCAGAGATCTTGAGGGCTGCGGGCCCCGTAGAGAACTGTAATGTCCCGATAATCCGACCGATTGTCCAGAACATTCTGGATCAGGGAGCGAAGAGGAGCCAAGCCGATGCCCCCGCCGATGAAGAGAAGGTTCTTTCCTTTTAACCGGTCCAAAGGGAAATGGTTTCCGTAAGGTCCCCGGAAGCCAATGATATCGCCCTGGTTTAATTGATGCAGGGCATAGGTCACCCGCCCTACCCGTTTCACGCTGACCTCCAGGTGGTCCCTGCGTGTGGGGCTGGAGGAAATGCAGAATGTGGCCTCCCCCTCGCCGAAGACGGAATACTCAGCAAACTGGCCGGAGAGGAATGAAAAATTTTCCTGCAGAGTGGCGTCGAGGAATTGAATGTGAAAGGTTTTTGTATCCTCGGTTTCAGGGATGACCTTGATGATCTCCATCCGGTGGGGCAGGTAGATATTTTTCCCCTGGGCCCCCTCATTCATCTGGCTTGGATTCATCGGGCCACCTCCAGCAGAACCTCCCGCAAATCCAGATTCACGGGACAATGGGTCACGCACCGGCCGCAGCCCACGCAGGCGATCATTTGAAAATTCTGGTAGAAAAAATTGAACTTGTGGCTCACCCGCTGGCGGTAACGCCGCCACTTTTCCTCCCGGGGGTTGTGGACCGCCATTTTGGTGAAGTCCGGGAAGGCACAGCTATCCCCACAGCGGAAACGAGCTCCCTGGCGGGGCAGCTGCAGATCGCAGAGGTCAAAGCAATGGCAGGTAGGGCAGAGGTAGGTGCAAATCCCGCAGTTGATGCACTTGGCTGAGATGCGCTTCCAGAAATTTTCATCTGGGAAGGATTGCGCCACCCCCGCTTTCACTCTCTCCAAATCGAATAGGAATGGCTCCCTCCTTCCGCGCTTTTCAGCCTGCGCCAAGTTCCATTCCTTTTCGGAAGCCTCCTCAAAGAAATCCCTTCCTCCGGCCAGCCCATTTCCTTTGTCCGTGATCACCCTGGCTACGTAACCTTCAGGGACCTCCCTGAAGAAGATATCGAAGTCCGCCGAATCTTGGGAATCAATCCCCATCTCACCACAGAATGAGCCTTCGCACTGAGCGCGGCAGGCCAGACCCAGCAGGAGGGTGCGGGAAAGGTTCCTTAGATAAAAAACGTCTCGGTACTCTCCGGTAAAAACCGGCTCGATAATCCTCAAAGCTCGGGCATCACAGGGTTTGAGGCCGAAGATCACCCGCTGCCCATCCAAAGGGGGAAGGGGGTTCACCTGCGGGGAGCCGCCTGGAGATTTCCACTCGAATAATGCCCTCAAGGATTCCAAAAATAAACCCTTCGGGGGAAGGCGGGAGTTTTGGAATTTGCGGGGAATTTCCTGGCTGTCAAATTTCTGGAACGTCCAGAGACCCTTGACCTTAACCGGAGCCAGGACCTCGGCCTGAGCTTTCAACCCAGCCAACCAATGGGATAATTTCTCTCGGGTAATTTTAAGGTACATTTTCAAGGTTGTCCGAGCGATCTGAAGAGATCCAGCAATTCATCCTGTCCACTTTCACCATGGCCTGTGCCGGGAGGATCTTCGCTCAGCTCCTCCCCGCATGGGCCACAACCAGGGTGTATCCAAAGCCTTTGGTTCTTGGCGGTCCTGAATTATTTGATGAAGTCGTCTGCATCCTCCTGCCGGTAAGTCCGGAAGGGAAGGGGCTTATCCAGATCCACCCCGGCCACGAAGTCAAAAAGCTCCCGGAGGTCATCGGCCATCTTATCATTGAGCTCCATTAATGGGATTCCCATGGGGCAGACTCGCTGGCATTCCCCACAGGACACACAGGTTCCGGCCACATGCATCAGGCGCATCAGATGGAAGACAAAATTGTCCCCTACCGTCGGCAGGGGGGAAACCCACTGGGGCATGTTCTCTTCCACGATACACCGGGGACAGAAACAGGCCGGGCAAACATTTCGGCAGGCATAGCAGCGGATACAGCGCCGGAACTGCTCAGCCCAGACAGCCCATTTCTCCGGCACTGGTTTTTTGCGGAGATCGTCTTCTGGTGGATTTGTTTTGGGCACTGGCGCAGCGTACTCTCCCGGGAGTAAGGAATCAAAGATCAAGGGTTTAGGGTATTGGCAGTCGAGGCATTTGTCCAGAAGGACCCGGGTCTTGGGGAATGTTTTTTCTTGACCGTTGACCTGGGTGAGAACCTCGGGACCCCTACGGGAAATCTCCTCCAACTCTTCCCTCTCGCAATCCGCTGCCTCGGCCACTTTTCCCGGGTCGATCTGTCCGGGGCAGGGGATGCCCACGACGTAGAGATCCTCCCGCCTTACCTGTCCTTCTTTGATGAGAGAAACGAGCGATCGGCTATCGCACCCTTTGACTAAAAGGCCGACCTTACCCTTGATCTCTTTCAGGTAAAGAGCTAGGTTGGATGCGAAAAAATCCTCCACCCAGAGCCCCTGCAAGTCTTCTCGGTTCAGGGCGATTAAAGGGGTGGTCTTGAATTTTAACGTCCCTTTCCTGTAGCCGAGAAAGTGATGAATCCTTCCTTCGTCGAAAAGCTTTGTGACGATGGCAATGAGCTCGTCTTTCATTTTTTCAGGCATCCCTGTTTTCTATCCTCACCGCTGAGGGCTCACCGGCTCTGTGGCGGTCTGATCCGATGGGGCCAGCCGAAACAATTCATTCGGGCCTAAGGCCTTCACCTCCGCCACTACCTTACTTACGACCCTGGCGAATTTGTCCCCTTCCGAAGCCGAGACCCAGGAAAATTGCACCCGGCGCGGATCAATCCCCACATACTCCAAAAGCCGGGAGAGGATGGCAAATTTTCTGCGGGCGTTGTAGTTTCCCGCCGTGTAATGACAATCCCCGGGATGACAACCGGAGACCAGGACGCCATCCATCCCGGAACGAAGGGTCTTGAGGATGAACAAAGGGTTTACCCGGCCGGAACAGGGAACGCGCAAGATGAGTATGTTCGGGGGATAACTAATCCGGGAAGAGCCGGTAAGATCTGCCCCGGCGTAGCTGCACCAGCGGCAGAGAAAGGCCAAGATTCTCGGCTCCCAATCTTTTTCTTTCTTCTCCACTCCTGGTTTGGCTTCCATGGATACCTCTCAAAAGCGATTGACGTTTTGCAAAACGGGCGTAGGGTGCAGGGTGTAGGGGGTAGGGTGTTAGGCCCACGCCTTGCGGCTTACGCCTTTGCTCCTTTAATAAGAAACCGCCAGGGATTCGATCTCCGAGAGGATCTGCTGATCCGTGAAGCCCCTCAGGGTAATGGCCCCTGGCCGGCAGGAAGCCACGCAGGCCCCGCATCCATGGCATACCCCCTCGATCACCCGCATCTGCCTCTGGATTTTTCCGTCGGGTTTCTTCACCTCTTCTTCGATGATCGCGCTGAACGGGCAGATGTCCACGCAGGTTTTGCAAAGAGAGCAAAGGTTTGGGTTGATCTCGGCGGTCATCGGGTCGCCGATCAATTCCTCATGGGCAAAGAGGGCACAGACTTTTACCGAAGCCCCGCTGGCGGAGGCAACGGAATCAGGAATATCCTTGGGCGCCTGGCAGGCCCCGGTAAGGTAAATCCCCGAGGTCACGTTCTCCACCGGAGCCAGCTTGGGGTGCATCTCCGTGAAAAAATGGTTCTGGTCGTAGGGGATGCCCAGCATCTGGGCCACGGTTATCGAATCGCTCCGGGCCACCAGGGCCGTGGCCAGAACCACCATGTCCGCGGCAATCTCTACTTGTGCCCGGGAGAGGGTGTCCGCTCCGCGGACGATCAGCTTCCCATTATTCTCGAAGATCCGTGAGACCCGCCCCCGCAAGTAGATCGTCCCGTATTGCTCGATGGCCCGACGGACGAATTCTTCATAATTCTTACCGGCCGCCCGGATGTCGATGTAGAAGACGTAGACCTGGGCATCCGGAATGTGCTCCTTGGTCAGGATGGCGTGCTTGGCCGTGTACATGCAGCACATCTTTGAGCAATAGGGACGCCCCAGGTTTTCGTCCCGCGAACCCACGCATTGAATGAAAACGATGGTCTTGGGCTCCTTCCCGTCAGAGGGCCGCCTCAAATGCCCCTCGGTCGGTCCGGAGGAATTGATCATCCGCTCGAACTGCAGGCCGTTGATCACATCTTTATACCGCCCGCCACCATATTCACTATAGTCATCGGGATCGGATAGATCGAAGCCCGTGGCTGCGACGATGGCCCCGACTTTCTCCGTAATCACCTGGTCTTCCTGCTCATAGTTAATGGCCTCCGCCGGACAGACTTTCTGGCACACTTGGCATTTCCCCTGGGTGAAATAACGACAATGGACCCGATCGATCACCGGCACGTTGGGCACGGCCTGGGGGAAGGGGATATAGATGGCCTTGCGTTTTCCCAGCCCCAGGTCGAACTCGCTGTCCACCCGGCTGGGGCACTTCTGCATGCACTCACCGCAGCCCGTGCACTTGGACATATCCACGGAGCGGGCCTTTTTTCGAATCTTGACCTCAAAATTCCCTACGTAACCTCCAACGCTTTCCACTTCCGAGTAGGTGAGGATTTGGATATTCGGGTTGCTGCGCACGTCCACCATTTTAGGCGTCAAGATGCAGGCCGCGCAATCCAGGGTGGGGAAGGTCTTGTCGAACTGGGCCATCCGGCCGCCGATCGAGGGCCCCCGTTCCACCAGGATCACCGGGTGACCCACCAGGGCGATGTCCAGGGCCGCCTGCATCCCCGAGATTCCCCCGCCGATGACCAGGGCTTTGCGCTCCATGGGGATGCGCTTGGGGAAGAGCGCCTCGTTCCTCCGCACTTTAGCCACGGACATTTTGATCAAATCGATGGCCTTGGCCGTGGCCTCGGCCCGGTCTTTATGGACCCAGGAGCATTGCTCCCGGATATTCGCCATCTCCATCAGGAAGGGGTTTAAGCCTTCTTCCTTGACTGTGTTCTGGAAAGTGCGCTCGTGCAGCAGGGGAGAGCAGGAGGCCACGACCACCCGGTCCAGCTTGTACAGGCGGATATATTCCTTGATGATGTTCTGGCCCGGGTCGGAGCACATGTACTTGTAGTCGCGGGAGATGATGACTCCCTTCTCCCCGGCCAACTCTTCGGCCACGTACTTAACGTCTACAGTCTTGGCGATGTTCGTCCCGCAATGACAGACAAAAACTCCGACTCGGGCCATCGTTTATTCCTCTAAGAGAAATGATCGCGCAAAGGCGCAAAGAACGCAAAGAAGCAAATAGAATTGGAACCAAAAAAAAGAAAAATTTATTTATTGCTCGCCTTTACTTTTTGAATTCCTAATTTTTTATTTTGCCTTTCTTGGCGCCCTTTGCGCCTTTGCGTGACATTAAATATGCAGGTTCTTCCTTTCCAACAAGGGAAAAGGATCTACATTCAGCTTCTCCAACCCCAGCGCTTCGCCCCGCAGGCCCAGGGAGAGTCCCAACAACTGAGTGAAGTAGAAAACTGGAAGGCCGTAATGCACCCCGTACTGTTTCTCCACTTCTTCTTGCCGGAAATCTAAGTTGAACTGGCAGAGGGGGCAATCGACCACCATGGCCTCTGCGCCCAGGTTTTTGGCCATGTCGAGTAAATCGTGGGTCAATTTCAGGACCACATCTTTTTTGGAAACGGAGAAGGAGCCGCCGCAGCATTCGGTCTTAAAGGGCCATTCGATGGACTCTCCCCCCAAGGCCCGGATCAACCGATCCAGGTAAGAAGGGTAAACCGGGTCGTCAAAGGCCACAATTTTTTGGGGCCGAGCGGAGAGGCAACCGTAGTAGCAGGCCACCTTCATCCCTTTCAAGTCCTTCTCCAAGAGCTTGGCGATTGCTTCCACGCCGTATTCATTGACCACGATGTCCGAGATGTGACGCACCTTCACCTGCGCGCGATAATCGGCCTGTAAGACCTGGTTGACCTTCCGGCGCAGTTCGGCATTTTCCCTCAGCTTATGGTTGGCCTGGCGCATTCTGTTATAGCAGGCGGCGCAAGGAGCGACGACCTCCAGGCCCATTTTCTCAGCTTTCCATAAGTCTTTCGCCGGCAGAGCCAGGGGCAGGAGAACGCCCGAGACGTGGGCCGCCGATGCTCCGCAGCAAGTCCAGTCTTCAATTTCCTGCAGCTCGATGGCCAATTTCTTAAAAACGGAGTCGATGGACTGCTGGTAATCCACAGCCGTAGAGTGCAGCGAGCATCCTGGATAATAGGCGTACTTCATGATCCCTCCCTCTCGCTGGACTGAACGCGATGGAGGATTTCCTGGAGCTCCTTCACTCCTTTGACTGGAGGAGTGGTCAGCCGGAGTTTCCCCTTGGAGAAAAGCTTTTGCCCCAAGCGCCAATCCTTGAGAGGGTTCAGGGTAAGCAGGTTATACTTTCCCATCAGGCGGAGATCGTTGACCCGGCCAAAGCGTCCCACCACCTGCAGGAAAAGTTTGTGGAAGAGGGTGATCTCTTTTTCGGCCTTGGTCTGCCCTTGGCGAAAGGCGAGGACGCGCAGCCCATCCATGACGGCGGCCACATCAATGTTCTTCGGGCAGCGCGAAGTGCAGGTCTCACAGGAAGCGCAGAGCCAGATCGTATGGGAAGCCAGCGCTTCCTCTTTGCGTCCCAGTTGCACCAGGCGGATCATCTCGTGAGGGGGAATTTCCATGGTGTAAGCCACCGGACATCCGGCCGTACATTTTCCGCATTGATAGCATCCGTCGATGTTTTGCCCGATCATTTGGCTGATCTTGGCCGCAAAAGCTCGAGCGGAGTCATCCAACGTGATTTTCATCGAGTTTTCCCCTGGGCGCGCATGATGGTCGATCTATCTTATCGAGAAGAATGCGAGATCTTCTATGATATGGCTCATAATCAGGGTCCAAGGGTCCAAGTGCTGGGGCGTAAGGCGCAAGGAGTGCTGTCTAAAAACTCGACACTCAACATTTAACATTCCTCATTCCATGAACTCTGGAACCCTCTCATTCTCTGGGAAGAGTTACGGTAAAAGTGCTTCCTTCCCGGAGCTTGCTTTCGACGCCGATCTCGCCGCGGTAACGGTCCACGATATGTTTGACTAAGGAGAGGCCCAGCCCTGTGCCTTCCTGCCCCATCTCCTTGGCATTTTTACCCCGGTAGAACTCTTCGAATATGCGGTCCATGGATTCCGGCGAAATCCCGATGCCCGTGTCCGAGACCACGATGCGAACCGATTTGTTATTCAAGCTGAGCTGAAGACGAACTTTCCCATGCGGAGGGGTATATTTAACGGCGTTCTCCAGCAAGTTGCTCAGCAGGCGCTCCAAGTCCTCATCGGTAGCTTTGAGGGTCAGCAGGGTGTCCGGGACTTCCACCTGCAATTCCAGGCCTTTCTGTTCCACCTCGGGTTGCACCGCGTCCACCACCCGGTTTATGATTCCATTGAGGATCACGTCCGTTTTTTGGGCTTCGGGGAGTGCCCCCTTGAGCGCGCCCAGCGCCAACAGGTCCCGAATGAGACCTTGAAGGGCCATCAGCCTCCGTTCCACCCGGCCGATCAGTTCCTTCTGTTTTTGAAAAATTTCCCCGGCGTATCCTTCCAGGAGGACACGCAGGATCGACTGGATGGCCGCCACCGGCGCTTTGAGCTCGTGGGCCACGGTGAAGACAAAATCAGACTTGGCCTGCTCTAAGTCTTCCAATCGCTGATAGGTGCGGGCATTCTCGATGGCCACGGCTCCCTGACTGGCAAGGGTGGAAAGGAAATCGATTTCTTCATCGGTGAAGCGGTGGATCTCTCCCGTGTACAGCCGAAGAACCCCAATCGGTGTTTCCCGCACGGTCAAAGGAACGCAGAGCACCGAGCGGATGCCCTCCTTCTTGGCCTCTTCCGGGTACTGGAACCCCGGGTCTTTGGTGACGTCGAGGATCGCCACCGGCTTTCCGCGAAGAGCCCCGCGGTCCACCAAGCTTTTATCCAAATCCACCGGGCCCTTGGCCAGATACTCCTCACTCAGTCCAAAGGCTGCTCCGACCCAAAGCTGGCGTCGCTCCTCATGCAGCAGGCGGATCGAGCAGCCCTTGGCATTCATAGCCTTGGTGGCCAGCCGGGCGATGGTGTTCAGCACCTCGGTGAGATTCAGGGTGGAGGTAACCGCCTTGGCGATGTCGTAAAGCGACTGAGTCTGGTTATAGGCGCTCTCCAGGCGCTGCTTCAGGCGGGCCAGCTGCCGAGTGCGCGCCCAAAGCTGTCGGGTGATGGAAGTGGCCAGGTAGATGGAGACATAAATGGCACTGCCGAAGAAGAAGAGGGTACCCATCACATAGAAGGGTTGCTGGAAGTGAGGCTGCAGAAAACCGGGAATGGCCACATGGGGGATCACTTTATAATATTCCATCAAGGTCAAGGTTCCCACCAGCAGGACTCCGACGGTGGCGTGGAAGTAGCAAGCTTTCGGGGGAAGAAGAATACTGGCAATGATGGCGTGGAAGATGAAGTAGAAAATGACCGGGCTCTCGATCCCCCCAGAATAATGAACCAGGAAAATCAGAGCCAGCCAGTCCACGAAAAATTGGATGCTGGCAAAATGACTGAAGCGCTCCACGCCGGCCGCAGGATCGCGCAGGAGATCTTTGAGGCGCAGATAGAAAGCGCCGTTGTAGGCCGCGATGATCGTTCCTACAAGAAACAATTTCCACTGCGGAATGGGCAGGCCGAGGAGGGGGCCGGTTATCCCCGTGGTCCCTACAACCCCCAGGGCGGCAAACCAGCGCAGGCGGATCAACCAGGAGACGCGGTGGATCAGCTCCTCTTCCACGGGCAAGCGAAAAGGAACTGCCTCCCATTTCTGCCGGGGCTCTTCCAAACTTTTTCTCCGCTGGTTGGAATTGTTCGTCGAACGAGCCAAATATATGCCCTGTATTATTAATCTGGGGAAAAAAAGATGTCAATGAAATTTTGTTCTGCCCGTATATCACTTACTAAGGAGTCCATAATTGACCAGACATATTCTTCCAAAATCTCCCCTGACCCCTCTTTTCCAAAGAGGGGAAATTCCTCCCTTTTGTAAAGGGAGGGGAGGAGGGATTTAGTCTTCGGTGTCTACATAATTATGGACTGACCAATAAGTCAGTTGCCAAAGGAATATCAAATCTGGGATTTTTTTCGGTTCGAGGAGAGGGGGACCCCACTAAATTATTCAATTGAAAAAGTAGTTTGGTATGATGCATGGAACCTTTTGGCTTTTGGGCGGTGGGGGAGTCGGGAATTTCCCTGGCCGCCTTGGGCAGGCGGCTGGGAATGAGCCTGCAGGGGAGGGGATATACCGTCCAGAGAGGGGAGGCCATTGCCCATGAGAATGATTATCAGCTCACCCAATAAATTATTTACTTATTTAAGGATGCCCCTCTTATCCACGCGGATATTCGACACGCAGCGGTCTGACCATAAGAGATCTTTACCCTAAATTAATTCACAAGTCAACGGGCTGTTGCCCAAATAATGCTTGCTAATCAGATTATATGAACTTACAATCATGGGAAAACTCAATATCCATGGGGTTCTTGCCATGATGGGTCGCCAATCTTCTTACCAATACAAGTTCTTTCTGAGTGGTTTCAGCCTTGAAAAACGCGTTCGCCAAGATCATGTCTTACGGAAGATAGCCGAAAAGATCGACTTCGATTTCATCTATGAAGAAGTCAGAGACACCTATGGTGCGAATGGCAACGTTTCCGTTCCTCCTCCAGTCATCCTCAAGATGATGCTTCTATTGATCCTGTACAATGTGCGATCTGAACGGGAGCTGATGGTCACCATACCGGAGCGAATGGATTGGATGTGGTTTCTGGGATATGACCTGGATGATGAGATTCCCAACCACAGTGTCTTGAGTAAAGCCCGAGCCCGCTGGGGGGGCAAGGCCTTCCGGAGATTTTTTGAGCGGGTGGTTGGGCAATGTGTCGAGGCCGGTTTGGTGGATGGATCCAAGCTTTTTGTGGATGCCAGCTTGATTCAGGCGGATGCTTCCAATAATTCGGTCGTGGATCGGGAGAAGCTTCAAAAGGATTTGCATAGAGGCTACCAGCGTTTGGAAGAGAGACTCGATGAGGTAGGTGAACCAAAGACCACTCCAGCTAACAGCCGCTTCATTTCTACCACGGATCCGGATGCCTCGGTGACGCGCCATAGTGGGGGGAAGTCGAAGTTGCGTTATAAGACGCATCGGGGAGTGGACCCTGAGCATGAGGTGATCACGGCCACTTTGGTCACTCCTGGGTCGATCGATGAGGGAGCCGTTCTCCAAGAGGTGATTGAGGTCCACGAGCAGAATACGAATCGGAGGGTAGAGACCGCGGTGGCCGATAGTCGTTATGGGACGATCGAGAACTTTCTTTTCTCGCACGATTCGGGGATTCAAGCTCATATTCCTTCTCTGGAGGAGAGCCACCGGGGTTCAGGTCGCCGGGAAGATATTTTCCCGAAGGAGGCATTCACTTACCATTCCGATCGGGATGGCTATCTATGTCCTGCAGGGAAAGCGTTAAGGCGACGGCACTTCTATAAAGATCGGAGGCATTATGAATACAAGGCGGCCTCCGGCGTTTGTGGTCGATGCCGTCTTCGCTCGAAGTGTACGCGTTCTTCTTATGGGCGAACGCTCAAGCGGCATGTGCGGCAAGATGAGTTGGATCGAATGCTGAAGCAGAGCCAAAGTCGGGAGTCCCAGCAAGATATCAAGACTCGTCAGCACCTGTCCGAACGATCGTTTGCCCGCTCTGTCCGGTATGGGTACAAGAGGGCCAGGTGGCGAAGGTTATGGCGAGTCCAGATTCTAGACTTTCCGGTTGTGGCCATCCAGATTATGGTGCTCATAACCCATTCGGTTAGCACCTTGTCAAAGAACAATCGCCCAATGGGTAAGGTTGAAGAGCTTTTTTATGCTCTGCTTAAAAAGGCTCGACTCGGCCTGATTTCCAATTTAGTTCCTTTCATTTCAATGGTCGGGACCTTTATACACCGTTTTGGGCAACAGC
>CAVXFA010000109.1:0-52313 GCA_963760605.1 uncultured delta proteobacterium | reverse complement strand
TTTTTGGCGTGAAATTGAGGGAGAAACGAGTCGAGGACCTGGAGGATCAAGTCCGCGATTCGGATTTCCCTTTTATGCAGAGTGGCCCGGGCAGTATCCGCCTTGGCCAGGCGAAGGAGATCTTCCACCAGGCGGACCAGCCGTAAGGTATCCTCCTGGAGCAATTTCAGGTTCTCCTTGGAGGGGGGCAAGACCCCGTCCAGCAAGGCTTCCAGATACCCTTTCATGTTGGTCAACGGGGTCCGGAGCTCGTGGGCCACGTCGAGGACCATGGTTTTGCGGAGCTGTTCGATTTTTTTCAGGCTTTCAGCCATATGGTTGAAGGCCCTGGCCAGCCGACCAATTTCGTCTTGGGAACGGATCGGGACTCTTGCCGAAAAATCGCCCTGCGCGATCTTTTGGGTAATGTCGATCATCTGCATCAGAGGATCTAACACTCTTTTTAAGAGCAGAAAACTGAAGGTGATCGCCAGCCCGAGAGCCGCAAGGCTGGCCCAGATGAGGTACCGGTGGACAGAGCGGATAAACATTTGGTGGGTGGCGGTGGGTGAAACGTTGTATTCCTTCATCAGGGTCGCCAGATAACCGGCGGCTAGATAATCAACGGCCACCCAGACGAGCAGGATGACAAACCCGATGATGAAGACATGAATTCCCAGTAGTTTCCAAAGGAGGCGATGGGTCAGGCCTGAACCCCCCTTTCCGTCAAACCTTTTCTTCTGTGAAGTGATACCCGACGCCCCTGACGGTTAAAATCCATCGGGGATTCGCCGGGTCCTCTTCGATCTTCTCCCGAAGCTTTCCAATATGAACATCGATGACCCGGTCAATCACGGCTTCCCCTCCCGGATAAAGATGGTCCAGAAGTTCAGCGCGAGTGAAGACTTTCCCGGGGGCCGCCATCAGAGTCTGAAGAAGCTTATACTCGTGGGGCGTCAGCGAAAGAGGACGGCCCTGCAAACTCACCTTGCGCTTTTCCAGGTCGATCACCAGGTTTTCGTGGGAGAGAAAATTTTTTCCTTTGGAAGTTTCCGGGCGGGCCCTCCGGAGAATCGCCTTCACGCGCGCCACCAGCTCCCGGGGACTGAAGGGTTTGGCCAGGTAATCATCTGCCCCCAAGGTGAGTCCCGAGACGCGGTCGATCTCCTCTCCCCGGGCAGTAAGCATCAGGATGGGAACGTCTGATGTCCGCCGGATTTGCCGGCATACCCCCCATCCGTCCAGCCGGGGGAGCATCAGGTCGAGGATGACGAAGGCAGGTTTGTGGCGTTTGACCTGTTCCAGGGCCTGCAGACCATCGGAGGCCATGACGGTTTGAAACCCTTCCCGCTCCAGGTAAAGAGCTACCAGAGAAGCGGTCTTTTTATCATCCTCTACGATTAAGATCGGACCTGGCAAAACGGAGACCATGGCCTTTTCATTGGCCGTTTACCTGTAGATCGCTCGGCCGATTTTCAGCCTTTAGATGCCCCCGCTGACCCCTCCGTCCGGGTAGGGAATTCCATCAGGCTTAGGCTCCTAGGCGTGTCGCATGTTATCTTTATAAAAACTGTTTCCGCCTTATCTGCGCTGACCGGCGAAAAGCTGCGTCCCAGTCAATTTAATCAGGGTTTCCTGCCTAAGAAGGAATCTCTCTTTTCGGCAATTTCTTTCAAGAGTAAGAAGAATGAATCGGAAAACAGCTTCACTCCCTCCCTTTCCAGTTGTTCGGTAACCCGGTTGATGTCCACGCCCACTTCCTTGAGTTCGGAAAATAACCTCTCGGCTTCTTCCAGCTTATCATGGATAGTGATTTGCGCCCGCCCATGATCTTTAAAAGCATTCAGGGTCGCTTCGGGCATGGTGTTAATGGAATCCGGGCCGATCAACTCTTCCACATATTTAATGTTGCTGTAGCTGGGATTCTTGGTTCCCGTGCTCCCCCACAGGATCCTCTGGATGCGAGCCCCCTTTAAAGCCTGGAAACGTTTTCCCGTGAAGATCTCCCTGTATTTCTTATAAGCCATTCTGGCGTTGGCCACGGCCGCCTTTCCCAGCAAACTTCTGATCCTCTTCTTTTCAGCGCTCGGAGGTGGCCGCAGAAAGACTAGCTTCCAGCAGTTTATCGGTCAGCGTGTCCACCCGGCTGACAAAGAAGCTGGCCACAGAGAAAATTTCGTTGATGGGCTGTCTCTGGCGAACCCTCCCTTCCAGCCCGCGGATGTAGGCTGCGGCAACTTCTTCATACCGGCTTACGGAAAAAAGGAGGGTGACATTCACATTCACCCCTTCGGCCGCAAGTTGTTCAATGGCGGGGAGGCCCTGCTTTGTCCCTGGAACTTTCACCAGGATGTTTTTCTTGCCGATGGTGGAAAACAGGCGTTTGGCCTCGGCGACGGTCTTTTCCGTCTCATACGCCAGGTCGGGGGAAACTTCGATGCTGACAAACCCATCCAGGCCCCCGCTTTTCTCATAAACAGGCCCCAACAAGTCTGCCGCCCTAGAGATGTCTTCAAAGGCCAGACCTAGGAAAAGTTCCTTTTCATCCCGGATTCCTTTCCCCAACATGCTTTGTATGGATGCGTCGTAATCCTTGGACCCGGAAATGGCCTTCTGAAATATCGTTGGATTGGAAGTAATTCCGGTCACCCCGTCTTCCTGAATCAAACGCTTAAGCTCGCCCGAATGGATCAGATCCCGGCTCAGGTTGTCGAGCCAGAAGCTCTGGCCTATTTCCCGAAGTTTCTTGCGCAACTCCTCTCTCATCGTCAAGCCCTCCAAATTCTCCCCTATTTCACTCCCCATCCATCCCCTCCCAGCCCGCGCCCCTCGAGGGGGAAGGGCTGAGGGTGCAGAATCGGACGTTGAATTCGATCCCTTTTTCGGTTCAAAAGCGCCTTTACCCTTCTTACGATATTTTCAGCTGTAAAACCGAACTTTTCAAGGAGTACTTTTCCCGGCGCCGAAGCCCCGAAGTGATCGATGCCGATGGCCTCTCCTGCCCATCCGACGTATTTTGCCAGCCATGAGTGACTCCGGCTTCAACGGAGACCCTGGCCGTTATACCCGGAGGGAGGACCTGATTCCGATAATCCCGTGGCTGCCGTTCAAAGAGTTCCCAGGAGGGCATGCTGACCACGCGCACCCGGATGCCTTCGGCGCGGAGTTTCTCATACGCCTCCAGGGCCAGGTGAACCTCGGAACCGGTGGCGATCAGGATGACTTGGGGAGGATGCGGCGCCGGAATCAGCCAGGATGTAAGCCCCCCGGCTGAAGCCCTTCCGCCGGGCTAAACTTGGTCCGGTCGATGACCGGAACAGCCTGCCGGGTCATCATCAGGGCGACCGGCCCCTCTTGATGTTGGACGGCTATTTTCCAGGCCTCGGCGACTTCATTGGCGTCCGCCGGCCGGATTACGCGTCAGGCCGGGCATGGCCCGCAAACTGGAAAGATGCTCGACGGGCTGATGGGTCGGGCCGTCTTCCCCCAGGGCGATCGAGTCATGGGTGAATACGTAGATGACATGAAGCTTCATCAGGGCGGCCAGCCGGATCGCCGGCCTCATGTAGTCGGAAAATATTAAGAAGGTGCTTCCGTAAGGGAGAAACCCTCCGTGGAGGGCCATTCCGTTCAGGATGCCCCCCATGGCATGTTCGCGCACCCCGAAAAAGATGTTAGCCCCGCCGTAACTCCAGGGACCGGATTCCGCGCCCTGGACGGGGTCCTCATCCTCGCGAGGGCGATTGAAAATTCCCCCGGCCCTTCAAGGCGGTGTTGGTGGAAGGGTTTAAGTCACCCGACCCTCCGATGAGGGAAGGAAGATGGGGCGCGATGGCAGTTCATGACTTTGCCCCCGGCAGCGCGAGTGGCGATTCCCTTTGGGTCCGGGGGAAACGCGGGAATGTCCTTGCTCCAACCCTCGGGGAGCTTCGAGACTCATCCGCTCATTCCATTCGCGGAATAATTCGGGATAAGCTTTTCCGTAGGATTCGAGTTTGGCGTTCCACTCGCCCTCCAGCCGTTCCCCTCTGTCCAGCGCCTTTCGGAATTGGGTCCTCGCCTCTTCCGGGATGTAAAACTTCGGCTCAAGCGGCCATCCCAGATTTTTCTTGGTGGCGATGACCTCATCCGGGCCCAGGGGAGAACCGTGGGCTTCAAAGGTATCCTGCTTATGGGGGCTTCCATAGCCGATATGCGTTCTCACCGAGATCAGAGAGGGGCGGGTCGTTTCTTCCCGGGCACCCCGGATTGCCCGGGAAATCGCCTCCAGGTCATTTCCGTCTTCAACGGTTTGCACGTGCCAACCATAGGCCTAGAAAACGCTTGCCCACATCCTCGGTAAAAACCAGTCTGGTCTCTCCGGCCAGGGTGATGGAATTATTATCGTACAGGTAGATCAACTTGCCCAGTTTGAGTTGTCCGGCCAGAGAAGCCGCTTCCGCGGCCACCCCTTCCATCAAATCTCCGTCGCTGACAATCGCATAGGTGGAGTGGTTGACGATCTCATAGCCCGGACGATTAAACGAGAGCCAGAGAGCGCTCGGCCATGGCCATGCCCACGCCCATGGCAAACCCTGCCCCAGAGGCCCGGTGGTGCTTTCCACCCCGGGGTTTCCCGGTATTCGGGGTGTCCGGGGGTTTTGCTCCCCCATTGCCGGAACCGTTTGATTTCCTCCATGGGTAAAGGATATCCGGTTAGATGGAGAAGGGAATAGAGCAGGGCCGAACCGTGCCCGGCCGAGAGCACAAAACGGTCCCGGTCAGGCCATGCTGGGTTTTGGGGATTGTGCTTGAGAAATCTTGTCCAGAGGACATAGGCCATGGGAGCGGCCCCCATGGGCATTCCCGGATGGCCCGAGTTGGCTTCCTGGACCATGTCGACGGATAACATCCGGATGGTGTTGATACAAAGTTCGTCCAGATTCATCGCCCTTCTTATACCCCTGAGATAAGGGAAGGTTTATTCAAACCTGGTTATTCTCACTCCTATAAAAGCCATCTTGGAGACATAATCCGGCAATAAAACTTTTTTCACGGCCCCCCCTTTGTTTTTTGACCCGCTGGCGTGGATCAAATAAATTTTCTTACCCCCGGAACCTTTTTCTACTTTTACAAATCCGGTATGTCCGACGCCTTCATTCACTTTCCTCTTCTCCGGAGGGGTGAAGAAAAAAAGGATATCCCCGCTTTTTATCTTTTTCATTCCCTGCTTTATCTCCCGGGGAGGAAGGATTTCCCAGGAATCCCTCCCTCTGGACCCCTGGATCCGAATCGTTCGGCCTATTTCCGAGGTAATCTCTCTTCCCCATTTGCCGCTTTGGATCATGTCTTCCCCGTACTGGAAGCGGTCATCATAATTAACTACCCGGCCATCTTTGAGGACGCCCTGCGAATGGAAACGTTTCTCCAGGGCGATTTGTATGGCCTCCTCAGGGGTATCGCTCAGGGCCAGTTCAACGGCCCGGAAGGTTAGATACATGCAGTCGACTCTTTCATCGGCCACAATCGCGGCTTGGGAGACATATAATCCCTGGGGATCCTCGTCATAAGGGGTGCCGATGAATCTTTCGGCGAAGAAGGCGATTTTTTCCCCGGTCGTTTTCCCTTGAAGCCCCGCTTGCATTTTCCGGATTTCTTCATCCAGAATGGCCCAGCCGGCCTCCACCCAAAGGAGAACAAGGAGGAAAAGCATAAATCCAGCAACAAAGAAAGGGCTGGTTTTCAACTTTCTCATTCTTCCTATCCCTATTTCCATATTACCAAAACTGAAAGCATTGATTCAACTCTTTTCTCCGGAGAGGGCCTGTGAAAGGGGACATCGTTTCTGAGTGAACTTACGGAGTATTTTTGGATTTCAAGAAAATCCCTCACCCTTGCTAAAACCTGCTATATTTGAATAATCAACTCACCGAAAAGCGATTCTGATCATTTTGATCACAGGGGGTCAACAAGAAGGTGCTCATAGCGGAAAATTGGCCCTGCAATGCATATGACGGGTATCCCCTGACGGCAGTTTCCTGCGCCAATGGGCGCTGACGTGGTGGGCCATCATGAAAGGAGAAAATATGACTCAAACATCAATCAAGGGGTTCATCGCCTGCCTGGGCGTAGTGATCTTATTGGTTGGCTCCGCGATTTCGATCTTTGCTCAGCAGGTCTCCACAGAACTGGATGCGAAGATAGAAAAATACCTGACTGAAAAACGTGGGAAATGGCAGGACTGGAATGTGCCCTACCAGGACGGCAAAGTGTTATATGACCTGGTCATCAAAAATCATTATAAAAGAGCATTAGAAATCGGCACCTCTACGGGCCATTCCGCCATATGGATTGCCTGGGCACTCAGCAAAACCGGGGGTAAACTCATCACCATTGAAATCGATGAGGGCCGGTACAAAACGGCCTTGAAAAACTTCAAGAACGCCGGAGTGGAAGACTTCATTGATGCCAGGTTGGCCGATGCCCATCGACTGGTGAAGGAGTTGGCAGGACCCTTTGATTTTGTTTTTTCCGATGCGGATAAGGAGGGGTATCTCCAGTATTTCAAGGAGGTGGACCCTAAACTGGTAAAAGGCGGCTGCTTCACGGCCCACAACGTGAACAATGCTTATGGGGGCATAAAGGAATTCTTGGATTCGATCAGGAGCTTGTCCAACTACCAGACCACCATCGATCGGTCCAGCAGTTCGGGCATATCCATTAGCTATAAGAAGTGAAACGAACCTGGGGACAAGGAAACCGAATAAAGATCTCTCGCTTTCAGCCGTAACCATCAGTCGCTGGATGCAATCGCAATTGAAGAGCAGTAGGTGAAGTCGTGAATCTGGAAAGCCAGGCCTCGGCAGCGCGGCTTTTTGCGATACGGTTTGTGGGGTGGGCCTAGCCGTTTGCCAGTGTGGCGCTGGCCGAATAGTGAATGCCTTAGAGGGGATTTTTTAACTGTCCCAAAATGATTTCATATTGACGAAAGCTCGGGCATTTTATATATTACTTTTCATCCTATTTCCTTGAGGGGAAAGGAGAAAGGCCAGCATGAAGGAATTTTCTTCCGATCGGGCCCGGAGTTTTACAGAATCGGTCATTCGGGACATGACCCGCGTCTGCCTCAAGCACCGAGGAGTGAACCTGGCTCAGGGGTTCCCCGATTTCGCGGCGCCCCCAGAGATTAAGGAGGCGGCGGTAAAGGCCATTCATGCCGATGCGAACCAGTACGCCATTACCTGGGGAACCCCAGCCCTGCGCCAGGCCATCGCCGAAAAATTTTCGCGGTACAACGGTGTGAGCATGGATCCGGAGAAGGAAATCACGGTCTGTTGCGGGGCGACCGAGTGCATGATCGCTTCCCTCTTGGCCATGGTCAATCCGGGTGAAGAGGTCATCGTCTTCGAACCTTTTTACGAGAACTATGGCCCGGACACCATTCTTTGCGGCGCCAAACCCCGGTTCATAACTCTCCACGAACCCAACTGGCAGTTTGACGAGCAGGATCTGGCCCGGACCTTCAACAACAAGACGAAAGCCATCGTGATCAACACTCCCAACAACCCGACGGGCAAGGTTTTCTCCCGCGAGGAGCTGCAGTTTATTGCCGACCTCTGCCTGAAATGGGGCGTCGTAGCTGTGACCGACGAAATCTATGAGCATATCCTTTACGACGGGGCCAGGCATATCAGTATCGCCTCTCTCCCGGGAATGCGCGATCAAACCATCACCATCAATTCGATCTCCAAGACTTACAGCCTCACGGGATGGCGCGTGGGCTGGGCCATCGCCTCCGCGAAGCTGACCGGATCCATCCGCAAGGTCCACGATTTCTTGACGGTGGGGGCGGCCCATCCCCTGCAAGAGGGGGCCGTCACAGCGCTGCGCTCAGATCTTCACTATTACGAGACCCTGGCGGCGGAATATCGGCAGCGGAGGGATTTTCTCTTGCCGGTGTTGGAAGATGTTGGATTTCGCGTCTACCATCCTGGGGGAGCCTATTACATCATGACCGATGTGGGACACATGGGCTTTAAGGACGATGTGGACTGCGCTTTCTATTTGGTGGAGAAAATCGGGGTCGCCACTGTGCCCGGAAGTTGCTTCTACAGCCGTCCGGAGCTGGGGAGGACCAAGGTCCGTTTTGCCTTTCCCAAAAAGATGGAAACCTTACAGCAGGCGGCCGAGAAACTGAGAAATTTCAAACCGAAAATAAAAAGAGGATAGAGGATCGGTCCTTTGGGCCCTGAGGATCGCTTCGTTAAAGGAGCGCCCGCCCTGCACCCTTCTTATCGCTTGGTGCGGATATGGATCTTTTTCTTCTTGCGCCACTCGTAGACGACAGGGCTGGCCACGAAAACGGATGAGTAGGTCCCCACAATCACCCCAATGAGCAAGGCAAAAGAGAAGTCATGGATGACTTCCCCCCCGAAGAAAAATAAAGCCAGGCAAACCAGGAAGACGGTGCTGGAGGTGACGATGGTTCGACTGAGAACCTCATTGATGCTGCTGTTCATCACATCCGCCAAAGGGTCCCTGGGGCGCAAACGAAGGTTTTCCCGGATGCGATCGTAGACCACCACGGTGTCAGTCAAAGAATAACCGGCCAGGGTGAGAAGGGCAGTGACTAAGAGGAGGTTTACTTCTTTCCCGAGGATGAAAAAGACCCCGAGGACAGCCAAAACGTCATGAAAGGTGGCGATGGCCGCGGCGATGCCAAAAGCAAACTCGAAGCGCCAGGCAATATAAAGAATCATCCCGATGGCCGAGATGACTACCGCGATGAGGGCATCATGCTGCAAGCTTTGTCCGACCTTGGGGCCGATCTCCGTGGTGCTTCCACAGCAAATTTATTGTCGGCGAATTCTTTGGCAAAGATGCTCACTGATGGTATCCGCCACCCTTCCTTCGGGAATCGTCGTGGATTTTTTAACCTGGATGAGAAGCTTGTTTCCTTCCGTGAACTGCTGGAGCTCACTGTCTTTGAAGCCCTTGGCATCCAAGGCCTGGCGGGCCTTATCCAGTTGAAAGGGCTTCTCAAATTTGAGCTGCACGGAGGTTCCGCCCGCAAAGTCGATCCCCATGTTGGCTTGGCCTCTGACCCAGTTGCACCAAGGCGATGATGCCCAGGGTTACGAGGACGGCCGATAGGAAGAAGGCGTATTTCCTCAGCCGGACGAAATCAATATTCGTTTTTCCTAAGAGTTCGATGCCCATCTAAGAGTTCCTTCCTTTCATCAGATGCTCAGGGTCGTAAGCTGCTTTTTGAGGTTGATCCAGTCGAAGATGACCTTCGTGCCGATGAGGGCGGAGAAGAGGTTGATCATGACGCCTAAACTGAGGGTGACGGCAAAGCCCTTGATGGGGCCCGTCCCAAACTGGAAAAGGACCACGGCCGTGATGAGGGTGGTGACGTGAGAGTCAATGATGGTGAAGAGGGCTTTATCGTAACCGGAGTCTACGGCAGGCCGGACCGTCTTCCCCAGGCGTAATTCTTCGCGGATACGTTCGAACATTAAAACGTTGCTGTCCACGGCCATGCCGATGGCCAGAATGATTCCGGCGATGCCCGGCAGGGTTAGGGTGGCCCGCATGGAAGCCAGGGCTCCCATAAGATAGATGATGTTCAGGACTAATGCCCAGTCCGCGATCAGTCCGGAGAGGCGGTAGTAAACCACCATAAAGATCACCACCAGGAGAGAACCGATGAGGGCCGCGCGGATTCCCTTGTCGATGGAATCCTGGCCCAGCGTCGGCCCGACCGTGACGTTCTGGATGATTCTCACGGGGGCCGGCAGAGCCCCGGCCCGCAAAACGATCGCCAGGTCCGAAGCCTCATCTGGGGTGAAGGAGCCGCTGATCTGGGCCTTGCCTCCGCTGATGCGTTCTTGAATCACCGGGGCAGAGTAGACGTTATTATCCAGGACGATGGCCAAGCGCTTCTTCACGTTTTCAGCAGTGATCTGATCGAAAAGCCGTGCCCCGCGAGCGTCAAAGTCTATGGAGACGTAAGGTTCATTAAAATCAGACTTGATGCGCGTGCGGGCATCCGTGAGGACGTCTCCCGTGATCAAAGCACGTTTCTTCAGGAGATAAGGACGGCGGGTCACAACGCCCGTTTCTTTGTCCGTGATCTTCTGGGAAAGAATCTCATCCCCCGGAGGAATGTTCCCTTTGAGGGCTTCCTCCAGGCTATTCTCATCGTCCACCAGCTTGAACTCCAACAGGGCCGTGCGACCGATGAGCTCGATGGCCCGCTGCGGGTCTTTAATGCCGGGAAGCTGGACGAGGATCTGGTTCTCCGCCTGGGGAGCGATGACGGGCTCCGACACCCCGAACTGGTCGATTCGATTGCGGATGGTCTCCAGCCCCTGGCGGACGGCCGAGTCCTCGATGGACTTGGCTTCTTTGGGGTTTATCTCCAGAAGGTACTGGAACTTTCCTTCCCGTTCCCGAAAGGAGGCCACTTTCAGGTTGGAGTACTGGTCGGAACGAATTTGGCTGAAGCGGTCGTTGACTTTGCTGTCCGGGAGGATAATCGAGATCTTCCCGTCAGGGGTCCGTTCTACCTGGTTGAAGGGGATGTCCTTCTTGGTCAGGGTGTCTTTAATGTCGCTGGCGTACTTGTCCAGGGCACTTTCCACGGCCTTCTGCACTTCCACTTCGAGCAATAAGTGCATCCCTCCCCGGAGGTCTAACCCCAAGTGAATCTTTTCCGAGGGCATGACCTTTGTCCACCATGTAGGAAGAGGGTCGATGAGGGAGGGGATGAGAAAGAGGATTGAGAGGGCCAGGAAGAGGACGATCAGCCCGGCTCGCAACTGGATGCTTCTCCACATAGGATCATCTCCTTTAGGACTACGGCTCCAAACAGATGGACCGGAATATCCAGGGACCTTTCAGCGGTATTTTTCTCACTTTTCTGTTTCCATTTACGGTCCGTTTAAAGCAACTTCACCCGGTTAATCCATAGGGCATACCGGCATTTCAAAAATTGGGCAGCCCGCCGGGAGGCCAGCATGCGGGAGAGAAAGATCTCAAAGTATTCCATCACCTGAGAGATGGCTGTATCGATGGTCAACCGCAGGATAATTTCCCGCCGCTGCGAGTCCACCTGCAAGCTGGCCTTGGTGGCCGCAAAGTTCACCCGGTCGTGGATGTCCACGTTCAAATATTTGCGGTTACGCACTCGGCTGCGGTGGACATCGGCCTTGTCCGCCAGGAGCAGAGCAGCGGCGATCTCCTCCGTGACCTCGCCCTGTTCCGCTTCATGGTTTCCGATGGCCCCGATCACGGCGAGAACCTCATCGTCGGGCATGCCCAATTCCTCCAGGAGAGCTTTGGCCAAAAGCGCGCTGGAGAGGGGGTGTTCCTGCCGGTTGATCAGGTTTCCGATGTCGTGCAGGAACCCGGCGATGCCCGCCAGTTCAACCAGCCGCCGGGGATAATTCAACCTGCGCAGGATCCTCCCAGCCAGGGAGGAGACGATCTGGCCGTGCCTCAGGCCATGCTCCGTGTACCCGATGCGTTCCAAATAACGGTCGGCCTGTTTCAGGTAACGCATCACCTTGTGGCTTTCCTTGAGATGATGGACGGTGACCCTGCTCATCGCTTGCTTCAGACCGGGGTTTTAACTACGCCGGCGACGGAGTTGCGGGCGACCTTGATCCGGACCTTCTCGGCGATCTCCAGCGTGACCACCGTATCCGTAATCCCGGTAATCGTTCCGTAAATCCCGGAAGAAGTCACGACGGTCTCTCCCTTCTGCAGGTTGGCCAGAACTTGACGGTGAGCCTTGGATTTCTTCTGCTGCGGCCAGATCAGCAGAAAGTAAAAGACCACGAACATCAATATCAGGGGAAGAAAACTTCCCAGCCCTCCAGCTCCACCGCCCCCCCCGGGCAGCCCCCCCATGGCGTAAGCTAAATCATTGAACATCGAATTCCCCTCCTTGTTGGTTTTTCAAATTCATCCTGAAAGATTTGGTAAGACCGTGAGTTCCCTCAAAAGAGATTCTCTGGCGAGAGCCTGGTTGCGGATGGAGTGACTCCGGCCCCTCCGAGGCTGGCTCTTTTTCGGACTCCCACTGAGAGTTGAAATCTTGCATAAACCCCTCCAGACGATCTTCGGCGATGGCCTGTCGTAGGTCGCTCATAAACTTCAGGTAAAAATGGAGGTTATGGATGGTGTTCAGGCGCATCGCCAGAATCTCCTCGGCCAGGTACAGATGCCTGAGGTAGGCCCGGCTGTAATGGCGGCAGGTGTAGCACGGGCAGCCCGGCTCGATGGGCAGAGAGTCTTCGGCATACTTGGCATTCTTGATGACCCTTCTTCCGGAGCGGGTGAAGAGAGTGCCGTTGCGGGCGTTTCGGGTGGGCAGCACGCAGTCGAACATATCCAACCCCTGGCGAACGGCTTCCCCAATATCTCCAGGGGTGCCTACGCCCATGAGATAGCGAGGCCGGTCTTGGGGGAGAAGGGGAGCGGTCTCGGCGACAACCTGGAACATCATCTCTTTGCTCTCTCCCACGCTCAGGCCTCCGATGGCATACCCGTCGAAGCCGATATTGACCAGAGTCTCAGCGCTCTTCTGCCTAAGATCGGAATACATTCCCCCCTGGACGATGCCGAAGAGAGCCTGATCTGGAAATCTATGAGCATCCCGGCATCGTCGAGACCAGTGCAGAGTTAATTCCAGGGAGCGCTCGGCCTCTTCGTGGGAGGCGGGGTAGACGGTGCATTCGTCTAAGCACAAGATGATGTCCGCCCCCAGGGCTTCCTGGATTTCCACGGCCTTCTCCGGGCTGATGAAATGACGTGAACCGTCGAGATGAGACTGGAAGTGGACCCCCTCCTTAGAAACCTTGACCAGAGAGTTGAGACTGAAAACCTGGAACCCTCCGCTGTCTGTGAGCAGAGGGTCGTTCCAGTGCATAAAGCGGTGCAGCCCACCCATCCGGCGGATGCGCTCATGTCCCGGTCTCAGGTAAAGGTGGTAGGTGTTGGAAAGGATGATCTCCGCCCCCACCTCCCGGAGCTCCTCAGGGGTCATGGCTTTGACCGTCGCCTGAGTACCCACCGGGATAAAGGCCGGAGTGTGGAAAACGCCATGAGCGGTGTGGCACTTTCCCAACCGCGCCCGAGAGTTTCGATCTTTCTTTAAGATTTCAAATTGCATGAAGAATCGTGTCCGTGTCAGTCATACCGTGAGAGCGCAAGTCGCAAGGGCGAAAGGGCGTCAAAGCCTCGCGGTCTCGCGCCTTTCGGTTTTTCATTGGTGCCCTTAAGGCATTTTAGGCACTTTTAAAGAATCAGCATGGCATCGCCATAACTGTAAAACCGGTAATTTCTTCTGATGGCTTCCTCATAAGCGGCCAGGATGAACTCTCTCCCGGCAAAGGCCGAGACCAGCATCAAAAGAGTAGAACAGGGGAGGTGGAAGTTGGTGATGAGTCCATCCACTGCCCGGAATCGGTGGCCCGGCAGAATGAACAACCCTGTTTCCTCCCGCTTTGGCTGAATCGTTCCATTTTCATCGACGCAGGACTCCAACGCTCTGGTGACGGTAGTTCCAACGGCAATCACCCTTTTGCCTGAGGCCCGGACCTCATGGACTGCCTCGGCGGTCTCCGGGGGAACCTCAAAGAATTCTGGCTCGAGACGATGCTTCTCTACCTCCTCCTGCTTCACGGGGAGGAAGGTCCCGATTCCCACATGGAGCGTCAGAGCAAGGATTCTAACCCCCTTCCCCTTGATTTCATCCAAGAGTGCTTCTGTGAAATGCAAGCCCGCCGTGGGCGCGGCGATGGCCCCTTCTTTGCGGGCGTAAACGGTCTGGTAGCGGTCCAGATCCTGGGCCCTCATCTTCCGATCCCCATTCCGCCGAATGTAGGGGGGCAGGGGCGGGAAACCGATCCGCCCCAAGACCGGGTCCAAATCTCCTTTGCCTTTCAGCCGCAGCTTCCAGAGGCCGGTGTCCATTCTTTCCCCGAGTTCCCCGCAGAGTCCCTCATCCAGAAGCACCCGGGTCTTATGCCGTAGCTTGCGGGAGCCCTGCACCAGGCATTCCCAGTCCTCGACATTCTCCTCTTTCCGTTCCTCGGCCGCCCCTGCGGAGCTCGTCCTCGCTTCCCCGCCTCCCCCTTTCCGGACCAAAAGGATCTCGACTTTTCCCCCGCTCGGCTTTTTTCCCAACAGGCGGGCAGGCAAGACTTTTGTCTCGTTGATGACTACGGCATCTGCCGGTTCAAGGTATTGCGGCAGGTCAGAAAACAGCCGATGATCCATAGATCCGGTTCGCCGGTCTAAGACCATCAGCCGGGCCTGGTCCCTGGCCGGAGCTGGCTGCTGAGCGATCCGCCTTCGGGGCAGAGGGTAATCGAAGTCCTGAAGCTTCATCAGGGAAATTTTCCTATTTCCACTTTTTGATAATAATATTTAAGGATGGAACGATAATCCGCTCCCCCTTCAGCCATTCCTTTGGCTCCCCATTGGCACAGGCCGACGCCATGACCCCAGCCCAGACCGGAGAAATGATAAAGCCCGTTGCTTTCTCTGACCACGAAGTTGGTGGACCGAAGCAGATCGTACCCTAAGAGGCGTCGAAACTCCTTGCCCGAGATCTTCAGCCGGCCTTTTTCACTCTGGATGGAAAGCTGCAAAACCCGCCCGCTCTGGCTTCTCTGAGCAACCTCAATTCCCAGAACCTTGGGGCCAGAAAAGCCCCCGCTTTCCAGGACCCTCCTCAAGGTGTCCGAACCTACCGGGTAGTTCCAGAGGAAGTG
The DNA here is from genome assembly GCA_963760605.1 of uncultured delta proteobacterium. Taxonomy (GTDB): domain Bacteria; phylum Desulfobacterota; class SM23-61; order SM23-61; family SM23-61; genus CAVXFA01. The sequence continues at coordinate 37,569 of CAVXFA010000109.1, read as the reverse complement.
GGGGGAATCGAGACAGAAATTGCAAGCGGTACTTCTCAGGTAAGGAAAGTTTCCTGACCAGAGATGTTCGGGCGATTCTGTTTTCCCCCCGCAGCAGGCATGGTAGACAGCGAAGATCGGAAGGCCCTGGTAAAGGAGCAATTCCCCCTCTGTTTCCTTCACGGCCTGTTGCGATCGGACATCTTCCTTATCCATGCCCTCGTAAACCTGGTCGGTCACCCTGGAGTCCACGTCATAGAGTTCATCCAGGCGGTTCCCTTTTTGGTAGGTGGCGTACGTCCTAGCAACGACAGCCTGGGCTTTTAAAACTTCCCCAGACCACTGGGAGGGAACCTCGCAATGGATCAGGCCGACGAGGTATTGCTCCAGCGGCAGCTCGTTGATCACCCATAGATCTCTGTTTGGGCCCGGAAAGATTTTGAGCTGATCCCGGTAGCGCCGGCCGTTGATTGCCAAGAGGCCCCGGGGCGAGGTCAGCAAGAATCCCTGGGCGGAGATCGGATGACCATGAACCTGCGGAGGGGAGCCCGCTTTTCGCTCAACCGTCAGAGAAGAAAATTTTGCATTTTTAAAGAACGCGCGACCTGTCTTCAGGTCCTGAAGGGCCAGATCCTGGCCGGATACTTCGAATTGGGCGACATCCCGGAGAATCAATACCCGAATGATTTCCTTGGCCTCGGCCCCCCCGCCGGAGGCAAAAAAAATCCCTCCACTGAGGATGGTTCCCCAAAAGAAGAAAAACACTCGGAAAGGAATCGGACTCTTTTTCAAAATAAATTTTATTATATAAACACTCTAACAGAGATCCTGTCAAGAATTTAAATAATTTATGCTAATAAAATTGTTAAGAAAAGTCAAACTCCCGTGTGACCCCTGCGAAGTTCAAGGGTCCCAAGGCTATGCAGATTGAAAATGCGGCCTGGGGAGATCGGCAGATTATTTAACGGAGGCCTCGGAATAGCATCAAACCGGGGTAGGGTTTCAAAGGAAGAGGGAAAGAGGCTCCTGCCCAATTCCCTGAAACCCCTGGAAAATGATCGACTGCAGCTGTTTTGCGTTCTTGGGTTGGTGCTGGCGTAGGTTCCCCAGAGGCCCGCATCTGAAAGGGGGTGGCATAGGGAGGGAAGAAGAATCGTCGGTCAGCAGGAATTGCTCTTGACAATTTCCGTAAAATTCATTAGTTTTTACCACAATTGGAATATCTCTCTTTCCGGGGAGAAAAGGGCAGATGAAGTCAGATTTTTGGCTTTTTATCATCATGCGTTCGTTTGAAAGGGTACGAACCTTGCGGGTTGAGAAGCGAACCTTAATCATTCTCGCCCTAGGAGGGATCGTCTTCGCCGGTGGTTTGGCTTTCTTCGGTTATGAATACTTTTCCCTCCTGCAGGGGCGAAGCCATCTGATGGAGGAGATGAATCGGCTGAAGAACCAGATTTTCACCTTAGACAAAAAATATAAGAAGGCTTCTACGGAGGCCATTTCCCCAAAGCCAATCTCCCCCCCCATCGCCATCGAAGAGCTGAAAGTGATCCGCCGGGAAAATCGCGAGGGGTTTTCTGTAAGGTTTCGTTTGGTCAATCGAAATCTGCGGGAAATTCCTGTCTCTGGAACTTTGGTCATGGTCGCTAAGAATGAGACTCCCCGTCCCCCCATCTACCGGGGGATCCCGGAGATGAGCTTGGACAGTGGCATTCCCCAGCAGCCGGAAAAGGGGATCCGGTTTGAAATAAGAAGACAAAAATTCGTAGAAGCTTTTTTTGATAGCTCCTCAGAGGAAATCTTTAAAACGTTGACCGTCTACCTCTATTCCCCAGAAAGGAAACTCATTTTGCAAAAGTCTGTAGAGATCCCCGAAAACTGAGGGCCGGGAGTGATGGTGACGATGGAAAGGGGGCTCGGGATGGATGGGCCGTTGAACTCGCCGAATATGGAACAGGGGAAAAAGTTTTTAGGCAGTCTCTTCTCCCAGGAAGGGCAAGAGATCAGCCTGATTGGCGAAGGGATCTCGATCGCGGGAACGTTGCATTTTGAGGCCGGGGTTGTACGTTTAGACGGCCATTGGGAAGGGAAGATCATCGGCCGCGGCACGGTGATCATCGGCGAGAAAGGGCTGCTGCAGGGAGACCTCCAGGTAAGCAAGCTGATCCTCAGCGGCCGGTTGGAAGGAACAGCAGCCACCTCAGAAAGCACCTACATCGCCCCCACGGGGAAACTTTTCGGGATCGTTCGAACCTCTCAATTGGTCATCGATGAAGGAGGAATCCTTGAAGGGGAAAGCCAATACCTGGGAAGAGAAGAACCCGCGACGAGTTTCTCGTAGCTCTGAGAAGCCTTTTTTCATCCCCGTTTGTCCGTCCTCCCGTTCCCGATAAAACCACCCGTTGCCGGCGGATATCTTCAATCTTCTCTCCAAGACCAGCGGCAAGAATCCGGGCTCTTCTGGCATAGGATGAGCTGGCGGGCGGAGAGCTTGCGCAATTTGCTCTCGACGAAGGTCAAAGGCAGGGAGACGATCCCGGCGAGGCGCTGGGCCAGAAGCCGGAGAGAGTCTTCTCTGGAATCCGGCCCCGGAGCTTCGGCTTCAGGAATTCTCCCTTGTTCTTCCAGGAGGTCTCCGGCCAGGAGTTTCCAAGCGAAATCTACTTCCAACCGCTTCTCCATCTCCTCCCGATAGGGTCCCCTATAGGTTCCGGCCAGAGTTCCTTTTTTCATCCTCTCAATCTCTGCTCCCAGCTTTTGGAAGAAAGATTTGGCAAAGCTTTCTACCTCGGCCGCGCTGAGGGCTTCCGTCTCCGTAATGGCATGGTCGGCGTCGTATAGCGACCAGTCATCGGTAAGGATTTTAATCCCGTACTCCCCGGCCTTCTCCCGAATTCTCGTCCCGGGGAAAGGAGATAAAAGATGGAAGCCGTAGGGAATTCCTAGGCTCTGGGCGAAGGAAATGGTTTCTTCCATCGTTTCCCGGGTCTCCCCGGGGAGGCCGAGGATAAATGAGCCGAAGGGAGATATTCCAGCTTCCTTGCTGAGCTGCGCAGCTCGCCGGGCCTTCTCCAGGGTGGTACGCTTGTTCGCTCGGTCGAGGATTTTTTGGTTTCCGCTCTCCAGTCCGAAACAGATCATGGCGCAGCCGGCCTCTTTCAGCTTCCTCAGAAGAAGTGGGTCCACCGTGTCCACCCGGGCGAAAATGTACATTTTGAGCTTTAACCCTCGCCGCCCGATCTCCTCGCAGATGGCCAAGACATGTTGGCGATTCCGGGTAAAGAGGTCGTCGTCCACGCAGACCTCCTCGAACCCCAGGCGGAGAGCGGATTCAATTTCATCCACTACCCGCAGCGGATTACGGAAGCGCCCCTGCCGCCCGGTCATGCGATAACCCACGCAAAAAGAGCAGCCCGTGGGGCAGCCGCGGCTGGAGAGCACGCTGGCCGGGACGCGCATGGCCAGATAGCGAGAAAGAGGGAAAAGGGTGCGATCGGGGAGGGGGAGAAGGTCGAGCTCCTGGATAAAGGGGCGGTCTTCAGTCTGGAAGATCGTTCCATTCCGACGGAACGTCAGCCCCTTGACCTTCTCCAAATTTTTTCGCCCATCGAGGGCAAAAACAAGTTCTTTGAGCGTTTCCTCGCCCTCTCCGCGGACGATGATATCCACCTCGGGAAAACGGCGGATGGTTTCTTCCGCGGTGAAGGTCACGTGGGGGCCACCCAGGATGGTGGTGGCTTGCGGAGCAATGGCCTTGCAGTGTTGGAGGATCTCTACGGCTACCGGAAAATTCAGGGTCACGCAGGTGGCTCCGATCATGTCGGGTTGAAACCGGGCCAGGCGTGCTTCAATTTTGTTGAGGGAGTAACGGGTGGAAAGTAGATCCAGGATTTGTACATCCACGCCCTCGTGTCGCAGGACGGTGCCCAAAAATATCAGCGCCGAGGACGGCTTGGGAAATTCAGAGAAAGGATAAGGCGGTTGTATGAGCAGAACTTTCATAAGGCTCCTTATTTATATTTTCTTAGTTCAATGCGATTCACCAAGCCAAAGGAAAAAAGGGGCTGGTCGAAATCTTCTTCTTTGCCCACGACCAAAAGGATCGACTTTTCCGGGTGGAGGTGCTTCTCCGCCACCCGGCCCAAGTCTTCCGGGGTTACCGAGGCCACCCGTTCCTGGTAATGGACCAGGTAATCTTCCGGCAGGCCATCATATTCGAGGCGCATCTGCTGGCTGACCATGCTGGCCGAGGAGATGAAAGAAAAGATGAACTGGTTGACCAGGGTTTTCTTGGCCCAATCCACCTCTTCAGGACCCGGCTTATTCTTCTCCAGCCCTTCAGTGATCTCGTAGAGGAGGGAGATGGCTTTGTGGGTGGTGGAGGATTTCGTCTGGCAGAAAGCCCCGAAAACCCCGTACCCGACCCGACCCTGGTAAAAACTACCCACGCTATAAGCCAGCCCCTGGTTGGAGCGGATCTCCCGGGTGAGGCGAGAGTTGAATCCCCCTCCCCCGAGAATAAAATTTAATACTTGGAAAGGAATATGATCGGGGTGGTCGAGGGGGAGGGAAAGGTGTCCCCAAAGGATGGTCGTCTGCGGAAGATCCTTTCGGACATAGTAGATCCATTTTTTATCGTGGGGCGACGGGACAGGGATGAAGGGAAGTTCGATGAGGGAGCGCTGCCAGCCACGGAAAGCTTCTTCCAGGGAATGGATCATCTCCTCCTTTTTGAAGTCTCCGGAGATTCCCAGCAAAATGTTGTTGGGTTGGAAAAACCTTTGGTGAAAGTCGATCAGGTCATCCCGCTGGATGCTTTCGATGGATTCGAGGGTCGGGACCTGTCCCCGGGGATTTCCCTCGTAAAGCACTTTGCGGAACTCCCGGTAGGCGATCTCCTGGGGATTGTCATCGGACCGACGAATGGCCTCCATTTCCTGCTTCTTGGCCAAGTCGACCTGGGCGGGGTCGAAGGCCGGCTTCATCAACAGGCTGGCAAAAATGGACAGGGCGCTGGGAAAATCTTTTTTTAGCACAGAGAGGGAAGCGGTTCCGGACTCCCTCCCCATGGAGAACTCCATTTCTGCGGCCATGAACTCCAACGCTTCATTGATGGCCTGGGGGGTTTGATCGGAGGTTCCTCCAGTGCGCAGAAGAGTGGCGGTCAGTTGGGCTAACCCGCTTTTTTCCGGCGGGTCGTAGATGGAACCGGTACGGATCAAAGCCGAAACGTTGACCAAGGGCAACTCCGGGTCCTCTAAGAGGTAGAGCACCATTCCGTTGGAGAGGACTGTACGGGCGGCCTTGGGGGGAACGAAAGAAAGAGGAGGAAAGGTCATCTCTCGGGGATGCTTGAGGAGTTCTTCGTCCTGGGGATACGCCAGCCCAGGAAGGAAAATGAAAAGAAGGAGGAGAGAAAAAATGGAAAACAAAAATTTCAGAGGAGATCGCTTCATGCCTACTCTCCCGCTTAGCATCAGGAGGATCCAGGGGTTTTGACCAGCGTGGCAACGGTGCGGTTGCGAGCGGTAAAATATTTTTGAGCCACCCGGCGGACGTCATCGGCCGTGACTCTCTCATAGGACTTCAGGCGTTCGGTGATGTAGCGCCAGTCTCCAAAAAGACTCTGCCCGTAGGAGAGCCAGAAGGCCAGCTTGGAGTTGGAGTTGAGCTTGCGTAGGAAGTCGGTCTGAATCTGGTTCTTCACCTTCTTGAGTTCCCGCTCGGATACCGGCTCGGACTTCAGGCGGTCGAGCTCTTGCCCGATGCCTTTTTCCAGCTCCTCAGCCGTATGGGGATGCCGCGGGGTAGCAAAGATAACAAAAAGGTTGGGATAGCGCTCCCCGGGGAAGCCGTTGGAGGAAGAGACTTCGGCCGCGATCTTTTCCTCCTCGATCAGGCGCTTATAAAGGCGGGAAGTCCGCCCGGAGGTTACATAGGCTTTCGAGGATCTCGCAAACGACGTCGTCCGGGTGGGGGGAGTTCGGTTTGTGGAATCCGATGATCAATTGCGGATTGGCGTCCGCCACCACCTGGATGCGCCGCTCCCCCAGCTGTTCCGGTTCTACGGTCCGGAGCGGCGGGGGGAGGATTTGGGGGGGGATCCGCTCAAAATATTTTTTAATCAGAGAGAGGGCTGGGTCGGGATTCAGGTCGCCCACAACTGTCAACACCGTGTTGGCGGGGGAGTAAAAGGTATGAAAGAACTGTTCCGTAGTGCGTTTGTCCAGATATTGGATGTCGGAAGGCCACCCGATCACGGGCCGGCCATAGGGGTGAGCCAGGAAGGCGGTGGCCAGGAAATGCTCCACCAGCTTCCGTTCGGGTTGGGAGTCGATGGAGCGGCGGCGCTCCTCCATGACCACGTCGCGTTCGGAATAGAACTCCCGCAAAACGGGGTTGAGGATGCGGTCGGACTCGATGCGCGCCCAGATCTCTTGGCGGTTGGAAGGCAAATTGACCACATAGGTGGTGGTATCCACGCTGGTCATGGCGTTGAAACCCATTCCCCCATTCTGGGAGTAGATCCATTCGATCTCATCCTTCACCACCCACTTTTTATGCTCGGCCTGGAGTTCTCCGAGGGTCTTTTCCAGTTGTTTTATGAAGGCCGGATCTCCCTTTTCCCCTTTGAACCTTTCGGCATCGAGAAGCATTCCCACAGCGTCGATACGGTTTAAAATCTTTTCTTCCTCAGCATAATTTTTTGTGCCTAGGGTTTGGGTCCCTTTAAATAACATATGTTCAAGGAGATGGGCTGTGCCGGTCATGCCCAGGTTCTCATCCACCGCGCCCACCCGGAAGCGAATATATAGGGAGAGGGTAGGGGATTGGTGGCGCTCGAGCAGGAGGACCTTCATCCCGTTCTTCAGGGTGAATTCTTTGACCCGGTCTTCCAGGGAAAACGGGCGGGCCTGGCCCGGGAGGAGGAAGAACAAAAGTAGGGCCAGGCTGAATCCCCCGGCGATACGGAACTTGAACTTCATCTGGGCTCCTATAGACTGCGAAAAGTTATGGAGTAATATACCACAAGGGCCCGGTCAGGGAAAAGGGTCAATGCCTCACGCCTCGCGTTACCGCCGCGCGGCAGCACCGCAGGTCCCGATCCTTCAATCCTCCCGAACCACGAACCCGGATAGGTTATCTTTCCGTAGGATCTCGATGTTACGCCGCGCCTCTGCCTCGGTGCGGAAAGCACCCAGGCGGACGCGGTAAAGGCGTTTTAGATTACTTTCCCAAAGGATCATATGGACGTTGGGATATTTTTTCTCTACTTGCTCCTGGAAGCGGGTGGCATTTTCTTTTTCTGCGAAAGCGCCGACCTGAATGGTAAAGATTCCCTCGAGCGAGGGAGGCTGACCGCCGGCGAAACCTATGACTTCCACGGAGACTTTGGCCGTCCCTCTGCCCAGCATTTCAATGGCCCGGGCTCCGCTGTAGGATAGGTCAATGATTCGCCCAGAAATAAAGGGGCCCCGGTCGTTGATGCGAAACTCGGCCTTTCTCCCGGTTTCCAGGTTGGTCACCCGCACGCGGGTATGAAAGGGGAAGGTGCGATGGGCCGCAGTCATGGCGTACATGTCGTAGACTTCCCCGTTGGCAGTTCGGCGGCCGTGGTATTCCTCCCCATACCAGGAAGCCAGGCCCACCTCTCGGTATCGGATCATCTTCCCTGGCTCGAAGGGCTCATAGCGCACCTCTTTTTTCGAGGAGGCGCAGGCGGTCAGAAGGATCATCAAGGAGAAAGCCAATTGCATAAAATGCGCCAGCATCTTTCGATCCCCTAAGATCATATTTTCCCCAATTTTCTTTCCTCCCGGGCGGAAAGGTAAATACCCAGGAGAACCAGCGGGCCTCCCCAGACCAGATTCTTACTCAGAGGTTCGCCCAAAATGAGGAAGGCCAGGATCGTGGCCCCGATCGGCTCCCCCAGGATCCATACAGCAACCAGAGTAGCCGAGAAAAATTTTAAGGCCCAATTCATGGCGGTATGGCCGATCAACTGGGGAACGAGGGCCAGGAGGAAAAAGAGAAGATAGGTCTTAGGAGGGTAGTTGAAGAAGGCATCCCCCCGGATCAGGGCCAGGAGGACCAATAGAACGGCGGCCATTCCATAGACCAGGGTAACGTAACCGCTGAGGTCCATTTTCTGGCGCACGCGCCTGCCCACCAGGAGATAGCCTGTGGCCATGATGGCTCCCAACAGGGCGAGAAAATCTCCGTAGAGATTTTGCAGACCCCTATCCCAGTCGCCCCAGCCGATGATCACCCCTCCGAGGATGGCGACCAGGATAGAAAGGAGGAGAGCAGCAGAAAGCCTTTCGCCTAAGAAGAAGGTGGAGGCCAGGGCAACGAAGATGGGATTGGTGGTCACGAAAATCACCGAACTGGCGACGGAAGTGTATTTCAGAGAGGTAACCCAGAGGGCGAAATGAAAGCAAAGAAATAGGCCGGCTAAAAGAGAAGGAAGGATCTCCTGGCGGCCTAAGAGACGGAATTCTCGGAGCATCCTGGGCAAGGTAAAAGGAATGAGGACTAGGGTGGCCAAGGTCAAGCGGTAGGCCGCGATGATCAAGGGTGGAGCCTCGCAGATTTTTATTATAATGGAGGCAAACGATATCGCCACCAGGCCCGTGGGGAGGAGCACCTTGGCGCGATAGGCTTGAGAAAGGACGCTTCTCTCAGGCATGGAACCGGATGTGCAGGATGTCGCCATCTTGGACGATATAGTCCTTCCCCTCCACCCGGATCATTCCCTCTTCCCGGGCAGCCGGCATGGACCGTGCGGCCACGAATTCGTTGAAGGAAATTACCTCCGCCCGGATGAAACCCCGCTCCATGTCCGTGTGAATCTTTCCGGCCGCTTGCGGCCCACGGGTTCCGCGGGGAACGGTCCAGGCTCGAAGTTCCGGGCCTACGGTGGTATAAAAAGTAATCAAATGCAAAAGGCTATACCCGACCCGGACGAGCTGGTTTAAGGCGGATTCGGCCAGGCCCATCTCCTGCAGGAATTCTGCCCGCTCCGCCTCGGGGAGCTCAGCCATCTCAGCCTCCAGATCACCGCAGATCACGACAACCGGGGCATTCTCGCGGGCGGCCAGTTGTTGCACCTGGGAAATCCAACGGCGTTCCTTCAGTTCATTTTCGCTGACGTTAGCCACGTAGAGGAGCGGCTTGCCCGTGAGCAATTCCAGAGATTGAAAAATTTTTTGGCCCTCCTCGGAGGAGGTCAGACCCGCAGCCGGCCGGCCGGCGGAAAGAAGCTCTCTAACCTGCTGCAGAAACGGGATCTCCGAGGAAGATTTCTTGTCCCCGACTTTGGCTTGATGGGTGGCTTTACTGAGCCGCTTCTCGACGATTTGGAGATCTGCCAGGAGAAGCTCGGTTTGGACAATTTCGATGTCCCGCCGGGGATCTAAAGAGCCATATACGTGCACAACATTCTCGGCTTCGAAGCAACGGACCACATGGGCGACAGCATCGACGTTACGAATATGACCGAGGAAACGGTTCCCTAGACCTTCCCCCTGGCTAGCTCCTTTGACTAGGCCAGCAATATCCCAGAATTCCAGGACTGTAGGTGTAACTTTCTCGGGCTGGAGGATCTGGGCGAGCTTTTTCAAGCGATCATCGGGAACCGGAACGATTCCCTGGTTGGGATTGATGGTGCAGAAAGGATAATTGGCTACTTCGGCCTTGGCAGCGCTGAGGGCATTAAAAATGGTCGACTTTCCGGCGTTCGGCAACCCGATGATCCCGCAGGCAAAACCCAAAACGCCCTCCCTTAACACGGAGTGATGGAAGGTTGGAAGAATGGAATAATGGATAATGAAAGGGGGGAAAATAAATTTTCAATCTTGAGTTATTAGTCAGTCCATAATTATATAGACACCGAAGACCAAATCCCTCCTTCCCTCCCTTTACAAAAGGGAGGAATTTCCCCTCTTTGGGAAAGAGGGGTCAGGGGAGATTTTGGAAGGATATGTCTGGTCAATTATGGACTCCTTAGTAATCCATCATTCCACCATTCCGTTTTTCCAATATTCCAGGTGCTTCTTTTTCCCATTGCGGGCATTATACTGAAAAGTGCCGGGAGAGGCAAGCCAACCGAGGCCTCCACTTTTGATTTTTTTTCTTTGTGGCCCAGGCGGAAGGATCTCTTCCCGCCCTCCCGCCCGGGGCGAGTCAACGCCAGATCGATTGGATACGGGCCATGATTTCCTGTTGGAAGATTTTTTAGTTCCGCTGGCGCTGTCCGGGTTGCCCGTCCGTCGCCGAAAGGCGGGGTGGGGCCTGAGTCATCAACCAAACCATCCTGAATTCTATAGTGAACGGCAAAAGAAAGTTGGCATTGTATGCGCGGCATTTCCTCGAAAAATCCCCCCAACCCCCCTTTTACGAAAGGGGGGCAAGGGGGGATTTTGTGGGCGAATTTTAAAAAGGCGCTGGCTGGTCGAGTGATGTCAACTTTTTTAATTCGTTGACTATAGGTAAGAGTAAAAAAGGATTGACGGTTAAAACCGTAGCCGGTCAAACGTTTGGCTTGAATTGACACCGAAGTCTGAAGCGGGTAAAATATTTATTGAATTTGGGTTGATTCTTGACCCTTCCTAAGGGGAGAGCGATCCGGAAGAAAAGTAACTTATTTCCATTGACAGGAGAATTTTTCATGTCTCCGGAGGCTCAATTTTCTCTCGGGTATCTCCTGATCGCTTTTTTTGCTCTGATCTATCTCCAGATGTATTTCACTGTCCCCCAGATGGGAGATGAACGAACTCGAGGGACACGTCGATGGCGATACAGGAGGCGGCGAGCAAAAGCTTTGGCCACGAAAAAAAGATGGAAAGGCGGGACCAACCCAAAATGGGGTTATGCTTTGGGATAGGGTCTCTTCCCAGCGCAGGTCGGGATCGGGTTCTCGTAAAGGTGTGGGAGATCTGAGAATGCCGGGTTTGGCAAAGGGGGGAATTTGGGGATGGGTGGTCCTTTACTGGATTCTGATCCCTTCTTTCGGACCCTTCGACGTATATGCTGAAAAGGTTGGGGTTCAGAAGAACGGGCCTCTCGACCTGACCACAGCGATTGCCGATGTGGCCCAGCAGGCCATGCCTGCGGTCGTGCACATTGAGGTCACTCAGCGCGTAGAGCTGCCATACCCAGTGCTCCCATTTGAAAATGACCCTTTTTTCCGGTATTTCTTCGGGGAGCCTCGGGAGCCTCGCAGTTATAAAGGGGAGATGCGCGGAATCGGCACCGGGATGGTCATCGACAACAATGGGCATATCCTGACCAATAACCATGTCGTCAGCGGGGCGACGAAGATTACCGTGAAAATGGCTTCGGCTGAGGAAGGGGAAGCCAAAATTGTGGGCGTTGATCCCAAAACCGATCTGGCCGTGATCAAGATCAAGCCCCCCAAAAACATTCCCTACTTGACCTTTGGCGACTCGGACAAATTGCGGGTGGGGGAGTGGGTCGTGGCAATCGGCAACCCCCGTGGCTTGGAGCAGACCGTGACCGCGGGCATCATCAGTGCCAAACATCGTACGGGAATCCTGGACCCATCCAGTTACCAAGACTACATCCAGACGGATGCGGCCATCAACCCTGGAAACAGTGGGGGCCCCCTCTTGAACCTGACCGGAGAGGTCGTTGGGGTCAACGCGGCCATTGTCTCCGAATCGGGAGGCTTCGAGGGGATTGGATTTGCTATCCCCAGCAACATGGCCATGGCCATCGCCGATGCTTTGATCCAGACTGGAAAAGTGGTCCGGGGATGGCTGGGGGTGAGCGTCCAAGAGGTGACCGCTTCCTTGGCCAAGAGGCTAAATTTAAAAGTGCTCAAGGGAGCTCTGGTGGCGGATCTAATGAAGGGAGGGCCAGCAGAAAAAGCTGGGATCCGGCGAGGCGATGTAATCGTCAGCCTGGAAGGGGCCGCCGTGGAGAGCGCCAATGATTTCCGGAATCGCATCGCTGCCAGTCGAGTGGGGAAAAAATTGGAGATCGGCCTTTGGCGCAAAGGAGAACGGATTTCCGCTCAGGCGATGGTTGCGGCCTACGAACCTTCACCGCGCCTGGCAGCTGTGGAACAACGGAATAAATTGGGGGTGGAGGTCAAGGAAATTTCGGTAATGGAAGCCCGACGCAGGCGGCTGGATTCACGGGAGGGCGTTATTCTGACCAAGGTGGACCCGCGAGGGCCAGCGAGCCGAGCAGGGCTAGAGGCGGGGGACATTATCTACCAGATGAATAACCAGACCCTCCGGGGACTCAAAGATTACAACCGAATTCTTCAACAAGTCCCGAGGGACGAAGAAGTCTTACTTCTGGTTCGAGATACCCGCACCGGGGAAGTGGGATTCTTGACGGTGGTGGCCCAATGAATGATGAAAAAAAAATCGGTGACCTTCCAACGCCTTCGGTTTTTTTCCCCCCGCTGGATGAGCAGAATCCTGCCGAAGGCTCCGCAGCCCTAGAAGTCTTTGACCCCCTGAAAAAGTATCTTATGGAAATCCGGAAGTTCTCTCTTCTGGCACGCGAGGAGGAGATGACGCTGGCCAAACGCTGGTGGGATGAGAGGGACCGGCTGGCGGCTTACCGGCTGGTGGTTTCGAACTTGAGACTGGTCGTGAAAATCGCTTTCGAATACCAGCGGGCTTATACCAATTTGCTTGACCTGATCCAGGAGGGCAACCTGGGGCTGATGCAAGCCGTGAAGAAGTTCGACCCCTACAGGGAAGTGAAGCTGTCATCGTACGCTTCCTGGTGGATCCGGGCTTACATATTAAAATTCATCATCGATAACTGGAGCCTGGTAAAGGTTGGGACGACCCAAGCCCAACGAAAGCTTTTTTTTCGTCTGAAAAAGGAAAAAGGGCGCCTGGAAGCCCTGGGATTCGACCCCGGGCCCAAGCTTCTGGCCAGCGCCCTGGATGTACGGAAGGAAGAAGTAAGCGAAATGAGCCAGCGGCTGGAGGGAAGAGATCTCTCTCTCAACTCGCCGTTGGAAGAGGATACCAGGCAAACTTATTTGGATATGCTGCCTGCTGGGGAAATCCTGGAGGACCAAGTTGCCGACAGCCAATTCAAAGAGGTCTTCGGCCAAAAGATCCAAGAATTTTCCCTCTCCCTGAAGGGGAAGGAATCTTTTCTCCTAGAAAACAGGCTGGTGGCTGAGGACCCCCTTACCCTGCAGGAGGCCGGTGACCAGTTGCACATTTCCCGAGAACGGGCTCGACAGATAGAAAAGAGAGTTCTGGAAAAGCTGAAGGTCTTTTTGAAAGAGCAATTTCCCGACCTCGGGGAATTTCAGCTTGGCCTGAAGAAAATAAGCTCCGCAAATAAGGACCTAAAAAAAAACTAAAATTGCGGATTACCCATTGAGAATTGCGGAATTAAAAATCCGCAATCTGAAATCCGAAATCAAAAATTGTTAAGCCGATCTTGATTCGCTCACCTCAAAATCTTTTCACTCTGACTCCACAAAGCACGAGCGGTTCGAAGGAACACCTGTGATAGAGGGTAGCTGCCCGCTCTTTCCCCAGAGGAATCCCCGCCTCATTTTGGCAATGCAAAACCCTGCACCGCCCTTAACCAGCACGGTTCAGGGGACCGCATGACGTACAGGGCAAAGCGATCTCCCGCCCGGGCTTGAGGATTATTTGAAATGCAGCCAACATTTTTTAAGAAATAGGGGTGGGCAAGGCTTTGGGAGGCCTTGACAACCTCTGGGGCAATGCTTAATTTTGGAATGGTTGCTAAGAAAGCAAGAAGGAGGGGATTTATATGGCATTGTTTCGTTGGGATCCGTTCCGCGAGATGACTTTCTTACAGGAACGCATGAACCGCCTTTTTTCTGATTTTCGCGTACGGGCGCCCTTGGGGGAGGAAGAGATCACTCAAGGAGCCTGGGCTCCGCCCGTAGATATTTATGAGACCGCTGAATCCATCGTGCTGGAAGCGGAACTTCCAGGAATGACCAAAGACGACATCGTAGTCGAGGTGAAAGACAATACCCTCACTCTGAAAGGAGAGAAGAAATTCGAGAGAGAAGTGAAAGAGGAGAATTACCACCGGGTGGAACGTTCTTACGGGGCCTTCCAGCGGGCCTTTACCCTCCCCCTCACGGTCCAGCAAGACAAGGTAAAGGCCAAGTTTAAAGATGGAATTCTGGAGATCACGCTCCCCAAAATGGAAGAAGCCAAACCGAAGCAGATTAAAGTTGAAGCAAGCTAATAAATTCTTTGGGGGGGGCGAAAGCCCCCTTTTTTTTAGAGCTGACCTACGTACTTTTAGGATAAGATAGCGAGCGGGAAAGGGTAAGCATTTTCTTTCATCATCCTCGCGAGCCCCCCCGAGGGAAGGGGAGTCGATTGAGAACGGATCAGAAATTTGGCAAAGAGAAAGGATAAAAGATGCGCTTTGACAAATTCACCCTGAAAGCCCAAGAGGCCTTACAGGAAGCGCAGGCTCTGGCCGAGAAGCATGAGCACCAGCAGATCGAGCCTGAGCATCTCTTGTTGGCCTTACTGCAACAGAGCGAGGGGATCGTTCCCCAGGTGTTTCAAAAATTGGGGGTGTCCCTGCCCAATCTATTATCCCAACTGGAAGAGGTTCTGAAGAAAATCCCAAAAGTCTATGGGGCAGGAGTTGGACAGGTATATCTTTCTCCCCGGTTGAAAAAGGTCTTGGATGGTTCTTTCCAGGAATCGGACAGGTTGAAGGACACGTATGTAAGCACCGAGCATATGCTGCTGGCCATCGTCGAAGAGCAGGAAGGGGCGGGAGCCAAAATTCTAAATAACCTGGGCGTGAGCAAGGATCAGATTTTCAAGGTGCTGGCGGCCGTTCGAGGTTCGCAAAGGGTGACCGACCAGAGCCCGGAAGAAAAATACCAGGCTTTAGCTAGGTACACGCGGGACTTGACAGACCTGGCCCGGAAGGGAAAGCTCGATCCAGTGATCGGGCGAGACGACGAGATTCGCCGGGTTCTTCAGGTCCTTTCGCGGCGGACAAAGAATAACCCAGTTTTGATCGGGGAGCCGGGGGTGGGGAAAACGGCCATCGTAGAGGGCCTAGCCCAGCGCATCGTTAACGGGGACGTGCCGGAGTCGCTGAAGAATAAACGTTTGGTGGCCTTAGACCTGGGGGCCCTTATCGCCGGAGCGAAATACCGGGGGGAGTTCGAGGATCGGCTGAAAGCCCTGCTCCAAGAGATCACCGAAGCGGCAGGAGATATCATCCTCTTCATCGATGAATTACATACTCTCGTGGGAGCGGGTGCGGCCGAGGGAGCCATGGATGCATCCAATATGTTGAAACCCGCCTTGGCCCGGGGAGAGCTGCGGTGCGTTGGGGCCACGACGATTAACGAGTACCGCAAACACGTGGAGAAAGACGCTGCCCTGGAAAGGAGGTTTCAGCCCGTGATGGTCAAGGAGCCGACGGTAGAAGATACCATTGCCATCCTGCGGGGTCTGAAGGAGCGCTATGAAGTCCATCATGGAGTGCGCATCCAGGATTCAGCCATCGTGGCTGCGGCAACGCTTTCCCAACGGTACATCTCGGACCGGTTTTTGCCGGATAAAGCCATCGACCTGATTGATGAGGCCGCTTCCAAGTTGCGGATCGAAATCGACAGCAGGCCCGTAGAAGTGGACGAAGTGGAACGAAAGATTACCCAACTCGAAATCGAGCGGCAAGCGCTCCTCAAAGAAAAAGATCGGACTGCCCGAGAGCGTTTAGAAAAGATCGAAAAGGAATTGACCGACCTCAAGACCTCCGCGGAAGCCATGAGAGCCCACTGGCAGAAAGAGAAAGAAGCGATCCAAAAAATCCGCTCCGTAAAAGAGCAGATCGAAGGAGCCAAACGGGAGGAACAGCAGGCAGAGCGGGAAGGGAATCTGGCCAAGGTCGCCGAGATTCGTTACGGTAAGATCGGCGAGTTGCAGAAAAAGTTGGAAAAAGAGAATCAGATCCTAGTGGGGTTGCAAAAGGAACGGAAGATGCTCAAAGAGGAGGTAGAAGCTGAGGATATTGCCGAGGTGGTGGCTAAATGGACGGGCATCCCAGTGGCCAAGATGATGGAAGGAGAAGTCGAAAAGCTTTTGAAGATGGAATCGCGCTTAAAGAATCGGGTGGTGGGTCAGGAGGAGGCCATCCGGCTGGTTTCCAATGCCGTGCGGCGGGCGCGGGCCGACCTGCAGGATCCCAACCGGCCGATTGGCTCGTTCATCTTCCTGGGGCCCACGGGGGTGGGGAAGACTGAATTGGCCAGGGCTCTAGCCGAATTTTTATTTGACGACGAGCAGGCCATGGTGCGCATCGATATGTCGGAATTCATGGAGAAACACTCCGTCGCCAGATTGATCGGAGCTCCCCCGGGCTATGTGGGATATGAGGAGGGGGGATATCTGACGGAAGCCGTACGCCGCAGACCTTATTCCGTTGTCCTTTTCGACGAAGTCGAGAAAGCCCACCCCGAGGTCTTCAATGTTTTGCTGCAGATCTTGGACGATGGGCGCCTCACGGACGGAAAAGGCCGGACCGTAGATTTTAAAAACACAGTCCTGATCATGACCTCCAACATCGGCAGTCAATGGATTCAAGAGCTGAGGGCGAGTGAGCACGAAGAAATGCGCCGGCGGGTGTTGGAGGCCCTAAGGGCTCATTTCAAGCCGGAATTCTTGAACCGGGTGGACGATATTGTCATTTTTCATGCCCTCTCTATAGAGAATATAAAGGAAATCGTGGAGATTCAATTAAAGAACTTGAGAAGGCGCCTGGCCGAGCGGAAGATGGACCTGCACCTGACCGAACGCGCCAAGCAAATTCTGGCGAAAGAAGGGTTCGACCCCGTCTATGGTGCCCGGCCATTGAAGCGGGCCATCCAGCGCTTAATCCAGGACCCTCTGGCATTGAAAATTTAGAGGGGGAATTTTCCGAGGGGGATTCGATCGAAATAGACACTGGCCCTGGGGATGAGTTGACCTTTTACAAAAGAGCCATAAGAGAAAAGGGACAGAGGGTGCCCGCTCATGCCTAAACGGGGCAGACCGGTACAAATGCCCGGGGTCTGCTTGACAAGGGTAAGGAAAATGATTAGATTCATAGCGGAATTTAAAGGTTAGTTATTATCTTAGGCTCCGCAAAAGAGCCAAAATATTTGGAGGATAAAAAAATGGCCAAAATTGTAGGTATTGATTTAGGAACAACCCTTTCTGTCGTAGCCGTGATGGAGGGGGGAGACCCAAAAGTAATCATTAATGAAGAAGGTAACCGCTTGACCCCTTCGGTAGTGGCTTTCACCAAAGACGGAAATATCCTGGTGGGTCAGGTCGCCAAGAGGCAGGCAGTGACCAACCCTGAGAACACGGTTTATTCCATCAAGCGATTTATGGGCCGGCGGTATGAGGAAGTTAGCGAAGAAATGAAGATGGTTCCCTATAAAGTTATCAAGGATTCGGCGGGAGCAGCCCGCATAAAAATCAAAGATAAGGAGTATTCTCCGCCGGAGATCTCGGCCATGATCCTGCAGAAGCTGAAAAAATCTGCGGAGGCATACCTGGGAGAGAAAATTACGGATGCGGTCATCACGGTCCCGGCTTATTTTAATGACAGCCAGCGTCAGGCCACCAAAGATGCGGGGACCATCGCGGGGTTGAACGTGCGGCGGATCATCAATGAACCCACGGCCGCAGCCCTGGCTTATGGACTGGATAAGAAGAAAGATGAAACGATCGCGGTTTATGACTTCGGGGGCGGAACCTTTGACATCTCCATCCTGGAGGTGGGAGATAACGTAGTGGAAGTCAAGTCCACGAACGGGGATACCCATCTGGGGGGGGACAACCTGGATCAAAGAATCATCGACTGGCTGATCGCTGAATTCAAAAAAGATCAGGGGATCGACTTGAGCAAAGACCTGATGGCCCTGCAGCGGCTGAAGGAGGCGGCGGAGAAAGCCAAGATTGAGCTCTCCTCCACCATGGAGACGGAGATCAACCTGCCCTTCATCACGGCCGATGCCTCGGGTCCGAAGCATATGAACATCAAGCTAACCCGGGCCAAATTCGAATCCCTGGTCATGGACCTTCTGGAAAAAACCCTTCCTCCCTGCCGGCAGGCCTTGGAGGATGCAGGGCTGAAAACCAACCAAATTGATGAAGCGGTCTTGGTGGGCGGGTCTACCCGCATTCCGAAAGTTCAGGAACTGGTTCGTAATTTCTTCGGCAAGGAGCCCCATAAGGGAGTGAACCCGGATGAAGTCGTAGCCCTGGGCGCGGCCGTTCAAGCCGGGGTCTTGGGGGGAGAAGTGAAAGATGTCCTCCTCCTGGATGTAACGCCCCTTTCCCTGGGCATTGAAACTCTGGGAGGCGTGATGACCCGATTGATCGAGCGGAACACCACGATTCCCACTAAAAAAAGCGAGATCTTCTCGACGGCCGCAGACAATCAAACCAGCGTCGAGATTCATGTCCTCCAAGGGGAGCGGGAGATGGCCCGGGATAACCGAACCCTGGGAAAGTTCCATCTGATGGGTATCCCTTCAGCCCCCAGAGGCATCCCTCAGATCGAAGTGACTTTTGACATTGACGCCAATGGGATTCTCAATGTTTCCGCCAAAGACATGGCGACCGGGAAGCTGCAAGCCATCACGATCACCGCCTCCAGCGGTTTGTCCAAGGAGGAAGTGGAGGGGATGGTCAAGGAGGCTGAAGCCCACTCGGCAGAGGACAAACGCCGGCGGCAGGAAATCGAGGTGCGCAATCAGGCCGATGCCTTAGTCTACAACACGGAAAAAACCCTGAATGAGCACCGGGAAAAAATTCCGGTCAGCGAGGTCAACGCCATCGAAGGGGCCCTGAAGGAGGCCAAGGAGGCCATTGAAAGCGGAGATATGAATCGAATTCGCGAGAAAATGGATCTTTTAACGAAAGCATCCCATCATCTTGCCGAGATGATGTACCAGCAGAGCGCTTCCAAACAAAAAGCGGAGAGTGCTGCCGCAGGAGCTCGGGCCGGGCGGCCTGACGAAGATGTTGTGGACGCTGAATTCGAAGAGAAAAAATAAATTCCTTTCCCCGGGGGGATCCTCTCGATCCCCCTTTTTCTTTTCTCCTATTGGCTTCCGGATGAAATTTATTCATTCCCCCTGAGAGGGGTTACCCTCCCTGTAAATTTTATTAATTCAGGACCTTTTTTTCTTTAATCTTTTGGGTTGAAAAAGACATTCCACTTATGGTATAAGGAAAAACAAGCGGAGGTCGTTCTCGACGAAAGCAAGCGATCCTTTTATCGATGGCTTCACGGAAAGACTACTACGACATCTTGGGAATTCGGAGGGGCGCCACTGAAGAGGAGATCGAGAAGGCATACCAAAAATTAACCCGCACGTATCAATTCGACCCCCATCTCAGTTATAATAAAACCGCGGAGTCCAGGTTCAAAGAAATCTCTGAGGCTTACGAGATTTTGTCGAACAAGGAGAAGCGGGAAAAATATGATCGTTCGGGGAGTGAGATTCCTTATTCCGACCTTGAGTGGGAATATGACCCGGAAGAAGGGGAGGAGAAAGATTTAAATTTCGAAGGCTTTGAGGATGTCTTCGAAAAGTACTTTGGGGCAGAGGAACAAGCAGCCTTGCGGAAGCCGCAGAAAGGCAAAGACCTCTATTCCACCCTGGAGATCAAATTCGAGGAAGCAATCCAGGGAACGGTGAAAGAGGTTCAGGTTCTGCGGGAGATTTCTTGTTCCCGCTGCTTGGGCAAAGGGGTTGACCCGACAGGCTCCCAGAAGGTCTGTGATGAATGCGGGGGGGCTGGGCAGGTTCAAGTCGGGCTCCCTCCATCGGCTTTTTCGCAAACATGTCCCCGCTGCCATGGAGGGGGGCGGGTCTTCATTCAGCTCTGCGGCTCCTGTTCGGGGAAGGGCCGGGCGACCCAAAAGGAAGTCGTTGGCCTGCAGATCCCAGCCGGAGTGGACGATCGCTGCCGCATTTACCTCAAGGGGATGGGACAGCCCGGGAAGAACGGTGGCCCAGGGGGCGACCTGGTGGTGGATGTGAAGGTGCAAAAACACCCCTATTTTCAGAGAAGAGGGGATGATCTGCATATGGAGATCCCCTTGGCTGTCTGGGAGGCGGCTTTAGGAGCTGAGGTGGAAGTCCCCACTCTGGAGGGGTCGGCGATTTTAGCGATTCCTCAAGGGGTGCAGAGCGGGGAGCAATTGCGTCTCCCGGGAAAAGGGGTCCCCCATTTTTATGGGGGGAGTCGAGGAGACCAAGTCATTTCTATCCAGATCGTCCTGCCTCAAGATTTGGACCAGAGGTCCAAGGAGATCTTGGGCGAGCTGCAGCGGCTGAACCCAAAAGACCCGCGGAAGAGATGCGGCTGGCACTTGAAACCATAAGAGTGAGGAAAAGTCGGTCCTTTTAACCCCCTCGTTGAGAAACAGGAACCCATGATTGACCTGAGCAATTATAAAGACTACCTTTCGGATAAGGCGCATCAAGTTCTGGCCTCCGCCATCGAGGAGTCTCAGAAGCGCCAGCACCACTACCTGGGAGTGGAGCATATTTTTTGGGCCATCACCGAGGTCGAGAGCGCTCTCTTCTCCGACCTCGCCGATAAGCTGAATGTCAGCCCTCGAAAAGTAGTCACCTCTCTTCAGGAATATTTGAGTGTTTCCAAGCAAATCCTGAGGGGGGGGATGAAGGTTCCTCCTTCGACCAAAACCATCTTTAAGTTGGCCTGGGATTCAGCGATCAGCTCTGGAAGAAAGGTGATCGAAACGACGGACCTTCTCAAGGCCATTTTTCAGGAGGGCCACAACATCCCGGTGCGCATTTTACGGGGGATGGGAGTGGATCCTCTGGCCGTGACCCGGCTTATTTCTGTTCAGAACAAAGTGCTGGAAGAAAAATCCGAAGAATTCAAGAAAAGGTATGACCTTCCCCCTTATTTGAATAACTTCGGAGTAAATTTGAACAAGCTGGCCCGCCTGGGAAAACTTCCTCCCATCATCGGTCGAGACGCAGAAATTCACCAGATGATGGAAATCCTATGCCACCGCGATCGTCCGAACTCGGTCATGATTCTGGGCGAGCCGGGAGTGGGAAAGACAGCGGTGGTAGAGGGGTTGGCCGCCAAGCTGGAAACATCGCCGGAGGAGGTACCGAAACGGCTGCGGAATTTTCAGATCGTCAACCTCCAGATGAACACCCTGGTGGCAGGGACCATGTTTCGAGGGATGTTCGAAGATCGCATCGAGAATGTGATCAAGGAGGTTAAGCGCAAGCAAAACCTGATCCTTTTCGTGGATGAGGCCCACACCTTGATCGGAGCGGGCACGGCCCTGGGGGTACCCACAGACGCGGCTACGATCTTTAAATCTTCCCTCGCCAGAGGGGAGGTGCAGATGATCGGGGCCACCACAGCCAGTGAATATAAAATTCACATCGCCGAAGACGAAGCCTTGGCCCGGCGTTTTCGCATCGTCACCATCCAGGAGCCCAGCGTCAGCGAGGCAAGAGAAATCCTCCGGGGCATTCGTCCTCGCCTGGAAAAGAATTATTCAGTGAGGATCAGCGATGAAGCCATCGAGACCGCCCTGGCCATGACGCCGCGGTATCAACATAACCTACGGCTTCCAGACAAGGCTATTAATTGGCTGGACACGGCATCGTGAAGGTAGAAATGGGGAATTACACCCGGCCCGTGCTTAGCGAAGATGTCATCCAGGTGATCTCTCAAGACACGCGTATTCCCCGGGAAATGGTTTTCCGGGACACCACCGCCCGGTTCAAGGACACGGAAGAAATCTTGGGCCGCCGGGTCGTGGGGCAGAGGGAGGCCATCTCCGCCTTGGCCCGAAATCTCCGTTTGAATAAAGGGCCGTTGAAGGAAAATTTTGAGCGGCCCGATGGCGTCCTTCTTTTCCTTGGCCCGACGGGCGTGGGGAAGACGGAGTTGGCCAAAACATTAGCGGAGTTCCTTTTCGGGGATGAAAAGAAAATGGTGCGCCTGGACATGTCCGAGTACCGGGACTCCGCCATTTCTGTGGACAAGCTCATCGGTATGCCCCGGGGGATCGTAGGGTCCGAGCGAGGGGGGGTCCTGACCAACCAGGTGCGCGATAATCCCTATACGGTGGTCCTCCTGGACGAGGTAGAAAAAGCTCATCCCAATGTGCTCAATCTCTTCCTCCAGGTCTTTGACGAGGGTTTTCTAACGGATGGCCGGGGGCGAAGAGTGTATTTCAGTGATACGGTCATGATCATGACCTCCAACCTGGGGTCGGATGAATTCAAACGTTTCATGAAGCCCATGGGATTCCTGGTGGATACCCAGCAACTGGAAACCGTGAAGAAGGCGATTCTAAAGGAAGTGGAAAACCATTTTTCGCCGGAGTTTCTCAATCGCATCGACGACATCATTGTCTTCTCTCCCCTCACGCGGGAAGAAGTGAAAGAGATATCCCGGCGCTATTTGCAGCGCATCCAACAGAACCTTGCGGACCAAGGAAAGTCCTTTGCCGTCAAGGAAGAAGCGCTGGATGTTTTGGTAGAGATGGGGTTCAGCTTGAAGTACGGCGCCCGGTTCCTCAAGCGGCGGATCGATGAACGGGTGAAGATTCCCATCACCCAACACTGGAAGGAAGGTCGGGCGTTTTCGGTCGATGCCGTGGGGGGCGAGCTGACCGTGACCTGGCAAGCCTAAGGAGGAAAGGTCTGCCCGGGGGAAGGCGGCAGCCCGGGTGGTCGCGGATGGATCAGAGGTCGAAGAAGTTCGAAACCAGCAACAGGATTCCCAGAAGAGGGGCGGAATCGATGGAGAAGATAAGGTTAGCGATCGTGGGCGTGGGGAATTGTGCCAGCTCCCTCATTCAGGGTATTGAATATTACCAAACCCATGAGGGTGTGGAGAAATTGGGGCTGATGCATTATGATTTGGGAGGATACCAGCCCGGGGACATGGAAGTGGTCGCAGCGGTTGACGTGGACAGGCGCAAGGTGGGTAAACCGCTCAGCGAAGCGATCTTTGCCCTGCCGAATTGCACGCGGGTGATCAGTCCCCAGGTGTCCGATTCCAAAACGATCGTTTCCATGGGACACGTGCTGGACGGCGTTTCCGACCACATGCGAGAATATCCTCCCGACCAGACCTTTTTAGTGGCCGATGAGAAACCCTGCGACGTAGAGAAGGTTTTGCGGGAGAATGGGGCAGAAATCCTGCTGAATTATCTTCCCGTGGGCTCAGAAGAAGCAACCCGATTTTACGCGACCTGCTGCCTCAACACGGGCGTGAGCCTGATCAACTGTATGCCCGTCTTCATTGCCTCTACCCCGGATTGGGGGCGAAGGTTTGCCGAACGAAACATCCCGCTCATCGGAGATGACGTTAAAGCGCAACTGGGCGCGACCATTCTGCACCGGGCGTTGACCCAGCTTTTCGTCGATCGGGGCGTGAGGATCGACCGGACGTACCAGCTCAACACGGGCGGCAATACGGATTTTCTAAACATGCTCAACCAGAGTCGTCTGCGGTCGAAGAAGATCTCCAAAACAGAGGCTGTGCAATCCATCCTGGACTCTCCCTTGGACGAGCAAAGCATCCATATCGGCCCGAGCGATTATGTTCCCTGGCAGAAGGATAACAAGGTCTGCTTCCTGCGCATTGAAGGAAGAGGGTTTGCGGGAGTCCCCTTGAACTTGGAGTTGAGGCTTTCGGTGGAGGATTCCCCGAACAGCGCCGGGGTAACGATCGATGCGATTCGCTGCTGTAAATTGGCCAGGGATCGGAAGATCGGGGGGCCCTTGACCTCGGTATCGGCTTATGCCATGAAGCACCCACCCGAACAGGTTCCAGACCAGGAAGGTCGGCAAAGGGTAGAGGAGTTTATTCGGGGCCTGCGCGAGAGGTAGGGTCGCATTTACCCATGCTCAAAGCAAAGATCGGGGACCAGCTCGATCCCTTCCTGGATCGTATCTGCCATTTCATTCAACGGATGGGGCTGGGGCCCAATTCACTGACGTTTATTGGGCTGGGTCTCAATGGCTTGGCCTCCTGGGCTTTGGCCGAGGGAGAGTGGCTGCAGGGGGCCAGTCTGATCATTCTGGCAGGATTCTTTGATATCTTGGACGGAGCCGTGGCCAGGAATTGCCAGGAGATCAGCTCCTTTGGTTCCTTTTTAGATTCGATCATTGACCGCTACTCCGACCTCAGCCTTTTAGTCGGTCTGCTTATATTTTACTCACGCCAAGGATCAACTCTGTATCAAGTGCTCGTGGGGCTGAGCTTAATGGGCACGGCCTTGGTTCCTTACACCCGGGCCCGGGCAGAGAGATTCGTTCCCCGGTGTAATGTGGGGATCATGGAAAGGCCGGAACGCATTCTGCTGCTCTTTTTTGGAGCAGCCATCCCTGCCATCATGCCCATCGTGATCTGGATCCTGGCGATTTTTACAAACGTAACGGTGATCCATCGCGTCCTTTACACCCGGCGCTCTATGGCCAATGTTAAAAGTGGAAAGTAAGGCGTGAGGGGTTCACCCTTTTTTGGAGGGAATATGGAAGGCGGGGAAGAGAAAAAGGGGTTTACCATTCGCGACCGGAGAGTTTCTTCCCATCCGGAAGAAACGGCGAAGGGGGAAAGCGGAAAAACGGAACAGAAGGCGGAAGGGCTTGAGGAAGAGCGCAGCGGAAAGAGACCTGAACCCCGCCCCCTCCCGGAAATCGATTTTTCTGCCTTCATTTTTTCTCTCAGCACATCCGCGCTGCTGCATTTGGGGGAGGTTCCCGATCCAGCGACCCAGAAGCGCGAGAAAAATCTACCTTTGGCCAAACAGACGATCGACATCCTGGGAATCCTCAAAGAGAAGACCCGGGGGAATTTGACGCCCGAGGAAGAACAATTGATGGAGAACCTCCTCACCGATCTTCGCTGGCGATACGTGCGGGAGGTAAAAGGCTAAAGGGCGTAAGGCGCAACTCTTAAAGGCGTGAGGGGAAAAGCGAAAGGTGCCGTTAACGGCTCAAAGGTAAGGAGGAAGTATGGCGATAGGGAATGAACGGCTGGGGCCGAATCAAAGTCGTTTCGGGATGGGAGTATTGGTTTTCGTGGCCATCCTCAGCCTGCTGGCGGGCTTTGTGCTTTCCTGGAGAATTGGGGTGCGGCCAGCGGCAAGGGGTTTGGACCTGGTCGGAGCGGAAAAGGTTACGGTGGCAGCCAATTCCACCGGTTTTGCTCCGAGCAATTTTGTGGAGTTGGCCAAGAGGGTCAAGCCGGGGGTGGTGAACATCAGCACCACCAAAGTGGTCAAAGGAGGGGGAAGAGTTTTTCGACATTTTTCGCCTCCGTCCCGGGAGCGAGATCCATTCAGGGATTTCTTTGGAGAAGATTTTTTTGACCGGTTTTTCGGAGAAGCGCCGCAGAAGGATTACGTCCAGCGGTCTTTGGGATCGGGCTTCATCATCGACCGCGAGGGGTATATCATCACCAACAACCATGTGGTCGAGGGGGCCAGCGAGATCCGGGTGCGCCTTTCTACGGAGAGAGAATTCGAGGCGGATCTCGTGGGCCGCGATTCCAAGACCGACTTGGCTTTGATCAAGATCAAATCCTTCCAAGATTTGCCCGTCGAAGAGCTGGGGGATTCGGACAAGTTGGAGATCGGGGAATGGGTTATGGCCATCGGCAACCCTTTCGGGCTCTCCCAAACCGTGACCGTGGGAATCGTCAGCGCCAAAGGGAGGGTGATTGGCTCAGGTCCCTATGATGATTTCATCCAGACCGACGCCTCGATCAATCCCGGGAACAGCGGGGGACCCCTTTTTAATATGAACGGAGAGGTCGTGGGGATCAACACGGCCATCGTGGCTGCAGGCCAGGGAATCGGCTTTGCCATTCCCATTAACGCAGCCAAAGAAATAATCCCCCAGCTGAAAAAGAAGGGGAAGGTGACCCGCGGAGGCATTGGAGTTTACGTGCAGAAAATGACCCCGGACTTGGCCAAATCTTTTGGGTTGGAGCAGAGCAAGGGGGCTTTGGTGGCCGATGTCATCCCGGGAAGCGCGGCCGAGGCGGGGGGAATTCGCCGGGGGGATGTGATTATTAAGTTCAACGGGAAAGATATCGATGAAATGAACGAGTTGCCGCGGCTCGTGGCCTCCACCCCCGTGGGCAAAGAGGTAGAGGTGGCGATCCTGCGGGAAGGGAAGCCGATGACCCTGAAGTTGAAGGTGGGCGAACTCAAGGATGAAGCCGCGGCTCCAACCCTGGAGAAGGCCAAACTGGAACTCGGCATGAGTGTGCAGGAGATCACTCCGGAGATTGCCCAGCAGCTTCGTTTAAATGAACTGATGGGAGTGGTGGTCAGCCAGGTGGAACCGGGGGGGGCAGCGGATGAGGCAGGGGTCCAAAGAGGAGATGTCATTCGCGAGGTCAATGGCTACCTCATTCGGAACTATAGCGATTACCGGGCAGCCTTGGCGAAACTGAAAAAGGGAGAGATCATCCGCCTGTTAGTCAGACGGGGAGAGCGGAATTTATACCTCACGATTCGCAACTCCAAGGGAGAATGAAGCTCCGGTCACCGGCGAAGGTCAACCTGTATCTGGAGGTCCTGGAAAAGCGACCCGATGGGTATCATGAAATTCAAACCCTGATGCAGCGGGTTGATCTTTTTGATGAAGTGGAAATCTGCCTGGGGGGCCGGGGGATACAGCTGGTCTGCGAGGGCGAAGCAATCCCGGGAAAAATGGAAAACCTGGCCTGCCGAGCGGCCCGGAGTTTTTTCGAGGAATTTGGGATTCAAGGGAATTTGCAGATTCATTTAGAAAAAAGGATTCCCGTGGCCGCTGGGCTTGGAGGTGGCAGCAGCAATGCCGCCACGGTGCTCATGGGGTTGAATGACCTGCTGCTACCCGGAGGGGACAGAGAACGGTTGATGGCCTTGGGGGCGAAGATCGGAGCCGATGTGCCTTTTTTCATCTTCCAACAGCCGGCTTTGGCCCGGGGAATTGGAGAGAGATTGGTGGCGGTAAGCTTGCCTAGGTCGCTCTGGTTCCTCCTGCTGGTTCCTTCCTTCCGCATATCGACGGCATGGGCTTACGCGGCTTACGATCGGATCTCCCATAAAAAAAGGGAACCCTTGCAAATAAAAGATTCTTACCCGGAGTTGGTGGATCTTTTGCCGGTTTTGCAGAACGATCTGGAATTCGCAGCGTTGCCCCGGCATCCCCAAATCGCCCGTATGAAAGAAGAGCTGATCGCCGGGGGGGCCAAAGGAGCCCTGATGTCCGGGAGCGGCCCGGTGATCTTTGGTATTTTCGCCAGCAAAAAAGAGGCTCAGGAAACCGAAAAAGCCATCTTTTTGCCGGCCGGGTGGAAAACGATCCTTACCCAGGGAATTTGAATTTAAAGGATATTTTTGGACGCAGATCCACGCAGATTTCCAAGATATATTCGTAGGAATAAGAAAATTTTTGAAAACTTTAGGCAGTTTCGGGCACTTTAGTTCTTTTTAGGCGCTTAAGAAGTAGCTTTTTCGGCATTTATCTGCGAGAATCTGCGTCCTACAATGTATTGAGAAAAATTGGGGCGTCGTCAAGTGGTAAGACACGGGTCTTTGGAACCCGCATTCGGAGGTTCGAATCCTCCCGCCCCAGCCAAGAAACAGCTCTAGAGAATAGATCAGAGAAAAAGGGGAAGGGACCAAGGGTGGACCACATGAGGATCTTTTCGGGGAATTCCAACCTTCCGTTAGCCCAAGAAATTTGTGAAATTTTGGGTGTCTCCCTGGGGCGGGCTGATGTGCGGAATTTCAGCGACGGGGAGATTCAGGTGGACATTGATGAGAGTGTACGGGGCATGGATGTGTTTGTCCTCCAATCCACTTGCACTCCCGGGAACACCAACTTGATGGAACTCCTCATCATGATCGACGCCCTGAAGAGAGCCTCCGCCAACCGCATCACGGCCGTTCTTCCCTACTACGGCTACGCCCGGCAAGACCGTAAGGTTTCTCCCCGGGCCCCCATCACGGCCAAACTGGTGGCCGACCTAATCGCTGCGGCTGGGGCTCACCGCGTCCTGGCGATGGACCTGCACGCCGGACAGATTCAAGGGTTTTTCAACATCCCCGTAGACCATCTCTTCGCCGCCCCGGTTCTGTTGGAGTATATCCGTACCCGCTTCCGAGACCATCTGGTCGTTATTTCCCCCGACGCAGGAGGGGTGGAGCGCGCCCGGGCATTTGGCAAAAGGTTGAAGGCGGGTCTGGCGATCATCGACAAACGCCGGGAGGGTCCGAACGTGGCCAAAGTCATGAACATCATCGGGGAAGTCAAAGGCCTGCAAGCCATCCTCCTCGATGACATGGTGGACACCGGTGGCACCTTAGTCGAGGCTGCTTCAGCCCTGGCCTCCGAGGGCGCCTCCAAGGTGATCGCCTGTTGCACACATGCTGTCCTTTCGGGGACAGCCGTGAAGCGATTGAGTGAATCGGTGATCGAGGCGATCGCCATCACCAATACGATTCCCCTCAAATCCGAGGCGATCTCCAATCCGAAGTTCAAAGTTTTATCCGTGGGAAAAATATTAGCTGAAGCCATCAAGAGAATTCATTGCAATGATTCGGTGAGTTCGCTATTCGTTTAAGGGCGGGTAACCATTTAGCGCTTTGAAAAAACGCTAAATTTGATTGAAAAATGAAAATTGCAGAAGGAAAAATGCCAGTTTTTGATGCTCTCGTAAAAAGTCGTCATTCCCGCGTAGGCGGGAATCCATCCCGCCGCAAGCGGGACACGAAACTTTTTGAAAAGACTGGATTCCCGTTTTCACGGGAATGACAGAAAAGCCTATTTACGAACTTTTTACGAAGCCATCAATTTTTCAAAGGCTAAGCTGTAACCAGGGAGGGATTATGCAGCAGAGGGAATTAGAAGTTTTTTTGAGAACCGTTAAAGGTAAGGGAGCGGCCCATCGGATCCGCCGGGAGGGAAAGATCCCGGCCGTACTTTACGGACGCGGGATGGAGACCTATCCTTTAGCCCTCAACCCGAAGGAGTTGGAAAAAATATTGACCAGCGGGGCTCGGGAGAACACGCTGATCGGACTGAGGATTACCGGCGCCGGAAGTGAGAAGATTGGCCCCAAGGTGGTGATGCTCAAAGATCTCCAGGTCCATCCCATCCAGAGGACCTACCTCCACGCTGATTTTTATGCCGTGGCCATGGGCGAGAAGATTGAGGTCGAAGTCCCCATCCACCTGACCGGGAAAGCCGAGGGAACAAAGTCCGGCGGCATCCTACAACAACCCATGCGGGAAGTGCGGGTTCGCTGTCTGCCTTCGGAGATTCCGGAGTTCATCGAAGTAGATGTCAGTGGACTGAAGATCGGCGATTCCTTACATGTGAAGGATATTATTTCTGCCCAGCAATGCGAGATCGTGGCCGAGACCAATGTCACTTTGGCCAGCGTCGTTCCCCCCATCTCCGAAGCGAAGTATGAGGAAATCGTGGCCGTGGCGGAAGGGGAAAAGGAGATTGTCCAGCCCGAACGGATTGGAGAGAAGAAAGAAGAGGCCGAGGAGGGCAAGGAGGGCAAGGAAGGCAAGGAGGCCAAGGAGGCCAAGGAGTAGTTTATCGCTGAGGAGGTGGGGTGAAGCTCGTCGTTGGCCTGGGGAACCCCGGGCGCGCTTACCGCTGGACCCGGCACAACATGGGCTTCTGGCTCGTCGAGCAATTCGCCAAGGAACTTGGAATCGACCTATCCCGGCGGGGATTTCTGTCCGTATATGGCCGGGGAAAGATCGGAAACGAAGAAGTCATCCTGGCCAAACCCCTGACCTATATGAACCTTTCTGGAGAAGCCGTACGCCGGCTTCTCCATTTCTTCAAAGTCCCGCCTGAAAACCTGGTCGTCCTTCATGATGACCTGGACCTACCTTTGGGCAAAATCCGCATCCGCCCCCGGGGAGGGCATGGAGGCCATCAAGGGGTCAAGTCCATCGTCGCGGCCTTGGGGAATGATAGATTCTTCCGGCTGAAGGTGGGAATTGGAAGGCCCACCGATCGCCTCCGGGACCCAGCGGATTATGTGTTAGAACCTTTGAGCGGGGGAGAAAAGGAAGATTTTAAGGCCGCGGTCGACGGCGGTCTGCAGGCAGTAGAAGTCCTTCTCCGGGAAGGTCCCCAGGCAGCGATGGAAAAGTTTCACGGAGATTAAAATCCCAAAATCAGCCCCCCATTCCCTAATGCCCTTTGGTGAATCGTATTCTTAGACAAAGCCTCCTGTATCGACCTTTCCAATAGCTTTTTTGATGTCCACTCGTAATGAGCTCGCCAAAAGTCCGTCAATGGTCAATGGAATATCAATGGGTGACCCCCCACACACGGCAGGCCCGACGGCCCTTCAGGCCGCCCCGAAATCAGGAAGACCCGGATGGGTCGTCCGGCTTCGAGTGAGGCGAGGCCCCGGCCCTGCCATGCTCGAGCTGCTTGAGGTGTTCGAGTTCGAGTGGGTGTTCCTCGAGCATCTCCTTCTCCGACATGCGGCCGGTGAGCCAAGCGAGGTTCATCGGGTAGATGTCGGGGTTAAAGATGACGAAGTAGAAGTGCCAGACGATGATCGCGAACGTCGCGAGGACGGCCTCGTAGAAATGGATGGTGCGCGAGATGTCAAAGCCGAGCTTTGTCAGGAAACCCATCGACGTGTTTTCAAACCAAAGGATGGCGCCGGTGACACCCATGGCGAGGGTGCCCCAAACCATCGCCCAATATTCTGCTTTTTCAATGTAGCAGAAGCGACGGAATTTTGGTTTTTCGGCGGCGAGGCCAAAGTTGTATTTCATGAGTCCGAACGGATCGCTCAGATCGCGTTTGGCCGGCACCAGGTCGAGGAAGAGGCGGCGGCCGCGCGGCGTGAAGGCGAGGTAGGCCAAATGCCAGACGCCTGCCAGCACCATCACCACGCCGGCGATGCGGTGAATGAGGCTGCGAAACTCAAAGGCGCGGGCGCTCAGATTGCGGATGCCCACCACCCACCAGGCCTCCGGATAACGCAGCATGAAGCCGGTGACGACGAGCAGCACGAAGCTGACGACCAGCACCGCATGCTGGCACCGTTCGTTCACCGTCATGCGCAGGTAGAGGCGGTGAGCGACCATGCTCCTCTGCAATCAGGCCTTTCTGGGTGGCGAGCTTGCGGCGGATTTTTCGGACGAAGTCGGCCAAGTTGTGCATCGCCATGCCGCCGACGATGAGCCCAGATCAGGATCGATGTAGATATTCGCGATCCAGTAGAGAACCGGGCTCCCGTCACGCGCCTCGTCGGGGCTGACATGCACCTTGCCGATGGTGAAGCGGTTGTTGGCGCCCGGATGGCACTGCCCGCAGGTGGCGACCAGGTTGTCCTTGTAGATGGTGGAGGTGGGATCGAGGGGCGACTTGATGGCGTGGGAGCTGTGGCAGCTTGCGCAGTTGACGACTTCGAGGGCGCCGCCGCGGATCGCGAGTCCGTGGTAGCTGTCGGTGAAGGTCTTGAACGAATTCGCGGCGAGGCCGTATTTCTGGGTGAGGCGCAGCGAGGCGTGGCAGGTCGCGCAGACCTGCTGGGCGACATTGCGCTTGTACACCGGTGAAGCCGGATTGGTGTGAGCCAGGATGTCGTGTTCACCGTGGCAATCGGTGCAGGTCGGGGAGTCGAGGTTGCCCTTGCGCAGGGCCGAGGCGTGCACGCTCGAATCGAACTCAATGGCGATGGCCCGGTGGCACTTGGCGCAGGTTTCCGAGACGTGGAGCTTGTTGATGCTCGCGCTGGTGACCATGGCCTGGTTCATCTCATGGCTGCCGTGGCAGTCGATGCATGTGGCGGCCTCGGCCTTGCCGGCTTTCAGCGCCGCGCCGTGCACGCTCTGGTCGAAGGAGGATACAAAGCGTTTTCCGAGGACGCTTTTGCCGGCGACTTCCGGCTTACCGACGTGGCAGGACTCACAGAGGGCCGCTTGGGCGAGCTTCAGTTCGACGCGCGTCTGTTTCGCCGCGGGATGGACGATGGACTTCCGATGGCACGTGAGGCAGTCGGGTGCCTCTGGCGTGGTGGCGTAATTCCTGCCGTGCGCCGAGGCGACGAATCGCTCGCGCGCGGCCTGGTGGCACCTGCCACAGGTTAAAGGCTGGCGGGCGTGGGCGAACGGGAAATCGGCGCTTTTGATGGGCAAAACATTGTGCGTGCCGTGGCAGGCGGTGCAGGAGGTGTCCCGGCCAGCCGGGGTCGGTGTAGCGGCCAGGCGGGGATGGAAGAGGTGCTTCGCGCCCATCTCGTCATGGCAGCTCGCGCAATTGACCGGTGTGATCGGATTCTTGTGGGGAACGTTGTCGGCGCTGAAACCCTCATGGCAATCGACGCAGTTGAGTGAGCTGTGCGTGGACTTAGCGAGGACGGAGGCGTCGGTGAAGAGCGAGACTTTCCGACCCCCCCTGTCCGTTGTCAAGGTGTTGTCCTTGTGGCATTCAAGGCAACTGGCGTTGGAATTGGCGGCCGCCTCCTTGAATCTGGCGGCTTGGGCGTCCGCGTCCTGCAGAAACGAACCAGCAAAGCCGAGCAGGAGGAACAGCAGGCACCAACCGCAGCGACGCCGCGGCAAGGATACGCACCCGGCCTGAGTCGTGTCCCGGGATTCGACTTCCGGATCGCTGGCCAGCAACGATTCCCAAACGATGCTTCCCCACTTCATAATGTGTTTCTACCTCCAGTGCAGCGAAGCGAAAACCAATCCCGACCCCAGCCAGCCCGAAAGAACGATCCTTCATCGGCGCGATTTCAATTGTTCATGGAAATCTCGACCGTCTCCACGCGCACCGGCCCAACCACTTGAGCAAAAGATGCCCATAATACGTCAACCGACGCGGTGTCTGGTCCGGGAAAATTGCTCTAAGATCAAAGTATTAAAAAAAGATACATGCATGCGGCAAGAATCAAATGATAAGAGCTCGCTTTTGAGTTTTGGGTGAGGTCATTATAAGAAAAAGTGGGTTGTGGGGAAAGGAAAAAAGACCATAATCCAATCCCACCCACTGCCCCATCAGCTTACACAGGATTCCACCGGGTACTCCGGCTCCAGGATGGAGATGATAGATGCGCTAAAAAGACTGCCTTTTTACTGCTGTTTAATTCTTTCTTCTCTTTTTTTTATTACGATCGGCTCTGAGAATTTTCTGGAAAAGTTTCTGATAACGCCTTTATCAGTTTAAAGAGCTTTCATTTTTGCCTTTCCACATTTCATTTTGCCTTTTGATTTTTTCTTGGTCTCATTCCAAATGTAATCCATTTCCTCGAGCGTCGAGACTTCCGGCGTCTTTCCCCGCCGGCGCAACTCCATTTCGACTTGACGGAAACGCTGGATAAAACGGCGGTTCGCTTTCCGGAGTGCTTCCTCCGCGAAGATTCCTTTAAACCGAGCCCAGTTCACCAGGGTGAAGAAAAGATCCCCCAGTTCTTCTTCCAAAGACTCGGGCGAAGGGCCTTGCCCCGCTCTCTCCAGCTCAGCCAGTTCTTCCTGGACTTTTTCCCAGACCCCTTCGACGTTCGGCCAGTCAAAACCCACTCGGGAAACCCTCTGCCCTATTCTTCGGGCGCGCTCGAGAGCCGGAAGAGAAAGCGGCAGATCGTCGAGTAACGACGTTCTTTTGGCGTATTTACCTTCCAACTCCTTGGCGGCGCCCCATACTTTCACAACATCTTTCGCAGTCTTTGGTTTGACCCGGGTCCTATCCGCATCTGGTGGGGGAAAGACGTGAGGATGGCGATGGATCAGCTTTTCGGCGAGGGTATGGACCACGTCTGAAAAATCAAATTGCCCCTTTTCCTCAGCGATACGAGAGAGGAAGATGATCTGCAGGAGGAGGTCGCCCAGCTCTTCTTGCAGCGCTTCTGGAGTTCCGGCTTCGATGGCTTCGAGCGCCTCATGAGCTTCCTCGATTAAGTATCTCTTGAGGGTATTCTCGGTCTGCTCCCGGTCCCAGGGGCAACCTGAAGGGCTCCGCAGCTTGGCCATGATGTTCAGGAGATCGGTTACAGTTTGTCTTTTACCGATTTTGTTTTCTTCTGAGGCCCGGTCGGGGGGTTTCTTTCTGATGATTTTCATAAGATATTGTTAAACATGGGAATATCCTTAGGATTATTTTATCTTAGGTCAGCCCCAGGGATGATTCAAGGAAAATAATTGCTTGACAGCGAATTTTATGATACTATTAAAAAAGATTAATCATGAGGCTTCAAGAATCTTGATCAAAAGATCTCAGATTCATCATTGCCCTCAGTATTGCCCTCAGCAGGATGAGGGCTTTTTTCTTTGGGGGATAGCAATCCAATGGGCTTCCACCTATTTTCCCACCCTTGCCAGGTCTTCCTTGACTTATCTGGGGGAGCCGTCGGAGAAAAAGCAGGCTTGAAAGCCAAAATTGGGGAGCCCCCCGTCGCCCGGGTTCATTTTGAGGATCCAGCCACTGCTAAGCTTCTCTTCGGCGAGAACGACGGAAACCTGAAGCTCATCGAGAAGAGCATCGGGGTGCAGATTCATCCCCGGGGCAACACCTTAGCCGTCTTGGGGGATCGCGTGGCGGTACAACTCGCCGAAAAGCTCCTTTCCGAGCTCTACGGAATTCTGCAGATGGGGCATCCCATCTACCCCAATGACATACTCTCCGCGATCCGCGTCCTTTCGGGGGACAACTCGGTCAAGCTGAAGGATATTTTCTTGGATACCGTCTATATCTCTTCCAAACACCGCCTGATTACACCCAAAAGTCTGGCCCAGAAGCTCTACATCGACGCCATCCGATCTTATGACATCGTTTTCAGCATCGGGCCTGCGGGAACAGGGAAGACCTACTTAGCCATGGCCATGGGTGTGGCTTCTTTGAGCAAAAAAGAAGTGCATCGGATCATCCTCACCCGGCCCGCCGTAGAAGCGGGGGAAAAGTTAGGATTCCTGCCCGGGGATCTCCTGGAAAAAGTCAACCCTTATTTGCGCCCCCTTTATGATGCCTTGCATGACATGATGGACTTCGAGACCGCTTCCCGGCTCCTGGAGAAAGGCGTTATCGAAGTAGCCCCTCTGGCTTTTATGCGCGGCCGCACGTTGAATGATTCCTTCGTGATCCTGGATGAAGCCCAGAACACGACATCCGAGCAGATGAAGATGTTCCTCACCCGGCTGGGGTACAGCTCCAAGGCGGTGATCACCGGTGACATTACTCAGATTGATCTGCCCACCGGGAAAGTCTCGGGGTTGGTCGAAGCCCGGGAAGTCCTGAGGGGGATCGAAGGGATTCACTTCAGTTACTTCACGGAAGTTGACGTAGTGCGCCACCCCTTAGTGCAGGAGATCATCAAGGCGTACGAGGGGCACGCGCGGAGGAAAAGCTCCTCAGAAAAGGAAAAGGAATAAAAGCGGGGGACGGGCAGAGAAAACAGAATTGACCATGAATACAGCAAGCAATGGCGGATACCGCAAAAAAAATCTCTTTCTAAAGTTTTTCAGTTGGAGGAGACGGAAGAGTCCCGAACAGCCTGCGGGCCAGGGGTGGAGTCTGCGGAAATTTCCCTGGAAACGGATCGGCCTGCTTTTGCTTTTGGCTTCCTCCGTGGGCCTGCTTCTCCCTGCTCAAGCCTTGGGAACGAGCTTGCTGGTCATCCTCCTTCTGGCCATCCTTTTTGAATTCGCCACCGAGAATATCCGCAAATTCTCGCCCGATAACAAAGACCTTTTGTTCCTCACCGTCCTTTTGTTGGGCATGCTGACTGTGACCAAGGCGAGCCTGGCCGTCTTCCCCCTCATCGGGCTGACTTTGCCGGGAATCCCCTATTCCGCTTACGTTTACGGGATTGGGATTGCGGCAGGGGCCATGCTGGTCCGCATCGTCCTTAACTCTGAGACCGCCTTAGTCTTTGCCGTGATCGCGAGCATGTTCGCCGGCTGGCTGATGGGCAATAGCTTCTTCTTCTCCCTCTACTTTTTCATCGGCAGCGTGGTGGGGGCCCACAGCGTGGCTTACTGTGAGGATCGCTCCGTTTTAGTGAAGGCTGGGGCCAAGGTGGGTTTGGTGAATGTTTTGACAATCCTCTGCGAGAGCCTGATCGGGGATAGATGGGTGATCTCCGGGATGGGATTCAACGTCCTCTTCGGGTTTTTGGGGGGAGTCGTGGCTGCCCTCGTAGTCCTGGGGTCCCTGCCGATTGTGGAATGGGTTTTCGGGTATACCACAAACATCAAACTCCTGGAGCTGGCCAACCTGAACCACCCGCTGCTCAAGAAGATGATCTTGGAAGCCCCGGGGACCTACCACCACAGTGTCATCGTCAGCACCCTGGCGGAGACGGCCGCCCGCTCGGTCAATGCCAACCCTCTCTTGGCACGGGTGAGCGCCTATTACCACGACATCGGCAAGATCAACAAACCGCTCTATTTTGTGGAGAACCAGGGCCCGCATGTCAGCCGGCATGACAAGTTGGCCCCGAGCCTGAGCAGCCTGATCCTCGTCTCCCATGTGAAAGACGGCCTGGAGCTGGCCCGCGAATACAGGCTCGGGGGCAAGATCAGCAACATCATTCAGCAGCACCACGGAACGGGCCTGATCTCTTTCTTTTACCAGAAGGCCAAGGATCGAGAGGACCCGGAGATGGAGCAGGTAGAGGAGGGAGCCTACCGTTATCCTGGACCCAAGCCTCAGACTAAAGAGGCGGGGCTGGTTTTACTGGCAGACGCGGTGGAAGCCGCCTCCCGGAGCCTTCTCCAACCAACCCCCTCCCGATTGCAGGGCCTGGTGCAGCGGATTATCAACGGCGTTTTTACGGAAGGGCAGTTGGATGAGTGCGAGCTGACCCTGAAAGACCTGCATCAGATTGCCAAGAGCTTCAACCTGATCCTGGCCGGTATCCACCATCAGCGCGTGGAATACCCTGCTCACGCGACCAAAGAGAACGCCGGAAAGAAGAAGAATAATGGGGATCTCCGTAAGCAACCGGCAAAAACAGTGCGCGATGGACATCCGGAAGATAAAAAGGGCGGCGAGGAAGATCTTAAGCGCCTTGGGATATGAGAAGCATGAGGTCAGCATCGTCCTCGTCGACGATGAAGAGATCACCCGGTTAAATCGTCAGTATTTTCACCGCCGTCGTCCCACCAATGTCATCGCTTTTCCCATGGCGGCGGGGGATCCCGCTGCAATCCATCCCAAGATTTTGGGAGATGTGGTCATCTGCGCAGAAACGGCAAAGCGTCAGGCCATGGCTGTCGGTGGGGAGCCCGAGGAAGAGGTCCTTTTCCTGATGATTCACGGCCTCCTCCACCTTGTGGGCTATGACCACGAGGGCTCCCCGGGCGAGCGACGAAAAATGGAAGCCAAGGAGGAAGAACTCTTTTCATCCCTGATGCGTCCTTCGCTCCGGAGGTGACTTACCTTCCCTTAGCCCGAATTTTCCCCCCTTGGACCCTTGACCCCTATTTTACTGCCGGCCGGTCAATGACAAAGGGGTAGATGCTCCTCAGACCCGGGAGGCAGGGAACTTCGTACCCATCAGTAGTTTT
>CAVXFA010000108.1:0-22973 GCA_963760605.1 uncultured delta proteobacterium | reverse complement strand
GGGCAAAAGGAGCAGCGCATTGGGCTTGGTGATTGTGGCCAGGCCAATCAGCAAACCCGCTAAGAACATTCTGCCAAACCCTTGGCAGGGGTCCCTTTCAGCTTGAATTTGTATCAGGATCAGGACGAGGAGGGAATTGAAAAATAACACAATAGCCTCAGGTTCGAGGGTCAGCTCAATCAAGGTCAAGTTTCCGTAAAGCAGCAAGATGAGAGCGGCGACGAAGCCCACCGCCTTGCCAAAGATTTTTTCCCCGATGAAATAGATGAAAAGACAGTTCAAGCTTCCCATCAGGATTTGCAAGACCGCCAGGGCTTCCCAATTTTTTCCGTAGATTTTGTAAATCAAGACATTGAAGTAAAGGTAGAGAGGGCTAAGGTCGAGAATCCTCTCCCCAATATCGAACCCATTACTGATCCGCTCGGCGAAATAAGGATATTTATTGAAGATGATCGGTTCAGTTACCAGAAAAAAGATCAGCAGTTTTAAAGAGAGTGCAGAGAGGAAAATTATCAGGAGATTGGAGGGTTTATCTTTAAAGAAACGCTGGAAATATACCGATCCCATGTTAAAAGAAATTTTATACTGGATTCTCAAAAATGCAACAAATATTGGAAAAAATGTTAGAGATCAAGGATTTAGTGATAAAAGGGAAAACTGACTTGAAATGTTCAATCCGGGCATTATATAGTGAAAATCGGCATTTTCTGGGTTAAATTTAATAAAAACTTTTTGGAATTTTCCTTAGTTCTGATAGCAAGGGGACCCTTCCTGACTCCTCGGTGAATGACCATTTGATCGAGAGAAGAGGGGTGAAGGGTCCCGGAGGGAGATGAAGATCGCGTTATGGAAGGGAGGTTCCCGTTGTGGTTTATGGCCTTATTCATCTTTTGGGTCGGTAGTTGTGTGGGTAGCTTTTTGAACGTGTGTATTTATCGCCTGCCCCGGAATCTTTCCATTGTTTCTCCCCGCTCTTTCTGTCCGCATTGCCAGGTGCCCATACGGTCTTACGATAACATCCCTTTGTTGAGCTATCTCTTATTGAGAGGGAAATGCCGGCATTGCGGGGCAAATTTCTCCTGGCGTTACCCCTTGGTCGAAGCCTTGACCGGGGGGGTGGCTTTAGCTCTCTTCCTAAAATTCACTCTCTCCTTCACCTTTTTCTCCTTCTTCGTGTTCTCGGCGGCTATGATCGTGATCACCTTCATTGATCTGGACCACCGGATTATCCCGGATTTGATCTCCCTTCCGGGGATTGCCATTGGGTTCGTGATGGCCCTACTCGGGCCAGCGGTGACTGTCAAAGAGTCATTGATCGGCCTACTCGCTGGAGGAGGGTCCCTGTATGTAGTGGCCTTCGTTTATGAGACCGTAACCAAGCGGGAAGGAATGGGCGGGGGGGATGTGAAGCTCTTGGCGATGATCGGGGCCTGGCTGGGGTGGAGGGCCATCCTTTTCACCCTCTTCTTCGCCTCTCTTTCCGGCACTTTGATCGGCGGAGGGATGATGCTCATCCAGAAACAGGGAAGGCATTACGCCATTCCCTTCGGCCCTTTTTTGGCCTTTTCGGCTCTGGCCTATGTTTTCTTCGGCCCAGAATTGATTAATTGGTATCTGAACTGGGGAAGATTTTAGATTTTTTAGCCACAGAGGGCACGGAAAATGATATCGTATATTTTTTGGCCGAAGAGACAGGGCCATTGTGGATAGACTTTGGTCAAAGTAAATTCATTGATGGAGTCAAATGTATTTATTTATAACTCTGTGTTCTCTGTGAACTCTGTGGCAAAGAAAGATTAGAAATGGCTTGGAGTTTTCGGCCGGGCATTCGCACCGAGATCGTTTTCACCCTGACTGTGTTGATGGTGGGAATGGTGACCCTGGTGGGAATTCTATTCCTCAAAGTCGAGGAGCGCAACCTGCTGCAGCAGAAGGTCATGGGAGGGAAGCAGATGATGACCTCTTTGCAGCGGTTTCTCCAGGATTTGAGACCTGAAAACCTGAGGATCTCCGAAGGCCCAAATCCCCCGGAGAATTTGCAGCGAGTGGTAACCCTCTTTGCTCAGAGCCAGCTCCTTTCCAACTTCCTGGTGGTCAACCGAGAGTTTCGGGTGGTGGCGGATTCGCGCCCGGAGGGGGTGGGCAGGATTTTACGGGATGTAAATTTGGATAAAGCCATGGCCACGGGAAAAATTTTGGCGCATGGCCTCGGGGGAAACGAATCTTTTTCGTTGATGAAAAGGGGGCCGCTCCTTTTTTCCGCGCCTCTGATCGTTCGGGGAAAGACTCTGGGGGCGCTCCGCGGAGAGCTTTCCTTGGATGACCTGCGCGAAACCCATTCCCGTTCTCAGGCCACGATTTTCCTCTACATCCTGTTCGACACTTTTTTGTTGGTTGTCGTGGGAAGCTTTCTGCTCTCCCGGGTGATCGTCAACCCCCTGAAGAAATTGGTACAGATGTCCGAGAAGATTGCCGAGGGAAATTTAGCTTCCATGAGCGAGCCCGCAGGCGGGGATGAGGTGGGCAAACTGTTTTCTTCTTTCAACCACATGGCTTCCCGGCTGCGGGAGGACCGGGCGAAAATGGAAGAATACATCCGATCTCTGGAAGAAGTCAACCGCGAGCTGCGCCGGGCTCAGAATGAGGTGATCCGCTCGGAGAAATTAGCCTCCATCGGCCGTCTGGCCGCGGGGGTCGCCCATGAGGTGGGAAACCCAACGGGGGCCATCCTGGGTTACCTGGATTTACTTTCCAAAGGCGGCTTGCCGAAAGAGGAAGAAAGGGATATCCTGAAGCGAGCGGAAAACGAGGCCGAGCGCATCCGGCGCATCGTCCGCGAACTCCTGGACTTCTCGCGTCCCTCCCGGGGGGGAGAGGAAGAGGTGGATGTAAACGCCGTGATCGCCAACGCCCTTTCCCTTCTCTCTCATCAAAAGAAGGTCTGGGAACAAGTTCGGGTGATCACGGAATTTCAGGAGGACCTGCCAAAATGGAAAGGAGATCCCCATCAGCTCCAGCAGGTGATGATCAACCTTTTCCTGAATGCCGCGGATGCCATGACTTCTTCTAATATGGCCACGATGGGCAGGGAAAAAAAGCTGCGGGTGGCTACACGGAGTCTGCCGCCAGAGGAGACCCCGGAACTCACGGAGGCATTCCCCCGGCGGAGGAAAGAGGATTCCCCCAGAGTGGATTATTCCTTGCTCCGGGCTCGCGTGAGCTTCTCCAGTCCCTCTCCCGGGTGAAGTCCTTTCTTTGGTTCGAGTGGAAGTGGAAGATACCGGACCGGGAATTCCCAAAGAAGCCATCGGCAAAATCTTCGATCCCTTTTATTCCACCAAACCTCCGGGCGAAGGGACAGGGCTTGGCTTGGCCATCTGCCTCAGGATTTTAGAATCTTATGGGGGCCGCCTCCTCGTGCAGAGCCAAGAGGGGGAGGGTGCCACTTTTATCATTTTACTACCCATTTTTAATTCTCTTCACCGCGGAGAGCGCAAAGATGACCGAAGTTCGCTAAGCGCTTAGCGCTTGCCCGTTAGCCATCCCTCTCCCCCGAGCGGGGGAGAGGGATGGGGTGAGGGGGCGCGCTCTGCGGTGGACATTTTTTTGGGGAAAAACATGGAACGGAAAAAAATTCTGATCGTTGATGACGAAGAATCCATGCGCCACATGCTTACCCTGATCCTGAAGCGGGAGGGCTATGAAGTTCAGGCCGCGGAGAAGGGAAGTGAAGCCCTGCTTCTGGTGGAATCTGAGTCATTTGATTTCATCCTCTTGGACGTGGTCATGCCCGAGATGGATGGGCTGGACCTGCTGCAGGCGCTGAAAAAGAAGAAGGTCGAGGCCACGGTGATCATGATGTCCGCCTACGGGAACCTGGACACCGCCGTGGAAGCCATGAAGCGGGGGGCTTACGACTACATTTCCAAACCTTTCAGGCCCGACGAAATTCTGCTGACCCTGCGCAAGGCCGAAGAGCGGGAAAATCTGCGGCAGGAGAATTTGCGCCTGCGCCAGGAAGTGCGCCGGGATTATTCTTTTGGCAATATCGTCGGCAAGAGCCCGAGGATGCTGCAAGTCTTCGAGACGATCAAGAAAATCTCCGAATACAAAGCCTCGGTCTTGATCCTCGGGGAGAGCGGGACCGGAAAAGAGATGGTGGCCCGGTGCATTCATTACAACAGCCCGAGAAGCAATGAGCCGTTTGTGGTCGTAAACTGCGGGGCCATTCCCGAAACGCTTCTGGAAAGCGAGCTCTTCGGGCATGAAAAAGGGGCTTTCACGGATGCCAAGAAGGAGAAGCGGGGAAGCTTTGAGTTGGCCCATCAGGGGACCCTTTTTTTGGACGAAGTGGGCGAGACGAGCCTTTCCGCTCAAGTGAAGCTTCTCCGGGCTCTGCAGGAGGGAGAGGTGAAGCGGCTGGGGAGCGAACGTCCTTTGTCCGTCGATGTGCGCATCATCGCCGCCACCATTCAGGACCTCTCCCGGGCCGTGGCCGAAGGAAAATTCCGGGAGGACCTCTTCTATCGTTTGAACGTCCTTCCCTTGCATCTTCCCCCCCTGCGGGAAAGGAAAGAGGACATTCCCCTCCTGGTGGATCATTTCATCCATAAGTATAATGAGCAGCACCGGCTGGGGACCGAG
Organism: uncultured delta proteobacterium; assembly: GCA_963760605.1. GTDB lineage: Bacteria > Desulfobacterota > SM23-61 > SM23-61 > SM23-61 > CAVXFA01. The sequence goes on along the minus strand of CAVXFA010000108.1, from coordinate 18,329 downwards.
GGGATCGCCGAGGATGCGCTGGCCCGCCTGTTGGAGTATCCCTGGCCGGGAAACGTGCGAGAACTGGAGAATACCATTGAACGGGCCATGATCCTGACCCAGGGCAAAAAGATCGAGGCCGATTCTCTTCCTTCGGAGATTCTGGGAGAAAGTCCCCCCTGGAAAAAGGATCTTTGGGGAGAGGAATTTTCTATCAAGAAGGCCAGTCGAATCCTGGAAGAAGAGTTGATCCGCAAAGCTTTGAAAAAGACAAAAGGAAACCGCTCCCAGGCGGCAAAGGTACTGGAAATCAGCCATCCTTCCCTGCTGAGTAAGATGAAGGAGTATGGAATCGAAGCATAGCAGGATGATTACGGTTGATTTTTTCCCCTCACTTAGTTAAAATCCATCGAAGTTTCTGATGGTAAGACCGATCAAGAAATATACTCCCTCACGTTCTGGCCATGACTCCAAGAAGAAAAAAGGGAAGCACGAACAGCCAGAAGGGGTTTACCTTGGTTGAGGGTGTAATTGCCATTTTCATTCTTATCATCATGACCGCCCTGGCAATTCCATCTTTTCAAAGGTTTGCGGCAAACGGAAACCTGAGGGCAGCAGCCAGGGAAATCATATCTGATTTTTCGAGCCTGAAGCGCAGGGCCATGTCTGAAAACACAAAGTTTTCAATCAAATTTGATGTCGCCCGAAATAACTACATGATTCAAGGAACTGGGATGAATCAGATTAAAACCCCTGAGTACTTTGCAAATAATATAATGATAACCAATGCCGATTTCGGTGGAGGTTCATCCATTACATTCCAGCCAAGGGGAACGACATCATTCGGAACTGTGATTCTAACCAATAGCAGAAGCTCTACAGCCAAGATCACCACAAACATTACTGGAAGAACCCATGTTCATTTTCATTTTAAATAAAAAAGGAGAACGGCATCGGAGGAGGGCGGTATTTAAAATTTTTATATTTTCTTAAAAAAATTAATAGTAAGGGTAAGGAAGATACCCAGATAAGCTTGGGACATAAAATAGAGGAATTTAATCTCGCGAACCCAAATAGAATTAAACTTCATGAAATTATAAAATATTTTCTTTTGAACTGAGTAAGCGGTTGAGAAATGTATCAGCTTAGATAAATTTGGAATGAATATTGCAGAGACCTTAAATAAAAAATACTTTCGGATATTTTGACCATGATTGAAAACGGCAGAGAGAAAGGAAGCATGAACCACCAAAAAGGTTTTACGATGCTGGAAGGGGTGATGGTCTTTGCCATTATTGCAATTGTGGCCGCCATTGCTGTTCCCCAGTTTAGAAAAATGGCTATAAACGGAAACCTGAAAGCAGCCGCCAAGGGCATTATTTCGGATTTTGCCAGCATGAGAGGAAGGGCCATATCCGAAAACCAAAATTATTCAATCGTCTTCGATCAAGGCAACAACAGGTACACAGTTCCCGGGCTGGCGAACCCGAAAAGCCCCGCGTATTTTTCCAGTGATATTCGTATTACGGGCGTTAGCTTCGGGACAAGCCCCCTTATCTTCCAGACCCGGGGGACGACATCGCCGCCCGGAGACAAGACCCTCACTCTCACCAATGGCCGAAGCTCTACGGCGACAATTACCATTGGCACTGCGGGAAGGATTTATGTTCAGTACAGTCTCCAATAAAAAAGGCATCAGCTTGATTGAGGTGTGTATCGCCCTTTTTCTGCTGGGGATTGGCATCTTCGCCCTGATCTCTTTACAGCCGGCGGCCTGGAGGTTATCGGGAAATCTGATTATTTGGGCAGGGCCTCGGGGATCTTGCTGGCTCAGTTCCAGGCGACGGAAGCAAAGATTATGAACCCCAACATCGCTATCCCGGCACCAATGGCCAGTAGCACGGTCTATCCGGTGGGCAGGGTACGGCGAAGCACGGGAGATGTGGCCTTCACGGTAAATAGGACCATAACAGATCTCCTGGGGGCAATACCTGGCAGATCACGGTAAAAGTGAGTTGGCCGGGGAACGCTGCCGGGAATTAACGAGAGTCTGAATGTCACCAGGCAGGAGTATTTTAGGCAGTGAGGACCATGAAAAATTTAGGGAGAGCCGCAGGGTTTACTATAGTGGAGATTATCTTGGCCCTTTTTATCGGGGGGGTTTTGATGTCGGCGATCTATGCTGTGATGATCTCCGGGCAGAAGTCATCGGCGGGGGTGGAGAGGAAGGTGGCGGCGCAGCAGGATGTGCGGGCGGCGTTGGAGATCATGGCCATGGAGATTGGCATGGCGTCCTACAATCCTTTTTTGCGTCCGGGATTTGGTTGCAGGGTCCGAGTGTGCCGTCGGATGTTAGTAAGGATTGTATTATAGCTGGCAATCAGACGTATAAGGGGATTCAGGAGGCGAAGCCCCTCTCGATTACGGTGGAGATGGATATTGGGAGTGATGGTTTTGGTAATGGGAGTATAGGGGGTGCGGATCAAAATGAGGTGATCCGGTATGCCTATGATGCGGCCAAATCAGTATATAACCCGGAGTACGAATTGCGGGACGGTGCAGCCCTTTTTGGGAGGGGACGCGGGTGTGGCGCCGGCGGGGACAAGAACGGTCACGGTCAAGAATAGTTCGATGGGTATAAACAATGGGGCGGGCAATGCGGCGGTATTTCGATATTACGATAGTGGCGGGACCGAGCTTTACCCGGATACAACGCCGGCTAACATACCTAATATAAGAAGACTGGACATTACCTTGGCCGTGGAGACGGAAGAAAAAGATCCGAGTACGAATCAGTACCGGCAGATGATTTATTCTACCAGTGTTTTGGTGAGGAACCATGCGATCAATTAATGAGGAGAAGATATTAGACCAGATCACGGAGAAATGCCCCCACCCCCCCTTTTCAAAGGGGGGCAGGGGGGATTTGAAAGTTGGGGAAATCCCCCTGAATCCCCCTTTGTCAAAGGGGGAGTTTGAAGGCGAGTCTAATTTTTTGGTTGCGGTTACGCTGCGTTATTTGTGGTTAGATTTTGGGAGGAGAAGGATGGTTTGTGGGAGGAAGGTGGAGGAGGGTTTTGCGCTCATTGCGGCGCTTCTGGCGATATGGATTTTGACTGCTTTGGGGATGTTGGTATTTAGTGTGACCACGCAGGATGTGCGGGTGAGTTCCCGGACGGTTGGTGAGCGCAAGGCGTTTTCAGCGGCGGAGAGTGGGATTCATTGGTTGACGCTGAATTTTGCCCCGTCCAATCCGAGTAACGCGGTGAAGAGTGGGGTGGTGGTGAATGCCACTTCTACGGGGGATCCTAACACCAAGTATGATATTGGGCCAGCGAATGCGGATGGGACGTGGCCTCCGAAGACGGGGCCTGTGGCGGTGCCTCTTTCCGGGTATGCGATTGGGGGAGGGGAGACGTGGGGGCGGCAGAGGTTTTTGGCCCGGGTTAGTGGGACGAATACAGGGTATAACAGTACTGTGCAAGTTGATGTAGGCATTGGATACGGGCCGGTGGATATTTCCACGATATACCGGTGAGGAGGAGAGCCGTGGGTAAGATGAAAAAGATTTTATGGACTTTGGCCATCTGTTATTTCATTTTCATTCCCGGTGTTTGTTCCGGGGATGAAACGGATATCTTTCTGCCTTCGGTCAATCCCGATGCCCTGATCATTCTTGATATTTCGGGAAGCATGGGCTGGACCGCCGCGGGGCAGAATTTATACTCAAGCACGTGCCCTAGCGTAACACAGTGTTATAAAAACCCAGGAATCCCCAGTTACGCAGGACCCTATTATAACACTCAACAGAGTGGCACCAGTTTATGTGCTCAAAGCATTTACAACGGCGGTAAGTTCGGAGATACGACAGCTTGCACAGGTCCCTTCTATATCCCAGCCTCCTGTGTTGAGAACGAAAACTGCGGCGACGCTTACTCAGTCACCGCACCGAGTGGACATCCGGTGAATTGCGACAAATTGTCAATTGCAAAAAGAACAATATTCTCGATCCTCGACGCTGATGGAAATGGAACGATTAATAGCGCGGACTACAATCTCCTCGGGATTCGATTTGGATATATGCATTTTTTAGGCTGCTCGGGTGAAGACGACGGAAATTACAGCACCGGGTGCATTAAATTAGTGGCTGGACTAACCACGGATTATTCTTCCGTTTGGAATGCGGTAAACGGCGAAACACTCGTGCATTGTTCGGGCACTCCGCTCGCGGCCACCCTGGTGGAGGCAACCAGCTACTTGACTGCTAGTAAAACCGGTGATACCGCAGCATCCTGCCGCCAGAAATTTGCCATCTTTATTACAGATGGTGCGGATACCAATGCCTGTGGAGCCACAAGCAACCTTTATAAGAACAGAAAAGCCTCCGTGGCCAAAGCATATGCCTTGGCTCAGGCGGGATACAAGCTCTTCGTAATCGGCTTTGCAGGAGACCTCGCTTCCGTGGATGTGAATACCGTCAACTGGATGGCCTATTATGGCGGGACATTGAATCCGGGAGCTACACAATCGGGTAGTACCAGTGCGATTACCCCTTCCACAAATCCTTGTAATGAGGGATCAACCAATGATCCAGGAAATGCAAATCTATCCGGATATGCTTTTGTGGCGAGCGACCCCGCTGGTCTTGTAGCAGCCTTGACCCAGGCAATTAATACGATTCGCCAGGCCACTTATTCCTTCTCCGTCACTTCGGTAGCCGCATCGCGGACGTCGAGCGAGAATTACCTTTATGAGGCTTCCTTCATGCCGAGGAATGACCCCTTCTGGGATGGTTATCTGAAAAAATACAATCTTAATTCTGACGGCAGCCCGGGCAGCGTGGTATGGGAAGCGGGACAGACGTTGAAAACCAGAAATCTATCCAGCTCCGCCAGGAATGTTTTTACTTATCGAGGGGGTTCTTTCCAAGACCTCGGGATGGACAACCCCCCGGGACAGCTTAAGGTGTGGTTGGGGGTCGGCACCGGAACCCAAGCCACGAATATCGTCACATACGTCCTGGGTTCATCCACCCCCGATAACTGGAGATTGGGCGACATCTTTAACTCCAACCCGATAGTTATCGGGAGCCCTTCCGCTTATTACACGGATCCCCTTGATACCAGTTCTCCGCAGGCCTTTGCGGGTTTTCGCACCGACAATCAAAGCCGCCAGAGACTCTTGGTGGTGGGAGCCAATGACGGACAGCTCCACGCTTTCCAGGCTGCCTCGACGGACGGAACCGAACAATGGAGTTTTATTCCCCCCAACCTCCAGCAAAAACTGCAGTATCTTTACCATGCGACCGATCCGGCTCCGATTAGCCAGGTGCATACCTACTTCGCGGATGGAGCGATCACGGTCGCCGATGTCTGGCTGGGAACGGGAGGTGGAACAAGCAAAGCTGAGAGTGACTGGAAGACCTTGCTGGTTTTTGGGGAAGGCAGAGGCGTTCGGGACCAGACGAACAACGCCAGCAATACCAACTACTTGTGGAGTAGTTCCCAGTATTGTGATTCGGCGATTCAACAAGACCTATACGACTACCTATAAGTATTATTGCGGCTACTACGCCCTGGATGTAACCACTACGGCTGCGAGCCGTCCGGGTTATATGTGGCGGGTCAATGCCGATTCGTCCCCAAACCTAACGGCAAGTCTGCCGTATCTGGGTGAGCCGTGGAGCAGGATGGCCATCGGGAAGGTGAAGAATAATGGGAATGAGAAGTGGGTGGGATTTATCGGGGGTGGGTATTCGACGGGGACGACGAGCGGCAAGGGCTTCTTTGTGGTGGATTTAAGCAATGGGAATATTCTGTGGAGCTATACCAGCGCCAATAATTCCAGTATGACATACATTCCGGCTTCTCCGGCGATCGTGGATACGGATCAAGACGGGTTTATCGACACGGCCTACGTGGGGGATCTGAACGGGAGCATTTGGAGGTTCAAGTTTTGCACCAAGAGTGATTCCTCTTCCTGCAGCAATACCTCCGGCACCTGGGCTGGAGGCAAGTTCTTCGATTCATCGGTTGGCACTGGGGTCGTCCGGCCGATCTATACAGCGACCACTGTAGCCCAAGGATCGGGTTCGCTGTGGGTCTTCTGGGGGACGGGGGATAGAGAAAACCCGAAGAGCACCACCGGATCGGACCATTTCTTCGCCGTAAAAGACAATGACCGCACGAGCACGTGGAATATTAATAACCTGCAGGATATATCCACGGCGCAGACGAATTATAACGGCACGAGCCAGGGCTGGTACATTACTCTTTCGGGCTCGGGAGAGAAGATCATGTTTGATTCCGATGTCTTCGGGGGAATCGCCCTGTTCACCACTTACACGCCCGCGTCCTCAAGCGATCCCTGCAACAACCAGAGCGGAACCTCTCAGTTATATGCCATAGCGATGACCAGCATAACGATTGGTGGCATCACCTACGACCCGGGTGCGGGTGTATGTTCGGCACCCAGCAACTCCAGCAGCAAGGCCGGGGGAAACAGGAGCGTGGCGTTAGGTGGCGGGGTTGCCAAATCGCCCGTGGTCTCGCAGAGCCCCGTGGCCGGTAATCCTACAGACGTCTATCTCTCCCTCAGCGGAGGAGGAGGAACGAACACAACTATAGAAACAAGTGCTCAACTCGGTTCTTCGCCCCTCAATACACGCTTGACCCAGACGGTCCCATCTTCCCAGGTCCTTCATTGGAGAGATGGACGTATGCAGTAAGACTTGAGTTTTGTGCGGTTCTTCTTCCCCCCAACAATCTCTTCCCCCATGGGGAGGGGGAATTGCAGAGATTCCCCTTCCCCCCCTACCCCAAAGACTGAGAGAAGAGCGGCTTACGCCCTTCAGGAGCGCTTGGTAAGTTATTACTCACCCATTCGCAATTATGTAGAAAATACCCTAAATCCCCCCACCCCCCCTTTACTAAAGGGGGGCAAGGGGGGATTTTCATAGCTCGCGGGTGGCCAAACGGCCATGAAAAATTAGTCACAATAGCCAAGGATTCATTTAAAACCTCCCCACCGGCTTTAAAAGGGAGGTAAACTTTTTCGCATTTCTTATCCCAGTAATTCAGGACTTTTGAGAAAATTTCTTGTACTTTTGGTCTCTTATTAGAAAATCGGTTTCAGAAATCCTTTGTTATAATATATGGTAATAATAATTAAGATTATTGGCATACGAATTGCAAATTTTAGAGTAAATGCATTTGACCTTACCCTCTACCATGCTCCTATTATATGGAAGGACATAAATAAGTTGACATTAGATCGACTCTGATGGAACTTAAAAATTCCCAGCTTAAATCCCCTCTTGCCCCCCTTTGATAAAGGGGGGTGGGGGGGATTTGTCCGTAGAATGCCGAACAATTAATGCCCTCTTTCTTTTGTCGTTCACTATAGTCTCAGGGCTAGTCGGTCTTTTAGGACTGAGGGGAAAGTTTAAAAATGGGATTGGGTAGAGGATTTGAGTATGACAGCCTATGAATTCTACCGGCATGATGAAAAAGAGGGGGGCCTTTCCATTGTAGTGCTGCCGGAGAGAAGGAAAAATCGAGAAAGAGTAACTCAGGAATCTATCATGAATTCGCTCCCCTTCTCGATTTGACTTCATACCCGCAAGATTAACGATGGGCAATCCTAAGCTTCTTAAAAAAGGAGGATGAGGACGAGTTGAAAGATCATTCCAGGAAAAAGCTAATGGATAAGATGTTCGATGCCGCACTGAAGGAGAAGTTCTCCCAGTTGACAAAGAAATATGACCCAGACCTGGTTTTTGAGATCTGGGCACAGGTAGTGAAGTGCCGACGAGTCAAAATCTCCTTTATCAAGTGGAAGCCGAATATGACTCTTCGGCAAGCACTGGACCTCCTGGATGATCGCTTCAATTCCATTGAGGCTTCGATCCGAAAGCTCCAGGAAGAAGGGGAAGGAAAAAAGAAAAAAAGTGGTCGGAGCAACAGAAGATAGACAGGTGAAATGATTTATTAGTCAGTCCATAATTATATAGACACGGAAGACGAAATCCCTCCTTCCCTCCCTTTACAAAAGGGAGGAATTTCCCCTCTTTAGAAAAGAGGGGCCAGGGGAGATTTTGGAAGAATATGTGTGGTCAATTATGGACTCCTTAGTAATTCTCAGAAAGCAACGGGAAGTCTATTCAATCTTGCCCGGGAGCAGTCTCCCTAAGCCGCTAAGCCTTAGGGGGGACAAACTCATGAAAGATCAAAGAAACAACCGGACAGAAGCAAGGAAGTTCAAGAGAGTTTTTCTGCGTTTCGGGCTAGAGGCCCCAGCAAATAGGGCCACAGGGATACAAATTTCCACCCAGGGATTGTTTATCTCCACCATCCACCCCGTCTACCCCCCAGACACTAAGCTGATGATAGAGATCTCCACGCCCAATGGTCCATATACTGTCCCGGCCATCGTGCGCCATGCTAAGAAGATACCTGGCCTCCTGATTAACAATGAGCGCTGCGGGATGGGGGTAAAACTCATTTCGCCCCCCAAAGAGTTACTGGACTACCTTGCCTCCCTGTAGTGGGGGCGCACCGGGCTAAATCAATGTTTGGAGGCATAATGTCTAGGAAAAAAATTCTGCGTTTAGCACCCCTGATTCTGTTTCCGTTTTTAGTAGGAATGGTAAGAAGGAAAAAAGGAAAGAGTCTGAGATTGCTATTTGATATTCTTATTAATTCCCTTCTTCTCATATCATCCTTGGTTAGCGCTTTCCACCTTTTTTGTGGACTAAATTTCCGTTAGATTCTTATATGTCCTCACAGCATCCAAATTTAGGTTAAGTTGCGCTATCAATGGCAGACAAGGCCTGATTTTACTGGTCTTCCAGAGCAAAGTGAAAAAAATCAGGAAAAAAGTGAAATTCTTTTCCATTTTTTTTGAGGTGATAACGAAGGAAATTTTCAAAAAACTAATGAGATTCGTCTGTTAAAGGTTATTAAAAAATTGGCTCAATTTTTGCCTTTATACTAATCGATATATTGCCTAGACGTATAGCGTTGATTGAGCTGAAAAGAATTAGGCAAAAAGTACTCATCCATCAATGAAGGAGATTAAAAATGATTATCAAATGTATTTTTTCAATCCCCCTGAAAAGCATTAGGGATTACGCTAGGCAAATTAATGAGTTGCCCTCTTTGCCTGAATACATAACTGTAAGGGGACCCTATATCAATGATGCCGTGGGAGCGGGTAATCAAACCATCAGCATATATGAGTTTGACGAATCAAAGTTTCCAGAAGGATGGAAAAGTATCTTTAAACAATTAGATGCATTTCATGGGGTTCCTGGCTTTAGCTTCTCCGCGCAGGTAATGGCAAAGGGCAATGTCTAGGAAATTTCATCGAAACCCAAAAGGCTTTACGTTGGTCGAATTAATGATCGTAACAGCCGTCATCGGGATCTTAACGGCCATTGCCATACCCCAGTATAATCTATATCGGGTAAGAGGTTTTATGGTCACCACTCGGTGCGATACGAAAAACGTCCACACTGCGGTGCAGGCATGGATTGCTGAAAACGTTACGGGTACTCCACCCCCTGAGACCTGCACCGGGCCAGGCCAAATGGTCAATTATCTAGCGGCTAGATTATCTGCTGGGGTTATAGTCGTTGTTGCCCCGGGTGGCGATGTGACGGGCCGACACGTTAATTTAAATGGCACTTACATAATCAATGTCGATGGCTCTGTCAATGACACATTAGCCCCATAGTCTTCTAAAAGGTATCGATTACGTAGAAAATACCCTAAATCCCCCCCACCCCCCCTTTGCTAAAGGGGGGCAAGGGGGGATTTTCATGGTTCGCGGGTGGCCAAACGGCCATGAAAAATTAGGAAAGAAATCAAATGCAGGGTTTGAAATGGCCCTGCCTGCTCACTTCTCTCTCCCTTTCCTCAATCCTATGTGGAGAATAATTCGTCCATTCGCCAGAAAAAGGCTGGCGCCTTGATTTCAAGGGCCTTTTCTCCTTCCATCAGGGCTTCCCCGTCCGAAACCTTACTCATTTACATGGTAGATGAAGATCTGGTTTCCACCCAATTTCTTGGCAGAATACATCGCCTCGTCGGCGTGCTGGATGAAGGCGGTCAGGTCATATTGCGGGTCAAACTGCACCAGGCCGATGGAGAGGTCGATCTGCTGCAGGTAGGGCATGGGTTTGAAGGATTTTTTAATTCGCTCGGCGACCTGGACTGCTTCTTCTTTGCTGGCCCCCGGCAAGACCACGGTGAATTCGTCGCCCCCGTAACGATAGGCTGAATCCATCCTCCGGATGGATTGGAGCACAGCCTCAGCCACGCTTTTCAGGACCTTATCCCCCTCCAGATGACCGTTGAGGTCATTGTAGGCTTTAAAATCATCCAGGTCGAAGAGCAGAAGACTGAGGTTGGTTCGCTGGCGCTTGGCCCTTTCCATTTCTCGATCCAGCTCCTTAAAGAAATGTCTCTGGTTGTGCAGGCCGGTCAGGCCGTCGGTGATGGAAAGTTCCAGAAGTTCCTTCTCCAATTTGATTTTCTCGGTGACATCGCGAAGAACGGCCAAAAGCCCCACCACTTCATTTTTTTCTTCCAGGCGCCGGAAGTTTCCTTCTACGTAGATGACCCTTTCCTCTTTATTGATTATCCGGAAGGTGTTTCGCTCCGGAGCATGTTCCCCGCGCATGAACTTTTGGTGGTCATTCATCATAATGGGGAGGTCTTCCGGATGGATGATCCGGGAGAAATGAAAACTTCTGATTTCTTTGTCTGTATAGCCGGTCATCTTCAAGAACATGCGATTAAAAGTGGTGAAATGGCCTTCACGATTCAGGGAGAAGATGGCGTCATTCACCGCTTCGAACAGCTTCTGATAGCTATTTTCTGTGCGGGTGATGTGGTTGACGAGTTTCTTGTATTCTGTGATGTTCTTCCCCACGCCCAAAGTTCCTACGGGGTTTCCCCCGGCATCTCGCAGAAGAGAAGCGGAGAGGATGAAAGAAAGAGGCTCTCCCCTATTACTCATAAATTCTGTCTCATAATTCCGCAACCTGTTCTCCTCAAGAAGGATCTTCATGATCTTCTTGGCCTCTTCTCTTCCTCCAGCGTAATAATCGGAGATTCTTTTCCCCAGAAGCTCATCCTGGGAATAGCCGAATAATTCTTCCACCCCCTTGCTGACAAAGGTCATCTTTCCGTGGATATCGGTGACCAGGATGGGGTCAAAAAGGCGATTGACAATATCTTCCAAGAAATCTTTGGTCTTCTTTTCGTTTTGCCATGAAAGGGAAACCTCATCTAGTTGCTTTTTGATTTTTTCTTGGTTACGGGCATTCTCGATAACTGCCGCTACCTGGGCGGCTAAAGTTCCGAGGAGGAAAGCCTCCTTTGTTTCGTACCGTCGGCTCTTGCGGCTTAGAAGCGTCAGGAATCCGATGGGTTTTTCCGCTCGCAGGGGAGCGCAAATTGCTGAGATGAACCCTTCCTTTTTGGCTTCCTCGTGCCACACAAAAGAAGGGTCTTTGGCGATATTCGGCACCACCGTGGCCTTTTCCCCTCGCAGGATGGTGCCGACATTTCGTTCTTCTGGATTCAGCGGCGTTGAAAAGCCCCGGCCCACATTATATTTTCGGACCAGTTCCAGCAGATTTTCTTTTTCATTGAGGAGATAGAGAATACAACCGTCCGCTTTTAAAAAAAGAGGAGCTTTTTCAACAACTTCCCGAAGAACACCATCCAGGTCGAGACCCTCCAAGATTTCTCGGGAAAGGTTTAGAAAAAATGAAAGTTCCTGGGACCAGAAGATGGCCCGAAAAGGAATGGTGGAGAATCTTTTTTTCCTGTTTCTTTGGATGGCCGGCATTTGGCTGCGACCTTTCCGTTTTCTAAGGGAGATTGACTAATTTTACCCACCGGCTAAGTCTTGTCAACACATTTTCTAGACAGGAAATTGCCAGCAATAAACCATCTTTTTAAAGAGCATAGGCGATACCCGCCATTTCCCCTTGGCTATTAGATGCTATCGGCATAATCAGCAGCGAATTTATGCTTGATCCCGGCTTTCCCTCTCTTTTTCGGCAACCGCCGGGCTCTGCCGCCCAGGCCGAGATTGCGGCCTGAATCAAAATCTGTAAGGGTATTTGAATAAGAGGGCTGATCCAATCAGGGTCTAGACGTATTGACACCCTTTCACAATTCCACTACACTTTTTTCATAATCCTTGCAGGGAGCCAAAAATTCTCCGTTTTCAATTTGCGGTTTGCGGGAAGGCCTTTCCTTCTGCTAAGTTTTGAGCACAAAGATGGATGCTGGGCCAAAGGGTTCCTTGAGGCGTAGGTGAAATGCAGAAATGGCGCGGGTAAAATTGGCGAAAAATGCTGGCTTTTGCATGGGAGTCCGCCGAGCCATGGACATGGCCCTGGAAGCCGCCATGAAGAAAGACGGCCCCATCTATACTTATGGACCACTCATTCACAACCCCCAGGTTCTGGAAATCCTCGAAAGGAAGGGGGTAAGGGCGCTCGGCGGCGAGGGAGTCGGCGCTTGTGTTTCTTGCCCGGGGGAAGAGGCTCCCGTCACGATAATCATCCGCGCTCATGGAGTGGGCCCGGATGAGCGGCAGAAGCTTAAAGACTCTGGTGTGCGCATCCTGAATGCCACCTGCCCACATGTGGGCAAAGTTCAGGGAATCATCAACCGGTACGCCAAAGATGGGTACTCGACGGTAATTGTGGGCGAAAAGAATCACGCTGAGGTCATCGGTTTGCTTGGATACACGAATGGAAAGGGATACGTAATCAATACTCTGGAGGAGGTAAAATCAATTCCCCCGCTGGAGAAGGTCTGCCTGGTTGCCCAGACTACTCAGGATCAGAGCCGGTTCCAGGAATTTGCCGAGGCGATTCAGAAAAGGTTTCCGGGGGCCAAGGTGTTTAACACCATCTGCGACTCCACCCACCGGCGGCAAGAGGAGGTTTTAGCCCTGGCGAGGAAGGTGGAGGCCATGGTTGTCGTTGGGGGGAAGGAGAGCGGAAATACGCGTCGCCTGGCGAAGATTTCGGAAGAAGCGGGGATTCCCACCTTCCACGTAGAGACAGAAAAGGACCTGGACCTGGAAGAGCTTTACCGGTATTCCGTCGTTGGCGTCACGGCCGGGGCTTCCACGCCCAACTGGCTGATCCTGAAAGTGGTGGATCGGCTGAAGGGCCTGAACCTGCATAAAGGGGTGGGTTATTACTTAGAAAGTTTGGGCAGGCTTGCAGCCATCAGTTATATCCTACTGGCTTTTGGGGCCGGCTGTTTAACTTACGCCAGCGTTTTGATCCAGGGATTGCAGCCGAAGCTTTCCTGGGTGATGGTAGCTTCCTTCTATGTTTTTTCCATGCATGTCCTCAATCGTTTAACGGATAAGGCCTCTGAGAGATACAACCAGCCCGGCCGGATGGAGTTCTATGAGAGCTGGGGTTCATGGATGATTGCCGCCGGAATATCTTTCGCAGGCCTGGCTCTGACCCTGGCCTGGTTCCAGGGGACCCTTCCTTTCTTTCTTCTCCTGGCTATCTCGGGATTGGGAATGATTTATAACCTGCGAATTTTTCCCCGCGGTCCTGGTAGGGGGGCCCGCTACCAGAGGCTCAGAGATATTCCCGGATCGAAAACACTCTTTGTAGCCTTAGCGTGGGGGATCGTGACCTCGCTGCTCCCAGCCCTTTCCTCGGGGGCAGGGGTTCTACCCGGGACGGGGGTGGCCTTTCTTTTCAGCGTAACTTTGGTCTTCGTCCGGTCAACGCTCTATGATTTTAAGGACATCCAGGGAGATCTGATGGTTAGCAAGGAGACCATCCCCATTGTTCTGGGTAGACGGGGAGCCGAAATTTTGGTTGTTGGGCTGCTCATTTTTTTGGGGGGGTTGCTGACCGTGGCCAGTCCTATGGAATGGGCTACTCCCGTCGCCTCCGCGCTACTCATTTCCTTGGGGTATGTAGCCTTCTATTACTGGCTTTACCGGCAACGGATCCTGGGAAGAGGGTTCTTATTCGAATGGGTGGTGGACGGAAGTTTTATTTTTACCGGCCTTTTAGCCTTTTTTTGGTCCCTTTCTCAAAAATATCTTTAGAGATTTTATCTGAATAACTTTAATGCACTCTGGGCACTTTAGTGAACTTTAGGCACTTCCGATGAGTGTTAAACCTTTGTATCTCGATTTTTTCAAGTTCTTAAATCAATTTCAGGAAGACGACCCCTGGGCGAACTATCAGCGCCTTTATCTCCAACCCCATGATAAATTTTTTGAGGCCTACTGGCAGACTTTCAATCACTTTGATCTAAAGCAAATTAGGGAGCGGGTCAGGCAGATCAAAGAGGGGGACTATAGCCTGCTCAGGTCATTGATCCAATCGCAGGATCCAGTTCCTCTGGCTGAAGAAGCTCTCCATAGATGCCAGTTGGCTCTTCCCCTTTTTCCAGAACCTGCGGTGTATCTGGTCGTTGGTTTCTTCAGCGCCGATGGACTGACCCTAGAAGTCGAAGGGTCGCCTTCTATCGTCCTGGGAATGGAACGCTTTAAAGACTTCAAGGCCCTTCCCCTCCTGGTATCCCATGAATATTGCCACTGCGTCCAGCGTTCCCTCCTCAAAAATTTTTTCCCGCCCGGAGAACGGACCCTCTTCTTGGCCATTTTGGCCGAAGGGCTTTCTGTGCTTTTTACCGAGCTTGTTTACCCAGAGATCCCGCTGCACCGGCACCTCTTCCTGACGCCAGAACGGCTGCAGTGGTGTCGGGAGAACCGGGAGATCCTATTAGAATTGGCCGGAGCGGATTTGGCTTCAGAAAAACTTGTGCCCATTTTTTTTGGGCCGGGGGATCCAGATGCCGGACTTCCTCCCCGCCTGGGGTATTTCGTGGCCAGCCAGATGCTGGAACATTGCCTGACCCACCATGGGGCGGAGGAGTTTGGCAGGGCATTTCCCGGGTTCGAGGAATTGTTTCGAAGAATTTGCCAGAAGACAGAATTCAGAATTTAAGACCGGCAAAGGGGTAAGGAATCGCGATGCCAACGCCTCCGGCCAAGTTCCATTTTTTGCTGGACTATGAAAGGGAATTAAATCACCAGCAATTGGCCGTGGTCAAGGCTGCCGGGGGACCGCTATTGGTTATTGCCGGCGCCGGAAGCGGGAAAACTCGGGTCGTGACTTACCGGGTGGCCTATTTGATCGAGTCCGGGGTTGACCCTTCAGGTATTCTGCTGGTCACCTTCACCAATAAGGCTGCCCGAGAGATGCTCCACCGGGTGGAACTCCTCGTGCCCGCTGCGGGTGGAGTAGGGGGAAGAGTATGGGGCGGGACCTTTCATCATATCGGGAACCGCATCCTCCGCCGTCATGCTCCCCTGGTGGGTTATCATCCCAATTTTACGATTTTCGACCGGGAGGATGCTAAAAACCTGATGGAAGCCTGCATCGCCGACCTGAAGATCAACCCCAAAGGGTCCCGGTTTCCCAGAGGAGAAGTTTTGGAGAATCTAGTGGGCATGGCGGTAAACACCCGGCGGCCCATCGATGAGCTGGTCTTGGATCGATATCCCTTTTTCTATGACCTTTTAGATGACATCCGAGCTGTGAGCGAGCGTTACCGAAATCGGAAGCGGGAACTCAATGCCATGGATTTTGACGACCTGCTCTTCTACTGGGAAACGCTCCTCCGGGAGCACCCGGAAGTGCGGGCGCGCTACAGTGAACAATTCCAGCATATTTTAGTCGACGAATACCAGGACACAAATCTCATCCAGGCGGATATCGTGGACCTTCTGGCGGAAGCGACATGGAAACATCATGGTGGTGGGGGATGATTCCCAATCGATCTATTCTTTCCGGGGCGCGAACTTCGCCAATATCCTGACCTTCCCGGAGCGTTATCCGGCGGCTAAGATCTTCAAACTGGAGGTCAATTACCGGTCCACGCCCCAAATCTTAGATCTGGCCAATACCAGCATCATCCACAACCGGTTCCAATTTTCCAAGGAATTGCGAACCGTCCGCCCGGCCGGACTCATGCCTTCCTTGGTCCCCGCCCAGGACATCATGGAGCAAGCCTCTTTTGTGGCCCAAAGGGTGGCGGAGATCCACGAAGGGGGAATTCCGCTTTCCCAGGTCGCTGTCCTCTACCGGGCCCATTATCATTCCATGGAATTGCAGATGGAGTTGACCCGAAGGGGAATCCCGTTTGAAGTACGGTCCGGTCTGCGGTTCTTCGAGCAAGCCCACATCAAAGACGTGAGCGCCTACCTGAAGATCATCTGCAACCCCCTTGACGAACTGGCCTGGAAGCGCGTTCTCCTGCTCTATCCCCGGATCGGAAAGGCCACGGCTGAGAAAATATGGCGGATGATTTCCGCGGGTGCTTCGGACCCCCGGGTGGGGGTGGATGCCAAAGAGGTGCTGCAGAAAATTCCCGCAGGGGGGCGGGAAAACTGGAAGTTGTTCAGCCGCTTGTTGGCCAGACTCCGCGATCCGAAGATGACCTCCGATCCGGGGGGGATGATCGAGCTGGTCATGAAGGAGGGATATGAGGCGTATCTCCAATCCAGATATCCCAACTATGAATCGCGAGCCGATGACCTGCGACAGCTAGCCGCCTTTGCCGGCCAATATTCATCCTGTCAGGATTTCTTGAGCGAGCTGGCCCTGCTCACCTCTATGGAGGGAGAAACTACCTCCGTTCGGGGAGAGAATGGGAAGGGAATGATCACTCTCAGCTCCGTGCATCAGGCGAAAGGGTTGGAATGGTCAGTGGTTTTCATCATCTGGCTGGCCGAGGGACGATTTCCCTCCTTGCGCAGCCTGGCAGAGTCCGGGGGGGATGGAGAAGAAGAGGAGCGCAGGCTTTTCTACGTGGCCGTCACTCGCGCCCGGGATGAACTTTATCTCTGCTATCCGAGGTTTGCCGCTGAGCGGGGAGGAAGGGCAGTGATCCAGCGCCCCTCGCGATTTATTTCAGAACTCTCTGAGGAAGGGTATGAGAGGCTGGACTTGGATGAATAGTAAGGCTTTCATGCGTCAGCCGCTCAGCTTTCAGAAAACTTTTTTTCTGCCGGAGAATTAATTTCCTTTGTTGCTGAGGGCTGAGCGCTGCTGGTCTCTGCATGAAATTTTATGCCGGGATGATCTTGACCCAGACTTTCCGAGAGCGCGGGCCGTCAAATTCACAGAAATACAAGCCCTGCCAGGTTCCCAGAACCATATGTCCCTCCTCGATGAATACGTTCTGGGAAGGACCCACCAGGGTGGATTTGACATGGGCGGCTGAATTTCCCTCCCTATGCTGGTAGGGGCCCGTAAAAGGAATGAGGCGGTTGAGTTCAGAGAGGATGTCGTGCTGAACGCTAGGGTCCGCGTTTTCGTTGATGGTCACGGCGGCGGTTGTATGGGGAACGAAGAGGGTCAACAAACCGCTTTGCACCTTGCTCTGCTGGACGAACTTGGCTACCTGGGTCGTGATATCGATCAGCTCCGTTCGACTATGGGTGCGAATGTTAAGCTCGTGGTAACTCATGAGACGCTCCTTGTTCATTTTGCACTTTTCATTTTTCAATGAAATGAGTAGTTCTTTTCAAAACGCTAAATGGATACAATCTATTCTACTTTTTTCCCTCTCGATTGTCCAAGGGACATTCAACAATTTTTTGAGGTCACAGCATCATGGGGCCCGCAGGCAAACTTCCTCTAATTTTAGCATCGGCCTCTCCCCGCAGACAGGAACTCCTTAGGCTGGCGTCCATCCCTTTAGAAATCATTCCCAGCCAGGCGGAGGAAAGATTTGTGCAGGGAGAATCGCCCGCAGAACATGTCCGCCGGGTGGCCCGAACGAAGGCGCTGGATGTGGCCGAGCAACATCAGGGTCGCTGGGTTTTGGCCGCGGACACGGTGGTGGAGATCGATGGCAAGATCCTGGGAAAGCCCCAGGATCGCCGAGAGGCAGAGGAAATGCTAAGGAGCCTCAGCCGGCGCGAGCATGGAGTGCTTACAGGTTATTGCATATTAAGGTGTCCATCTGCGGAGAAACGGGAAGGGATGGTGATCTCCCGGGTGAAATTCAAGGCCCTGACCGCAGAGGAAATCCGCTGGTATATTAACACCGGCGAGCCCTTCGATAAAGCGGGCGGGTATGCGATTCAGGGGAAGGCAGCCTTTATGGTGCAGGAGGTCCATGGTTCTTACACGAATGTGGTGGGATTGCCGCTCTGCGAGGTGGTTGAGGCTTTGCGGGAATTGGGGGCGGTAAATCTTTTTGGCTAAATTCAAAAAAATTTTGGACGCAGATAAAAACCGATGCCCATGATTTTAATATAAAGCATCA
>CAVXFA010000107.1:0-12286 GCA_963760605.1 uncultured delta proteobacterium | reverse complement strand
TTATGCATACACTGACTCAGCATATTGCTGCCAAGGATTCCCGGTAAACCGCCGGCGAGCAAATGGTCGGCCTTTCGGGCAGCGAGAATCCCCGGACCCGCAAACGTAAAGGAACCTCACAGGCCACGTCACCGCGTAACGTCATCAGACCCTGGTAGATTCCCGGCTTGCAGCCAGGAGGCACTGACACCGTAACCCAGAACACCGCGTTCTTGCCTTTGGTTGCTTTGAGGATATTACCCCGGGGAAGCGGATCAGGATTCAGGCCCGGGCGCCCGTAAGGCACGCCGATGAACTGGGCGGGGACATCCACATAGGCCATGCGATGGCAGGTCCATTGGCGGGTGCTGAATGGCTGCGGTCCGCGAAGATCAGAGATTGCCAGTTCAACCGTGAGCGGCTTTTCCGCAGGGGTGATCACCAACTGGAACGCTTCGCTCGTTTCCGGCGGCATCGAGTTCGACCTCTGACTCTGCTCGGCGTGCTCCGGCAAAGGGTCGTCGGGGAAGATCTTCTCGACCGGATAGTTGATCCAGATCGTGGCCTTGGAATTGGCCTCGAAAAGGAACAACAAGGGCCATTTTTCATTTTCTCCTTTTCCGGGCTTGCGAAGCGTTTATAACACAATAGCTTCCGAAAAACAACAATCTCCTTTGGCTGCTTTTCAAATAATGCCCAGGCCGAAGCGGGAGGCCGCCCGGGTCAGGACAAATATAACAAAGGCGGGAAGTCCATGAAAAATTGGGGGTAAACAAGCAGGGGACACAACAGGGGAAAATAGTTGACAAGAATACTTAAGTATAATATTTTAAAAAAGAGTTCTCTCGGGAGGGGGGCCATGACTTCAAAAACAATTGTTCTCCACTTTTCCAAAGAAAACTGGAACAAGCCCATCGTTTACAAGTTGGTCAAGGACTTTAGCCTGAGCTTCAACATCCTCAAGGCCAATGTTCTACCGCGGCAGGAAAGTTTCATGGTTCTGGAATTGAGCGGGCCGAAGGCGGATTTTAAGAGAGGAATGGAGTACCTGGCCGAGGTCGGAGTGGGCGTCGAGCCCATCGAGAAAGACATCGTCCGGGAAGACCACAAATGCATCCATTGCGGAGCCTGTACGGCTGTTTGCCCTACCGGTTCCCTGTACATTAACCGCAAGACCATGGAGGTTCTCTTCGACTCGGCCAAGTGCAGCGCCTGTGAGCTTTGCATCAAGGCCTGCCCCCCCCGGGCCATGGAGTCCCGCTTTGTGTAAGGCTTCGCCGCGACCCCCCCAAAAGGGGGACGCTTCTCAGAATTGGGCTCATCCGGTGCTTTTTTAGGGCTTGGAGAAACAAATCCAATTGTAGAATGCGGAATGCAGAGTTCGGAATCAAAGATCAGAAATCCGCAATCCGGAATCCGCAATTTGACAAGCCCCCCTTCATGAGCCCTGCGAATCCTTGCCCAGAAGGCCTTGTTCCACGATGAACCTCTGGGGAAGCACCGAAAATATTAAAGAGGAGCGAAATCATGCACCGCGTCTACATGGACCACAACGCCACCACCCCGGTTCATCCGGAAGTCTTAGAGGCCATGATGCCCTTTTTCAAGGATCATTTTGGGAACGCCTCCAGCATCCATTGGGCCGGGCGGGAGGTGAAGAAATACCTGGATGAGGCCCGGGAGAAGGTGGCCGCTCTATTGCACGCCGCGCCCGAAGACGTCATCTTTACAAGCTGCGGAACGGAGAGCGATAACATGGCCATTAAGGGCGCTGCCTTCGCCCTGCAGGAGAAAGGGCGGCATATCATCACGACTCGGGTAGAGCATCACGCGGTTCTGCATACCTGCCAGTTCTTAGAAAAAATGGGGTATGAGATTACCTACCTGCCTGTAGATCCCGAGGGATTGATTGACCTTGAGGAACTACGCCGTTCGATCAAACCCCAGACCACCCTGGTCACTATCATGTTCGCCAATAACGAAACGGGGACGATTTTCCCAGTGCCGGAAATCGGGGAGATAGCCCGGGAAAAAGGTGTAATCTTTCATACCGACGCCGTGCAAGCCGTGGGAAAGCTTCCGATCGATCTGCGGCAATTGCCTGTAGACATCCTTTCCCTCTCCGGACATAAGCTTTACGCTCCCAAAGGGATTGGCGCCCAGTATATCCGCAGGGGAACCAAATTGACGTCTCTATTCCAGGGAGGCGCCCAGGAGCGGAACCGCCGGGCCGGGACAGAGAATATTCCCTATATCGTTGGATTGGGAAAGGCCAGTGAAATCGCTCAACGGGATTTCGCCAAACGCCAGGCTCACCTCTTGTCCTTGCGGGACCGGCTTCACCGGGGGATCCTCGACCGCATTCCCCACGTGAAGCTAAACGGCCATCCGACCCAACGTCTTCCCAATACTCTTAACCTGAGCTTCCTGTACATCGAAGGAGAATCGTTGCTCCTGAATTTAGACTTGGAGGGAATCGCGGTCTCCTCTGGATCCGCCTGCACCTCCGGTTCTCTGGAACCCTCCCATGTACTTTTGGCCATGGGCATCCCCCATGAAATAGCCCAGTCCGCGATACGATTCAGCCTCGGCTGGGCTAATACAGAAGAGGAGGTGGATTACGTGGTGGATGTGCTGCCCAGGATCGTGAAGCGACTCCGGGATATGTCGCCGCTTTACCATCAGCAGGTTTCGAGAGCAGAATAGATTTTTTCACCCCAAAGGGCGCAGAGAACGCCGAGGGCTTCGTTCTCTGAGGGCTTTGCGGTGAATACTTCGAGGTCATCCATGGTATCGGCAAAAAAAGGCCGGGTGGCCGTGGCTATGAGCGGGGGGGTGGACAGTTCAACGGCCGCAGCTATCTTAAAAGAGGAAGGGTACGAGGTCATCGGCCTGACCATGCACCTCTGGGATCAGACTCAAGACGGGCGAGGTACCTTTGGCCGTTGTTGCTCCCCGGAAGACATCCACGATGCCCGCCGGGTGGCCGATCAAATAGGAATTCCCCATTATGTGGTCAACCTTCGCAGGGCGTTCGAGGACGAAGTGGTGGAGTATTTCGTGGAGGAATACCTGCAAGGTCGGACCCCCAACCCCTGCGTGCGCTGCAACGATCGGATCAAGTTTGGCCTGCTGCTGCGGAAAGCCGAGGAGCTGAAAGCCAAAGCTCTAGCCACGGGGCATTATGCCAGGATTGAATGGGACCGCGCAGAGAAAGGGAAGAAGCCGCAGAGGTATTTCCTCCGGCGCGGATCAGATCGAAACAAGGATCAGTCCTATTTCCTTTTTTCCCTGACCCAGGAACAGCTGGGGAAAATTTTTTTCCCCCTGGGGGATAAATCCAAGGCCGAGGTGCGGCAGCAGGCTTTAAGGCTGGGGTTACGGGTAGCCCAGAAATCGGAGAGCCAGGAAATTTGTTTCGTCCCCGACGATGACTACAGAAAGTTTGTGGAAACAAGAAAGGGAAAAGAAATTTCTAAACCAGGGGAGATCATCAATCGTCAGGGCAAGGTGTTGGGCTTTCACCGAGGCCTTTATTCGTATACCATCGGGCAGCGCCGGGGTCTGGGCATTGCCGCCCCTCATCCCTATTATGTCCTGAAATTGGACATAGAGGGAAACCGCGTTCTAGCCGGAACAAGAGAAGAGCTCGTGGCCAACGGCTTGGTGGCTGCAAAGGTGAACTGGATCTCCTTTCCCAAGCTGGAAGGGGAGGTGGAAGCCCTGGTCCAGATTCGCTACCGGCACCGGGGAGCTCCAGCGGTCCTCTCTCCCCTGGAAGAGGGGAAGGTGAGGGTAGATTTCAGAATTCCTCAGAGGTCGGTCACCCCGGGACAGGCCGCTGTTTTTTACCGGAACGAGGAGGTCTTGGGCGGAGGATGGATCGAAAACGCCTTCTGAAGATCGCCGTGGCCACCCTAGGCTGCAAGACCAATCAGAGCGATGCGGCCTCGCTTAAATCTGAGCTCGTATTCCAAGGACATGAGATCGTCCCCTTCCGAGACTCCGCGGATGTTTGCATCATCCATACCTGCACGGTAACTCAAAAGGCAGACTACCAATCCCGCCAGCTCATCCGGCACGCCATCGCCAAAAATCCAGAAGCGCGGGTCGTCGTTACAGGTTGCTACGCCCAGGTTTCCCCGGAATCTCTTCTGGCCATCCCCGGGGTCGATTTTGTCGTCGGTGTCAGCGAACGGGAAAAGATCCCCGAGATCGTTGCCCTCAAAACGAAACTCAAGGAAGCCCGCCTTCTTTCTTCGCCGGTGGAGGAGCGGAGATTCTTTGAAGAGGAAAGACTTCCCTTGTTTGGAGATCGTACCCGCGCCTATCTCAAAGTTCAGGATGGCTGTAATTCCTTCTGTTCCTATTGCATCGTTCCCTATGCCCGGGGGGGGAATCGTAGCCTTCCTTTAGAGCGTGTAATCTTGCAGGCCCGCGCGTTCGCCTCTCAGGGGTTCAAAGAAATCGTCCTCACCGGAATCCACCTGGGGACCTACGGAGAAGATTTGGTCCCTGCCCATTCTCTGGGGCAACTCCTACAGGAGCTAGAACGGGAGAGTCTAGATATGCGGATGCGCCTGAGCTCCATCGAGCCAGGGGAGTTTCATTCTCAATTAATCCATTTCCTGGCCACCTCTAAAAAAGTTTGTCCTCACCTGCATATCCCGTTACAAAGCGGAGACGATGGAATCCTGCGAAGAATGAACCGAAATTATTCCCGCTCCTTTTTCGAAGATTTGGTGAACCGCCTCATTCAGGCAATTCCGGATCTGGCCATCGGCGTGGATGTGATTTCCGGTTTTCCTGGAGAAGACGAGAAAGGATTCCAGAATACGGTAGACCTGATCGAGAAGCTGCCGATTGCCTACCTTCATGTCTTTCCTTTCTCCCGGCGGAAGAGAACTCCGGCTGGAAGCTTTCCGCAGCAAGTCCTTCCCCAAGTTATCAAAGGCCGCTGCCAAATCTTGCGAGAACTAGGGGCGAAGAAGCGGAGGATTTTCTACGGTGCCTTCCTGGGCCAAAAGGTAAAGGTTCTGGTCGAGAGCAAGAAAGACCCGGAAAGTGGGATGCTGAAGGGCTATTCGTCCAATTATATTCCCGTTCTCATCCGCGCTGGAGATGAGCATATCAACCAGGAGCTGGAAGTAGAGGTGACCGAAGTTCGCGGGGAGAAAGTTTTCGGCAAAATCCTTTAGCCACTGGGACCACAGGAGTTACAGAGAATGACAAGACAAAGATAGAGCAAAGTGCCTAAACTGATTTAAATTGCCTAAAGTTATGAAAAGGAATTCCTTAATCAAAGAATGAAGTTTACGCTTCACGCTTTGGGTCTTACCCCTTATGATGCATTGTATTTTCTACTCTGTGCTCTCTGTGAGCTCGGTGGCAAAATCTCCTTATGGATGAAGAACGGGAAAAGGCGCTGAAAGCGCTTCAGAAAAAGATCCATTACCGTTTCAAATCGTTCGACTTCCTGGATCAGGGGTTGAGACATAAGTCTTTCGTCCATGAGGAACTCGAAGCCGGCGGGCAGGACAATGAACGACTGGAGTTCCTGGGTGATGCCGTCCTGGACTTGGTCATCAGTCACCTGATCATGGAGCGCCATCCGGACTACCCCGAGGGTAACCTTTCGCGATTGAGGGCGGCTGTGGTCAACCAGGCTCGCCTGGCCAAGATCGCTCGGGAGCTCACTCTGGGAGAATATCTCTTGCTGGGAAAAGGCGAAGAGATGACTGGGGGGCGGGAAAAAACTTCGATCCTGGCCGCTTCCCTGGAAGCTTTGCTGGCCGTTGTTTACCTGGATGGAGGGTATAAGAAAGCCTATGGGGTGATCTCTCAGCTTTTCTCTTCACATTTGGAAATGGCCGAGAAGGAGGGATTCTCCCAGGACTTCAAGACTAAACTGCAAGAAGTATCTCAGGAAACCCTCAAAGCCATGCCCCGGTACTTGTTGGTAAAAGAGTTCGGTCCGGACCATGATAAAGTCTTCGGTGTCAAAGTCCTGATTCAGGAAAAGGTGGTTGGAGTAGGGGCGGGGAAGAGTAAGAAAGAGGCGGAGCAAAGGGCGGCGAAAAGGACCCTCAAGAATTTGCGGTTTTTTCCGCAGAGCGATGGCTGAAGAAGAAAAAAAGGGCGGGTTCAAATCCGGGTTCATTTCTCTCATCGGCAGGCCGAATGTGGGCAAGTCCACCCTCCTCAACCTCCTCTTGGGCGAGAAGATCGCCATCATATCCGATAAACCCCAGACGACCCGGAACAGAATTCTGGGGATCAAAAATCACCCCGGTGGGCAGATCATCTTTTTGGATACTCCGGGAATCCACCGGGCCCGGTCCAGGCTCAACCAGTCTATGGTCAAGGTCGCCCTGGCGACTTATAACGAAGTGGATGGGGTCTGTTTCATGATTGAGGCTGACCATCCAGATAACGATGAAAATGACTTCATATTGGAAACCTTAAACAAGGTTAAAAGGCCTGTCTTTCTGGTCATCAACAAGATCGACTTGATTCCCAAGAGTGAGCTTCTGCCGATCATGGAGCGCTATTCCCGCTTGCGGCCTTTTGTCCAAATCATTCCCATTTCCGCCCTCTTGGGCGATGGGGCAGAAGTCCTCTTGGGCGAGCTTCTCAAAGTTTTGCCCGAGGGACCCAAACTTTTCCCCGAGGATATGATCACCGACTTGCCCGAACGGTTCCTGGTGGCCGAACTGATCCGGGAAAAGGTTTTCCAACTTACCCGGGAAGAGATTCCTTATGCCACGGCCGTGGCTGTTGAGGATTTCAAGGAGCGAGAAGAGAAAAACTTGATCGTGATCGAGGCCACGATTCAGGTGGAACGAGAATCTCAAAAAGGGATCTTGATCGGGGAGAAGGGCCAAATGCTGAAAGAGATCGGCCGTTTGGCCCGCCAAGAGATTGAGGCCCTACTGGGGGCGAAGGTTTTTTTGAAACTCTGGGTGAAAGTGGAGAAGAACTGGCGGGAAGACCCCCGGGCGCTCCGGCGCCTAGGGTATTGATGAAACAAGAACTCAAGGTCCAATTTCTACTGGTTTATAACGGCCAGGCCAACCAAGGTTACAAAGTCATAATAGATTGTTTGGTTGACAAGGCCTTAAAAATATTACAAATTTAAAGAAAAAGCTTGCCAGGAAAGGGAGAATTTCGATCCCGAAATTCTTTTTAACCGGGCAAAACAGGGACCCTGATTTTCGATAGGGCTTCTGTTTCCCCTTCGTTGCGGCTCTTGAGATTTCTCGCCCCATGACCAGAAGTCGGCCTTAAGGATTTCATCCAACTCCCCTGTTAAAATTAATAAAGTCAATAGGTTAAAAAGTCATCAGGGCGTCATTCATTGCTCACGGGAATGCTTGAAGGTCGATGGCCTAAAGGGGTCTTGGAGACTCCCTAAGAGAGGCCCTAAAGTATAGGGGGACTAAGAATATGATTCCCATTGAGTCTGAAGGGAAGCTATGTTAAAAGATTAAAGAAATCTAAAAATTTTCCCCCAAGAAGATTTTAGGTGTTCATTGCAGTGGTCGATATATTTTTAAGATATATTGATTATCCCGCTATTCTGGGTTGAGGGATTCACCGGATGAAATATGAAGAGCTGCTAAATTTTCTACAGAATATCGATAAAGATCCCTCGCGCCTGATCTTCGAAGACGAGCTAACCGGCGTTTATAATCGCCGTTTCCTACTCAACTACTTCCAGCACAAAGTCCCCTGGGATGCCTTGCAGGATCATCCCCTGTCGCTGATCATGATGGATGTGGACCATTTCAAGCAGATCAATGACACCTACGGCCATGACGTTGGGGACCAGGCCCTGGTCGGGGTCGCCAGCCTGCTGAAAGAAGTAAGCGCAGATGAGATCCTGGCCATCCGTTACGCCGGCGATGAATTTATGATTCTCATGATTCGCCGGGAAAAGAAGGCAGCGCTGCAACTAGGGCAAAACCTCCTGCAAAGGATCCATGAGCAACCCCTGCGCATTGGCCCGAATAATCAGAAGAATGATGCGGTGCATCTTACCCTCAGCATGGGAGTCGCTTCCGCACCCGAGGACGCCCAAACCGGCAAGAGCTTAATCCAAAAGGCGGATACTGCTCTCTATTATGCCAAAAAAACAGGGCGGGATCGTCTGGCCAACGCCGGAGAAATCGCCCCTCAGGAGGTATTTCCAAAAACAGCCCTCCACCAATTGGAAGGGGAGAAAATCGCCGGCCGCAAGGAGCAACTTGCCCTGGTGTCCGATTTTCTGGCAAGGTTCGGCCAGGGTCAAAGCTACTTCCTCATCGTTGAAGGCTCAGCCGGGATGGGCAAGAGCACGTTCTTGGAAACCATTCACCGCAACTTGGCCGAGAACAAGATGATCCGGCTCGCCAAGGTGAATGGCAATATCCCGGAGATGCTCAGTCCCTATTATATGACCACCAAGATACTGGTTGAGCTTCTGAACCAGAGGGAAGATCGGGGGGTTGGAGTTTTCGAGAAACTGAACCCCAAGGACATCGCCTACCTTTCCAACATTCTCCCCCAGATGGAAGAACTGGCAGCAGTAAACTTAGAAGATGATTCCAAAGGGATACGGGAAGGCATTTTTAATACCCTCCTTCACTTTATCCCCAAGGTAATCGAGTCCCATCCCCTGGTTTTGCTCATCGATGATCTGCAATACGCCGACGGTGCATCTCTAATTCTCCTCCGTCAACTGATGCTGAGCCGACAGTTTCCCCTGTTCATCTGCGGCACTTCCGCGGACGCCCGGCAGTTCAAATCGGAAGAGCAGGAGGTTCCCCTGGAAGGCTTTTACCAGACCTACCTTCAAGAACTGGACATCCACAAGATCAGCCTCACTCCGCTTACCGCTGCCGACATCACCGAACACCTGCAGGGGGTATTCCCCCAGGTGAAGGTTCCGCAAGATTTCGAAAAATATCTGGAACAGACCACTCAGGGCAACCCTCTTTTCCTGGGCGAGATTCTACACAAGCTGGTCCTGGACCAGAAAATCGCTCTGATGGGGCAGCAATGGGTCATCGAGCCCCTGGAAAAAGACGATCTGCCGAAATCATTGGAGGCGATTATCAATCAGAAGATCGCCACCCTGGACGAAGAGAGTCGGCGATTACTCCTCCAGGCCTCCACATTTGGCGAGGGGGTCTCCCTGAGTCTTCTCACCGGAGGTTCAGAAAAAGCGGAGGCCGAGGTCCTGGATTTTGTCGATCAAGCGGTGACCCAAGGATTACTCAGAGCAGACTTTCAGTCAAATGATGAGACGATCCGTTTTCGCGGCAAGCGCATCCTGGAAATTGCCGACGGGGCCATCCAGACGGATGAGAAGCAGAAACTGCATGAGCGCATTGGGAATTACAAGGAAAATCTCTTTCGACAGCGCCTCTTACCTTCAGCCGCCCCTCTGGCCTATCACTTTAAACGCTCAACCAACCAGGAAAAAGCCAGAACCTACGAACAATTCCAAGCCAGGTATAACAACAAGATCTTCAATTCCCTGGAAGCCGTACAGTATTCAGTAGAGAGAAGGGTTGAACTCCCTCCTCCCGGTGCCCCCCTGGATCCCATCAGCTGGGCTCAGGTCCCCACGGTCATTCGCTGCTGGCTCACCTCCCTGCGTAACATCAGACTCTATCCTCCGGGAAGCGATCCCATTACTACCGCAAATCGCCAGCTGAAGGAAGCGATTGACCCGATTTTGGCAAAAAATGAAACCCTGACAATTTTTAAAGTCAAGCAAGCCTTGATGGTCAATAGCCAAAAGATGGATGTCAGTGAATTTAAAGTGGTGGCTGAAGAACTTGCCAAGCTTATGGATCGGGTCGAATTGCAAGGGGTTATTTTGCATCGGGGCCTCTCCCTTCAAGAGGTAGAGGTTTTGCTGGAATCCCTGGGTCGAATTAAACCAAAAATGATCCACAGGGATTACTGGCAGCGCTTCCCCGATGACCATCAGATGCCGCATGTAGAGTTAAAGCAGGTTCAATACACCATCATGGTGGAAGGGGATGGACAGGCCAGGAGGGAAAAAACGTCTCCAGGGGTAGGCATGGCAGTACCCACGAGAAGCCTCTCCCAACTTCTGGCCGGGGCCCAGAAGCTGGACCAAGACGATATGACCCAGATTCCCGACATCATCCGGACTCTGCTTAACGCCGCCAAAAACATCAAGCTCTACCCCCTGAATAGTAAAACCATCTCGAGTTCTATGGAGCAGCTCCTGGAGGCCCTGCAGAGCATTCTGACCAAACGGCACGTCCTAACCTTCGCCCAGGTGAGTGACTCCTTCTTGGTCGACGGGATTAAGATAGATCCCTCCGGGATTGAAACCTTGGTGGATGGGGTCCAGAAATTTCTTGACTCAATCATGCTTACTAGCCTCACCTTTCTGGAAGGCCTCTCTACTCAAGAACTACAAACTTTTTTCGGAGCCCTCGACCAACAACCGTCTTCGGGGATAGATCGTGAGTTCTGGGCCCGTTTTTCCAGGGAGCAGGGCCTTTCCTGCATCCTTTTCGACCAAGTTCTCTATGAGCCCCGAATGACTTCAACCCTGACATATTCTGACCAGGATCAGGTCATGTATGATCCCCGATTGACTCCGACTCTGGGGTTTTCTGACCAGGAGAGGTCCGTGGCGGTCTTAGGGGAAGAGATTGAGCCCATTGCCGAGGAACTCTTCGATGCCTTTCTCAAAGCCATGCCGGGCCGGGTGAGCGACCTTTTGATGGCGGATGACGAGAAGCAGGTTCAGCAGACGCTGCAGCGGCTATTCCAGGGATTCCAGGGTCGTGCTTTCGCGACTCGGGAGAAGGTCGTCGAGAGCTGCCGCCGGATGCTCGAAAACTTGACTCTGGCGCTCCAACATCATTTTGCCAAAATGCTGGCAGAGCCGCTGGGAGTTGTTTTGGATGGAGAAAAGGATCCCAAAATTCTCAGGGAGATCGCCGCTCTCCTTCACCACATGGCCACCAACCTCATTCAGTTTGCCGAATACCCTCTGGCCGGCCGGATTCTCTTGCATCTCCGCAGGCGTATCCAACAACTCGAGGAAGACAGAGACCTCCAGGCCCAGCGGCTAGCCAAGATCCTGGAAAGAAAGTTGGAACCTACAAGTCAGAAGCTTTTAATAGACGATCTAATAACGGGGGAACCTTCCCGGCAGCAGAATGCGGCTCTCCTGCTGGGCGGTTTGGGCCGAGTTTCCATTCCGCTACTCCTTGATATTATCAAAAAAACAGAAGAACTCAGGATAAGACAGTTGGCCGCCAGTTTGCTGGGAGAACTGGGAACAGAGGGCGCCGAACTCCTGAAGCGTGAACTCGTAGTGGAGGGTAATCCCGAGGAACGATCGCGGATTTTAGAAGTCATTGACACCGTGACCCGTGATTTAAAAACCGAGCTGGCTTATGCCCTCGGTGATGGAAACCCTGCGGTGCGGCAGGCCGCTTTTCAATTGGCCGAACGCCTGAATGACACCCAGGTGGTGAATTTACTCCTAGAATATTCCAAGAACCAGGACACCCGTTTAGCGGTGCAGGCAATGGAATGCTTGGGAAGACTCAAGCCAGCGGGGGCTGTCGATGTGCTCCTCCCCTTATTGAAGGCCAGCAAAGAACCGGAACGGCTCATTGCTTGCTGCCATGCCTTGGGTCAGATTGCCGACCCCGCCAGTATCGAACCTCTGGCCAAAATCCTGACCCGCAGGGGATTCTTTTTCTTCCGCAAAAGAGAGAGAGCCCAGGTCCGGGCAGCGGCCATCTTTGCCTTGGGACAGATCTCTCACCCCCGCGTGGCAAAAGTTTTCACACGCTTTTTGGACGATCCAGACCCCCGGGTTCGCGAGATGGCCCGCACTCGCCTGAGCTCGGGAAAGCTTCCCACCGTGAAACCCCCCCCTGTCAAAAAATAAGTGTAAGTGTGAGGGTGAGTAAAAGATTCTAAAGTTTTTGGGAACTCTTGCCGATATATGCATAGCATTAATTTCCCTTCACCCTCCCCTCTCCCGCCACAGGGGGAGAGGAACGGGGTAGGGGGAACCCAGTAGGAGGAGGAAATCCATGTTCCATGCCATGGAGATGACGTTTGCGCTTGAGCCCCCCGGCCAATTTGATATATTATCTTCGCTAGTCATTCATGGGGGAACCGTCACCTACGAACCATCAAAATCTTTCCCCGTTACCTTTCCCCTCTCCCCCAAACTGGGGGAGAGGGCGGGTGAGGGGTCATTTTTTAGCTCGAATTTGCCCATCTTCTTCAAGAGTTTTGACCTTCAAAAATCAAA
>CAVXFA010000106.1:0-8679 GCA_963760605.1 uncultured delta proteobacterium | reverse complement strand
TAATATTTTTTACGGGACGACTCTATATCCAGCATCCTCGACGGCCTGGCGAATTTTTTCCGGGGAAACGTTTTGGGCATTCTCGAAAGTCGCTTCTCCCGTCACCAGATTCACCCGCACGTTCGTAAGGCCGGGAACCGAGTTGCAAAGCTTTGCTTACCGCCATCACACAATGCTGACAAGTCATTCCTTGAATCCGAACTTTTTCCATTGCTTTCCTCCCGTCAAGTCTCTATCAGCCACCATGGTTAAGACCCCGATAAATAATAATACGCCGTGATCAACAATTCATTTTTCCATTCAACTCCTTTATAGAGAAGAATCCTGTAATCCATCTCTTCACCGGCCGTTCAAACCTCCTCAGGCGCAGGGCATTAGACACTACGGTTACGGAAGAGAGCCCCATGGCTGCCGCCGCAAAGATAGGATTGAGCAATACCCCGAAAAACGGGAAGAGAACACCCGCGGCCACAGGAATCAGAATGGTGTTGTAGGCAAAAGCCCAAAAGAGGTTCTCCTTGATGTTTCTGAGGGTGGCCCTGCTGAGAGCGATGGCCGTCACCACCCCCCTTAAATCCCCGCTGATCAGGGTGATGTCCGCGGACTCCATGGCCACATCGGTTCCCGTTCCAATGGCAATACCCACATCGGCCTGAGCGAGAGCTGGCGCATCGTTGATGCCATCTCCTACCATGGCCACTTTCTTCCCTTCTCCCTGAAGCTTTTTCACCTCATTGGCCTTTCCCTCTGGCAAAACCTCGGCCAGAACTCTATCAATGCCGATCTGCCGGCCGATCGCTTCGGCCGTCCTCCGGTTATCTCCGGTGATCATGACCACCTCGATCCCCATCTTGTGCAGGGCTTCTACAGCCTCTTTGGAATTTTCCTTCAGGGTATCGGCCACGGCAATGATACCCGCCAGATTTTGGTCAACCGCCACAAACATGGGCGTCTTTCCCTGGCTGGAGAGCTCTTCAGCTTTCCTCTCAAGCCCCCGCAAAGATACCCCTCGATCGTTCATCAGCTTGACATTCCCCATCAGCACAGACACGCCGTCAATGGTGGCCTCAATTCCATGGCCGGCTATGGCCCGGAAATCCCGGGGATTGATTAGGGGGATGTTTCTCTCTTTGGCCTTGTTGACAATGGCCTCCCCGAGGGGATGCTCCGAGCCTTTCTCGGCTGAAGCTGCATAGCGAAGAATATCCTCTTCTTTATAACCATTGAAGGATAGGATATCGGTTACCGATGGTTCACCCCTGGTCAGTGTCCCGGTCTTATCCATCACAATCGTCGTGAGTTTGTGAGCTGTTTCCAGGGCTTCGCCTCCTCGAATCAGGACTCCATTTTCCGCACCTTTCCCGGTTCCAACCATGATAGACGTGGGGGTCGCCAACCCCAGAGCGCAGGGACAGGCGATGATGAGGACAGCTACAAAGTTGAGCAGGGCATAGGTCAGGGCAGGGGCAGGTCCCCAAAAGTACCAGACGATGAAGGTAATAATCGCAATGCCGATCACTGCGGGAACAAAATAGCTGGCAATGATATCCACCAGGCGGGCAATGGGGGGCTTAGAGCCCTGGGCCTCTTCTACCATTTTGATGATCTGGGCCAACATCGTATCCTTCCCCACTTTGGTGGCCTTAAAGCGAAAGGCTCCCATTTTGTTAATGGTGGCCCCAATGACACCATCTCCGGGGTTCTTTCTCCACCGGGATCGACTCCCCCGTGACCATCGATTCGTCCACCGCAGAACGGCCTTCTTCGACAGTGCCATCGACCGGAATTTTTTCTCCGGGCCGCACAACCACGAGATCCCCGATAGCGACCTCTTCCACAGGAATATCCATCTCCTGTCCATTCCTCACTACTCTGGCGGTCTTGGCCTGCAACCCGATCAACTTTTTAATGGCCTCGGAAGTCTGCCCTCTGGCTCTTGCTTCCAGGAGCCTGCCCAGGAGAATGAGCACAATGATGGCCCCGGCTGTATCAAAATAGACTTCAGCCGCCAGCCCCTGGGCTGAAAACAATCCCGGGAGGAAGATCGCCAGGACACTGTAAAGATAGGCCGCGGAAGTGCCGACGGCGATGAGGGTATTCATATCGGTTGATCTGTGCTTGGCTGTCTTCCACGCCGCCGCATAGAATTGCCATCCGACCCAGAACTGGATGGGGGTTTGTAAGATAAGCTGAAGGTAAAAATTGATTTCCCGGCTCAAGTTGAAGAGGATGGATAACCCCATCATTTCCCAGTAAGCGAAGAGAAACAGGGGAACAACCAGAATGACCCCGGTGATAAACTTGCGTTTCAATTTCCCGTATTCGGCCTCCCGGGCCGCTCTTTCCCGATCGACGATGTCCTCTTTCTTAGCCGCCTCAACCTCCAAAACTTCGTAGCCCGCTTCTTTGACCGCCCGGCGAAAGTCTTCCATCGAAACAGCACCGGGAATATACTGAACGGTAGCCCGCTCCGTGGCGAAATTGACGCTGGCCCGCACCACTCCTTCCAGGCCATTAAGCGCATTTTCTACCTTTTTCACGCAAGAGGCACAGGACATGCCCTGGATCGGCAGACTAACCTTCTCCATCCCGCCTCGTACCCCAAATCATGGATGGTAGCGACAAAATCCCCCAGCCGCACCCGGGAAGGATCAAAGGTGACCGTGGCCTTCTCCGTTGCAAAATTGACCTTGGCATCCACGATGCCGCTCATCTTGGAAAGGCCTTTCTCGATCTTGGCCACGCAACTGGCGCAACTCATCCCAGTAATGGGAAGTTCGCCTTTTTTAAACCCCCCCCGGGAGTGGGGAGCTGGTTTCTCCTTCCTTAGCCGCCTTCCTAGGGCCCAAAAATTTTTCCGGCGAAGCGTCAAACTTCTCCTTGCAGGTGGCGCTGCAAAAGTAAATGAACTCTCCCTGGTATACGCTCATGGCAGCCGCTTGGGGGATCTCCACCGTCATCCCACAGACAGGGTCCACAGCCTCTCCCCATTCTTTGGTTCCATCGATGAATTTTTGGGTTCTTTCTCGAAGGCTTCTTTGCAATGGGCGGCACAAAAATAATAGGCCGTTCCCTGATAGGAAGTCTTCGCAGGTGCCGACTTCTCATCGACGATCATTCCGCAAACCAAATCGAGAGCCATAAACTCTCATCTCCTTTGGGAAGACCTTTCTCCCAATCAGCTAAAGCGATTAGGTCAAAAATCAATGTTTTTTTGGTAAAACCACCGGATTAGACCAAACCTTCCCTGTTGCCCTTCCGCTCCATGATTTTATTATGTTTGATAGGTCATGTAATAGGAATAATGGGCTAAAATAATGTATTTAAGCAGGAAAAATTATGTATTTTGAGATGAAGTGTTTTGATTTTGATTCACGTGCTCCCCTCTTCATTTCAAGGTTTCTCAGCG
This sequence comes from uncultured delta proteobacterium, assembly GCA_963760605.1. Taxonomy (GTDB): domain Bacteria; phylum Desulfobacterota; class SM23-61; order SM23-61; family SM23-61; genus CAVXFA01. The sequence continues at coordinate 5,270 of CAVXFA010000106.1, read as the reverse complement.
GTTATGAACTTGAAAATGTCCCAAAGAAGGTTTTCCTCCAGGAGGATGCGAAAACCTGCCTATCTCGGATATTATTTACGGTATCGCGATTAATGTTGGCCCCCGTGATGCGGACGAATAGTGGACTCAGCAGGTCAAAGATCCACCCCCGAAATCCTTTGGGGCGAACATGCTCCAGGAAATAAGCTCTTCCCCTGGGCTTCAAGACCCTTCCAAGTTCCTTAAGACCCTTCACTGGATCAGGGACGGAACAAAAAACGAACGTCGAGACGGCCGCGTCAAAGGAATTGTCGGGATACTCAAGCGCCTGAACATCCATCTTTAACAAGCTTTCATTGGAGACCGAGGCGGATGGCTCTCTTACGGGCGCGGGCCAGCATTCGTTCACTGATGTCGATGGCGGTCACCGATATCCCCGGAGGATAATGAGCCAGGTTTTTGCCGGTTCCCACCCCCACCTCTAAAATGCGCTGCCCTTCTAATCGGGAGAATAATTTCTCTCGCCATCTTTGGGCGGCCATCCTCTCCATGGGAAATTCCATTGCATTCTAAAGATCCAGGCGATGCGGTTGTACCGTCTTTCCGCTGAGGAAATCTCTATCTTTGCCTCTCTAAATGAAGCTCTTTGAGAGCTCATTTAGAGAGGCAAAGATAGAGATTTCCTCAGCGGAGAAAAGGTATGACCGCATCGCCTGGATTTTCGAATGCATCGAATTTCCCATGGAGAGGATGGCCGCCCAAAGATGGCGAGAGAAATTATTCTCCCGATTAGAAGGACAGCGCATTTTAGAGGTGGGGGTGGGAACCGGCAAAAACCTGGCTCATTATCCTCCGGGGATATCGTTGACCGCCATCGACATCAGTGAACGAATGCTGGCCCGGGCTCGCAAGAGAGCCGTTCGCCTCGGTCTCCAATGTGACTTGTTAAAGATGGATGTTGAGGCGCTTGAGTTTCCCGACAACTCCTTTGACGCTGCCGTTTCGACGTTCGTTTTTTGTTCCGTCCCTGATCCAGTGAAGGGTCTTAAGGAACTTGGAAGGGTCTTGAAGCCCAGGGGAAGAGCCTATTTCCTGGAGCATGTTCGCCCTGGAGGATTTCGGGGGTGGATCTTTGACCTGCTGAGTCCACTATTCGTCCGCATCACGGGAGCCAACATTAACCGGGATACCGTAAATAACATCCGGAAGGCAGGATTACGAGTCCTCCTGAAAAAAAACCTTTTTTCAGATATTTTCAAATTCATCATCGCTGAGAGAGCTTGAAATGAAAAAGGGAACACTTGGAAAAAGCCAAAGGACTTCATCTAAAAATACATAATTTTTCCAGGTTAAATACCCTATTCACCCCATTTTTCATTCCATAAACTATGAATCATAATGAAAATGGAGTGGGAGGGCAAAAGGGAAGACTTGGTCTATTCCCTTGTGATTGCTAAGGGGGCTTGATTTTTAAACTAATGGCCTGAGCCGATAGGGAGAAAGGTTTTCCCAAAGGAGATGAGAGCTTATGGCACTCGATCTGGTCTGTGGAATGGTTGTCGATGAGAAGTCAGCGCCTGCGAAGGCCTCCTTTCAGGGAACAAACTATTACTTCTGTGCCGACTATTGCAAAGAAGCCTTTGCGAAAGACCCGCAGAAGTTCATTGATGGGGCCCAAGAATGGGGGGAGGCCAAGGACCCGGTGTGCGGAATGGCCGTGAAAATCCCTCAAGCGGGCGCCATGACGTTCATCAGGGAGAGTTCATCTATTTTTGCAGCGAGGCCTGTAAAAATAAATTTGAGGCTGCGCCGGAAGAATTTTTAAAGCCCCCCCAGGAAATGGTCGGGAAAGGAGAAGCCGCCTCACCCCACTCCCAGCAAAGGTCTAAAGAAAGTCGAGCTTCCCATCACCGGCATGAGTTGCGCGAGCTGCGTGGCCAGGATTGAAAAAGGGCTTTCCAAAATGAGCGGTATCGTGGATGCCAAAGTCAATTTTGCTACGGAGAAGGCCACGATTACCTTTGACCCGGCGGGTGCGCACCTTGGGGATTTCGTCTCTACCATCAAGGATCTGGGATATGAGGCGGGATTAGATAAGGTGACCTTACCGATCCAAGGAATGTCCTGCGCCTCCTGCGTGAAAAAGGTGGAAAACGCCCTGAATGGACTGGAGGGGGTGGTGCGGGCTAACGTCAATTTTGCTACGGAGAGGGCCACTGTCCAATACATTCCCGGTGTTGTTTCCATAGAGGATTTCCGCCGGGCCGTAAAAAAAGCAGGTTATGAAGTTCTCCAGGTGGAGACCGGGGGTAAAGAAGATGTTGCCGATCGAGAAAAAGCTGCCCGGGAGGCCGAGTACAGGAAATTAAAGAAAAAATTTATAACGGGCGTGATCTTGGTTATTCCAATTTTCGTTCTGGCCTACTGGAAAATGTTGGGCTTTCCCACCTCTATAACCTGAGTCGGGAGTTTAATTTTTACTTGCAGTTCCTCTTCCAAACCCCCATCCAGTTCTGGGTGGGACGGCAATTCTATTCAGGGGCGTGGAAGACGTTGAAACACCGGTCGGCGGACATGAACACCCTGATTGCCGTAGGCACTTCCGCGGCCTATCTGTACAGCGTCCTGGCGACTTTCTTCCCCGAATTGTTCGCGGCCGAAGGGTTGGTGGCAGAGGTTTATTTCGACACCGCGGGCGCCATCATTGTGCTTATTTTACTCGGCAGGCTTTTGGAGGCCAGGGCCAAGGGGCAGACCTCTGAGGCCATTAAGAAGCTGATCGGGCTCCAGGCCAAAACGGCTCGAGTCCTAAGGGAAGGGCAAGAATTAGATATCCCGGTGGAGGAAGTGGCTGTCGGGGATCTGGTGATGGTAAGACCGGGAGAAAAAATCCCGGTAGACGGGGTTGTCAAGGAAGGGCGTTCCTTGGTGGACGAATCGATGGTCACCGGAGAATCCATCCCCGTAGAAAAGAATCCTGGAGATAAAGTAATCGGGGCCACCATCAACAAGACCGGGCAGCTTTAAGTTTGAAGCTACCAAAGTGGGCAAAGAAACCATGCTGGCCCAGATCATCAGAATGGTGGAAGAGGCCCAGGGCTCCAAGGCCCCGATCGAGCGGTTGGTCGATGCATTGCCGGGTACTTTGTGCCGGTGGTGATGGGCATCGCGGTTATGACCTTTATCGTCTGGTATTTTTGGGGGCCGGCTCCGGCGCTTACCTACGCCTTGCTGAATTTTGTGGCGGTCCTGATCATCGCCTGTCCCTGCGCCCTGGGTCTGGCGACACCTACAGCCATCATGGTGGGAACCGGCAAAGGCGCGGAAAATGGCATTTTGATCCAGGGAGGAGAAACCCTGGAAACGACCCACAAGCTCACCACCATTGTGTTGGATAAGACCGGAACGCTGACCAAAGGCGAGCCCGGTAACCGATATCATCCCTTTGATGGGAATCGAGAAGAAGATATCCTGCGCTATGCCGCTTCGGCGGAGAAGGGTTCGGAACATCCCCTTGGAGAAGCCATTGTCAACAGAGCCAGGGAGAAAGAATATCCCTTTGATCGATCCCGAGGACTTTCAGGCGATTGCCGGCCATGGAATCGAGGCCACGAATCGAGAGCGAGTCGGTCCTGATGGGGAATGCCAAATTAATGAAGGATCGAGGGATATCTTTAGGGAAGCTCGAAGATAAAGCCGAGGAGCTTTCCGAGCAGGGGAAGACGCCCATGTTCGTGGCCGTCGAACCAAAACCTGGCCGGCATTATCGCCGTGGCCGACACCCTGAAGGAAAATTCTAAGGAGGCCGTGGAGGCCCTCCATAAGATGGGGATGGAAGTGGTTATGATCACCGGAGATAACCCAGGACGGCCGAGGCCATCGGCAGGCAGATCGGTATCGACCGAGTCCTGGCCGAAGTTCTTCCGGAGGGGAAGGCCAATGAGGTGAAAAAACTTCAGGAAGAAGGGAAAAAAGTGGCCATGGTGGGAGACGGCATCAACGATGCTCCGGCCCTGGCCCAGGCCGATGTAGGCATCGCCATCGGAACGGGAACGGATGTGGCCATGGAATCCGCGGACATTACCTTGATCGGCGACGACCTGCGGGGAGTGGTGACGGCCATCGCCCTGAGCAGAGCCACCCTCCGAAATATCAAACAGAACCTCTTCTGGGCCTTTGCCTACAATTCCTTCTCATCCCGGTCGCGGCCGGCTTCTGTTCCCCTTTTTGGAATTTTTCTGAATCCCGTTTTTGCGGCGGCGGCCATGGGGTTTTCCTCGGTGACGGTTGTATCCAATGCGCTGAGACTGAGAAGGTTTAAACCCCCGAGTGAAGGATTGATTACAGGATTCTTCTCTATAAAGGAGTTGAATGGAAAAAAGAATTGTTCATTACGGCAAAATTATTTTTATTGGGATCTTAACCATGGTGGCTGATAAGGACTTTACGAGGAGGAAAGCAATCGAAAAAGTTCGGATTCAAGGAATGACTTGTCAGCATTGTGTGATGGCGGTAAGCAAAGCTCAGCAACTCGGTTCCCGGCCTTACGAACGTGCGGGTGAATCTGGTGACGGGAGAAGCGACCTTTGAGAATACAGGAAAACGTTTCCCGGATAAAATCCGCCAGGCCGTCGAGGACGCTGGATATAAAGTCGTCCCGTAAAAAATATTATCTTGACATTTTTAATAAAGGTTTATATAAGAAAGCCATATCGACGGGAGGGAATTATGAGATTATCGACCAAAAGTCGGTATGGAGTCCGGGCCATTTTTGATATTGCCTACCATTCGGGGGGCTTACCTACTCAGATCAAGGAAATTTCGAAGAGTACAGGATGTTACTCCCCGTTATTTGGAGCAGATTTTTCAAAAATTAAGTGCGTGGCGGGTATTTGTGAAAAGCATCCGTGGCCCCAAAGGGGGATATTATCTTGCCCGAAAACCAGAGATGATTGCAGTGAGTGAAGTGCTCCGGGCCATGGACGATTCGCTGGAGCCTGTTTTCTGCGTCCGACCCTCGAAGGGGAGAAAGAAGTGTCGCCGGGAATCAAAGTGTGTTGCCCAAGTGATTCTGGCGGGAAGCAGGAAGACGCCTCGCTGAATATTTTGACTCCGTTTCTGTGGAAAAAATGTGCCAAATGGCCAAAGAGTTAGGGATCGAAAAGCAGCTGGATCACCGTTTTATGTATTTTATATGAAGGGGGCATCCAGCCTTAGGTGGATGCGAGATAAAATATATTAGGAGGGTTTTTTCGAGAATTAAAAAATTTATCTTGACAAAGATTATCGAG
>CAVXFA010000105.1:0-70769 GCA_963760605.1 uncultured delta proteobacterium | reverse complement strand
ATGGGCAACGGGGTCTTCCAACTAGCTGCCCTAGCCTTCCCCTCCGCCAAGGAAAGGCGGGATCGGAGGGGGGTTCTCGATTCTTGCCTGCCTCTCTCTTTTTTCTCGCCATCCATAATCCCGAGAAACCTTCGCCCATGGTTATGAAGAAGCATGGCAACACTTTTCCTCGCAAAAAAAATTATTTCCCCTGTGGTTTCAATCTATAGAAGGTTCAAAGAGAGCGTCGAGAGAAAATTGACATCTCGGGAATTATTGATCTGTGATAATTAGAAATTGATCTGTCGGACAATGTTCAAATAAGTTGCTACTTTCTTCCTGTAATGTTGTTTTTGGGATTTTCCCTCAGAATACACTACTTCAAATAGAAATCATCAATTTTGGGCAGAAAATAGGGGCATCTTGGGGAGGCAATTTTCCCCTTGACTACCCTTGAGATTAAGAGTATTTTCTGCCCAGTTGTTTCCCTCGTAGCTAATTAACCCATCAACAAAACCCCTAACCTTCTGGAGGATGTTATGAGAAGGAGTTACCAGAAGGTGCCAATATCCAAGGCTCCAGGGGGATTCTTGCGTCCCTTTGGAGCCTTTCCTCCTTTCACCTATATGTCATCTATAAACCAGAAAGGAGGCAACGACCATGGCTACAAAAAAGTCCATTTATATTTGGATTCTCTTTGGCATTTTGATAATCGCAGCCTGGCTCATTGGTTCTGTCACACAGGTCGGGGCACAGACCTATACAATGAAATGCCGGGAGACTGGGCACTTCCCCCAGGTGCATCGCATCGAGGTCGGAGACGTGCCCGGCCACATCGTCTACGTGGGGGAGGAGGCAGGCGTGCTGTCCTGCGATGACGGGGGTGTTGGGACCATCTCTGCTAAATTCAAGGGTGAGGTGACCAAAGGGAGCGGTAAGTCTGAGGCATATTGGATGGGCAGCTATGAGGACGGGTCCACCCAATGGGCCAAGTTCCAAACCACCATAACAGCCAACCCAGATGGGAAGACCGCCAGCTGGGAGGCCACGTTTGAATACATCAAGGGGACTGGCCGGTTCGAAGGAATCCAGGGGAGTGGTTCTATGACGGGCAAGCGTTTCGCGCCCATGCCGGGTGCCGGTGCTCAATATTTGTGTGATATTACTGGCACCTACACCCTGCCTTCCAAGTGATTCTTGAATACCTGGATGGCTCGCTAATTAAAGAGGAGAAGCCAGGGTCGTTAAAGCCCTGGCTTTCAAGGCAGTTCCTACTGGAGGGAATTATGAGAAGGAGTTTCGGGAAGGTGCCCATAAGAAAGGGTCCAAAGGGGTTTGAATAATCGATAGTAATGGTTTGCAAAATTCATCAGGAGAGTATATGCCTGATTCATTTATCGTCTCAGATTAGGTTAAAGAGGGATTTGGAAACAGGGTGGCGCACTAGCCATATCTCTAAGACGGAAAGGAGGGCGACGCGATGCCGATCTATATTGGGTTATATAAATTGACAGACCAGGGGGTCAAGACCATCAAGGGTGCACCTGGGCGGATCGAAGCAGGCATTAAAGGTGCCGAAAAAATGGGAGGCAAAGTAACCGGCTTCTACGCGGTGACGGGGGAATACGACTACGTTGCCATTGGTGAATTTCCCAGTGATGAGGTCGCTACAACTTTTTCCATGGCGACTAGCTCATTGGGAAATGTCAGGATCACGACGCTTAGAGCGTTCACGAAGGAAGAGTTTGCAGCGATGGTGAAGAAGTTGCCTTAGCAGTGATAGTAAGGAATGACCACTACGCTGGGCGGTGGTATGATTAGATGCTAGTGCGCCCCTCTAAATGAAAGTAAGAATGATTACGGATTGTCCAGCACGGGTTTATAACTGAGGTCTTGCGACCATTCCGCAAGGAGCGTTTAGGTCTCTGGTTTCTCTCTTTCAATCGGAAATCAACAAATCTTTAGGATTTTAACTCCCACTCTTTGTAGGTGTAAGCGTTAAATTTGGCAATAGGGGGATTTTACCCGGGAAAACAAGGGCTTCTTCTTGAAATCATCAATTGAAAGATTTTGTCAAAAGCTGTAGATTTCAATTGGAGGGTAATCGAAGTTTGATACTTTTTATCTGAGAATTCTTGACGAAGTGCGGAGATTAGCAAGATACCTGCCACTTGGATAGGTAGTGGGGTGGTAGGGATCCATTCTAGAGATAATTGTTTTTATCAAGGAAAAGCAAGGGAGAAATTCCGCTTGACAATATTTCTTCCTAATATAAGATTCAATCAACAGTTGCTCAGCCCTAACTAATTAACGCCTGGTGACTCGCTAGGGAGGAAGGCGCTTATTTCTTTCTTTTGCGCCGGGCGAAAGAGGGAAATTTGGTAGAGATTACTTCCAGGAATATGCATTCTCGAAAATTGTAACGGAAATAAAAGCATGAAAAGGAGATCCCACCGTCTTATTACGCTGATCCCTCTGGTTGCCCTTTTCCTATCCTTGCTATTGCCGGGGATATCCGAATCGGGCGAGTGGATATCGAGCATTGCTGCCAGAGGGATAAAGGCCTACCCAGATTTGAAAGAGTCCGTTTGGATTCAGAAAAGGCGCCCTTTTGGTCCTTACGATATAATAGGGCTACACAGGGTGGTAAAAGCCAATGCTAAACCACAGGGGGTTTTGTTATATCTACCTGGAAGATGGTGCAATGCTGAAAATAATGTTACCAACCCACCTGAGTACACCTGGTCTTGGACGGAGAAATATAATTTCATTTATTACATGGCCAACAGGAACTTTGACATTTACGCAATCAATTATAGAACACACTATGTGCCCTGGGAATTAGAAAGTGAGCAACTTTCTTTCATGGCAGACTGGGGTTGGGACAAGTGGATCAGTGACCTAAAGGAGGCTGTAGATTTCGCTAAAAAAATTTCCCGCACCCAGAAGATCTATATAGCAGGTCAGAGTTTTGGAGGATTTGCAGCGATGAATTACGCTGCCCTGTATTGGAAAGAAGATCTAAAGGGGATACTATTATTAGATGGCGGACCTGCAGGAAAAGACCCTAGTCAGGTGACCAACAAGTATGACCTACCCGCCAAGATAAGCGAAATGATCGAAAAAAAGACCTGGGCCAGTGAACCGCGATTTCCCCGAGCATTGTTCGCTATCAAATATGCCTTAGTAAACCCTACTGCTCCCGCAATCGACCCATGTACAAATAAACCCCTTGATCCTTCCGGTGATCCCAAGACCGGCAACCCCTGGCCCAATATCACAAAATGGTATGAATATAAGTGTCTTTACATGGGATTCCCTTCTCCAGGTGGGTTGAGCAACATTTACGAAGGCTACAATGAGGCTGGAAGGTGTCTGCAATTCCAATCCAGGTATGACCGATGGTGGCCTACAAGATTGACCCTCGAAACCACAGCCATGAACGATTGGGATAACTGTCCATATGTAACCCACGATTTCGACGACCTTTACCAGAAGATCAATGTCCCCTTGCTGAGTTTCCTGAGTGGGTTATTTGGAGCCTCCTATTGGGGGGGATTCAAACATGTAATTGCAAATCCCGATTTTACGGGGATAAACCTGCCAGGGTATGGCCATTTGGATGTCTATTTTGGAACTAATTCTGAAAAGGACGTAAGTGGTCCTGCATACGAGTGGCTGACTCGCCAAAACCGTAAATCATCTACCTGATAATCTAACAAGGAAATATGGGGTCAGGCTTAGTTATTTAGGTATTGACTAGCCGCTCCTTTTTAAGTAATATGCCATTATGGCGAGGAAACCAAGAGTTCATTTCCCGGGAGCACTCTATCATGTAATTGTGCGGGGTAACAAGGGGCAGAGAGTTTTCCGACGGGAGGCAGATTTCAAGCTCTATCTGAGACTGCTTGGAGAATATAAAGAGGTTTTTGAATTTGCTCTTTGCGCATATGCGCTCATGCCAACGCACGTCCACCTGCTGGTTGAAGCGAGGGACAAGCCTCTTTCGGGCCTCATGCAGCGGCTTCAATTTCGGTACACGCGGAATTACAACATTCGATACAGTACCTGGGGGCATCTTTTCCAAGGTCGATATAAAGCGATTCTTTGCGAAAGAGATTCATATCTTGTCGAGCTTTCCGCTTACCTCCATCTGAACCCGGTTCGTGCTGGGCTTGTACGTCATCCCAGGGAATACCGGTGGACGAGCTATGGCTCATACCTGAACGGGGGGAAAATGGGAATTGTGGACGTGGAGCCCGTTCTGGGTCAATTTTCGGCGAACAAGGGGAAAGCGGTCCGGGCTTATGAGCAGTATGTGCTGGACCATATGGGGGATGGGCATCGAGGAGAGTTCTACAAGGTCGAGGATCAGCGTTTTCTGGGGTCGGAAGGGTTCTCGGATAGGATTCAGCGGGGTGCGAGAGAAAGGGTTGAGCATATCTATGACCTTTCCTTTGCTGATATGGTGGACGGGGTTGAGAGGCGTTTTGGAATGCCTGCTAGCGTGATAAGGGGCATGAGCCGGAATCGGAAAGGAGCTTCGGGACGCAGTATTGTGGGATACCTGGGCAGAAAGCTTGCGGGCTACCCTTTGAGTAGTATTGCCGATTATTTTCGGCGTGATCCTGTTTCGTTGTGCCAGGGGATCGGGAAGGTGGAAAGGCGCATGAGGGAGGAGGATGGGTTCAGAGAGAGAATCATAGGATTGGAAAAGAATCTGGTCGAGGGGCGCAAGAGGAGAATAAAGAAATAACGAAGTCTGACCCCATTTTTGACCCCATTTTCCTGACCCCATTTTCCCATTTTTAAAATGATGTATAATAAGAGTGAGAGGTGATCCCATGAAAATTAAAATTATTCTTGAACCAAGCGAAGAAGGTGGTTATACAGCCATTGTTCCCTCTTTGCCGGGTTGTATTAGCGAGGGGGATACTAAGGAGGAGGCGCTGAAGAACATTCGAGAGGCAATTGAAATTTACCTCGAGCCTGTTGAAGATGACCAGGTCTTTCCCCCAAATGCTGAGACGGTTGAACTGGCGGTATGACTAAAGTTCCGAGCCTACCCTATGATCAAATCATAAGAGCGCTACAGCGGGATGGATGGGTTGTGGTTAGATAAAAAGGAAGCCATGCTCGGCTTCAGAAACATACCACGACGGAAACTCTTAAGTTAACCGTTCCTACCCACCGTCCGATTAAACGTTTCACTCTTTCGCATATATTGAAACAAGCAAAATTAACGCTGGAAGATTTTGATAGGTTGCTATAAGCAGGCCAACACTTATAAGGCCTCCAGCGGATGGCTTACCGGCACCGCTGACCTAAATCGATAAAAGGAACCCCGGGAAAGAGAAAATCCATTTTTCAAAAGAAGTTCATAAACCCGGGCTAGAAACGGCTCTGAAGTCATTTAAAGGGGAATCCAGATGAAAGCAATCGTCAAAGATAAACCCGGGCCGGGAGCGGTTTTGAGAGATATGGATATTCCCAGGGCGGGGCCGAAAGACGTTCTCATCCGGGTCAAAGTGGGAGCCATCTGCGGATCAGACCTGCACATCTATGAGTGGAACGCATGGGCTCAGTCGGTGGTCCCGAGCCTTCCCCACATTCTGGGCCACGAATTTGCCGGGGAGGTCGTGGAAGTGGGTAAAGAGGTACACCATCTCAAACCCGGCGACCATGTCGCCGGCGAGACGCATATTCCCTGCGATCATTGTTATTTTTGTCTGACCGGGCAGCGGCACATCTGTCTGGGGATGAAGGTCTATGGGGTACACAGCTCAGGGATTTTTTCCGAGTACACCACCGTGCCCGAACCTTGTGCCGTGAAGATCCCGGAGGAAATTCCTTTTCCGGCCGCGGCCATCATGGAACCCTGCGGCGTGGCCGTCCATGGACTTTCCCAGGGGATTGTTTCCGGCAAGAAGCTGGCGATCTTCGGTTGCGGGCCGATCGGCTTGTTCGGGGTCCAGGCGGCTTTGGCTTACGGCGCCACCAGGGTTTATGCCGTGGACCTCAGCGAGAAGCGCCTGAAGATGGCTCAATCGTTCGGAGCCCACAAAGTCTTCCATGGGGAAAAAGACCCTCTGGAAAAGATCATCCTGGATGAGACCCGGGGAATCGGCGTAGACCTGGTCCTGGAGATCTCCGGGAGCCAGAAGGCCTACGACCAGGGGCTGCGCATCCTCCGCAAATCCGGGACTTTCGTGGTCATCGGTTTGCCTACAAAACCCATTCAACTGGAAATTCCTACCAACATCATGTACAAGGAAGCGAAGATTCTTGGGATCACGGGAAGGGAGATGTATGAAACCTGGTATCAGGTCATAGAACTTATCCAATCCGGGAAAGTGAACTTGGAGAAAGTGGTGACCCACTCGCTGCCTCCGGAAAAATTTGAGGAGGGGTTCAGAGTGGCCCAAGAGGCCCAGCACGGGAAGGTGGAATTTATTTTCGGGTAAAGCCGTGAGGGCGCAAGTCGCGAGGCGTTAGGAGTATACGACCTCACTTCTTCTCTTCTTCCGCCTCGAACTCTTTCATGCGCTTGGCCAGTTCCCGCAGATTTTGATTCACCCGATTATTGACCGAACCTGCCGGGTAAGTCCCATCCTGGCTCTTCTCCCCGGCGGGTACCCCGGTCAGAATCCCAATCCCTTGGTCGATGCTATGGACCGGGTAGATGTGGAATTTTCCCGCAGCTACAGCTTCCACCACGTCCTTGCGGAGCATGAGGTCTCCGACATTCTGATGGGGGATCATCACGCCTTGCTTCCCGGTTAACCCCCGGTTTCGGCAGACCTCGAAGAATCCTTCGATTTTCTGGTTTACCCCGCCGATCGGCTGAATCTCCCCGTTCTGGCTCACCGATCCTGTGACGGCAATGTCCTGCCGCAAGGGCAAGCCGGACAGGCTGGAAAGAATGGCATAGACCTCCGTGGAGGAAGCGCTGTCCCCATCCACCCCGCCGTAAGACTGCTCAAAGGCCAGGCTGGCGGTGAGGGTCAAGGGCTTGTCTTGCGCATATTTCCCCCGCAGGTATCCCGCAAGGATGAGCACCCCTTTGTTGTGCGTCCTTCCTGAAAGGTCAGCTTCCCGTTCAATGTTGATAATCCCGGCCTTGCCCATGGAGGTTTTGGCCGTAATCCGGGAGGGTTTGCCGAAGGCATATTCGCCCATGTCGTACACCGAGAGGCCATTTACCTGGCCCACGGCTGCCCCATCGGAGTCGATCAGGATGATCCCGTCATCGATCCTTTCCTGGATCTTATCTTCGATCATCTTCTTGCGGTAGATCTTTTCGGCGATGGCCTGGTCCACGTGCTTCTCGCTGACCCTATCGCTATGATCTTTCTTCCCCCAGTAACTCGCTTCCCTTAAAATATCGGTGATCCGGTGAAACTCGGTGGAAAGTTTTTTTTGCCGCCCGGCCAGGCGCACCCCGTACTCGATCACCGCGGCCACTCCGCTGCGGTCAAAAGCAAGGAGATTCTCGTCGTGGCAAATCTTGCGGATGAAGGAAGCATACTGAAGCTGGGTCTCGTCCTTCCGTTCCATCACCGTATCGAAGTCTGCCTTGATCTTGAAGACCTTCTTAAAGTCCTCATCCACAGCGTAAAGGGTCTCATACAGGTAGGCATCGCCAACCATGACCACCTTCACTCTTACTTCGACCGGCTCCGGTTTGAGGGCTGAACTGGTAAAAAGGTAAAAGGGATCGAAAGACTGCATCTCCATGGAGCGGTTCCGCAGGGTGCGCTTCAAGGCCACCCAGACCCCAGGTTCGATTAGAACATCGAGGGCGTTGAGGACCAGGTATCCGCCGTTGGCCCGCAAAAAGGACCCGCTCTTGATTTTGGTAAAATCGGTCTTCCCAATTCCGCCCATGCCCCAGCTGCGCTCGATCGTTCCGAAGAGGTTGCGATAGGTGGGGGAGGTCTCGATGATCACCGGAGCTCCTTTCGCCTCGGAGTTATCCACTAAAACATTCACCTGGTATTCAGTGAATGTATCCACGGGGGAAGGAAGCACGAGGCCCGGGATGGAAAGCTGCGGGGTCTCCGTTTTGGGCTGAAAGCGGCTGGGGTTATCCAGAATGCTATCCCTCGCCTCATCAAGGTAATGGTTGATCTTCGGTTGTTTATATTTCTCCCGAATGTCCCCGATCGCCCCTTCTACCCGGTGCGAGATGGCGGATTTATCCAAAGCGGCCAGACCTTCCTGGATGGTTTTCTCCACTCTCCGGGTCTCTTTGAGAACCTGTTCCATCTCTCCGCTCAACTCGCTGTATTTTGCTTTCAGTTTTTCAAAGTTATCCCTGGGGAACTGCCCCTGGTCCACCAGATTTTCCAGTTGGTCGAGGGCCATGGCATTTCCGGCAACCAGCGGGACAAGATCTGGACGGGTGAAGGGACCTACCTGGACCTGGACTACGGCAAAGCCCTCCTTCTTGGCCCGGCTCTCAAACTCCTTAACCATCCCCTTCTCCCGCTCCCGGTGTTTCTCCACTAAATCTCTCCTCTGCTTCTGATACTCTTCGCTTTCGAAGATCAGGGGAATATTCTTCTTCAAGGATTCGATGAGGTCGTCCATATCCTTCTTGAAGGTCTTGCCCTGGCCCGGAGGCAGGCAGATGCACTGGGGTTGATCCGGATCTTTGAAATTGTTCACGTAGCACAAATCGTCAGGAATCTTCCCCGCCTTGTCGATCTCCTCCAGAAGACACTTAATCGTCGTGTTCCGCCCGGTTCCCACCAGCCCCACCACGAAAATGTTGTAGCCCAGGCTCTCCATCTCCAGCCCCAAGCGGATGGCTTTCAAGGCCCTTTCCTGGCCGATGATCTCCATGCAGATGGGGACTTCTGTTGTGGTTTCAAACGGCAGAGATTCTGGAGGGCACCGCCACCTTAATTTCTCCACCGGAACTTCAGGATATCTCTCTTCCTCCCCCATTTTTTATGCCTCCTCGAGGTCATGGATTGAAAATTCTCTTTCGGATTCAAGAAATTTTAATGAAGATTACCAAAAAAATCGGGGTTGGTCAAATGGCAAAATAGAAGTCAGGGAACGGGAGTCAGAAGCCAGTAGCGGGAAAAGGGGTGGGGCTGGCGCCCCCCTCCTGAAAGGGCCAATAAGGGATCGTCCCATGCAGGTCAATAGCGAGAAATCCAAGAAACGCGAGAAATGATTTCCAGCCCTTCGCGCTCGTCTCGCCTTTCCCGCCTTTTTTGAGGGTCAACTGAAAAGTCGGTCGGCTAACCTGCGCAGCATCACCGGCCCTTGAACTTCCGTTTCAAAGAGAGGAACGATGGAGCGCACCCCATCGCCGAAGGCCTGCCAGATCTCCTCCATGTGCTCGTCCTGCATCTTCACGCGGTTGCGCACAAATTCCGGGGAATCGGCTTTGACCGTCTCCTTCTGGATCAGGCCATTGACGATCACTCCGCCCACGGGGATCCCGAAGTCGCGGAACCACTGGGCGAACCGGGTGATGACTGCAATGGGCAGGCTTTCCGGCAGGGTCACGAAGAAGAAGGACGTCAACTCGGGATTGGTCAGGAGAACTTTCGCCCGGCCCATCCGATCCTTGAACTGGAGCAGGTAATCCATCAAGGGATCTGCTTCTTCCTTCTTGGTGTAGGAAAGGGATTTGCGCAGGGCCTGGGCCTCTTCCCGACTCTTGAGCATCTTATCAACCCAGAGGGAGTAAACCTTGGACATCCCCAGCAGCCGCCGGGCATTCGCCGTGGGCGCCGTGTCAAAGACATAGATTTCGTATTCGTCCTTGAACATCAGATCGAGCATGTTCTCAAACATGGCCGACTCTTCAAAAGCCGGGTTCATGGTGGCCGCCTCGACGTATTCCTCGGCCTTGACGGCAATGTTGGCGAATTTGAGGAACCAGGCGATTTTATCCCGGATGACCTGTTTGGACCGCTCGATGGATTCCTTGGTGTCAATCTCGAAACCCCAGCAGAGCTCTTCATCACAGATCTGCACCGCCTTGCCGAAGACGTCCTGATTCAGTAAGTTACCCAGACTATGGACGGGGTTGGTCGAAGCGAGGAGCGTTTTCTTGCCCTGCCGGGCAAACCACAGGGCACAGGCGGCGGCCATGATCGTCTTACCCACTCCTCCCTTGCCCCCGAAAAAAATGAACTTAATCTTGGGGTGAGCTTTCATATAATGGGTCATGTTCGTGGTAATTCCGCTCATGGTTTCCCTCCGTTGCCGAACATGGCATGGGCCATCTTTTCGATCATCGGCAGGCCGGTCACATCCCACTCCATCTCGGGGACTGAAGCCAGAATTTCGGTGGCGAAAGTGTCCTGGATGAGCTTCAGGTATTTATCTTGCATAGTGATTCGGTTGCGCAGATACTCAGGAATGTCCTGGTTCTTCAGCTCGGGGGGAAGTACCCGGTTGATGATATAGCCGCCCAAGGGAACATCGAATTTGGCGAAGAGTTGAGCGGCCTTCTGGGTGTCTTTGATGATCATCTCCTCGGGCACGATGACAAAGAAGAAGCCCGTCTTTTGTTTGTCTGTGAGAATGCTCGAGGATTTGTTGATCCGATCTTTGATCCACAGCAACTCCGTGAGAATCTTGTCCTCCTCGACGTCCTTTTCCCTCTTCACAATAGCCGCTACTTTATCGTACTCGGCCATCTCGCCCCGGAGGCGGGTAATCTTATCGATCCAGGCGCCGTACACCGAGGCCATGGAGAGGTAATAGAGGGCATGGCCCAAAGGAACGAGATCGTAGATATAGTAGTCATATCCTCCCTTGACGACAATGTCCACGACTTCATCAAAGATCGCGCTCTCCTCCATCGCCGGTTCGGCGGCAGCAGCCTGGATGTAGCCTTCGATCTCTTCGGGAACTTTCGGAAGCCCGTGCATATCCAGGATCTTCTTGCGAATCTCCCCCTGGTATTCCTTGATCCGGCGATCCGCGTCAATCTCCTGGGCGTAGAGGTTGGGCATGATCTCCACGGGCCCCTTGCCGAAGATGTCCCGCTTGAAAATATCACTTAGCGATGCCTGCGGGTCCACAGAGAAGACCAGTACTTTATGGCCCCGCTTGGCCAGGTAGTACGCGGTAGCCGCTGAGAAAGTGCTCTTTCCCAGCCCTCCTTTGCCCCCAAACATAATATATCTCCGGTCGGGGAACTTCGTAAAAATGTCTGCGAGTGAAATGGCCCACCTCCTGTTTTCTTACGCTCTCCACCCAGCGCTAAGTGGTTGGTGTTTCCTTTCCCGCAACAAGCGAAACGCAGCTACCCGGGCCTAAATTCATGCATGGGAATCAAATCGTAGGCCCTCTCTCACCCCTAGCCATCCGTCAGGTCTCTTTCTCTGAGCATCCTTCGTTTCCAGGTGGGGAGCTGCGGGACGACGTAAGGCAAGATACGCAGTGAATAATAAGGAGGTAAAATGGGCACCCCCAGCAAATCACCCATGGTGATGAGAAGGAATAGGTGCTCCATGTTTCCGCGGCTTTTCAGCGCGAAGCGGGCGGTATCATGCGCCGCCAGGCCGTAGATCAATTCCCGGGCAGATTTTCCAAATCTTTTGAAAAAACCCGCTTTTTGCTCCTCTGGTTTCTCTGCCTCTTTAGCCATCTCGGCCCTCCTGTGATCGGGAGAATAAAATAGGTTTTTCCCTCTCTCTTGGTTGGACTCGGATGTCATTATATTCTAACGGATACCGATGTCAAATAAAAAATTTTCTCGAATTTTTTCCTGACTTTTCCGCTGCCGGATCCTCTTTGTACCCCCATGGGTTACCAAGACTAGAGAAGGCAGCAGAACCCCTTTTCCGTTTACAGGTCGAGCGAACATTTTTATTGACATCGGCAATCAGTTGTGCAAAATTTGCATAGACAAGGATCCTAAATTATAGCTTAAAGGAGGAAGGAAAATGTATTCCCTGGTAGCTCTAATTATAAGCATCGTCTGGATCTTTCTCGTTTACCGATTCTATGGGAAGTATGTGGATAAAAAAATAGTCGTGTCCGACCCGAAAAGAACGACCCCCGCCGTCATGTACATGGACGGGGTGGATTTCATGCCGGCTAACAAAAATGTGCTTTTTGGTTTCCAGCACAGATCGATCTGCGGATTAGGGCCTATCGCCGGGGCGATCTTCGGCGCGAACTGGGGCTGGTTGCCAGCCATGCTGTATTTTCTCCTGGGCGTAGCCTTGCTAGGCTGGGTCCACGACTACACCTCCACGATGGTAGGCGTCCGGAGGGAAGGAATGAGCCTGGGAGGCATGAGTTACACTCTGATCTCTCCCCGGGCCAGAACCCTGATCAGCATCTTTATTTACTTCAACCTCATGCTCAGCTTTGGAGCCTTCGCTTTGATGATTGCCGGCACTCTCACCGACCCCACGGGCCCCCTGGGAATCCTCATCTGGGTCCTGATGGGACTCCTCACTGGCCAGATGCTTTACAAATGGAAGCAGTCCATCATCACCACCACTTTGGTCACCCTGGTGATTACCTTTTTTGGTATCTTCTACCTCACCAGCCTCGGCCCGGTGACGGCATTGTTCAAAGCGATCAGCGGCGGCGACAACCCTCCCATTATCTTTGGGACCATCAACCAGCCCACCCTTATCTGGGTCCTTGTGGTTTTGGTCTACTGTTACTTCGGGTCGACCCTCCCCATCTGGCGCTGGGCTCAGCCCCTTAACTACTTAGGGTTCTGGGTGGTCTTCGCCGGGATGATTGGAATCGCCCTGGGAATTGTATTCTGGAACCCCTCTTTCGAAAACTTTCCAGCCTTCAAAGGGTGGTGGTGGGGGAGCAATCCTCTTTGGCCGATGCTTTTTGTTACCATTATGTGCGGGGCGGTCTCCGGCTGGCACTCCCTGGTGGGCAGCTCGGGCACAGCCCGGATGATTGAAAAGGAAACAGACACCTTGCCCGTGACCGGGGGGGCCATGCTCCTGGAAACGATCGTGGGCATGCTGGCGCTGATCATCGCGGTCTCGGCTTTCGGAAGCTTCGATGGGTATGCGGCCGTTCTGAAGAAAGGACCGCCCGCGGTCTTCGCTGTGGGGGCAGCAAGATTTTTTACCCACGTCGGGATTCCAGCGCAAGGCGCTGCGGTTTTTTCCAACATCATGTTTGCCATCATCGCCCTGACCCTCATCCACCTGGGTGTGCGGTTCATGCGTCTCTACGGCTCAGATGTGCTCGGGGCGTACTGGCCCATTTTCAAGAACGTTCAATTTTCCACCTTCTTCACCCTGGTTATCTTTGCCCTTTTCTGTTTCACCGGAATTCTGGCCACTCTTTGGTTCCTGGGCGGAGCGTTTAACCAGATGCTGGCTTCCATGGCGTTGCTGATCGCCTCCTGTTGGCTGGCCTACGAAAAGAAAAATTATCGATTCACCCTCTTACCGTCGATTTTCCTTTTCGTTACGACCGTATCTGCGGCCATCTGGATTTCCTACCAAACCATCAAGCATTTCTACACCACCCCCAACATCACCACGGACCGGGCCATTGGTGACTGGCTCACCGGCGTAATCGCCCTTTTCCTGGTCTATTGCGCGGGGACACTTATCAAAGATGGTTTCGCGGCCATCCGCAAATATACCAGGGAAGGAAGAGAGGCAGCCCCGGCCCCAGCACCCGGCGGAGGCGCTAAATAGGTAGGGAAGAGAACCACCAAAATCCCCCCTCGCCCCCCTTTGTAAAGGGGGGTTGGGGGGGATTTGAAGGTATTTTTTAAGTAAATGACGAAACCGATCACCCTGGAAGTCATTTCCCTGGTCCCGGGCCTCTTCGACCTTTGACCTTCTTGTGAGTTTGTCTCTGACCAGGTAGGTCTGAAGAAAAAACGGGATAACCAGATTCTCAACGAATACCCGGAGGATTTGAAGGAAGAGTATCTTTTTCTATCCAATTGGATCCGGGAGCTGGCCCGGAAATACGGTCAGCAAATTTTGATAAAAGTCATCGACGTTCAATCTCTTCAGGGCGTATATAAATCCATCCGATACGGGATCCACCGATACCCAACCTTCATCATCGCTAGGAAGAAGAAATACACGGGAAAGGACAAAAATCAACTGGATACCCTGTTGCAGGAACAATTGGGAAGCGCCTGAAGCCCGCCAGGGAACATGTCCCTTGACTTGACCAAGCATATCATCGCCGCCAATAACCTTTTTTTCGGAACGGGCTACTTCCTGATTCTCGCGCTGCCCAATGGCTGGGGGATAACCCGCAGCTACTTGCAGCCAGACGTTCATTCCAGTATCCAAAGGGGGAATATCACCTGGGTGGAGGCCGGCCAGACCGACCAGATCGTTTTCCATCCATTAAAGAAGATCGCCCTGGATTTAATGATTCAGATCAAACGGGGAAAGCATGCAGGTCTCGAGGTCAAGGGGGTGCAGATTTTCTCCCAGGGTACGCAGATGGTTTGCGGCCATCCAGCTTCCTTTTGTCTCGGAGAGGTAAAGCAGGGTCTGGTCAAAAAGAAATCGGCCAAAACCCTCCGCCTCTTCCTATATTGCCCGGAGCTGAATCGTACCCTCTTCCTGCATTTTACCGGAAAGTGCCAGGACGCTGACCTGATCGAGATCTATGACTCCCTCCCCTCCCTGGAATGTCATTAAGAATAAGTGCCTAAAACGCCTAAAGTTACCACAAGGAAATTCCCACCATCAATCTTCTTGACATTTTTTTTCCATCTTTTAAGATAACAATAAATTCCAAAAATCGCCTGACTGGAGATCCATGATGAAAGGTAAGTCTTATGCCGTGGCCGTTGCCGGGGCCACGGGGGCTGTGGGCCTGGAAATGATTAAAGTATTGCAGCAGCGTAAATTCCCCGTGGGCTCCATCAAGCTCCTGGCTTCTGAGCGCTCGGAAGGAAAGGAATTACTTTTTGCCGGCCGACCGGCGAAGGTTGAGCGACTCACCCAAGATTCATTCAAGGGGGTGGAGGTAGCCCTGTTCTCAGCCGGCGCCGCCCGCAGTTTGGAGTTCGCCCCGGCCGCGGCCGCAGCCGGCGCTGTGGTCGTGGATAACAGCAGCGCCTTTCGTATGGACCCCGAAATTCCCCTGGTCGTACCCGAAGTCAACGCCCAGGCCATCTCCCAGTATAAGAAACGCGGCATCATTGCCAACCCCAATTGTTCCACGATTCAGATGGTTGTGGCTTTGAACCCCCTTCATGAGGTCGCCCGCATCAAACGGATCGTCGTTTCCACCTACCAGGCGGTATCCGGGACGGGTCTAAAAGCTATCGATGAGCTCCTAAAGCAGACTCGCGCCATCCTTAACGATTCTAAGGATATTCAGCGAAGAGTTTATCCCCACCAGATCGCCTTCAATTGTCTACCGCAAATCGACTCTTTCCTGGAGAACGGGTACACCAAGGAAGAGATGAAGATGGTCCATGAAACCAAAAAGATCATGGAGGACCCGACCCTTCGAGTAACGGCTACCACGGTGCGGGTTCCGGTCATTTACAGCCATTCGGAGTCCGTTAACATCGAGACCGAGAAAAAACTCACGGCCGGGGAAGTGAAAGAAATCCTCTCCAGGGCTCCCGGTGTGCTTGTGGTGGACAACCCGGCCCTCAGTGAATACCCCTTGGCGATCCATGCCGCCGGACGCGACGAGACTTTTGTGGGGCGGATCCGGGAAGACGAGTCCATCCCCAACGGGATCAATATGTGGATCGTCTCCGACAATATCCGCAAGGGCGCGGCCCTGAACGCCGTTCAGATCGCCGAGATCCTGATCGAAAAATATATTCGATGAAATTCTTGCAGGATATCACTCTCGGGCAGTACCTGCCTGGGGATTCTTTTCTCCATCGGCTAGACCCCCGGACCAAGTTCATCTCCCTGCTCCTCCTGATGACCCTTACCTTCCTGATCAAGGCCTTCCTGGCCCTGGCCTTGCTGGGGGCCATTTTCTTCCTGGCCCTGATCCTTTCCGGGCTTCCCTGGGCCTACGTCTTCCGCGGGGTGCGATCGTTCCTCTGGCTCTTCCTCTTCACGGCCGCCGTCCACCTCTTTTTTACCCCCGGCCCTTCCCTTCCCTTCTTCCCGCTGGGATTCCTTGACGTCACCTGGCCAGGATTGGAAAAAGGAGTCTTTGTGGCGTCCCAACTCTTTTTGGCCATCCTGTTCTCCTCCCTGCTGACCCTGACTACTTCTCCGCTGCAATTGGCTCATGGTTTGGAAAAGCTCATCACCCCCCTGAAACGTTTCCACGTCCCCGTGGAAGATTTTTCCATGATGACCATGCTGGCCATTAAGTTCATCCCCATCCTTCTCGGGGAAACGAACCGGATCCTGAAAGCTCAAAGTGCCCGGGGAGTCGATTTTGAATCGGGGAACTTCTTCCGCCGGGCTAAAAACATCGTGCCCATCCTGATCCCGCTTTTTCACAGTGTCTTCAAGCGGGCGGACGACCTGGCCATCGCCTTGATGGCCCGCGCGTATCTCAGTGGAGCCAAGCGCACTCACCTGCACGAGCTGAAGATGACTCACCGGGATTACTTCGTCCTCGCGGCGGTGGTGGGGTTTGTCCTAGGGGAAATGAAAATATAAAAAGAGCGTAAGTCGTAAAGCGGGAGTCGTAGGGGTTACGCCTTGCGCCTCACGACTCCAACGATTCATCCTCCGGGCCCAGTGAAAGTAAAGAGGGATATCCTATGAGAAAGAAGGCATCGTTTAAGGGGTTGATTCAGGTTTACACGGGAAACGGGAAAGGAAAGACCACGGCTGCCCTGGGGCTCGCTCTGCGAGCGGTGGGACACCGATTCAAGGTTTTAGTTGTCCAATTCCTCAAAGGGGGCATGGTTTATGGAGAGTTGAGATCAGCCAAAAGGCTCTCTCCCTATTTGACCATCGTGCCCATGGGCCGGGAGCATTTCGTCAACAAGAAAGACCCCCACCCCATAGACCGGCGCTGGGCCAAAAAAGGATGGGAGTTGGCCAAGCGCTCTGTGCACAGCCAGAAATACCAGCTGGTCATCCTGGATGAGATCAATGTGGCCGTGGAATACGGAATGGTTCCCGTGAAAGAACTCTTGGCTTTGATGAAAAGCAAGCCAAAGAACGTTGAATTGGTACTCACCGGAAGGTGGGCCAGGCCTGAGGTTCTCCGCGGTGCAGATCTGGTCACGGAGATGAGGGAGAAAAAACACTATTACCGGAAAGGGATCGAATGCAGGGTAGGAATAGAAAGATAATCACGCCTTACGACTTGCGCCTTAACGTGTTTTATCCAGGTGCTTGACAACCTGACTCTCCGTGCTAAAATCAATTTCGTTTAAGTTTCCCAGAGAGGGCAAAAATCTCTTTTGCGGGTCATCAGCGGAAATTTAAAGGGCAGGAGGCTTTTTTCGCTGAAGGGCCAAAAGCTCCGGCCCACTTCCGATCGCGTCAAGGAGGCCATCTTCGACATCCTGCAAGATCAGATCCGGGGGCAAAAAGTTCTAGACCTTTTCGCAGGAACGGGTGCCCTGGGGATTGAAGCCTTGAGCCGGGGGGCAAAATGGGCCTCCTTCGTCGAAGAAAGCACGCGTTCCCTGAATGCCCTGCGCAGAAATCTTGAAGAATGCAGGTTAAAAGAACGGGCAGAAGTTTTAGGCCGAAAGGCTCGGGCCGCCATAAGGATTTTGGAAGCCCGGGGCGACTCCTTCGAGCTCATCTTTCTTGACCCCCCTTACGGAAAAGGGTTAGCCCGCAGGGCCCTGGAGGCGCTTTCGAGAAGTTCGATCGTGACCCCCCACACTCTAGTCGTTGCCGAGCATTCGCTCTCTGAGAAGCTCGACTTCATCCCCTCCTGGCAGCGGGTGGACGGGCGAAGGTATGGCAGCACCCAGGTTTCTTTCTTTCGGCCCGAAAAAGAATCCTCCGATTCCAATGGAACCGGATAAAAACTTCCCTTATGGAACCCGATGAAAATAGGGGATCCGGCTATGAAACCAAAATATCAAACAGAGAAATTTATGAAGATCTTCTATAAAGCCTATACCCATCTTTATTCAGGCTTCCCGATCACAGGTATCTTGGTATATTATTAAGCTTCGCCTAAATAAGGGAACAAATATCAATACAGCATTTACCCCCCTCACCTCTCCCCTCTCCCCCCGATGGGGGGAGAGGGGAGGGTGAGGGGGCGTAGGAGGCTCCATATCGTTTCATTACTTTTGCGAGTCTCAATAATTAATATCTGAGGCCCAATTAAAATTATTCCAAGAGGTCTTTTTCATGAATGGAAAAATTGCGGTTTACGCAGGGTCTTTCGACCCGATCACCAACGGCCATGTCAATCTAATTGAGCGGGCTCTGGAGGTTTTTGACAAACTCGTCGTCGCTGTGGCGCACAACCCGAACAAATCGGCATTATTCTCGGTGGAGGAGCGGCTGGAGATGATCCAGGTAGCTCTGAAAAAGGATCCCCGAGTGGCGGTGGCTTCCTTCGAAGGGCTGCTGGTAGATTTCGTCGAGAAGCAAGGAGCACGGGTCATCGTCCGGGGCTTGCGGGCCCTCTCTGATTTTGAATACGAATTCCAGATGACCCTGATGAACCGAAAGCTCAACCGAAAGGTGGACACCATCTTCCTGATGACTGGGTACAAATGGTTTTACACGAGTTCGAGGATTATCAAGGAGGCAGCCTCTCTGGGGGGCTCTGTGCGCGGGCTGGTACCCGATATCGTGCACCAGCGGCTGAAGGAAAAATTCCCTCAATATCCGAACGTTCCGTAAAAGGAGCAGCCTTCAGAGGCAGGAGCCTTGCCTAGCGCGAACCCAACTGCTCATCCTCACCATCTTAGGTGAAAGCTGAAAGCTTAGAAAGGAGATCGCTATGAAACTGGCTGAACGGGTCAAGCGGATCAAGCCTTCTCCCACTTTTGCCGCTGCGGCCAAAGCCGCAGCCATGCGAGCCAAGGGGATTGAGGTGATCAGTCTTGCGCAGGGAGAGCCGGACTTCGACACCCCCGCTAACATCAAGGAGGCTGCTTACAAGGCGATCCGCGAAGGTTTTACCAAATACACACCGGTCGCCGGGTTTGACGACCTGAAAGATGCCATAATCCAAAAATTCAAGAGAGACAGCGGCCTGACCTATGATCGCTCCCAGATCATTGCCTCGGTCGGAGCCAAGCTTTGCATCTACAATCTGGCCCAGGCCCTCTTCCAAGCCGGAGATGAGGTCATCGTCCCCGCCCCTTATTGGGTCTCCTACACAGACATCCTCTTGCTGATGGACGCCCAGCCAGTGGTCGTCCCCGCCCCTGAAGGACAGGGTTTCAAGATGTCCTCTGCCCAGCTCAAATCCGCGATCACCCCTCGCACCAAGGCCATCCTCTTGAACAGCCCAAATAACCCTACCGGGGCCACTTATACGGCCGAAGAACTGAGGACGCTCGCCGAGGTTCTGGTCCCGAAAAAAATTCTCATCATCGCCGATGAGATTTACGAAAACTTCGTCTATGACGGGACCGTCTTTGCCAGCATCGCCTCTTTGGGAAAAGAAGTCCAAGATCAGACCGTGGTCATCAATGGGGTTTCTAAAACCTACTCCATGACGGGTTGGCGTATCGGTTACGCAGCCGGGCCGGCGGAATTAATCGCTGCGATGAGTAAGGTCCAGACGCAGAATATCTCTAACCCGGTTTCCTTTTGCCAGAAAGCTGCCGTCGAGGCCCTGCTCGGTCCCCAGGATTCGGTGCAAGGGATGATCGTTGAATTCGACCGGCGGCGGCGGTATATCGTTGAGCGACTGAACGCCATGGCCGGGATCACCTGTTCCATGCCCCAGGGGGCCTTCTATGTTTTTCCCAACATCACCGGGCTCTTCGGAAAAAAATGGGGAGAAAAGAGGATTTCCAATTCCGCGGACGTTACGGATTTCTTTCTGGAAGAGGCCAGGGTAGCGGGGGTCGCTGGCAGCGGGTTCGGCGACGACCAATATATCCGGTTCTCCTACGCCACTTCCATGAAGAATATCGAGAAAGGAATGAATTGGCTTCAGGAGGCCCTGAAAAAATTGAAATAATTCACCGCCAAGAACGCAGAGCGCGCCGAGTAGAAATTCTAAATTCTAAGCATGAAATCTTAAACAAACACCAATGCCCAAAATAGAAATTCCCCAAACATGGAAGTTTAGAATTTTGGACTTGTTTCGGATTTAGCAGGATGCGGAAAAACTTCAATTCACCGTCACTCCCGCGAAAGCGGGAGTCCAGAATGCCTTGAAAAGACTGGATTCCTGCTTCCGCAGGAATGACGACCTAAGGCCCCAAAGGACTTTTTCAGCAACCCATTCGATATTCGGATTTAGAATTTCAATTTAGCTCTGCGATCTCTGCGTTCTCTGCGGTGAACATTACCGGTTTTTCTGGGCGGGAAAATAATCCTGCAAAATTTTTCTGTGATCGAAGGCCAAAGAGAGGGGCAGGTTTTCTTCGGTAAACACACCCGCGCGTTCCGCGTCGTCCCCGGGACTCGGCCTTCCCCTCGCCTGAGCGATGAAAACGGTGGAGATGGTATGCCGGCGGGGATCGCGCTGGGGGTCTGAATAGGTATGGAACTGGACAATCGATTCAATTTCCAAGTCTAAGTCCGTCTCCTCCTTGGCTTCTCTAACCGCTGCCTGTTCCAAGGTTTCTCCGTACTCTACGAACCCTCCCGGCAAAGCCCACGCCCGTGGTTCATTCTTCCGGAAAATCAAAACGATTCCCCTCCCCTCCGCTTCCGAATCTATTTCTATGATGATGTCTACCGTCGGGACGGGGCTGATGTGTCTTATGACCTCAGTCCCGCACTTCGGACAGACAACTTTATTTCTCTTCATGCGCAACCCCCCTCGTTCCCTCCCCTTCTTTTTTCTTCGGCTTTTCTTTTATAAATTCCCCGGCCTTTGAGAGCAAGGAAATTTTTTAAAAGATGGGCCCAAAACCTTAAATTCCTTTAATTCCTTGACATTTAAAGTTTTGGCTGGTATAAAATGATTAAACTCTTGAAGGAGAGGGCGATGAAAATAACAAGAAGTCAGGTCATGGCCATCGTTCTTTTCCTCTTAACGTTGCTCCTCCCTGGGGTCCTGATGGCCCAGCGAAGAAGAAGAACCATCCTCCGCCCAGGATAAAAAGCAGCGGGCCTCCTATTATGATTTCGAGGATGTTCTCATACCCTCCGAGCTTACCATAGACAAAAAAAACTCTTTTGTCTACGGCACCAGCCGGTCCAAGGTGGGCGTTCTCATTTTTGAAGGGCGGGTGGAGCCAACTTCATTGGCCAACTTCTTTCAGAACAACATGCGCCAGGACGGCTGGAGGCTGGTCAGCAGCTTCAAGTACCGGGAGTATCTGCTCAACTTCCTCAAAGAAGACCGGGCTTGCGTGATTACAATCACGGAGAAGTCCTTTTCCACCACTGTGGAAGTTCGTGTGGGACCGATCGAACAAGACTCCCTTGCAAACAAGGGGACGCAATCTCGTTAACCTTTCTTCCAGGATTTCCGTCACGATGCTCAAAGATCGGAGAATTGTTCTTGGGGTTACAGGGGGAATCGCCGCTTATAAGGCGGCGGAGCTCGTACGGGAATTGGTGCGGGCCGAAGCGCAGGTCCATGTGGTCATGACCCAGAGCGCCCAGGCTTTCATCACCCCCCTCACCTTCCAGACCCTATCCGGCAACCCGGTGATCACTGAGCTTTTCAGCCTGATCGAAGAGTCGGAGATCGGCCATATCTCCCTGGCGGACAAAGCGGAGGTTTTGGTCATCGCTCCAGCGACCGCGAATATCATCGGAAAGATTGCCGGGGGGATCGCCGATGATATGCTCACGACCATCGTCATGGCCACGAAGGCGCCGGTTCTCTTGGCCCCGGCGATGAATGTCCATATGTGGGAAAACGCCATCTGCCAGGAGAACATCGCGAAGCTCCGCTCGCGGGGCTATCACTTTATCGACCCCGAGATCGGCGAACTGGCTTGCGGCTATGAAGGAAAAGGGCGGCTGGCTGAGGTTTCGGCAATTGTAGAAGAAATCTGCGCCCTCCTCTCTCCCAAAGACTTTAACCGAGAAACAATCCTGGTCACAGCCGGCCCCACCGAGGAGCCCATAGACCCGGTGCGTTTTATTACCAACGGCTCTTCCGGTAAGATGGGATTCGCCCTGGCCCGCGCGGCCCGGCGGCGGGGCGCAGAGGTCATCCTCATTAGTGGCCCAACGACCCTCCCCAACCCCCGGCAAGTGAAGTATATCCGTGTTCGTTCTGCGGCCCAGATGCGGGAGGCCGTCCTTAGCAACCTGGAAAATGCCTCGATCCTCCTTATGGCGGCAGCTGTATCCGATTATCGCCCTAAGCAAACGGCACCCGCGAAGATCAAGAAATCAGAATTGAAGACGGTCTTGGAGCTGGAACGTAACCTTGACATTCTTTCAGAGGCGGGAAAGCGGAAGGGGAAGCGCATCCTTGTTGGGTTTGCCGCCGAAACCGAGAACCTCTTGCAGAATGCCCAGGGTAAGCTCAAAGAAAAAAACCTGGACCTGATCGTAGCCAATGACATATCCCTTCCGGGAGCCGGGTTCGAGGTAGACACCAATATCGTCAAAATGATCGACTGCTCCGGAAAGGTAGAAGAGCTTCCCTTGATGACCAAAGAGGAATTGGCCGATCGGATCCTTGATCGCGTTGCCCAGTTGAGAAGGTCAGCAGGTTAATGAAATCATGAGCCAGGATTCTCACCCCTTTCGGATTGACCGAAATTTCGATCTCGCCAAACTGCGGGAAATCGTCGTCGGCCTGCGTCATCATCTGGAAGAAGAGAAATCCCTGGGCTTAGAAGGATGGCTCCAGGTTTCTGGGCACTCCCGGGGAAACATTTCATCGCGACTTCCGGTGAAAAGTGCTCCTCTTCCTGCCAGTCTGGCAGCCGTGCGCTCTGAGCTGGGTAACTGCCGCCGCTGTAAGTTACATCCCTATCGGACACAGATTGTCTTTGGAACGGGGAACCCGCAAGCCAAATTGGTTTTCGTGGGTGAGGCCCCAGGAAGGGATGAAGACCTTCAAGGCGAGCCTTTCGTCGGCCAGGCGGGGCAGCTTCTCACCAAGATCATCCAGGCCATCCAGCTTAAGAGGGAAGAGGTCTACATTACCAACATCATCAAGTGCCGTCCTCCGGAGAATCGTAACCCCGAGCCCGATGAGATTGCGGCTTGTGAGCCATTTCTGTTCAAACAGTTTCAGGTGATCCGGCCCAGGCTCATCTGCGCCCTGGGGACCTTCGCGGCTCAAACCTTGCT
This sequence comes from uncultured delta proteobacterium, assembly GCA_963760605.1. Taxonomy (GTDB): domain Bacteria; phylum Desulfobacterota; class SM23-61; order SM23-61; family SM23-61; genus CAVXFA01. Next base: position 47,484 of record CAVXFA010000105.1, on the reverse strand, counting down.
TAAGAAGGAAGAGAAGATCTCTTCTCTGCGGGGAAAATTCCATGAATACCAGGGAATTCCTCTCATGCCCACCTATCACCCGGCTTTTCTTCTGAGAAACCCCAACCGTAAGCGAGACGTGTGGGAGGACATGAAAAAAATCAAAAGGGAGTATGCCCAGCTTTGATAGCTCTTTTAAAATTGCCCCTCCCCTCCCCTGGTGGAAGGGGGATAAAGAGGAGGGGCCCCTCTCCCGTCAAGGGAGAAGGATCCTTTTAACTTTTTAACATGGGTCAATTTTGAATTTCCCTGCTCTTTTAAGAGAGCGGTTTTCCCAGGAGTCCCGATGAATCACAAACACCTTTTTCTCTTTATCGTTTTTCCTGCGATCCTTCTCCTTGCCCTTCCTTGGCTTTCAGCTGCTCAGGAAAAACACGTGGATGTAATCACAGTCAACGACGTCATCACCCCGGCGATCGCTGAATTCATCAGCAAGGCCATCGATCAGGCCTCTAAGGATCACGCGGAATGCCTGATTATTCAGATGGATACCCCCGGAGGACTCGACCTTTCCATGAGGGACATCATCAAAGAGATGATGAATGCCGACATCCCCATCGTGGTCTACGTGGCCCCCAGCGGGGCCCGGGCCGCGTCCGCTGGGGCGATTATCACTTTGGCGGCAGATATCGCCGCCATGGCTCCGGGGACCAACATCGGAGCCGCTCATCCGGTTGCCATGGGCGGCGGCCAAATGTCCCGGACGATGTCCGAAAAAGTGCTTAACGACGCCGTGGCCTACGTTACGTCGATTGCCGAGAAAAAGAAGAGAAATGTCCAGGTGGCGGTCCGTTTCGTTAAGGAGAGTGTCTCCATCCCCGCGAGTGAAGCTTTGAAACTCAAGGTAACCGATCTCATCGCTCGGAATTTAGACGACCTGCTGCAAAAGATCGACGGTCGGACCCTAGAGAAGTCCCGGGGCGTTATAAAACTCGCCGTTAAGGGAGCGAAGATCAATTTCGTGCAGATGGACTTCCGACAGCGCCTCCTGGCCGCCTTGAGCAATCCGAATATCGCCTATATCCTGATGATGATCGGAATGGTGGGACTCTATTTTGAGCTCGCCCATCCGGGAGCTATTTTCCCCGGAGTCATCGGCGGCATCTGTTTGATTCTCGCCTTCTTCGCCTTTCGCACGCTCCCGGTCAATTATGCTGGCATATTATTGATCTTGCTGGGTGTTTTTCTTTTTATTGCCGAGATCAAGGTTGCCAGCTATGGGCTCCTCACTGTGGGAGGGGTCGTTTCTTTGACCTTGGGGTCGATCATGCTTTTTGAATCTCCAGTCCCCTACCTGCGCGCTTCGCTCAGCGTGATTATTCCCACCGTCGTGGTCACCGTCGCCTTCTTCATCTTTGCGGTAACCATGGCCATCAAGGCGCAAATGGCTAAGCCAGCTACGGGGTCCGAGGGGCTGGTGAGCGAGACGGGGGTGGCCAGAACCCGCCTCGACCCCGAGGGCAAAGTTTTCGTCCACGGCGAATTCTGGAACGCTTATGCCGATGAGCCCATCGAAGAGGGGGAGAAAATTCGGATCCTCAAAACCGAAGGACTCAGGGTGAAAGTGGAGAAGATTAAATAGATGAAAGATCCGCTGAAAGGTTTCATTTTTTAAAATCTAAATCAAAGATAGGAGGTTGAATATGGGTATTATGGCTTATGCAGTGTTGCTAATCCTCATTCTGATGATCCTGGCCAGCGCTCTGCGCATCTTGAACGAGTACGAGCGGGGCGTGATCTTCCGCCTGGGCCGCGTGCGCATGGTCGGGGGGAAACCCATGGCCAAGGGACCCGGCTTGATCTTTCTCATCCCCGTGGTGGATAAGCTGGTGAAAGTCAGCCTGCGGACCGTAACCATGGATGTTCCGCCGCAGGATGTCATCACCCGGGATAACGTCTCTCTCAAGGTCAACGCGGTCATCTATTTCCGGGTGATGGACTCCATTAAAGCAATCATCGAGATTGAAAACTATCTTTACGCAACTTCCCAGCTCTCCCAGACCACCCTCCGTTCCGTCTGTGGTCAGGTTGAGCTCGATACGCTTCTCTCCAAGCGGGATAATATCAACCTCCAGATTCAGGAAATTCTGGACAAGCACACCGAACCCTGGGGAGTCAAGGCGGTCGCCGTGGAGGTGAAGGCCATTGACCTGCCGGAAGAGATGCGCCGGGCCATGGCCAAGCAGGCCGAGGCTGAACGCGAGCGGCGGTCCAAGGTCATCCATGCCGAAGGCGAGTTCCAGGCCGCGGAAAAATTGAAAGACGCCGCTGTGATCATCGAGGACCATCCCATGGCTCTGCAGTTGCGTTATCTGCAGGCCCTGACTGGAATAGCCACGGAGAAAAATTCCACGACCATCTTTCCGATACCCATCGACGTGATCAGGCCATTTTTGCAACTGGCGGAGAGAGCTGTGACGGAGAGAGCTGAAAAGAGTAAATCCCAAACTTGAACCCGCCTTCTCGACTCGTGTATGAATGAGTAGAATGAGGCCCTGCCAAGGGCCTCATTTAATTTTGACAACCCTTTCGGCCCTCAGCTGAAAGATGTCTGCGCGAGAAAGTTTACAATGAGGGTTCTGTATTGCTTCTCAGTCGCCCGCAGCGTCTCAATGCCCTGCTGGCGCTTGGTTTCTGAACAAAATTCGTCAATTCTATGACGATTTAGATAATGATTTCGGTAATTTTAATGACGTTGGCTTTCGAGGGAAAATCCGCAAACCCGCCGCAATCGGGTAAGACCAGCCAGAAATTTGGCCGAGGATGGAATCGTCGATCTACTCTCTCTTTTGCAGACCCTCTTCAAAAAGTTTGAGGTATTTTGATCGAAGATTGGGTTCACCAAGATTCAATACCCCCCAGATGTATTTCCCCTTCCATACAAGCTCCATTTCCCCATGATAAGGATCCGGGAGGGCGTAACGGTCTTCGGCAACGTTTTTCCGAGGGTCTCCAGTCTGCTGTAGATATTTTTGGATCATGTTCCCGCAGTCTTTTTGATCCGCACCTTCTATGACATATAATTTAAACTTTTTCCCAGAAAGTTCGTAATCGGCCGTAAAGGCGGAATGCAAAAATGAATAACCCAGAAAGTCTTGGGCAATGAATTTTTCGGAATTCTTCTTTTTTCCCTCTTCAGGGAAAGAGGATAAAATGGAGGGAAGCGTACCCTTCTCTCCTAAATTATCCGCAACTTTTTGGGCAAAGGCGAGCAGCACCTCCTCATCCTCAGACCCGGTATTGAAGCTATTGATTTTCACGTAGTAGTTTCCTGACACAAAATTTAGGATATTTTTTTCGCTGTATCCCTGAGCCCCAACCTCCAGAAAATCTGCGTTGGTGAGGCGCTCCTGGCTGTAGATTCCGAAAGCATGGGAGGGAGTCCTATGGCGATAAATTTCAACGGTTACGGAGGCTTTCTTCTCATTCAGGTATTCGGCTACCTTCAATTCCTGGAAATCGTAGGTCAAGTAGAGATCCGCTGCCCCATTAATATAGTCATAAAGTTTCCGGGGTGAAAAAGTCTGGATCTCCCCCGATTGTTTCCAGCCATTTACCCCAGGAAAGGGGGAAGATTTTCCCTCCGAACTGGAAGCCCATAACGGAGTTACCGCCCCCCATATCAAGAGAACCAGGATAGGGAAAGCAAAAATATAGGGGTGAGCTTTTCCGACAACAGGTGATTTTTCCCTCATTCTATTCCATTTCCTCTCTCTATCGATCGCGAAGCCTATCTCGCCAGCTTCTGGGGACCAAACCTTCATGACTTTCCCCAGAAGAATTAGAGATGGTTTCGGAGTTAGGTTTTGGGTAGCTTCCTACTCGATTTAAACGGGAGAGCGCTAAAATATACCTGAGAACGGATGGCTGTCAAGAAAAAAATAGCCCTGGAAAAGGCCCTGAAAGGAGACTTTACCTTGGGGGATGGGTGTGCCGAAACTTGTAAAAAGAGAATTCCCACCTTCCCTGCTGGAGAGGGAAGAGGGTGAGGATTAAAGTAGATTTTCTCGGTATTTTCTACTAAGATCATCCTGTGATTGACCTGCACATTCACACCGACGCTTCCTCGGATGGACAGCATTCTCCCCGGGAGATCTTCGAGATGGCCCGCAACAAAGGCCTTCGGGCCATCGCCTTCGCGGACCACAACTCCGTGGACAATGTGGAAGAAGGATTCCGTATTTCCCGGGAATTTGCCATAGAATTCATCTCCTGTCTGGAGCTGAACACGTTCCATAACAGCCTCGACCTTCACCTTCTCGCTTTTTTCATCGACCCGCGCAGCCCTTCTTTGAAGAATTGGCTGGATCGTATTCACCGGAAGAAGCAAGAGCAGGCGGAAAAAAGGCTGGAGAAACTAAACGAATTGGGCTTCACTTTTTCCTGGGATGACCTGCGAAAGTTCTCCGGCGACCGCATCCCTACGGGCATGTCTTTTCTGCAGGCCATCCTTAGCCGGCAGGAGAATCACAACGACCCCCGCCTTCGTCCCTACATCGACGGCAACCGATCCCATTCTCCCTATGTCAACTTCTACCGCGATTACCTGCGGGGTGGAAAACCTGCTTTCGCGCCCATGGAAGATGTCTCCACCATTACGGCCATCGGAAAAATCAAGGAGTTGGGGGGAACACCTATCCTGGCCCACCCTTCGGATACAGGGGAAGAAAACATCCGGCAATTGATCGATAACGGCTTGGAAGGCCTGGAAGTCTATTCTCCCTACCATGACGCCCCGGCGCAAGAGACCTTCAGAGCCTTTGCTGAAAAGCATGGCCTGCTAATCACGGCTGGGTCCGACTTCCACGGGAAGGCGGTGAAACCGGACGTGGAGCTGGGAGGGGCCGCCGGGGATTATTACGATTTGCTATGCAAGTTAAAAGAACACCGAAAAGGAAAACGATGAAAGAAAAATCTACCCAAGGGGTCATCTTCGACCTCGATGGCACCCTGATTGATTCTTACCAGGCCATTTTTCTATCATTCCAGCATGCCTATACAAACATGGGACTCCAACCCCTGCCCTTTGATGAAGTCAAGAGGGTGGTTGGATATGGGTTGAGTATAACATTCCGCGAGCTTTTAGGAGAAGAACGCGTTCCCGAGGCGCTGCGGTTTTTCCGCCAAAAGTACGAAGAAGTTTACCGGCAGAATACTTATCTGCTTCCAAATGCCCGCAAGGTGCTGGAGGCGCTTGCGGAGCGGGGTATCAAGCTGGCTATCGCCACCAACAAGCTCGGGCGATTCTCCCGGGAAATATTTCGGCATCTCGGGATGGACAAGCTTTTTGCCGTCATCCTGGGGGATGAAGATGTCCCTCAAAACAAGCCTCACCCGGAAATGCTCCTTTACGCCATGGAGAAAATGGGTCTGCGAAATGAGGAAGTTGTTTTCATCGGCGATTCCCCGATCGATATTGAAACTGGGAAGAACGCCGGTGTCCGGGTCTTCGCCATTCCCACCGGGGTATCAACGAGAGAAGAGCTGGAGAAAGCCCGGCCAACCTTGATCCTCAAAAGTCTGCTCGACCTTTTAAACTATGTTTAGGCGGCCCCCATGGCCGCCTCCATGGACCCATGAATATCTGGCCAGACCGATCCCGCAAAACCCGGGGTGAAGAAGCTGAAACCGGGAGGGTTGCCCGGCCCGCGCCAACGAAGAGACAGGGCCGTTTTCCTTGCCCAGATGGGTGGACCTCCGGCGCCAAAACCGGCGGGGATGGCCCTTTTCCCTTTGGGCTGTCGGATTTCCGCAAGGCAGAGCGGGGAGAAATTTTTTGGAGATAAACAAAACATTTTATTGACCGGATCGAGGTCGGAGTTTAAAATGAAAATAAATTCTGAAAAAGGAAGGGGGTGGATCACACTTCTTATGAAATAATTCCAACTCATCGGAGAAGGAGGTCAATGATTATGCCCCTCGACGAATTGCTTCAGAGGTTGGTCAATGTAACTCCTGGAAAAAAATCCTTTCTATCCGTCTATTTGGACTTAAGCCCCGATAGAAGCGGGAAAAAACTCCATACGGTTTTTCTCAAAAACCGCCTACCGGAACTTACGAACCTTCTCCCGGCGCGTTCTCCCGAGCGCTCCCTTCTGGCCAAAGATATAAAACGTGTTCAGAAATACTTGGAAGAAAACCTGGACCCCGCCTGGAAGGGCATTGCCTTATTCGCTTGCGCCTCCGATGATTTATTCGTACCCATCCCCATGCCATTGCCCCCCGAGAATGCCCTGGGCCTGGCTCCTTATCCCCACCTTTTCCCCCTGATCCGGCAGGCTGACCTCTACAAGACCCATGCGGTGGTTGTGGCCGACTCACGCCAGGCTCGCCTTTTCCTGGTCTGCCTGGGGCGCCTGGAAAAACAACTCACCCTCTCCTGGCAGGATAAGCATACCACGCGCTTTGGGCGTATGGGTTGGTCATTGGACAGGTTCCGGCGTCATCTCCAGGAGCATATCAAGCAACGAGCCAAAGAGATCGTAGAAAATTTGGAGAAATTGATCAATTCTGGAAAAACCCAATATCTATTTGCCGCCGCTGAAGAAGGGATGGAGGCGGAACTTAAAAAGCAATTACCTACCGCCGTGAGAAAGAATCTGATTCCCCTGCCCTCCTTCGAGCCCCATGACCCAGACCATAAAATTCTGTCTGCCGCTTTCAAGGCCCTGCAAACGATCTCCGGCAAAAAAGCCGAAGCCCTGGCCAGGCACATCCTGGAAGAGGCCGAGCCCTTGGGCCGGGCCACTGCCGGGCCTGAGCCTACCTTGAGTGCCTTACAAAACCACCAAATGGAGCGCATGGTCTTAGATGCTCGGTTCAAAGCCACGGGCTGGAGATGTCCAAAATGCTCTTCCCTGGGTACCGGCGGGTCGCCCAGCACCTGCCCCTTCTGCCAGGGAGAAATCTGCCCTGCAGACCTGCGCGAAGAGATCGTAGCCAAAGCCAAATCCCAAGGCGTGGAGCTATTCTTCACAGAAAATTTTTCCCCCCTGATGAAGGCCGGGGGAATCGCAGGGGTGCTCAAATACAAAACCCCTATAAGAACGAAAAGATAATGTTAAGGGGGCGATCATTTCGTTATGCGCCTAGCGCTCTGCGCTTAGCGCATGAAAGATCCTCTGGCCGGCCCCAGGGCAATACTTTGTATAGGTATAGGTTCCCCCGATTTTCGTTACCATATAAACAAGTTGGAAAATAAATCCATCAACGAATTTTGAGAAGATCTTTAAATTTTAATTTGATAAAATTCTTGCTGATGGGTATAATGGGTAGAATTTTGGATGAGAAAATGAAACGCATTCTTTTTTGCCTCTTTTGTCTTTTGCTCCCCATCGGGGGTTGCTACTATACTGTCCACACCACAGAGGGGGGCGACATCACTACGGCTCAGGTCCAAGAAATTAAACTGGGCAAGACCACGGAAGCGAACCTCTTCAAAATCTTAGGGCCTCCTTCCAAAAAAGAGGCAAAGCCTGACGGAACGACGACTCTCCTTTACGTCTATTCCCAGGAGAAGAGCCCGACCTTGCCGGGGGGATTTGTTATCCAGGGTATTGTCGAAAAAAATGAAGAGACTTTTGAGGTCACTCTCAAGAACGGAGTCGTTTCAAGCTACCGTTTTTTAAGAGAGTAAAAGGAGATGAGGAGATGACAAAAAAAGTTCGGGATTGCTCTTACGTAGGGATCATGTTACTCGGCCTCCTGTTCTGGGGCGGCTGCGCAGGCAGCAGGACCTACCTTCTCAACCTGAATTATGATCCTTCCCGTGTATCCCCTTTCTTGACTGGTTCAGGCAAACCTGCAATCGTGGCTGTCTATAACATTCAGGATGCTCGGCCGGAACGAATGTACTTGGGCCAACGGGTTTACTCCGATGGCATGGCTGATTTTTATAAACCGGATTCAGGAACAGCAGAGCAAGTTGTTACCAAGTCTTTCATCAAAATGCTGGAGAAAGCAGGGTTTCAAGTAACCCTCGTCAACCGATATTTGGACCCCGAAAAAGAAGATTTCAAGAACATTCCCGGGGACTTAGCCTTCGGCGGAAGGATCGAGACCCTCTGGATCGAAGCGAAAAGCTGGGTTGGCGACCACGGACACCGTAGCTAAGGTACGCTTCCAGGTTAACTGGGGCATCGTTAAAGAACGAACTTGGATCAGTAAGAACATCGAGGGGACTGCCCAGGAGACTGATCGTCCCTTCTACGGGCCCGAGAATGCTGAGGCCAAGATCAACGAAGTTTTTAGGGATAGCCTGGATAAAGTACTTAAAGATGAGACCATGCTCAGGGAAAAGCTCTTGCAACTCAAATAGCCCTGACGGATGATTTGAATGTAGGCATAAAGAAAAGGCCAGGAATCTTTCTGGCCTTTTCTTTTGAACGATTGCCGCTGCCCCGCCTCCGGCGGGGCTGCTTTTTATCTTCAGCTGAAGCGGCCTGGTTTAGGGCCACAGGCCGAACTTGAATCGATCTCGGAGCCTCTGGCTCCCCCGCATGAGAATAAGGAAATGACCCGCTGCGCCTTGGAATCCCCGCATTGGGGACAGATGATCTTTAGATCCCTGTTCGAGGCGTCGTGAATCATCTCAAACCGATGAGCACACTTGGAACATTGATACTCGTAAATGGGCACGCTCAACACCTCCTTTTTAAAACCCGCAAATTGTGAGCCGTGAGTCATAAATAGTGAACGCCTTTCCGCCTTACGATTTACGTTTTGGGCCTTACCCTAAGGCCAGCATCAACCCGATCATCACCCCCAGGCCAGTGCTCAGGTACGGGTTGCAGGTCAAGCCTCAGGTGCTGCCGAAGTGCGTAGAAAGCAAGTTCAGTCCATAACCGATCGCTGCTCCGACACCCAATCCCAGAAAAACTCTAAACACCATGGCTGCTTTTACCCTTTCATAATACCTTCTTGACGATGTTTTCCAGTTGGCTTTTCGGCGACCGCGCCCACGACCTGATCAACCATCTTCCCCCCCTTGAACATAATCAAAGTGGGAATCCCCCGTACCCCGTAATTCGCTGGAGTTTTTGGATTTTCATCTACATTCACCTTGGCGAACTTGACTTTTCCGGAATATTCACCCGAGAGTTCTTCGAAGATTGGGCCGATCATCCGGCAGGGGCCACACCAGCTCGCCCAGAAATCGACGAATGTGGGTTGTTCAGCCTCCAGCACTTCCTTCTGGAAGGATTCGTCCGTTACAGTGAAAAGGTTTACTCCTTGCGCCATATCCACCTCCTCTCGTTAATCATTTTAAATGATGAATAGAATGAGAGCAAGAACTCTTTCAAACATTTTTATTAGATGCCCTTTCCCCCAAAAAGGTTCGCACCCTTTCATCCATATTTTTTCTCCCTCCCCCTCAATAATTACTAAGGAGTCCATAATTGACCAGATATATTCTTCCAAAATCTCCCCTGACCCCTCTTTTCCAAAGAGGGGGAATTCCTCCCTTTTGTAAAGGGAGGGAAGGAGGGATTTAATCTTCGGTGTCTATACAATTATGGACTGACTAATAAATCCTTCATTGTTAAGCCTATTTGAATATGCTATGCTTTAATATAAGGAATTCTTTAGTGAATTTATGCGAAGCAAAGCCTTCGCCTTATCGACTGCCCTGATTTTTCTAATCGTTTCTTTCGCCTGCTCTCACTCTCCCCCAAAACCCCCCTCGCCGGACCCCTACGAAGAAATTTCCTCTCAAAAAGAGATCGCCCGCTCTTTAAGCACCCCCAAAGGCGACGAACCTTGGTGGAAAAAGGATGAGAACCAGTGGCTCCTTGCGGTCCTGATTATCCTTGGCGTAGGGATCGCTACCTCAGCCAGCATCTGGATCCTTTATAACGCCCACGGCTTGATGATCAATATCCACAAATAATCCGTAAAGGGCGATCGGCTGAGCAAAAGTATTATTTCTTTCCATCTCTTCTTCCCGGCGTGAGCAAGTAAAGGAACGGAATTTACTCCCCGGGGAAGCCTTCTTTCGCTCTAATTCTTTTCGAGTTTCCATCCTGATCTGGAGCTCGACGGGACCAAAAACCGGCTCAAATGGTTCGGAGGAGGCCGGGATTTGGGCTCTAATTCGAAAATCCGAACCTTCGAGCTCTTGGCTTTTTGTGGTCGCCTGCCGATACGGATAAAGAGTGAGGAGATGAACGCAAAGGGACGAGGGCAATTACGGTGGGGCCGTTGACTTTGCAGGATAAGCCAACCTATAATTCTCTAAAGAATCTTTAATGGGTTCGCCATGAACAAGGTTAAGACCGTTTTTGCATGCCAGAACTGCGGCTACCAGGCGCCCAAGTGGCTGGGGAAGTGCCCGGAATGTGGCTCCTGGAATTCTTTTGTCGAAGAACCCTTATCGACCGGCCCGGACCGACCCGCTCATTCCATCTCGATTCCTGGCCGAGACGTCCCCCCGCAATCCATCATAGCCATCGAGACCTCTGACGAGGGAAGGTTAAAAACCGAGGTGGGTGAGTTCGATCGCGTCCTGGGGGGAGGTTTGGTTATTGGTTCTGTAGTCCTGATCGGCGGCGACCCCGGAATCGGCAAGTCCACCCTTCTCTTACAAGCCCTAGACAAGCTGGCCCGGAGAGGCGTAAGTGTCCTTTACGTATCCGGCGAAGAATCGCTCCGCCAGACCAAAATGCGCGCGGACCGTATCGGTGTTTCCTCCGAGCATCTTTACGTCTTGGCTGAGAACTCCCTGGAGAAGATCATCGACGACACCCGAAAACTCAGGCCGAGGGTGGCGGTCATCGACTCTATCCAGACTGTCTTTACCTCCCAGCTCCAGTCCGCTCCCGGTTCCATTGGCCAGGTCCGGGAATCAGCCGGAAAGCTGATGCTTCTTTCCAAGTCCACCAGTCTCTCCACCTTCCTCATCGGCCACGTGACGAAAGAAGGGGCCATCGCCGGGCCCCGCGTTCTGGAGCATATCGTAGATACAGTCCTCTATTTCGAAGGGGACAGGGGTCATCCTTACCGCATCTTGAGGGCGGTGAAGAACCGGTTTGGGTCCACGAATGAAATTGGCGTTTTCGAGATGAAAGACAGCGGCCTGGAAGAGGTGGTCAACCCTTCGGAGCTCTTCCTGGCGGAGCGTCCCATCAATGTCTCCGGTTCTGTGGTCATCTCCAGCATGGAGGGTTCCCGGCCCATCCTCGTGGAGCTGCAAGCTCTGGTGAGTTCAACTTCCTATGGGATGCCCCGGCGAACAGCCATCGGCGTTGACCCGAACCGGGTTTCTTTGCTGGTGGCTGTTCTGGAAAAGAAGGTAGGAATGAACTTGGCGCAACAGGACATTTTTGTCAACGTCGCCGGCGGCGTGCGCGTTGAGGAACCGGCCGTAGACTTGGGAGTGGTCTCAGCCGTAGCCTCTTCATTTCTGGATAAACCCATCCCTTCCAAGACCATGGTCATCGGGGAAGTGGGCTTGGCGGGCGAAGTGCGCGGCATCCATCAGGCGGAAGTGCGCATTAAAGAGGCGTCCAAGCTGGGATTTAAAAGGTGCTTGTTGCCCGTGAGCAATCGCTCTCGGATAAAGTTGGAATTTGACGGCATCGAGCTGATCGGCATCCGCTCAGTGGAAGAGGCCCTGGAAGCTCTATTTTGAGGAGGTGCGTTTGAAGAAATTTCTTTTCGGAATCCTGCTGGTCTTTGTTTTCCCGTTCTCTCTCTGGGGGCAAGGCCCTTCTTTCGACCCGGCCCGGACTACGGTTCTGGTTTTTTCGTCCAACGTCTACGGCGAGGTTGAACCCTGCGGGTGACGGGATAATGCGCTTGGCGGTCTGGCCAGGCGAGCCACTTTCATCGAGGGGCTCCGGCACGAATGGAAAAATATCATCCTCGTGGATACAGGAGACCTGCTCTATCCCCGATTCCCCACGGAAAGTCCCGATGCGAAAAAAATGGGCGAACTCAAGGCCGACCTCTTCATGAAAACCTACAATCTCATGGGATACGATGCTTTCACGCCTGGAGAACTCGACCTCTCCTTCGGCGTGGAGAATCTCAGGCAGATGAGTCAGCAGGCCAATTTTCCATTTCTGGCCGCCAATCTGCTGCACAGCAAGACCAAAAAACCTGTCTTCAAACCTTACCTCATCAAAGAGGTCCAGGGGGGCAAAGTGGGTCTTTTGGGATTGATCTCGAAGCGGCATTCGCTGGGAAGGGGGGGCCCTCCCGAAGAAAAAGAAAAATTCCACCTGGCGGATCCCATCGAAACGGCCAAAAAAATTGTTCCGCTATTAAAAAAGAAATGTAAGCTGATCGCTGTCCTTGGCCATATGGAGGAGGATGAGCAGCAAATGCTGGCGAAGGCTTGCCCGGATATTTTTTTCATTTTAAGCGGCCACGTCCCCCAGCAACAGCCGAATCCGATTCGGGCCAGCAATTCACAAATCTTTATCGCCGGCTCGCGGGGGGAGCACCTGGGCCAGGTGGATTTCCTCATCGAGGCAAGGCACCTGTACGCCCGCTATCAATTAATCGCCCTGACCGCCAATTACGCTGACCATCCCCAGGTACAGCAATGGCTAACCCAGTATAAGACCGACCTCCAGAACCCGACTCAACCTTTGTCTCCAGCAGTCCCCCAGAACGAATTGGGAGATGAACCGAAACAATAAAGAGAAGATAACCGGCCTCATCCTCGCGGGGGGTAAAAACATTCGGATGGGGCAGAATAAGGCATTTCTCGAGTTCGCCGGCCAGCGGATCATCGATCGCACGAAAAATCTCTTCCTTGAGCTTTTTGATGAGGTTCTTCTGGTGACCAACTTCCTGCTGGATTACTTGGATCTGAACCTGCGCGTGGTTGCGGATCTTTATCCGGGGAAGGGAGCCCTGGGAGGAATCTACACGGGTCTTTTTCATGCCTCCCATTCCCATGCCTTCGTAGCGGCCTGTGACATGCCTTTCCTAAACAAATCCCTGATCGGGCGCCTCGTTGACCTTTCCCCCGGTTACGACATCGTCATTCCCAAAACCCCGGATGGTCTGCAACCCCTGCATGCCATTTACTCCCGGAAATGCCTACCCTTCATGGAAGACCAACTGCGAAAGGACAACCTCAAGATCCTCGACTTCTTTCAGCGGGTCAAAAAGAGAGAGGTTCCCACCGAGGAAATCCTCCCTCTCGACCCAAAGCTCGCCTCTTTCTTGAACGTAAATACCCCGGAAGATCTAGCCCGGGCCGAAGATTATCTCGGTCAAAGAAGAGATGACCCTAAGGGGGAAATGCCCAGCTTAAAATCACCTTGACAATTCGTTCGCGACCGCGATATAGGTTATCCAACAAGATTTCTCGTCTGATTGCTGGCGGGACATAGAAAAATAAAAAGGAGGAGGTTAAGGATGATTAATCAAAGGCCGGGAGGCTCTTTTAGGAAAAAGGTGGCCGCCACGTTGTTTTTGATTGGCCTGGTTCTCAGCTTGACCAGCCTGGGCATCTGTGGCCCTACGATCACCCAGGTTTCCACTTACGATGCGATCTTAAGCGGAGTTTTTGATGGATTTGTAAACCTGAAGAAATTACTCTCCTATGGAGATTTTGGTATCGGAACGTTCCATGCTGTTGACGGGGAACTGATTTTATTGGATGGAAAATTTTATCAAGTAAAGAAGGATGGCAAGGTTTATACCCCCCCCATGACTCTAACAACCCCGTTTGCGTTGGCGGCAAAATTTAAGCCGGAGATTACAGCAAAACTCGAGGAAGGAGTTGACTATCCAGCTCTGGAAAAAATTTTGACGAATTCAGGTGCCAACCAGAATCTTTTTTGGGCTGTAAAAATGAAAGGACGTTTCTCGAAAATAAAGTTGAGAACTCCATCGGCCCAGAAGAAGCCCTACGTTCCTCTTGTGGAGGTCGTAAAGGCTCAATCAATTTTTAACCTTGAGAACATTGCGGGAACCTTTGTGGGTTTCAGGACCCCGGTTTATATGAGAGGAGGGTTAGGCGCGCCCGGCTATCATTTCCATTTTCTATCGGAGGACCTCAAAGCGGGCGGTCATGTTCTCGCCTTCACGCTTGCCGAGGGAACCATCGCGGAAATTGGCCTATACAGCCAATGTCTCTTGATCCTGCCTGAGCACGACAAAACGTTCAGTCAAATCGATTTTAGCGTTGACCGTTCAGCCGAGGTGGCCAAGACCCAGAGATAGCCTTCCCTAAGACCCGATGATCTTCAACCACCTTCACAATGGGTTGGCAGTTTCACCCTGGGATGCGAGATGACAGAGAGCTATACCCTCGGATACACGCAGACGGCCCTGGAATTCGTCTCGCGCCGAACTCTGGAGTCTCACGGCGCGTTTTTCATTCCCTATCTGCGACCCGGCATGGCCGTGCTCGACTGTGGCTGCGGGCCGGGGAGCATCACGCTGGGTATTGCTGAAAGGGTAAGCGACGGCACTGTGGTCGGCGTCGACATCAGTGAGTCCCAGGTGGAGCTGGGCAGGCAAAGCGCGGCTGAGCGGGGGATCATCAACGTCCGCTTCCGACAGGGTAGCGCGTACGAGTTGCCGTTTCCCGACGCTTCTTTCGACGCTGTTTTCAGCAACGCGCTCCTCGAGCATCTCCGGGAGCCGCCCAGGGCGCTGCAGGAGTTCCTGCGCGTGCTGCGTCCGGGCGGCAGGGTGGGAGTTTCCGGGCCCGACTGGGATGGGTTCCTTTACTCCCCGCCTTGGGAGAAGCTTACGGCGGCGATCCGCGCCTACACCGAGATCCAGAACCGCAACGGCGGGGACACGCTGCTGGGGCGCAAGCTCCTAGAACTGCTGAGCGACGCGGGGTTCGTCGAGATCAAAGCACAGGCCCGCTACGAAAACTACGAGAGCCTGGACACCATCGCTGAGGTCATCGCGTCGCAGCTCGACAGCAGCGGCGAGACAACGCTCGCGGCGGCAACGCGCGAATGGGCCGCCCAGCCCTACGGGATGTTTGCCCAGGCCTGGGTGTCGTGCGTGGGTCGAAGACCGGATTAGACGCCGGCGCGCGAGCCAGGTAGCCGAAAGAAACTTTTTGCCAATATTTTTTTATCATTCGGGATAGGGCCCGAGTTTAACGGGATTCTCTTCCATTGTCCGGGCTACAGTTGCCCCATCGGTTTTTGAAATGACCTCAAAGAAGTCGCTCTTAAACTTCATCTCCGATGGCGTTTTTTCCCTGGACAAATAGATTCCCGTCAAAAACTGGTGATCCCATTCTCTGATTTTGATGGGCCAATGCTTCAATGAATCTGTGATGACATGGCCTTCTAAGGCTTTGATCACATTCGCGGTCTTGGTCGTTCCAGCTCTTTCCACCGCTCTTAACAATTCCCGCATCCCCAGGTATCCATTGTACAGATTCACACCGGGTTCAGGGTAAGGCGAACTGGGCCAACGCTTTTTGTACTTCGCCCGAAACTCCTCCACTCCCGGAGCCCCGATCTGAACATTCCATTCTTGGCCAGGGTATCCGACAGCCTTTTCTTTCCCCATGGAGTAGGAATCCTCCGGGTCAATGAGGGTGAAGAAGATCTTCATTTCCTTATACGTACCAAACTCATAGATCTGCTCGCGAAGAGCTTGTCCATCGAAGCCTACTACGGTAATCACCAAGACATCTGGTTTCGCGGCTCGCGCTTTCAACAGGAATGAACTAAAATCCCTCGTTCCCATTGGAACCTTAATTTCTCCGAGGTCAATGCCCCCTTTGTTCTTTAACACCTGCCGGGCCCACCCAGTAGCCGACCAGCCCGCCGTGTAGTCGTGGGTAAAAAAGTACCATTTCTTTCCTAGATGATCGGCAACCCAAGGACCGTTGGCCCGCAACACCATCGACATATCTGGCGGGACCCTGAAGAGCACCCTTTTTGCCTTCGCGGCGGTAATCTCGTCTGAATTTGCGTTGGTGCAAATATAAACCTTTCCATATCTCTCAGCCACTTCACCCACCGCAATCGCTGATGAACTGGATACCACTCCGACGAGAAAGTCGACATTGTCACCTTCGATCAATCTCCTTGCTTTCCGAGCGGCCACAGAAGGATCGGATTCGTCATCCTCTACGTAAAGTCTGATCTTCTTTCCCAGGACCCCGCCTCTGGCGTTGAACTCTTCCGTAGCCATGGTGATCCCTTTTCGTTCCTCACCCCCCAGATCAGCTAAATTCCCACTCGCAGTGCTGATCACCCCAACCTTAATCTCCTCGGCCTGAGATCTACCCAGCCCTCCTTGGAAAACCATCCAACCCATAAGAGCAGACAAGCCAATCATTACCTTTTTGAGTATTCTCTTTTTCATGATGCTTCCCCCTTCCCTAACAACTGTTCAATTCCTTTCCTTTGAGAGCTAGACCCCCCCATCCCTTCAAACCTTGAATCGGCATTTCCCATATTCTGAAATTGCCTCGTCGATGGCCACATTGTGCCGACTATAGGGACTAGCCCAAGGAACGAGTCCCACCATCAGCCCGAGCAGCTCGTCTTAGGCGGCAAAAAAAGGACTTCTTGAAACTGAAGAGAACCTCTGAGAAAGTGAAGGAATAAGTGAGAGAGAGGATCCGGGAGCTTGGGCTCATTGCATTGAAAATAATCTCAGGGGGCCCCCATTGTCAAGACAAAAAATCGAGAAAATTATTCGGCCCGGACAGGGGACAGCAGAGGGTCCGGTAAATAGGACTGAAGGGTATTTTATACAAAGCCCCAATTGCGGCAATCGTTTGGATATGCTAAAAAAGTAATTCGGGAGTAACATGATTATACTCTCGAACGTGCTCTAGGGAAAGACCGTTGCGCAAAACAGGAGAACCTATGAAACCACGGAGGACGCAGAGAGACACTCAGTGTTCTCCAAAAGAGTTTTCTTGAAAAGGGAGAACTGAAAAAATAATATCCTTAGCTCTCGCAGTTCATTGAGGGGGGTAGCAGGTTCTTGAATTTCAAAAGAAGAGTAATTTCTCTGGAGATGCTGTGGTTAGATTTTGCGGATTCCTTCGGGGGTGAAAGGAGGTCTCCATGCTTTATGACGCCCTGCTAACAGAACAGGAGAAAGCACTGCGGGATGAGGTCCGGAGATTTGTCCGGGATGAAGTGCCGGCAGACCTCTTGCGCGCCATGGATCGGGAGGAGATCACCTTTCCCTATGAGTTCATCGCCAAGCTGGCCCATCATGGCCTTCGCGGGTTAAGGTTTCCCAAGAAATGGGGCGGACGGGAGTTACCCTGGACGGCAGAGGTTGTAGCTGAAGAAGAGGTGGGCATCCTCGGGATGGCCTTGGGGTGCGCCTTTGTGATGACCTCCATCGTAGGCGAAGCCCTGAATACTTTCGGGACAGAGGATCAAAAGGAACGCTACCTGAGACCAATGATCACCGATACGAAGATACCCGAAGAGGCCCTCACGGAGCCGCGGGGAGGATCTGACTTCTTTGGGGCGACCACCCGGGCGGTTCCCGATGGAGATTTTTTTGTCCTCAATGGTCAGAAGCGTTTTGTAGTCGGCGCTGAGGCAGCGGACTTTTTCACAGTCTACTGCAACACCGACCCCAAAGCACCTCTCCATGAGCGGATCTCGGTGTTCATTGTGGAGAAGGGTCCGGGAGTGGAGGTTGAACACGTCTATGGCCTCCTGGGATGCCGCGGCACGGGTGTAGGAAGGCTGGTCTTCCGTAACTGCCGAGTCCCCAAGGAGAACCTTGTAGGAAAACTGGGCGATGGTGCTCTGATCTTTGATCGGATGATGATTCCTGAGCGACTTACCTCGGCCGCGGCTTCGATAGGGGGAGGCCGAGGAGCCTTAGAAATAGCCATCCGGTACAGCGACCGGCGCATGGCCTTTGGACGCAAAATCCGAAAGTTTCAGGCAGTGAACTTCATGGTCGCCGATGCCATGACGCGGTTGGATGCTGCCCGGGGTCTGGTGTATGGTGCAGCAAAGACCGTGGACCGGGGTATGCTTCATCGCCGGCTGGTCAGCGAAGCCAAGAAATTCGCCACCGAAGCCGCCTGGTCTATCGTCAACACGGCCATGCAGATCATGGGAGGGATCGGATACACGGACGTTTACCCCTTGGAACGCTATTTGCGCGACTGCCGGTTGGGGCTCATCTGGACTGGGACGAGCCAGATCATGGATGCGCTCATTCAGCATGAAACCTATGCAGAATTTCTGAGGGACCTGAGGGATCGACGGAATGTGGAAATGGATGCCATGGGCATCGATGCCCAGAAAGAAAAAATTTATACGGACGAAGATATGTGGCGGAATTTTTAGATAAGCTGTCAGCGGTCAGCTCTCAGCGATCAGACTAAAATAATATTTTTCTGTCTTAAAAGGCTGAAAACTGATTGCTGATCGCTAAAGGCTGTTTGGCTATGGCTTACCGGATCACAGAGCTTTGCACGAACTGCGGTGAATGCCTGAAGGTCTGCCCACTCGAAGCCCTCCTCCCTGGAGAAGAAAGGCCCAGAATCGATCCGGAGATCTGTACCGACTGCGGGACGTGCTCAGACATCTGCCCTGCCCGGGCGATAGAAGGTGGGTGAAGATCCGCCCTGGATAACCCTGCAAACAGAATGGGGGGGGAAATTTTTCTTGACAATTCCAGGTTCTTTCAATAAGGTTCTATTGGCTTATTCCTGCTAGGTCCGATTTAATTTCCGCAAGTCTTCTCGAGGAAAACTATGAAAAGGGGTGTCCGGAAGTTTCCGATACGTGGCCTCCAGGGAGGTTCGGATGCTACCCTGGGGGCTTCTATTTTTTTCTAGGAACCTTCTTATTTGGATAGGTTATCGGGGTGAGGGAACGGGAAAGAGGTATGGGCATCGTTTCGAAAGGGATCATTCTTTAAAAAAAGAGAAAAGGAGGCGGAAAATGAAAAGGGTCATGGTTATTGGTTCGTTTGTTTTGTTGTCAGTCTTGCTAGGCCTCTCTTGGGCGAATGCTATGGAAGCCAAGAAGATGGTCATTGCCAGCCAGATCGTGGATGTAATTGGCCCCTCTTGCAAGATGATTGGGCCAGTGAAGAGTGGGGGGATCATCATTGCCACCCCCGAGGCCGCCTGCTACGGGCCCATGATCACTCCTCAATTGAAGAGTGGGCACACGATGACGATTCCGGTGGCCGTGGAAGGTGCCGAGGTGGGCGATGCCATCGCCATCAAAATCAAGAAGGTCAAGGTGTTGGCCAAAGCCACCGCGTCGGGCACAGAAACTGCCATCGAGGGCCGCTACCTCGGGGATCCCTTCGTGGCCAAGCGCTGCCCGAAGTGCGGAACGATCAATCCACCCACCGAGCTCAAAGGGACCGGCCCAGAGGCCATCCGCTGTAAAATTTGCGGGGCTCCTTGTATTACTTTTCAGGTCACCAATGGCTATACAGTGCTCTTTGACGAGGATCGCAGCATTGGGGTGACCGTCCCCAAGGCCGTGACGGATGAAATCGCCAAACAGGCTTACGAATATGCCGCCGTTCCTACGAAAGGCCTCGCCTATCCGGTAACCCTGCTGAGCCTGGCCGATATGCCTCCAGGAATCATCGCCCGAGTGCGGGCCATGATTGGAAATATGGGGACCACCCCGGCCATCGATATGCCCACCTCTCATAATGCCGGAGACCTCTCCTGCTTCCTGGTAGGTGCGCCGCATAAGTTGGCCATTACCAAGGCGGATGAGGCCAAGCGCACCGATGCCCACATGGACATCGACAATGTGCGGGAGGGGGCCATCGTCATTGCCCCAGTGAAGGTGCGAGGAGGAGGCATCGTGGTGGGAGATGTGCACGCCATGATGGGCGATGGGGAGATCTCCGGGCATACCACCGATGTGAGCGCGGAAGTGACCCTGGAGGTAGAACTAATCAAGGGACTGAACCTGGATGGCCCGATCCTGCTGCCCAATAAGGAAGACCTGCCCTTCCTGGCAAAGGCATACAGTGAAGATCAACTCAAAAAGGCAGAGGTTATGGGAGAGAAGTTTGGCTTTGCCATCCAGAAGGATTTGTTGCCCATCCAGATGATTGGCAGCGGGCCCAATTTGAATGACGCGGTGGGCTGCGGGGTAAATCGTATGGCGAAGCTCCTAGGCATCACCCCGGATGCGGTGAAGAACTGGGTGACCTTGACCGGAGGGGTGGAGATCGGACGCCTACCGGGTATGGTCACGGTGACCATGATGGCACCCGTTGACAAGTTGAAACAGTTGGGCTTTGCCCATCTGGCTCAGGAGCAGTATTTCAAATAACCTCCTCCATCCTCCCCTTCGGGATAGGAGAGGGAGGGGAACTCCAAACCGAGGAAAGCTGCTGCAAAAAAAGGGGGCTCCAAAGAAGAGCTCCCTTTTTTAGAATCATCACGAACGGCCTGCCGGATCTTTTTTTATTTGCGGCAGTTCTGGCAGGTCTGGAAAAACTCCAATGGAACGCCGCTCTTCTTGGACATCCATTCCAACTGGTACTCGGGAGCGAAGAAGTTGCCGCAGACGTTGCAGGCCTGAAGCTTGAAATCACGCCCCCAGATTTTCCGGATGCCATTCTCTTCGGTCATCTGGATGGCTCCGGTGGGGCAGATGAAGTGGCAGGCGCCGCAGCCGATGCAGACCAGGGTGGGCTCGACAAAGGGAGTACCCACCTTCCTATGTGAACCGCGGTAGGAAAGGCCGATGGCGCTTACGCCGACGGCTTCTTCACAGGTCTTGACGCAGAGTCCGCAGACGATGCATTTCCAGTTTCCCTCATCCAGCCGGAAACGCGGCTTCTCCACGCCCATCCTGGCAGCCATCGCCTGGATGACTTGGGAATCGGGACAGCGAGCGAAGAGGAGCTCCAAAACCATTTTGCGGGTGAGCAAAACTTTCTCGGTCTCGGTCTGAACTTGCAACCCTTCTTCCACCGGGTAAAGACACGAAGTGACCAGGCGGCTGCGATTCCCTTTTTTTACCTCCACCATGCACAGGCGGCATCTCCCCTCCGGTCCCAGGGACTCGTTGTAACAAAGGGTCGGGATGTCAATTCCATTCTCCCGGGCTACCTGCAAGACCGTGGCGCCTCTGTCGGCCTGGAGCGCAATTCCGTCGATCGTGATGTTAACCATGGTTTTATCCATAATGAACTCCGCTTCTATGATCATTAGCCACAGAGGTCACAGAGAACTCAGAGTAAAGAACTTGAAAAACCAAAAACCAAAATAAAAAAAATTTAATTTTTGTTCTACTCTTTATCCTTTAGCGCTATTTTTTAATTCCTTCTCTGTGATCTCTGTGTCCTCCGGGGTGAAGGTTTCTATTTTTTTACCACCGCGTCAAATTTGCAAACGTCGTAGCAGATGCCACACTTAATGCACTTGTCTGGATCGATCTTGTGCGGCTTTTTGACCTCTCCGGAGACGGCCTGCTGCGGGCACTCCCGGAAGCAGCGGTGGCAACCATTGCAAAACTCCTCCAGGATGGAGTAGAGGATCAGCTCTTTGCAGACCCCCGCCGGACAGCGTTTCTCCTTAATGTGCGCTTCGTATTCGTCGCGGAAGTAGCGCAGGGTAGAAAGCACCGGGTTGGGAGCCGTGCTGCCCAGGGCGCAGAGCGACCCCAAAATGATGGCTTGAGACAGCTCTTCGAGCAAGGCAATAGACCCTTCGGTACCCCGCCCTTCGGTAATGTCGGTCAGCACCTCTTTCATCCGCCGCACGCCTTCCCGACAGGGCGTGCACTTGCCGCAAGACTCTTCCTCCAGAAACTTGGTAAAGTACTTGGCCACGTCCACCATGCAGTCGGTGTCATCCATGACGATCATGCCGCCCGAACCCATCATGGAGCCAGCTTTGGTGAGTTCGTCGAAATCCACGGGCATATCGATCAGGGACTTGGGAATACAGCCGCCCGAAGGCCCCCCGGTTTGAACGGCCTTGAATTCCCGGTCTTTGAGGATGCCCCCGCCGATGTTGTAGATGATTTCCTTCAGCGTGATGCCCATGGGCACTTCGACCAAGCCGGTGTTCTTGACCTTTCCCACCAACGAGAAGACCTTGGTTCCCTTGCTTCCCTCTGTCCCTAGAGAGGCGAACCAGTCTGCTCCGCGGGCGATGATCACGGGCACGTTGGCCCAGGTCTCCACGTTGTTCAGGTTCGTTGGTTTATCGTAGAGACCTCGCTCCACCGTGTGAATATACTTGGCCCGCGGCTCCCCCGCCCGGCCTTCCAGGGAGGCCATCAATGCGGAGGACTCGCCGCAGACGAAAGCGCCGCCCCCGCGGTTGATGCGCACGTCAAAATCGAAGCCGGTATTGAATAGGTTCTTCCCTAAAAATCCATACTCGCGGCCCTGTCCTAAGGCAATGGTTAAGTTCTTCACGGCCAGGGGGTATTCATTGCGTACGTAGATGAAACCCTGGTTGGACCCGATGGCGAAGGCTCCGATCACCATGCCCTCGATGACGCTGTGCGGGTCTCCTTCCATGATCGAGCGATCCATGAAGGCCCCCGGGTCTCCTTCGTCCCCATTGCAAACCACGTAGCGCACATCCCCGGGGGCGTCGCGGCAGGACCTCCACTTTCTACCTGCCGGAAAGCCTCCCCCCCGCGGCCGCGCAAGCCGGATTTTTCGATCGTCCGGATAATCTCCTCGGAGGTCATAGAGGTCAGGGCTTTGGCCAAACCCGTATACCCTCCGTTGGCGATGTAATCCCGGATGTCCGCGGGATCGATGCGTCCGTTATTTCTCAGGGCGATGCGCATCTGGTGCTTGTAAAAAGGAATCTCATCGTGCCGGGGGATCTTCTCCTCGGTTTGCGGGTCGGCATAGAGGAGTCGTTCCACGGTTTTCCCTTTGATCAGGGTCTCGGCCACGATCTCGGCCGTGTCCTTTTCGGATACCCGCTGGTAAAAAATATCCTGGGGGTAGATGGTAACCAGGGGACCGCGCTCGCAGAACCCGTGGCACCCAGTCTTCTTCAGGTTGACCCTTCCATTCAGCCCTTGCTTCTTCATTTCCTCGATGAAAGCCGCAGCCACTTGCTCGGACCCATTGGAAATACAACCTGTTCCTCCACATACCGTCACTTGCCGGCGCTCGGGCTTCTGCGCTGCCAGGATTGACTGACGTAGTTTTTCCAGCTCTTGAGGGGTTTTAATTTTCTCCATGGGATTTTCCTTCCCCATCCGGTCGGTATTCTTTGATGATCTTGGGGATCTTATCCCCGGTCATCTTGCCATAATTTTTCTGATCCACCCGCACCAGGGGAGCCAGCGCACAAGCCCCCAAGCAGTTCACCGTCTCCAGGGTAAACTTCATGTCCGCCGTCGTTCCCCCAGCCTTCACGTCGAGGGCGCGCTCAAAATTTTCTATCAGGCGCTGGCCTCCACGCAGATGGCAGGCCGTACCCAGGCAGACATGAATTTCATGCTCACCCCTCGGCACCAGGCTGAACGATTTGTAAAACGTGGCCACCATGTAAGCCTGCGTTATGGGGATGCCCAGGCGCTCGGCCACCCGCATCATAGCTTCCCGCGGGAGATAGCGCCACTCCTGCTGGATGTCCTGGAAGATACCGATGAGCCAGCTCTTCTCAGCGTTGTACTTGTCGATAATTTCATCCACCCTCTTTAAATCCATTTTCTTCTCCGGTTCCCTTTAATGGGCAGTTCCAGCGTTAAACTTTGGCCTTCAAGGCCGCATATTCTTCGTTCACCCGCTGTTGAATCTTGGCGATCAGGTCCGGGGTGAGGTGACGGAACCGCCCCTGACCCTGCAGGTAATCGGCCAATGGTCTGAGCTTCGGAAAATCGATGGTCATCCTGTACTTCCCGTGCTCCACTTCATAAAGGGGGAAAACCCCCGTTTCCACGGCCAACCGGCCATAACGGATAGCTTGGTCAGAAGGAATTCTCCATCCCGTGGGGCAGATCGAAAGAATGTGAATGTACGAGGGCCCCCGGATGGCCTTGGCTTTTTGGACCTTTTCGATGACGTCAAAGGGATAGCTGGAACAGGCTGTGGCCACGTAAGGGATATCATGAGCCGCGGCAATGGCGGCCATGTTCTTCTTCCAGGTCATCTGCCCAAAGCTTGCTTTCCCCGGAGGGGAAGTGGTGGTCATGGCCCCGAAGGGCGTGGCGCTAGACCGCTGAATCCCCGTGTTCATGTACGCTTCATTGTCAAAGCAGACATAGAGCATATCGTGGCCGCGCTCCAGGGCTCCAGATAATGCCTGGAGGCCGATGTCCGAAGTGCCCCCATCCCCACCCATAGCCACGGCTTTGATCGATTTGCGGGGAATGCGGCCTTTGCGCATAAGCACTTTCAGCCCGGCTTCAACTCCAGAGCCGACCGCCGCAGCATTCTCGAAGGCCACGTGGATCCAGGGAATCTCCCAGGCTGTGGTGGGAAAAGCGGAAGAAATGATCTCCATGCACCCCGTGGCATTGGCGATGACGATATTTCGCCCTAAAGCCTTGAGCACGTACCGGACGGCCAGAACCTCAGCACATCCTTGGCAGGCCCGATGGCCTGGAACGATGGATTCCTTCCCGCTGATCAATTTCGGAACGTAAACTTGGTATTTATCCATAACGAACTCCGTTCAATGAGAAATGCAAAAATGCAAATTTTAAAATGAAATTTCTTTTGCCCTTTTTTACTTTGGCAATTTGCAATTTTCAGTCTGCCATGCCGTATTCTGTCTTATTCTCGAACCCCCATCATGGTGAATTCTTCCACTTGCCGCTTCCTCTTCATCTTTAAGGCCTGCTGGACCATCTCTTCGAACTGCTCCGGAGGTACATCGCGGCCACCGAGACCGCCAATGAAACCATAGATTTTGGGACGTCTTGATTGCTGGTAGAGAGCCGTTTTAATCTCGGAACAAACCGGCCCCCCAATCCCCCCGAAGGAAACGGCCCGGTCCATAACCACAAGCGTCTCTACCCCTTGGACTGACTTTCGAATTTCTTCGAAGGGAAAAGGCCTCCAGAGCCGAAGCTTTAACAATCCCACAGGAATTCCCTTTTCCCGCATGTGATCCACCGCTCCCTTCGCGGTTTCGCCAAAGCTTCCCATAGTCAGGAGGGCAACCCTGGCTCCTTCCATCTTGTACATTTCTACTGGATGATAATGCCGGCCGGTGAGCTCCCCCCATTCTTTCCAGATTTCCAGGATCACGGGGTAAGAATTTCTCAGGGCCACTTCCTGAGCTTTCTTGGCTTCGGCGTATACCTCGGGCATGGCAAAAGCGCCCATCGTCAGGGGCTTATCCGGGTGCAGGGCATAAAGCGGTTTGTAGGGGGGAAGAAATTTCTCTACCAGCTCCTGGCTCACCAGAGAAAGCGATTCCACCACGTGGCTTAAGGTGAAACCATCGAGGTTGATAATCGTGGGGGTTAGCACCCGGTGATCCTCCGCAATGCGAAAGGCGCAGAAGGTTTGGTCAAAGACATCCTGACCGTTCTCGGTAAAGATTTGGATCCAGCCGCAGTCCCTGGAGGCCATGACATCGCTATGGTCATTCCAAATACTCAGGGGGGCCGAGAGCGCCCGATTGGCCACAGCCATGACAATGGGGAAGCGCATAGCCGAGACGATGAAAAGAATCTCGTGCATTAAGGCGAGCCCCTGGGCACTTGTAGCCGTGAATGTCCGCGCCCCCACTGCCGAAGTGCCCGCACAGACCGA
This sequence comes from uncultured delta proteobacterium, assembly GCA_963760605.1. GTDB lineage: Bacteria > Desulfobacterota > SM23-61 > SM23-61 > SM23-61 > CAVXFA01. The sequence continues at coordinate 21,786 of CAVXFA010000105.1, read as the reverse complement.
GAGAGCCGAGTGCTCAGACTCCACCGGGATGAACTCGGCATCGAGTTCCCCATCGGCCACCAGCTCGGAGAGATGTTCGACGATGTGGGTTTGAGGGGTGATGGGATAGGCCGCGATACAGTCGGCGTTGGCCATCCGAACCGCCTCGGCGAGGGCGATGGAGACTTCCATTCCTACCCGCTTGTCTTTCATTTTTCTTCCTCCACCATCCTGATACAGCCCGTCCAGCATTCCCGGGCGCAGATGCCGCAGCCTTTGCAATAATCCAGATTGGCCAAATAATAACCTTCTTCGTTTTTGTAAATCGCCGCGTCCGGGCAGAAGACCCAGCATACCCCACACTTTATGCATTTGGCCGTGTCCACCACAGGCCTCTGAGACTTCCAGTCGCCGGTCTTATAATCTCTCGCATTCCCCGGCTCTGCGATCACGCAACCGATGGGCAGGTCTTTCCAGCTGTATTGATCCATAGGTTTTGCCACTGTTTTTCTCCTTATATTAGGTCGGGTGAACTGCTGTCTTGCGCAAAACACTCCCTCGCCCCAAGCTCCCTCAGCCCATCCCTTTGACCGGTAAGAGTGAGGAGAGCCCGTGGCCCGGCTTAATTGTTTAGATGGGTCTCGCTGTAGGCTCGGCGGAGTGCCCTTTCGTTCCTTTCCGCTACCCTCCCAAAACGGGCTTTAAGCGGCGGAACCAGGGAGTCCAGTTGAACAACACCGGTTCCCCGAACTAAGGCGCCCAGCATCGTCGTGTTGGTAATCGGCAGGCCCAACTCTTCACGCGCGATCAGGTCAGCGTCAACCACGGCTAATCGCACTTTGTAGCCGAATTGAGACCGGACCTGTTCGATCGATTTATTCGTGTTGATGATCAGTAAACCACCGGGCTTCAGACCTTGCGAAGGATCCAGGATCTTTAATAAGCTCGGGTCCAAGACGACCGCCACGTCGGGTTGATAAATCTTGGAACGCAGGCAAATGGGCTTTTCATCCACCCGGGAAAAAGCTACCACCGGGGCCCCCCTTCGTTCTGGTCCAAAACTGGGGAATCCCTGAGCATATTTTCCTTCCTCGATGGCCGCGAGTGCGACGATCTCAGCGGACGTCACAGCCCCTTGTCCTCCGCGACCGTGAAAGCGAACCTCAATCATAGTTTTATTTTCCTCTATTCATCCTTATTCTGGGAATGATGAGAATCATCTTTTATTTCCACCCCTTTATTCATTTCTCAAATATCATAGATGCCGATAAAGTGTCAACTTTTTTATGCAAAAAAGAAAGGTTTGGTCTTGCCCAGACTCGATGGCCGGGCCCAGGCGGGGGGAGATTTGGGCGGCAAGAGGCCGGGGAGTTGCAAACCCTTTGGGGGAGTGGTAAAATTCGCTGGCCACTGAGTACCCATGATGCACCGCAGACATCGCTGAGATGGGGGCGTTCTTAGCGTTTTCTGCGGCGAAGGTTTAAAGAGGCCGGCGATGAGAAATAAAAAGATTAAAAATCTCTCTCAAATGAAGGCCATCGTGGCCCGGCTCAAAACCCGGGGCCAGAAGGTCGTATTTACAAATGGTTGTTTCGACATTCTGCACGTGGGGCATGTTCGCTACCTGAACAACGCGAAGAACCAGGGAGATGTGTTGATCATCGCCCTGAATACCGATCGGTCGGTAAAAACGATCAAAGGGGAAAAGCGGCCGGTCGTTCCGGAAAAGGAGCGGGCTGAGGTCTTGGCCGCCTTGGAGTGCGTCGATTACGTGGTCCTTTTCGATGACCCCGACCCTTTGCGCCTGATCAAAGCGTTGCAGCCGGATGTGCTGGTGAAAGGAGCGGATTGGCCCAGATCCCGGATCATCGGCCGCGAAATCGTCGAGAAGATTGGAGGCCGGGTCGTCCGGGTTCCCCTGGTTGCCGGAGCCTCGAGCACGGGGGTAATCGAAAGAATCATTAAGGCTTACGGCGGCGGTTGAAGAAATTTCTATTCGCGGTAGAGGTGAAAGGGGTTGAATCTTCTCTGAGCGCAAGGAAGATCCCCTCTGAATTTGCCTGTACCCGATCTGCGAAAAGGAGGAGGTCTTCATGAGCAAAGCGTTATTCACAGCGGCGATCACAGGGTCCATCCATACTCCCACGATGAGTCCATACCTACCGATTACGCCAGAGCAGATTGCGGATAACGCCATTCAGGCTTGCGAGGCAGGGGCTGCGGCAGTCCACATTCATGTACGCAACCCCGAGACGGGTCAACCCTCCCCTGACCTGGAACTTTTCAAAAAAGTGCTCGCCCGGGTGAAGAGCAAGTGCGACGTAATCGTTTGCCCTTCGACCGGCGGTGGCTTAGGGATGACCCCGGAGCAGAGAGTGGCTGTTGTCTCCACCTTCAAACCGGAGTTAGCTTCCTGCAACATGGGCTCGATGAATTTCGCCCTTTTCCCGCTCTTAGAAAAAATGAAAGACTTCAAATTCCCCTGGGAGAAGCAGTACCTGGAGTCCACCGAAGACTTGATTTTCCCGAATACCTTCAAGTCGATTCGGATTTTCCTCAACATCTTCAACGAAAATGAGACCAAACCGGAGTTGGAGGTTTACGACGCCGGCATGGTCAGCAACGCGGCGTTCATGATCGGCCGCGGTCTTTTGAAAACCCCGGTTTACATCCAATTCGTTTTGGGCATCCTGGGAGGGATGGCTGCCACCATTGAAAATTTAGTCTTCCTCTACGAATCAGCCTGCCGGCAGATTGGGGAAAGGAATTTCGTCTGGTCGGTCTGTGCCGCGGGAAGGAATGAGATCCCCATGGGTACCCACGCCCTTCTCATGGGAGGCAACGCTCGTGTCGGAATGGAGGACGCTTTATGGCTCGATAAAGGCGTCCTGGCCAAGAGCAACGCTGAATTGGTGGCCAAGATCATCCGCATCGCCAAGGAATTCGGCATTGAACCAGCTACGCCTGCCGAGGCGCGGAAGATGCTCGAATTGAAGGGTTTCGATAAAGTCGGCTTTTAGAAGATTCTTTCGCAAAATCTTCTCCCGTTTCCCAGGTCGGGCGCCCGGCTAAAAGATTCTTGGTATAATTGTTCAACCAGACGCCGTTCGCAATGCGCTGAGGCAAGATTCCGACGTGCTCAGCTCACGATTTCGCTGATCTGCACCTGCGGGGTCAGATTGGTGAAGTTCGGCACATCGCCCATCAGCTCCGCGCCGTGCCTCTCCATCGCTTTCTGGAGGTCAGCCACTGAGTTGAAGTAGAGGTGGCCGATGCAGGCGAAAGGTGCTGGTGCCCCCGGGGCGCCACCGGCCAACCCCCGGTCGATCTCGAGGCGGACGAGCCCGAGATTGCCGAGCCGCTTCTGCACAAGCGGCATGTGGGTGTTCTTATAATACGCATGGTCAAACTTGCCACCTTCCCTTTGCGGATAAAGGATGGACAGTCGAATCATGGCTCCTCCTTCCCAGAGAAACGATAAATTGAAACAGAATAAATACAGGGAGAAGCAATTTGTCTGTCAAGGATAATGTATTCGAAAAGTGGGGTAGAAAAGAAGATAAAAAGCCCTTTCCGCCTCGCTCGGGGAACAGAAAGGAATATGAGCCATGAATAAGCTATCGGCACCGATTTATTTTCGAAGCTCGAATGACAAACTCTTTAAAATTTTTTTGCAAGAAATCCATAGACCTCGCTGGCTGACACCCCTTTCGTTGATATAACCATAGGCACGGCTTCCAATCCCCTGAGGTGAACGTTATAATCCTCTGGGACCCTACAGCAGGCTCGGAAACGTTCAATACCGGGGATGATGAATGAGACTTTATCGACCCCCGTCAAGCTTGCAAGAGCGAATCTTATCCTATATGCATCCGTAGCATTTTGGATTCCTTTGACGTCTACAATGAATTGACTTGTGTTTTGGGTGTCTTCTCCATTACTGTGACCAATTCCGACAAACATCATGGCCAATGCTACAATATGAAAAACGTGTTTTCTTGAAAATTTCATCATTTTTTACCTTTTCTTTTTCTTTCTAGACAAATAAGGGGGGACAGTCCAATCCTTGCATTAAGGTTATTTCATTTTTTATTACCTGCTTTTATCAGGATTTTACTTGACTCTTGGGTTATAAGCACCCTTATAGCCCAACATAACGTCATAGATATCGGTTCTTCTATCCTTCAGCAAATCAGCAAATTTCGTCTAGCTGGTATATCTGGCATCGGTGAGATTAATTTCAGCGGTAATAATTTCCTCCTTATTCCAACTGGCCCTCGTAATGGTTCCACCCGGCCCGGCTATATTACTCAAACCCAGGAAAGTACACCCTCTTTCCACTCCAACCCTATCGCAAGAAACGATGAACATAGAATTGGCGTGGGCAAAGGCCGAATGCATGTCTGGCGAAATCGGTTTATTCTCGTCGATAAGCCCTGCAACATAGACCCAGTTCGTAACATTGAGAGCAAAGATCTACTCCCTGGAGTCTAAGAATTCGGGTGGTTTCGGGAAACCAGCCGTCATAACAGATAAACATCCCTACCCTGCCAAAAGGAAGGTCAAAAACCGGAAAGCCCAAATTCCCGTGCTTCGAAGAAAATTTTTTCTTCGTCCCACAGATGATTCTTACGGTATGTACCTATGTATCCCGTAGGGCCGACCAAAACGGAACTATTGTATAGGACTTTACCGTCTAATTCGGTAATTCCCGAGCAGATGTATAGGTTCCTTTCTTTCGCCTTTTTTATCAAAAGATCTGTTGTACGCCCTCCCGGGACAGGCTCTGCCAGGGCGAATGCCTCCGCGCGGCTGTTGAAAATATAACCGGTATTCGCCAATTCCGGAAGAAGGATAACGGTTGCCCCCTGATTAGCAGCGTTGTCAATGAATTCACCCATTTTTTTGAGGTTATAATCTTTATCCCCGATATGGGACTCTATTTGACAGGCCGCTACTTTGATTAAAGCTTCCTTTCCCTTAACGCGTTCACCCGGATAAGGCGGCGGGGATTGGGCCATGCTGATTTGTGCCCCCCAGATAACTAACAGCATAATCATAACAATGGTGCAAAAGGATCTTACGGGTTTCATATTTTTTTCCTCCTTTTTGAATTGAACTGCCCCCTTTATTAAGGCTTGTCTCAAAAATATTTGAAAATTTGGAAGAATTGACTCCAAATGGGTAAACCTGCATTTATACGAAGGTGTATCCCTTGATTTCTACGTCCCTTTTTGAGAAGGGTGTTTTTTTCTCTACTTTTCAAAGAGCTTCTGGATCTCCTCTGCTTTAGAGGTTGTCTGGAGTGCCAGCATCAACAGGATGCGTGCCTTTTGTGGGGAAAGATTGTCCGCAAGAACTGCACCTGCTTGCTTTGAGCGTCTTCCCTCCCCCCAGGAACCCGTAAATGGGCAGGACTCGCCCATTAGGCACCCTGGTAGAGATCACGACCGTGATCCCCTTCTTGATCGCCTCTTTGATCGCTTCGTACATAGGAATGTTGACGTTTCCCCACCCCAGAGCTTGGATGACAATCCCTTTTGCTCCCGCTGACATAGCCGCCTTTAGAAGCGTGCCATCAGCGCCGCCATACATTGGAACGATTTCGACGTAGGGGAGCTTCTCCGCTTGGAGAGGAATGTGCTGACGCCGAATAGAGGCCCGGTAGAAGACCACCCGGTCCTCGTCCACGTTGCCCAAAAAGCCAAAGTCCCCTGACTTGAATGTTTCCACATCCGACGTATGGGTTTTTGTAACCTCCCGCGCCGCATTGATCTGGCTGTTCAGGGCGATCATCGACCCCTTCCCTTTGGCATCAGGCGATACACAGATGCGGGCGGCGTTGAGGAGGTTGCGGGGACCGTCAAAATCCCTCTCCGAGGCGTTTCGCTGGGCACCGATGAGGACAATCGGCTTTTCACTTGATACCGTAAGGTCCAGGAAGTAGGCCGTCTCTTCCAGCGTGTCCGTGCCATGCGAAACGATCACCCCAGCGACCTCTCGCCGGGACAGCGCATCGACCACGGCCTTCTGTAAGCCTATCCAGCGTTCCGGGTCCATGTAGTCAGAAGGGACATTTGAGAGGTTCTGGACCTCGATTCTTGCCACCCTGGCTATTTCAGGAACAGTGGCGATGAGGTCTTCCCCGCTGATGGCCGGAACCGGTGCTTTCTTCACCGGATCGATTTTCATGGCGATCGTTCCACCGGTGGCGATAAGTTTGACAATGGGTAGTTCCGCCTGCACGACCGTGGCAAAGATAAGTAAAGCGATGAACGCTGTTACAATGCATAGTTGCACTTGGCGATCATGAGGGTTCTTCATACTACCTCCTCCTAATGATCAATGATATACTGGCAGGTTAGGAGCGTCTTTCCAATAATTAAAGCAAGTAGCTTAGCAAAAAAGAAAAGAATCCCTTTAGGGATGAATGACGTCCCTGGTGCCTTCGCATTAGCACCTTCTGGAAATTTCTTCTCATCATTCCCTCGGGGAGGTTGATGGTCAGATTGGGATGTTTGGCTTGGATTTTCCGAACTTTTTCTGAAATAATAGCAAGTCAGACAAAGTTGTCAAGCGAAATTCTGTTCCCTTAAAAATTTTGTATATGCAAATAATATCAAAATGTTAAGTTAAGATTTTCTCTCCCGATATTTAATACTGTTAAGATAGCGCCCAAAAACATGGGGAGTAAATATTATGAAAAAAGGAATAACCCCTATATTCATCTTTTTCATCTGCTTCGCTCTTAGAGAAGAAGCCTTATCATAATCCCGCCCGACCCTCAATCGGATATTCCCGATAGTGAGCATAAACGCGGCAAAGATTAAAGGCTGTCAATGCAGACTCTTCCCGTGGGTGAGGCGGTGTAATTCATCCCGTTTTTTAAAAACCAGTTGCGCGTCAATCTCGCAGACCTCACAGACCCTCTCCGTGATGGCGTCAACAGCCGGCGGGCACCCGGGAACGAAGGGGTATCGCTCTTTTAGCTTCTGGGCACAGGTTCCGATAATCACTACTTTCTCCCCTTCCAGCGTTTCTGGAGCCTCCCCCATGATGACGGTAAGATCTTTTAACTTTTCCACGCGGTTTGCCTCCCGGATGTAAATTAAGGTACTGATGAGCTCTCCGGTGCACCCCGTGCAGGCCTTCTCCGCTTGAATGGTCAACCCCGGGTATCGATTCCGCAAGACCTCGAAAGCCGGACGAAAGGGGCGGCGGACCTGATCAAGGGGCACCCCAACCCTTTCGATGGCCTCTGGATCGAATACCCCCAGCCCTTTTCTTTGGCAATTTACCAGATGCATAACGTCCGCGGGCCACACCCCCATGATTTGAGCAAAAACGCTATCCACGGCTACTGGCTCCCGGCCAGCACCCACCAGCCCCATGGGCACACAATCCTCCGGGTATTCCCAAAGCCCTTCCATGCCCACCAGCCCATCCACCACGGCGAAATGCGGCTTCACGATCGAGATCAAATCCGCAATGGCTAACTCCAGCCCCAAACGATGAGTTTTTTTCTTCTCCGCTCCCGGCATAACCCCTTTCATGTTCTTGAGGCTCAGAGTAACCGCAGATCGAATGTGGGTTTTCATCACGGGAACGCTTATGAGGACATCGCTGTCCAGGACGGTCTGAGCGATTTTTACGGATTTCATCACTAAGGGATTGGGGACTTCCACTTCTCGATGGCGGTCTGCGTTCAGATCCACCAGCGGCACTCCAAGCCTATCGGCCACTTCTTTTGTTCCCGATTCTTCCATAGATTTCATGGTATCTTGCCATTCCGGAAAATCGTATCCTACAGCGGATCCCTCCCCGATGATCACGCTTTTGGGTTTCCTTTCTAAGACGATTCGGGTGATCGCCTCGGTCATCCGGGCATCCGTGATTTTCCCCTTCCCGGATCTATCGCAGGAGGCGAGGTTGGGTTTGATTAGGACTGAAGACCGCGGGGTCATGATCTCATCCAACCCGCCCGCTAAGGAGACGGCTTTGCGGACGGCAAGCTCCACATCTTCGCCCGCTTTGACAACCGAGACAATCGGCCGGCGCCCCTTAAATCTTTCCATTCCATTTTCCTAAAAGAAAAATAGCCATATTTTTCCCTGGACCTGAATCTACCTCGGATTATGATTTCCCTAATTTTCGGATGACATCCTGGCAGCGTTTTAACTCTCCCAAGGCAGTGATGTCTGCCTCCACCATCATCTTGACCAATTCCTTGAACTTCACTTTGGGTTGCCACCCCAATTTTTTCTTGGCCTTTGAATAATCTCCCCAAAGATATTCAACTTCAGTGGGACGAAAATAGCGAGGGTCAATCTCAATCAAGGGGTCTCCTACTTTCAAGTTTGATTCGGCGAAAGAAGTGGATGGTAACGACGGAGACAAAGAACGGATGATCCCTTTTTCGGAAAGGCCCTTCCCTTTCCACTCTATTTCGATGCCCGCGTGGGCGAAGGCTAGATGAACAAATTCTCGGACCGAATGGCTTTCTCCGGTGGCGATGACATAATCTTCGGGTTCCTCTTGTTGGAGCATCATCCACATGGCCTCAACAAAATCTCCGGCATAGCCCCAGTCCCTTTCCGCTCCTAAATTTCCCAGGTAGAGTTTATCCTCAAGTCCATACGTAATCCTGGCAATCGCTCGGGTGATTTTTCTGGTAACAAAGGTCTCCCCCCGCCTGGGAGATTCATGATTAAAAAGGATCCCATTGACGGCGAACATCCCATACCCATCTCTGTGGTTTTTTACCAACCAGTACGCATAAAGTTTGGCTGCCCCGTAAGGACTCCTGGGCCTGAAGGGAGTCTCTTCATTCTGGGGCGGGGGCGAAGATCCGAACATCTCGCTGGAGGAAGCCTGATAGAAGCGAGTTTTTATGCCACTCCTGCGGATGGCTTCGAGGATTCTGGTGGTCCCCAGACCCGTAATATTCCCCGTATATTCTGGCATGTCAAAACTGACCCGCACGTGGCTCTGGGCGCCCAGATGGTAGATCTCATTGGGCCGTAAGTTATAGATTAGGCTGCTAAATTGGCCACTATCATTTAAGTCTCCGTAATGGAGAAGGAGTTTGGTTTTTGGGTCATGGGGATCCGCATAGATATGATCGATTCTCTCCGTGTTAAAAGTACTGGACCTGCGGATGAGCCCGTGAACTTCATACCCTTTGGAGAGTAGAAGCTCGGCCAAATAACTTCCATCCTGGCCCGTAATCCCGGTGATCAATGCTCTTTTTGGCATGGTTGGACCCTCATATATTTCTTTGGTTTATTTGATTTTTCTGGTATTCGATCTGATCGGTCTACCGAGTAACCCCTTCATCGCGCCCGATATAGAAGCGAGAAAGTTTCCAGAACAAATAACTTCAATTTTTTCTCAAATACTTAAATAATGATGCCTCCCCCGCCGGCCCGCTTTGCTTATTATTTGGCCGGAAGAAACTCCCCGGTTTGGGGATTGATATAGCCGCCATCAACTTTCGGCAAGAAGGCGCCTGTTTGGGGATTCACGACACCCCCATAGGTCCCCGGATAGAACTCTCCGGTTCGCGGGTTCATAATCCCCTTCTCGGGTGTGCCGGTCGAAGGTCCCTTTGGGGTTGGCTGGGGTAGGGATGGGGGAGATATCGGGGATGGCAGTACAGGGGGTTCCCCCAGCTTTAGCTTGTCGGGGACAAGCAACTTTGGCTGCTGCGAGTTTTGGGGGACGATGGTCTGGGCGATGAGGCAATGCTCCCCTATCCTCAATTCGGACTGGGCATTCACCCCAGCCGGGATCAGGAACAGACCCATTGCCAGGATCCCTATAATTATTACTCTCATATTCTCGCCACCCTGTGTATATTATAATGCTTTCGGGTTTAAAGATCCAATTGTCCAGATGCATCGGTTAGCAGAAATGGCCGGTGAATTTTTTGGCCATAACCATTGATTCAATCCCTGGGGCCTATTCCAATTTTGCCAAACCCAGCCCCATTTCCGGGAAAGAGAAGCGGTTCTTGATGGAGCAGCCCTGGGGTCCCTCTTTCAGTGTTCATGAGAATCTTTAGGGGTTATTGCTACGCACACTCGATCCATGTTGCAGTAAAAGCCTTCCTGGCAATTTTCGCATTCGAATTGAATGGTGCTATGAGAAATCCGGTACCTTTGCATCAGAATCTGGTTGATCTCTTGCAGGATGGACCCGCTGTGGCTCATCTGGATATCCCCCACTAGGACATGAGCGCTCAAGGCATGCATACCGGAAGTAATGGTCCAGAGATGCACGTGATGCAAATCTTTCACGCCGGGGATGGACTTGACCGTCTTTTGTACTTCCTCCAGGTCCACATCCTTAGGAACGGCCTCCAGCAGGATATTGGCCGAGTCCTTCACTAAAACGAAGGCTCCCCTCAGGATCACCAGGCAGATGATCACGCTGAGGATCGGGTCCACCCTATACCAGCCCGTGAAATTGATGATGAGCCCGCCAATTACCACGCCCAGGGACGACAGGGCATCCCCCAGGATGTGGAGGTATGCGCCCCGAAGATTGAGGCTCTCTTTGCTCGTGCGCATCATCGCCCAGGCCGCAATCCCATTGGCCACCAGGCCTACGATGGCCACCCAGAGCATGGTATAACTCTCCACAACCTCCGGGGTTTGAAAACGATGATAGGCCTGATAGAGGATGTACATCGAGATTAGAATCAACGTTGAACCGTTGATCAGGGCAGCCAGGATTTCCATCCGGTAGAGTCCGTAGGTCTTCGTCGATGACGGAGGTCGCGTCGCCAGCTGAAGAGCGACCAGGCTCAGGCCCAGAGACATGGCATCTGTCAGCATGTGGCCAGCGTCACTCAGAAGGGCCAGAGAGTTGGACAGGATTCCCCCTATGAATTCAAGGACCATAACGGCCACGGTTACTCCAATTGCAATCCACAGAGCCCGGCGGTTCTTTTCAAAAGAATGAACATCTTCTAACGGGCTCTGTCTCTCGTTTCCTGAATGACCCATTTTATCCGCCTTTACTCCTTGGGGATTCCAGAAGGGACCCTCGATCGGGCGAAATCCTTTTTAGACGGCCAGCCACCCATCGGGCTTGTTCGGCTTCGATCGCCCAAAATCTTCGAAGGTTTGACCGGGTTCCGGGTGCACGGCCAACCCGTCCCCCGGTTTGGGAGCCGGTATGGGCTCAAAATCGGATCCCGGATCCAGAGCGAGCCGCAACGTTTCTGGAAGCCCCCTGGTGGATCCGATGGCCCGCAGCCGCTCAGCCGCTCCGGGAGGCTTGAAGTCCATCGCGCAACACACCGAACCCATCGAAAGCAGGAATAGGGTAAGCAGAAATTGCCTCATGTTTTCCATATTCCAGGCCCGGCATTTCACCCTTATTCTCATTTCTATTTTGACCGGATATCTGCCCGGTTGCAAGGATTTTATGACGGGATTTTCCAGGTGAACCCCAGCCCAATAAAAAATAATTGTTCCTCCTAAGCCAAAATTTATTATAATAATTTTAATCTTTTTGCGTTTAGCCTCCATTCTAAATTCGCCATTGAACTCAACGCCTCTTTCTTATTTTCGATTCGCTCAGGCTAATCCCGCTGGGGAAACTCCTTTAAGGCAACCATGAACCCCAACCCGGCCAGTTTATCCTTATTTCACCCGCTGGTCGCCCGCTGGTTTGAGGAGCAAGTCGGCCAGCCCACGGATGTCCAGCAGCAGGCCTGGCCTAGAATTGCAGCGGGCGAACATCTGCTCATCACCGCACCCACCGGAAGCGGGAAGACCCTTACGGCCTTCCTGTGGGCCCTCAATCAACTGATCACCGGGCAATGGACTCCCGGGCACACCAGCGTCCTGTATATCTCGCCGCTGCGGGCGCTCAACTATGACATCCAGCGTAACCTGCTCGGGCCTCTTATGGAACTCAAAGCGCTTTTCCAGAAAGCGGGCGAGGTTTTCCCGGACATCCGTGTCCTCACACGCAGCGGCGATACGCCCCAGGCCAATCGTCGCCAGATGCTCCGCCACCCCCCGGAAATCCTCATCTCCACCCCCGAGAGTTTGAACCTGCTTCTGAGTTCCACCGGTGGAAGATCGATTCTGACGACCCTCTCCACCGTGATTCTCGACGAGATCCATGCTGTGGTGAGCGCCAAACGGGGGGCATATCTGATGACGGCGGTGGACCGACTTGTGCGCCTGTCGGGAGAGTTTCAGCGTATCGCCCTGTCCGCGACCATTCGGCCGCTGGAGACGGTTGCCGAATTCGTAGGCGGATACGCCATGACAGGGAAATCGGGCGATCTCCATTACACCCCGCGGCCCATCTCTCTTGTGCCTGCGGCAGCCAAAAAACAGTATGACCTTCACGTGCGGATTCCGCAGGATGCGGCAGACCCGGAAGCCCGGGATTCGGTATGGGATCCGCTGGTCGAGGAGTTGAAAGAAATCATTCACCGGAACCGATCGACTCTGATTTTTACCAACAGCAGACGTCTTTGCGAGATGCTGACCCTGAAGATCAATCAAGGGCAAGAGGAACCGGTGGCCTATGCCCACCATGGTTCCCTGGCCCTGGAGATCCGCGCCGAGGTTGAACGGAAACTGAAGGCCGGAGAATTACGGGCCATCGTGGCGACCCATTCGCTGGAGCTGGGGATCGATATCGGTGCCCTGGATGAGGTGGTCCTGATCCAGTCTCCCTTTTCGGTTTCTTCGGCCATCCAGCGAGTGGGCCGGGCCGGGCACCAGGTGGGGCAGATCAGCCGGGGGACCCTGTTTCCCACCCATCCCAAAGATCTTATCGAGTCCGCAGTGCTCGCCCCTGAAATCCTGAATCAGGATATTGAAGCTGTCAAGCCAGTGGTTTGTCCCCTCGATGTACTGGCCCAGGTGATCGTCTCCATGGTCGGGGTGGAGACCTGGAACGTGGAGACCCTTTGGGAGAATTTGCGGGCCAGTTATCCCTACCGCCACCTGAGTCGTGAACCCTTCGATCTGGTGCTGAATATGCTGGCCGGGCGGTACGCGGACAGCCGCGTGCGGGAACTGAAACCGCTCATTTCCATCGATCGGCTCGACCATACCGTGGCCGCCAGGAGAGGAGCGCTGCAGACTCTATACCTATCCGGCGGCGTCATACCGGACCGGGGGTACTTTCATCTTCGCCATCAGGAGACCCATACCCGAATTGGCGAACTCGATGAAGAGTTTGTCTGGGAAGCATCGGTGGGGGACACGTTTACCCTGGGAACGCAGAACTGGAAGATTCAGCAGATTACGCTCAATGACGTATGGGTGCTGCCCGGCAATCCGCAGGGGGCGGCCGCGCCCTTTTGGAAAGCCGAAGAAAATGACCGCGACTTTCACTTTTCGCAGTCCATCGGGCGGTTCCTCGAAGAGGTCAATGACCGCCTGGATGGCCCGGAATTGGCCGTTTTCTTGCAGCAGGAAAAATGCCTGGATGCGGGGGCCGCAAGACAATTGATCGATTTCTTGAAAAGACAGAAAGAGGCCACGGGGTGCAACCTACCGCATAGGCACCATCTGGTGGTGGAGTTCGTCAGCACCGGGCCGGGGGGAGCTCCCGGGCATCAGGCCGTCATCCATACGATGTGGGGCAGCCGGGTCAACCGCCCCTTGGCCATGGCCCTGGATGCAGCCTGGCAGGCTCAGTTTGGCCACCGGCCGGATTTGTATGTCAGCAACGATTGTGTGGTCCTGCTCCTGCCCCATGAAATCCGCGGTGAGGAATTGCTGTCGCTGGTGGGAAGCGCAGGAATCGAATCCCTTGCTGCGAACCCGGCTGGAGGGCTCCGGCTTTTTCGGGGCCAGGTTCAGGGAGTGCGCCGGCCGAGCTCTGCTCTTGCCTCGGGGTAAGTTCAATGAGCGGATGCCGCTCTGGGTAAGCCGGTTGCGATCGCAGAAATTGCTGGATGCCGTCCGGCAGTATGAGGATTTCCCGATTCTGCTCGAAACCTGGCGCACCTGCCTGCGGGACGAGTTTGATCTGGAGGGTCTCAAGCAGGTCTTGACGGAATTGGAATCCGGATCCATTTCCTGGACGGAGGTACACACGGGCCATCCCAGCCCGTTCGCCCAAAGCGATTGGTGGCGGCAGGTCAATCAGTACATGTATATGGACGACAGCCCGAGGTCAGATAAAACTTCCAAGCTGCGCGGCAGCCTCCTCCGCCAGGTGATCTTTACCCCGGGCTTGCGCCCGACGGTTTCCAGTAAACTGGCCGAGCGGTTTGAGTTGAAGCGCCAACGGCTGAGCTCCGGTTATTCGCCTCAGACAGTTCGCGAGCTCCTCGATTGGGTTGTGGAGCGGGTGGCCATCCCGCAAAGGGAGTGGGCAAGTCTCCTGCAGGCCATGCGCAACGATCATGGTGTGGATCCGGACCTCCTGCTGGTCCAGCTCCAGGATAAACTTTTTCAATTTCATCCGACCGATGCAGCGGAACCTCTGGTAGCCGCCCGAGAGATGTTGCCCCGGATGATCAACAGCTTTTATGGCCCGGAGAAAGATGTCCAAGTTGAGTCTCTGGATAAGGTTCCATTCCCCAAGAAAAATGAGGAATATCCGGCTTACCAAGGGGAGGGGGAAGATTGGGCTACACTGCTTGGGGAATGGCTACAGTTTTACGGGCCGAAAACGGTCGAATTTGTGCGCCGAACACTCGGGGTTGAAAACGAACGTCTGCAATGGGCTCTGGAAGATTTGCTCGATTCGCAAAAGGTTCTTCAGGGGCATCTGGTTACGGAAGGAGAACCCGACGAGATCTGCGACAGTGAGAATTTTGAAATCCTACTGAGACTGGCCAGGGCTGAGGCCATACCCGCCTTTAAGCCGCTGGAAATTGAATGGCTGCCCCTGTTCCTGGCGAACCACCAGGGCCTGACCAAACCTCTAAATAGCATCGATGGGCTGTACCTTCGTATCGAACAACTGCTCTGTTACCCGGCAGAGGCCACGACCTGGGAATCGGAAATCCTGCCGGCGCGGGTTCATCCGTATGATCCTTCCTGGCTCGATACTCTTATGCAGGAAGGGGACCTGCATTGGGTGGGCGGTGAAGGCCATCGGGTTACCTTTTGCTTTGAATCGGACCTGGACTTGCTGCGGGAAGAACCCGGTCATCCGGAGCTGCCCTCCGATATGGGCGATTCACGGGATGGTGGGATCGGGCAGCGGGGCGTTGGGCCGCTGGCAGACCTTTTCCCGGACGCGGCGGGCCGCTACGATTTTTCCACACTGCTCCGGGTATCCAAGGGGGGGAGTGTGGATCTGGCCAACCGGCTCTGGAATGGAATATGGCAGGGGCGGGTAACCAATGACTCGTTTATTACGCTTCGCCGGGCCATCCTGAACAAATTCAAGTTACCCGACGGAGGCACAAGGGATGGCGGAAAACTCCGGCGACGGCTAAGCAGCCGGGCCCGTATGGTCGGAAGGAGAGAGGGGCGCTTCTTTGCCGGAAACTGGCATCTGCTGGCAAGCCCGGATCTTCCGGATGATCTCCTGGAAAAGGAAGAATGCAGGAAGGACCGTGTTCGGCTGTTACTGGATCGGTACGGGATTCTATTTCGTGAGCTGCTTCAAAGGGAGTTGCCTGCCTTGCGTTGGTCTGCCGTTTTTCGATCCTTGCGGATCATGGAATTGTCGGGGGAAGTGATGGCGGGGGTCTTCTTCCATGGAATTCCCGGACCGCAGTTTATCTCGCACCAGGCCTTCCGCAGTCTGCAGCGCAAACCGCCGGAAGACGCGGTTTACTGGATCCATGCGACCGATCCGGCTTCCTTATGTGGAATCCAACTTGACTCGATCCGGGGAATGCTGCCGGCACGGGTTGCCAGCACCCACCTCGTCTACCGGGGAAATCAGTTAGGGTTAGTATCGAAGCGGCACGGCAAAGATCTTACGTTCCATGTTCCGCCCGATGATCCCCATTTGCCGGAGTACATGATTTTATTGCGCCATCTGCTCACCCGGCAGTTTCAACCGGTAAGACGGATCGCCATCGAAACCATCAATGGCGAAAAAGCATCCCAGAGCCCCTACGTCCCTGCCCTGCGCATCTCTTTTGATGTTATCGTTGATTACCAATATGTGAATCTATACCGCAAAATGCGATGAATTTTTTCTGAATGTTTAGCGGCACTCTCCCCTCCGGGGCTTTTTCGCACCGTCATTTCAAGGAAGTGAAACGACCGAAGCAATCCCGCTACGGCGGAATCGCTCGCAATGACAAAGATGGATTACGACACAGTCTCACCACCTGGAGCGGCAGCAAATCTCCAGCCAGGCCCATCATAAATTTGGAGAACCGATCGAGCCAATTGGATTAACGCCTCAGCAGGTTAGAGAAAAAAGAGGGTTCGTGAGAGAGACTGTAAATAGAGGAAGAATAATTTACACGAGGAAAGGATAGTGCTATCTATCCACAGCGACCTATGTAAATCCGCATAAATCGTCATTCCCGCGAAAGCGGGAATCCAGAAAACAGACTGGATTCCGGAGCCTGCCCCGTACTTGATACGGGGTCAAGCCCGGAATGACAGACCATAAGAGGGGGTTATAAATATGCCCAAAATTTTCGGTCCCCTTGTATAGATAAAGAAGCTGTTTAAGCTAGAAAATAACTTGGCAGACGACGTAAGGAAAAATGCTGACTTCTTCTGTAATCGTGATTCTCAAATTTCGTTTCTTCATGCAATACTTCAAGGCAAATCTTCAAAAACTATTTACTGCCGTTCCTTGACAATGGTAAAAAAGGGATTACTTTTTTAGCAGGACAACTTCAGGGGTTTTAGCCCGTGAGAATTAAAGGAGGAATACCATGGCAGATAAACATATGAAAATGAATCCAGTTGTTCACTTCGAGATGCCAGCGGAAGATAGAAAACGCATGGCAGATTTCTATACAAACGTGTTTGGTTGGAAGACACAGATGTTAGGCCCAGAAATGGGCGACTATGTTCTCGCCACCACAACGGAGTCTGACGAAAAGGGTCCAAAGAAGCCGGGCGCCATCAATGGCGGCTTCTTCCCAAAGTCGGACGATAAACCCGCGCAATATCCTTCAGTGGTGATTGCAGTCGAAGATATTAAGGAGCATATGAAGAAGGTGGAAAAAGCAGGCGGCAAGGTGCTTGGAGAGCCGTGGGATATACCAGGCGTCGGGTTGTATGTGGCGTTTATTGACACGGAAGGCAACAGGGTAAGCATGCTCCAGCCGCGTCGCTCATAAATGTTTTTTGTCGTAAGGAAATTCTATGCAAAAAATCACCCCACACTTGTGGTTCGACAATCAAGCCGAAGGGGCAGTGAATTTTTATACCTCCATTTTCAAAAACTCAAAGATTAAGAGCGTGACCCGTTATGGAGAAGCAGGGGCAGAGGTCTCCGGAAGACCAAAGGGAGCGGTAATGACCGTGACATTTGAGCTTGAAGGACAAGAATTCATAGCGTTAAACGGTGGACCGCATTTCATTTTCTCGCCAGCCATATCGTTTATCGTGAACTGCGAGACGCAGGAAGAAGTGGATGAACTGTGGGAGCAGCTCTCGGAAGGCGGAGAGAAGGAGCAGTGCGGCTGGCTTAAAGACAAATTTGGTGTGTCATGGCAGATTGTTCCTACTGTTTTAGGCGAGATGCTGCAAGACAAGGACCCAAAGAAATCTGAAAAAGTCATGGAGGCACTGCTTCAAATGGATAAGATTGACATTGAAACTTTAAAGCAAGCGTATGAGCAACAATAACTCGATAACAGAATAACATTGTAAACTAAGTTATTATAAATCAAGGCACCCCCTGCGATAACATGGATGTTTGACATTTTCATTCTCTGGTCTGCTTTTGGTCCAATGTTGAAAAACTTCACACCCAAAAACGACGATAATAAAACCAAACTTAGTAATCACTCGGAGCATTCCCCAAGCCGACGACCTTTACTTCCCTACTTACTTTCAACTCATAATTATCATTTCTTGAATCTGCTTCTGGGTAATAACTTGTAGGTGGAATCCGTAATCTAAAGAATCCGCTATTGTTTGTTAGGTCCGGTTTTAGCCGTTAAAAATAATCGCTCTGCCTTATCTAATTCCCATATATGGTGAGGATGAACATATTTCAAGGGGTCAGGAATAACCATCCTTTTTAGTCTATGAGTGATCAGCCATCTAAAACACAAAGAATGGTTTGTTATTATAAATGGGAGTTTTAAAGGCGAAACCCTGAATATCGAAGAAAATATGAGGCCTTTTTGAAACTCTGCCGCGAAATGCGATGGAACCCCAAGAATGAACTAAACCGTCACGAGGCCTTTGAAAAAGATCCGGAAAAGCAAATACGGCACAAATACGGAATTGCATTCCTTGAAGACCCCAAAAAGAAAATTCCTTTAGAAAAGATTGGAAAAAATCCTTTCTGGTCGGTGCTGAAGAATCGAGGCATCAAAGGACCTAACTGGCCTTCTATTCAAAATCCCCTATATCCCAAGGGAGAACCCGTCATAAGAAGCTACGAGGCTTCTTTTGAAGACAAAATGCAGGCTCCCCTTACTCTGGTTATAAATCTTGTCTACTCGAAGGCCGAAATTATGGCCCGGGTAAAAAGGTTGGTCAATGAAGCTTTTGATGATAGGAAAAAACGGGGGCTTGAAGTCTATGGAAGCCGAAAACGTTTTAAGCTCTATGATCGATATCTCGCGAGCTGGGATATGAAAGAAGGAGGCCTAACCTACCGACAAATCGCAGCCAAACTTTTCCCTCATATTAGTCAGTCCATAATTATATAGACACCGAAGACCAAATCCCTCCTTCCCTCCCTTTACAAAAGGGAGGAATTTCCCCTCTTTGGAAAAGAGGGGTCAGGGGAGATTTTGGAAGAATATGTCTAGACAATTTTGGCCTCATTAGTAAGTCTTCAAGTTATCTAATTACCCCAGAATTTAAGGAAGAAGAGTACGAAAAGAGAATAGAACAGCTTATTGCAGAGGGGAAACCAGAAAGAGAGTCATATGAAATTGCCGACAAGGAATTTGGGGTTACGGGAAAAAGGAATCCTGTGTTACAAAAAGTAGTTGATCGACATCGAGAGGCCAAAAGGCTAGCGAATAGTGGGGGTCTTGTCTTTTGCTCTTTTCTTTCCTGCATTATCTGACAAGCTCTCGACCTGAACCAATCCGACTCCCCTTCTTAGAAAATAGCAAGAATAAAGACCCCCTATCCGTAAGCTCAGTCAGAAATCAAATTCATATGCAATTATAAAACCCCCAGAAGGCAACGGCGCCAAACTCATGCCATCTGAATTTTCTTTTAACCAATCCGGAGCCCATGACTGAGTTTTGAAAAAACGATAACCCTGAAAAACAGCAATCGCGGAAATCGATAGGGCAAATCCATCGGCAGTTGCTTTATTTGTATAATGTTCAATGCCTGCCAGATCCCCTTGATAATAGTTTCCATTTATCTTATTCGTAGAGTGGATAACCCAATAATCCAAAGAATACAATAGGGGGTTCAGGATGTTCCAGGTCATCATCCCTCGCACAAAGGCATCATTTTTATCTATTTTGTTACATTGAAGGATGATTTCTGCCCCCACGCTTTGCGATATTAAGCCTGCCGAATTTACTGCAAATCCCTTCCAATTGGTATTGGCTTTTTCAGTAAAGGAGAATGGCTGGTTTAGAGTACCCATTTTCCAGTCCATATCCGTATTCGTTAAACCGGCAACAACCGCATGGGAGCCTTCGTGGATCAAGAAAGCTGATGCGATGCCAGCGGAAAACTTTAGGGCAGAGCCAAATGTTAATCCATCTTCTCCAGCGCTTGCATAGGATGGCATAAACCCCCAAAAGAGAAGGACCGTTGCGCTTATTATATATCTGGCAATTTTTGAGATTTTCGACGTTTTCATAATTCTTTATCCTTCAGGAAATCAACGGCTTTGTAAGTACTTGGCGAAATCCATGCCAAGTCCTTTCTTTTTTACAAGCCTATAAAATTACTGGAAATTAAGAAAAGATTCTTCTTACGGGATGGGAGATTGAGGAGTTGGTGCTATGGAAGCTTGACCTTACCTATGGATTCTAATCCCCATTCTTGCCGAAATATGGGCAATTGAAGAAAGGGGGTCAGAAAGATGGGAAAAGAGCGAACCGGTTTTTACTTGCGGATAGAAAAGGAAGAAAAAAATCCTTACAGGAGTCCGCCTTGTGGGGTTAACTTTGACGGATTTATTAGAAGCTGGCGCCTTCCTTGGGTGATTTTCATTCCGGATTTGCAGGTCGAATCAGGTGTGTCCAGTCTAAATCGGTGTTAACATCAAGCCCCTCATGATTTTTTTGATAATGCCTCTGGATCATTATCCTCACCCTCCTTGCTTCCAGCCGTTAAAATGCCCAATTTCCTTAGCTTGGTATGAATCGTCTTATAATCGATCTGGAGCAGCCTGGCTGCCTTGGCTTTGTTTCCCCCTGTATATTTTAATACCTGAGTGAGCACCTCTCGTTCGACGGCCGTTGTGCTTTGGTCCACGATCTCCTTGAGCGACAGGTCTTTCCAGGGCTCCCCTTGAACTTTGGGAGTGAAGGCCAAACCGGGTACGGGCACCCTCTTCAATTCAAGATCTTTCTCCGTAATGATTTCATCGGCCATAAGCGTGGCCCGCCGGATGTTCGATCGAAGCTGGCGCACGTTGCCAGGCCAGTTATAGGAGAACAAGACATTGAGGGCTGATTCCGAAAACCCCCCTACCTGTTTATTTAATTCTATGTTTGCCGTGTCCAGAAAGCGCTTGGCCAGGTAGGGGATGTCTTCCTTGCGTTCTCGTAAAGGGGGTACAGTTATGGTGAATTCGTTCAAGCGATAAAATAAATCCCGGCGGAATGAACCGGGGACAGCGAGAGCACCGAGATCCTGGTTACTCGCTACGAGAAGGCGGACATCCACCTCCAGGGGTTTGGTACTTCCAACCCGGTAAACCTTTCTTTTCCTGCAGAACACGCAAGAGTTTGGCTTGAGAACCCAAAGGCATGTTTGAAATTTCATCCAAGAATAATGTCCCGCCCTGGGCCATCTCAAATTTTCCAGGTCTTTGAGTATCGGCGCCCGTGAAAGCTCCCTTTTCGTGGCCAAATAATTCGCTCTCTAATAAGGTCTCTGGAATCGCCCCACAATCAACAGGGATAAAAGGTCCTTTGAATCGAGGACTGGCTTGATGGATAGCCCGGGCGACCAGCTCCTTGCCTGATCCTGTTTCTCCAAGGATGACCACCGTAAAATCTGATTCGGCCACGCGATTCACGTCAGATATGAGCCGGGCAATCACATCACTCGGCCCCATTATTTCTTTGAGGGAAGCCGTTTCTTGAAGCCGGCTGGACATGTCCCGAAGTTTCCGCTTCAGCATCCGTTCAGCCAAAGCCCGGTGTACGACTCGAATCACTTCATGATTATCGAAAGGTTTACTAAGATAATCATGGGCCCCCGCCTTAATTGCCTTGACTGCTCCCTGAAGTTCCGCATGGGCGGTGATCAAGACAACCGGGAAGGTCTTGGTCCAGATTCTTTGCCTCCTTCAGCACCTGCATTCCATCCATGCCTGGCATCTTGACATCCGCCAGCAGTATATCCGGCGCTTCCGAGAGGATCATCTTCAGTGCCGTATCACCATCATGGGCCACCAGGGCTTCGAAGCCTTCTCTTTTAACAAGAGAAGAAAGCATCGTACAAGATGTTTTCTCATCATCGACGATCAGAATTCGGGCGTTATGTTCGGCCATCTCCGGAACCTCCT
>CAVXFA010000104.1:0-67452 GCA_963760605.1 uncultured delta proteobacterium | reverse complement strand
GTCTATTGCTCAATTTTGTTAATAAACACTGGATATATATTGCTCCTTTCTGGATAACTGTTGCTCTTCTTATCTTAGCTTTCTGCATTTTTCGCTCGGGAAAGTTTGCAAGGCACTTGCTAAAGAAAATCCGCAGAAAAAAGAGAAACTAGCAGAATAAGAAAAATATTGTTATTTCCGCTCTTATTTCCACTTGGAAGAGATGTACAGCAACTCTGGGTTGAATTAGACTACGAAAATCAGAAACATCTTCGTGCCAACTTCCTTGGCATTATGATAATACCCCCCTAGTGGCTAATGCAGTATTAATGATGAGCTTATCACCTTTGAAAGCAGATAGCTGAACACCTAAAGATATTAAGCAGGGGATTAAAAGGGGCGAAGCCCCTTTAATAATTTCTTCCCTCTCCCCTTGGCAAGGGGAGAGGGACAAAGGGTGAGGGATTTCCACCAACAACACTAATAATCTGCTATACTAACATTAACTAAAAACCAGTAAGGCAACATTATGTCAACTTTTATCACTTTTGAGGGCGGGGAGGGCTGCGGTAAGAGCACCCAGGCCAGAGCGTATACGCACGATCCCAGCAAGTCGTGGTTTTGCATCCTTGATTCTTTCCGCGGTTTGCTCATAGCTTAAATTTTCTACCTCGGCGTCGATCAGAACTACGCTGTAACCGAGATTCCTCAAGTACGCCGCCAGAAGTGCCGCCCAAACGGGCGGCTCTATGGCCGTCAAATTGAAGGCGCTGAGTTCTCCATAAAGCTGTTTCTGGCTCCCCGGTTTGACCAGGATTATATCCGCTGAACTCATTTATATGGACTACCCTTTTAGGGAAATGCGTTAGACATTTCGAGCAATTTTCATCATGTGAATGCGTAGATAGAAATCTACAGTTCGTTCAACAAATTACACAGTGCCAAAGTTTTCTTTTCCGGGAGGCCCGGATAATTGCCAATGTAAAATCCGAAAAAGTGGATATGCTCAACTTCCGGATATTTTTTATATTCGCCTTCAGGGATAATCCTTTTTAGATAAGGCTGGCGAAGTTGATTGCCACCGCCAGCGCTTCCTCGACGAAATTCCACTCGGCTCTCGCGCAGTGCCTCCATGATTCTGTCCCGCATATTCCCAGTCGGCTTCTTAAGGATCAAATTGAAGGCATAGTTACAGCTTCCTTCCATTTAAAATCAGTTCTGTACTTCTGATGTATCAATATTTCTTAAAACAGATCGAAATTCTTCTTACGTTTTTCGTTGTTCTCGTCCAATCGCTTGAGTTGATTTCTTCCGATCACTGCGCCAATTTCTGTATTACGCATGTTATAGCCAGGAAAGGAAAAAATAAAATCAGGGTTGAGATCAGAATTTTCTTCAATCATTTTTTGTTTCATGCGACTATTCGTCATTTCCCGGACCAATCCATGGGAACGCCACATGCGGCATATCTGATAAATCTTTTCATCATTGGTGCATATCATTCCCCCTTCCACAGTGCTCATGTGATGGGCAAAATAGTAAGAAAAATTGGAGATGAGGCCCAAAGTACCCAGTTTGATTCCTTTAAAAGTGGCCCCGTGGGCTTCGCAGACATCCTCGATGAGCGGGATGCTTTTTTCTTTTAACACCTTTAGAAGCTGAACGGTTAAACCGCTAAAGCCTTGCACGTGGGTCAGAAAAACTGCCTTTGTTCTCGGTGTTATCTTGGAGATAACTTGGTCATTATCCATAGAAAGCGTGCGGGGGTTGATGTCAACAAATATCGGGGTGAAGCCGGCGTGCAAAACAGATGCTATATCGGAGACCCAGGCCAGGGGGGGGACAACGACCTCACCCGGACCGTAAATCTCTTTCAGTACTGCCATGGTGATAAAATTCGCAGAGGATCCAGAGTTGACGAATACGCTGTACTTGACGCCAAGCCAACTGGACCATTCTTCCTCATAGGCCCGTACATGGCTTCCCTGAGTGAGAACAGGCATTTCTTTTAGAAAGTTGATCAAGACTTTGAGATCCTCTTTGGTGATATTGTTTTCCATTAAGGGCCAGTTAAGATCCAAAACAATCTCCTCCTCCATGTTAAATTTTCTTCCTGAAAAAATAGCAGTCAAATGTTAAATATAAGGTTAATTGCAAGGACTCACTTGCTCATGATTAAGGAACCAGATATATGTTAATTCAAGGGCCTTCCGAAATGTGATTTTTGGCTTCGAGCCCAAAGCTCGGAGTTTTGTTGTGTCAAGCAGCTTCACAGGCATGCCATCCGGTTTGGAGGTATCGAAGAGGAATTCTCCCGGAAAGCCGATGACTTCCTTTAGCATTCGTGCCAGTTCAGCTATGGATACAGCTTCTCCCGAACCTACGTTAATCGGCTCAATCTCATTGTAATTCTTCATAAGAAAGATGCAGGCATCAGCCAGATCATCCACATAAATAAATTCCCGTCTTGCCCTACCGCTACCCCAGATGGTTACTTGGTTCAGTCTATCACGTTTAGCTTCGTGCATTCTGCGGAGGAGAGCACCAACCACATGAGAATTATCCAGGCTGAAGTCGTCACCAGGCCCGTAACAATTCGCAGGGATGCCAGCAACAAAATTCACTCCATACTGCGTTCTAAAGGATTGAACCAGCTTAATTCCGGCGATTTTAGCCACGGCATAAGGCTCGTTCGTCGGTTCGAGGGACCCTGTGAGGAGCAGTTCTTCGCCCATGGGCTGGCGGCAGTGCTTGGGATAACAACAGGAACTTGCCAAATAGAGCAACTTTTTTGCATGTAGCGGTAAGCCGCATTGATGACATGGCATTCAACCAAAAGGTTATCGAGCATAAATTCTGCCGGGAATTTTTGATTGGCGGCAATCCCTCCCGATTTACCGGCGGTCAGAAAAACGTATTCTGGAGTCTCGCTCTGGAAATATGCTTCAACTTCCTGGGTATCTGATAGGCATGGTTCTCTAGTAGCGTCCGAGATGTTCATGTATCCCTGGTTTTGTAATGACCGCAGAAGACCGGATCCGATCATGGTATTGCTGCCGGCGACGAAAATCTTCGCTTTTTTATCCATCACTTACTCCTCTTTAATAGACAATTTCCTGAATAGCCTGCCTGATATCTTCTTTGCCGATGTAAAAGGCTTCTTCCAGGGTGTATCCGGCCGGGGTGGGTAAATCCGGGCAAGCCACCCGTTTGATGGGGGCCGAGGAAAGAAAAGCCCTTTTCCGCCACCATGGCGCCGATTTCGGCGGTCACCCCTCCTGTTTTCCAGCCGGTATCGGCAATCACCAAACGTCCGGTTTTAGCCACCGAATTCAGGATAATCTCCTCATCCAGGGGGCGGAGGGTGCGGGGATCAATCACCTCCACATCAATCCCCTCTGCAGCCAGTTCCTGGGCCGCATGGAAGGCATCCAGCACCAGGTGGGAGATGGCCACCACCGTCACATCCTTGCCCGTCCTTCTGATGACCCCTTTGCCGATGGGCACGCGATACATCTCTTCAGGGACCATGCCTTTTTGCTTGAAATTGAATCGGTGTTCCATGATGAGCACCGGATTGGGATCGGCGATGGCAGCAATCAGCAGGCCCTTAGCATCATAGCAGGTGCTGGGCATAATCAACTTCAAGCCCGGGACGTGCATGAAAAGGCCCTGCAAGGCCTGAGAATGCTGCGCCGCCGAACCCCAACCCCGGCCGATGCAGGCCCAGACCACCAGCGGCACACTCACCGCGCCGCCGAACATGTAGTACCATTTGGCGGCGTGGTTGACCAACTGGTCCATGGCGAGCAGAAGAAAGTCCGGCCGGTTGTGAAAATAAACCGGGCCGCATGCCCGCCAGGGCCGCGCCCACCGCCACCCCGGTCAAGGGCATTTTCGGCCAGGGGGGTATCAAAAACCCGCTCCTGGCCGAATTCCTCTTGCAGACCCCGGGTGGTGCCAAACATGCCGCCGGGGTCATCCACCCCCTGACCCATGATAAAGACCTAGGGGTCATGACTTAACGACTGGCGCAGCCCTTCCCTCATCGCCTCGGCATAACTGAGGGTGCGCCCGCGCCTCTCGGCCTTCGTGTAAAAATCAGGCTCATGGAATTCCGGTTCTATTTTTGACCAGGGCATCAGTTTCTACTCGCAAAAAAGATAAAGGCGGCAGATCCTGCGGCCTGCGGGAAGCCGGATCTCGCCGGGCGCAGTCGAAGGCTTCATCCAGCTCGGCGTCGATCTGTTTCTCCATGGCCTTAATTTCATCCTGGGTGATCAGACCTGTCCTCCAGCAACCGTTCTGCCGATAGGTGGCCAGGGGGCAGCGGGCCTTCCATTCCTCCACTTCTTTCAGTGTCCGATATCCCTTGGCATCCTGGATCAGGCAACCGGCATGCCCCATGATGCGGTAAGTCAGGCAGTCGATGAAAAGACGGCCCCAGGCCCGCTCCGGGCGCGCTCCACGGCCTGTCTGGCGGCATCATAGACCGCCAACACTTCGTTACCGTCAATTTTCTTGGTGAACAGCAACTCCGGAGGCATGGCGTGGAAAATATTGTCGCCTGCCTGGCGGGCCGAAACGTGGGAGCAGACCGAATACTGGTTGTTCTCCAGGACATAGATTACCGGCAGTTTTTTCAGCACCGCAAAATTGATGCTTTCATACAGCACGCCTTCATCCGCGGCGCCGTCGCCGAAAAAAACCACGCTCACCAGGGGTTTGCTTCTTCATCTTGATGGCCAGGGCCATGCCGGTGCCGATGGGAATGCCGCCGCCGACGATGGAGGAACTGCCATAATGGCCCACAGAGACGTCCACCAGGTGCATGGAGCCGCCGCGCCCCTTGGAACAGCCGGTCTCCTTGCAATACAATTCCGCCATCAGGGCCTTTGAGTTTCCCCCTTTGGCCAGATAGTGGCCGTGGCTGCGGTGAGTGCTGTTGATATAGTCCTCTTTGCTAAGATTGGCGCAGACGCCCACGGCGATGGCCTCCTGGCCGATGTATAGGTGGATCGGGGTCTTCATCTCATTTTCCAGATAGTGGGTCTCGATCTTGAGCTGAAACTTACGGATGCGCAGCATCTGAAATAGAGGCTTTGCAACATTTCCTGGTAAGTTCATTCCGTCTCCTTCATCTACGAGAAGAGTGGCTTCCCTGAAGGGCCGGATGGAATTGATGGTTCGCTCCCGGTCCAAGGTGGAATAATCCTCTTGGGAGGGTTCATAGAAGATGATCTGGCTGCCAGAGACTTTCGAGCTTGAAGGGAACATAAATCAATTCCTTCAAACGCCTTGCGCATTCGCTCCTGGGCCGAAGGCGGCACAAAGAGCAGCAAAAATCCGCCTCCGCCTGCCCCCGTGATCTTCCCGCCAATGGCCCCGTAGTCTCGGGCTCGCTCATAGAGCTCATCCAGGACATCGTTGGAGACATGGGGGCTCAAGCTCCGCTTGAGCATCCAGGTTTGGTGCAGCAGTTCCCCGAAATGGCAGATGCAGCGGTTGCTGCACAAGATGATACAGGGCCTCGTCCACCATTTCTTTCATGGCCTGCAGATGCTCGCTTTTGCTTTCGATGTCTTCCACGTAGGTCTTGGCCACATCAGAAGCCGTGCGCATGATGCCGGTGTAAAAGAGCATCAGGTGGGAATTGAGTTCTTCCAGACGGTCCTGGGGAATGGTCACCGGACTGACCGAAATATCCCCGCTGGTTTTGAAAATAATATGATTCAGTCCGCCGTAAGCAGCAGTGACCTGGTCCTGGGAGCCGACGGTCTCTTTGATCATGTTTTGCTCGATATGGATGCTCTCCAGGGCCAGTTGCTGTTTGCTCGGCATGACACCCATAAGGGCATGGAGGGCATACAGCAGGCCGACGGTAAAAGAAGAGCTGGAGCCCATGCCGCTTCTCGCCGGCAGATCCCCGTCGTGATGGATTTCCAGGCCCCTTTCCAGTTGCAAAAACCGGAGGGTTTCCCTGACCGCCGGATGCTGAATTTCCTCGATAGGATTGG
The DNA here is from genome assembly GCA_963760605.1 of uncultured delta proteobacterium. Lineage (GTDB taxonomy): Bacteria > Desulfobacterota > SM23-61 > SM23-61 > SM23-61 > CAVXFA01. Next base: position 61,456 of record CAVXFA010000104.1, on the reverse strand, counting down.
ACGTTTTCGATTTTTGAATATACCACCCGGATCTGATGCTCAAAAAAAGGCGGCAAATAGCGGCAGGTGATGTAACAGTATTTATTGATGGAAGTGGCCAGAACACTGCCGCCATGTTTCAAGTACCAGGAAGGGTAATCCGTGCCCCCTCCGAAAAAAGATATGCTGAAACGGCGTCCGGCTGATGATCATTTTAATCTTTCTCCTTCACCGAATATTGCAACTTCGCCCGTTAATAAAATCCTCTATCGGCTGTAATGCCGGAGGGACGATCTCGATAGGAAGAGCATCGGGAGAAAAAAATTTTAATTCCAAGCTCTCGCGGCTTACGGTGAGTTCCCCTGAGACAATTTCCGCAGTAAACGCTATATCCACGAGATGGGCCACATCGCCGTTGTCCGGGTAGGTCACGATGCGCCCGTTGGGCTCGGAATAGACGCCGAGTAAACTGGTAATTCGGATATTGAGGCCGGTTTCTTCTTTAACTTCCCGGAGCGCGGCCTCACGAACTGATTCACCAGGATCGATCGCTCCCCCGGGGAGTCCCCACAGGCCGTTGTCGCTTCTTCTTTCCAGAAGAATTTTCCCCAAGGAATCAAGAACGATAACCCCCACTCCAGCTTTTACCCGGGTATGGGCGTCAGGTTCTTTGCGGCCATACATGGCTAAAGCTTTGGGATTCATGGGATTGAACCGAATCTCCAAAGGAGATTAGCCGTAAACTCTCTCAAATTAATTTTCATATGCCTTCCTGGCTTGCCTTGAAAAAAACTTTTCGGCCTGGGCATAAGACTCGGGAGTACCGATATCGATAAATTCGCCACCGCTTTGATACCCATAAAGACACTTTTCTGCCAAGCGCGGAAAGAATTCTCCTTCCAAAGAAAAAGGCTTCCCCGGAGGGATCGACTCGAAGAGCTTCTTTTTCAGGATATACATCCCGGCATTGATCCAGCCGGGACCAAAATGTGTTCCTTTCTCCTCAAAACCCAAAATAAGGCCCCCCTCGCCGGTGGTTACGCGTCCGAAACGGCTCGTGTCGGGAACCTTGACCAGAAGCAGAGAGGCATCTCTTTCCATCTCGAAAAACCAGTGTAGATAAACCATTAGATCGGCATTGACAAAAGAGTCCCCGTTCATGATCAGGACCGGGTCGGATGCGAAATGTTCCAGAGCGTGCCGGATCGCTCCGCCTGTGCCCAGAGGGTCCTCCTCTTTCGAATAGAAAAGCCGTAGCGCCTTGTAGTGGTTACCGAGTAGTTCTTCAACCCTGTCCGACATGTAGCCGGTGCAAAGCACTACCTCGCGCGCCCCGGCTTCCGCAAGCTGATCTAAGAGATAAGTCAAAAAGGGTCGCCCCAAAACCCGAGCAAGTACCTTGGGTCTAACGGACACGACGGAACGGAGGCGGGTTCCCAGTCCGCCGGCCAGAATAGCGACTGTTATATCAGCAAGAGTCGGCATCGGACTTAAACATTTGCGAATATATTCGGTTTAAGGATTTTATAGCCCTTCAGGAGTTCGATGATTCCCATGTCTAAGGTATAGTCAGGCGACCATCCATAAGATTCAATTTTTTTATTGCTCACGATATAGTCACGCTTATCGGGGTCTTGCCCTAAGGGCGCGGAATGGATATAAAGATCGGGTACGTACTCCTTAATTTTTTCGCAAAGCTGCCTCTTAGTCAAATTGGCGGAGCTTAAACCGACGTTGAAAGGCTGGCCCTTCATTCGATCGAAGTTGTTGATTCCCAACATAAAGGCCTTGGCGACATCCCGGATATGGATGTAGTTTCTGCGGAAATATTCTTCGAAGAGAATGATAAAGCGGTCTTTATACGCCCGGTAAGTGAAATCATTGACCAGAAGGTCCATTCTCATCCTCGGGCTTATACCGAATACTGTGGCCAGCCGGAAAGTAATGGCATTTCCCTTTTCAAGAAGAACCCTTTCCACTTCCACCTTTGTCTGCCCGTAATCCGAAATAGGACGCAGCGGAGATTCTTCGGTGCAATAGGCGTCTTTCTCCCCAAGGCCGTACCCGCTATTAGTCATCGGGAAAATACATCATTTGCGAGGGTGATACTTTTTCTAAAATTTTTATATTGGCATCACATTGACCAGTCGGGTCACTGTCGGGTTCATCTTGCAGGCTGGCGCGCCTACGATGGCGGCCAGAAGAATAACGACATCGAACTTCGGAACGAGATTGGCTATCAAGGTCCCGTCGCAAATATCTCCCTTGACAAAGTCGAATCTTGGGTTGGCACAGCAATCCAGAAGTGAGTTTTGGTTGAAAATGAGTGAATCTAGGACGGTTACCGTATGCCCGTGGGTAAGTAATTCTGGAACGAGAACGGAACCGATGTAACCGGCCCCGCCAGTAACGAGGATTTTATAACCGGCCACGTTTCATATCTCCTTTGCCTATTGGATTCAGAGTTCCACCTCAAATATTGGAATGGTTTCAAATTTCCCACGCCCCTAAAAGATCCCATCCCTGTTGGGGTGGACCTTCCCCATATCAGGGTATTCGTTTTTATACAACATTTCCCCAAAAGTATCAACCCTTTTTGATTCTACCCGCGCCTCTCCATTTTAAAATTTGGTTTTCTGTCCCAAGTTTTTCAGCTTCACAAGGGTGTCCTGAATGAAGCCCTGGCCCAATTCTCCAACTTTATCGGTATACCGAATAGGGTTGATCTCGAAAATAATGACATCTCTACTGAAAATCTCCGACTCCCAATCGATTCTTTCAATCAAACGATTATCCGGTTTGGGTTCTTGATAATTGATGTACGAAGTATAGTAAAATAGGCCCGACAACTCAGAAGGAATTTTAAATTTTTGCAGCAGGCCCAAAAGGATCCAATTATAACTTCCCCCCTCGAATAGAATTCGCGGCTTGAAAGAGTTGGGGGCTTCCACCCTCGTGAGCAAAATTCGGGGGCATAGGAAGTCAACGGGGGGAAACCACAGATTCAAAGTGTGGCCAGCATCCATATCAGACCCATGAGCGTTGTGATCGACGTGGATGCCATTCAAAGTCAGGTGGACCAGCCTTTGAGTCGTCAGTTCCTCTATTTTGGCCATCAATTTCTGTAAAACATAGAAGGCACCCAGATCATTCCAGTGAAACCCTCCTCGGGGGAACAGAGGATAGACACTATCTTCCTTGATGGATTTGAGGATTTGCACACCATCCACCGTATTAATTTTATATTTTATCAGGGTGTCGCGATAAATGTTATAATTTTCATTTTCCCCGTATTTACTGATATGGCGAAGGGAACGGGGCATATATTCTGGATAAAGGCTCGCTTTGTTTGGCGTCAACAGCACGATGAAGGTGATACCCCTGTTTCTTAGAAGGCCTTGTAACTCAGCGAGAGCGGAGCCAATGGCATCCATTTTATCCCAAGCAAAGGGTTGGGAAAGTTGAATATAACTTCTTATGTCATCGATGCCATAAATCTGTTTTTCTTCTCCCAATATTAATCCTTCGCCAGCTCCGGAGGTAGGCGACTCCTTCAAGAGGCTGTATAAAATTTGATTATGCGTCTTGATCAAGTGGTTTCTGAACCCGAAGTTTTGGCTGAACCATCTTTCGAATTTTGTCTGAAAACTCCCGGAAAAAATACTGGAGAGGTTTACAGAAGGCCATGACTCCAGGTCGCTCTGGCGGATCCCCATCAATGGCGGAGTTGACACCATGGAGAATTTCATTTGGACTAGAGGAAGGTAGAGCAGTAGGAACAAGAAAAGGAGATAAATATATTTTAGACATCGGGCCATCGACCAACCCTTAGAACCGAAAATAGATGAACGGCGCAAAATGAGCAGTCGATATTTTTACAACGGAAAAGGCGATCAAGAAAAATGAAACCAATTGGAGGAGGTAAGCGTGGTACCCCCGTAGAGCCCTTTCCAGAAACCTTTCGTAGCGGTCTTGAGTAGTTTTTCTTGCGGGGAGAAAAGAAACCAGAAACGCAATTCCCAGCAAGAGGATGACTTCGTTGCCAACGTAAATCAGGTGGTGGGTGTTCTCGGTCAATAAATCAGAGAAGCTGAACATCTTCGATAAGTAGGCAAAAGCGTACTGGACCGAGGGGGAGCGGAAGAAGACCCAACCGATCACGACGAAAAGAAAGGTGATGGCCCTGTTGCAGATTTTCGGAAGGCGCTGGGAAAAGTCCAGCCAAATCACCTTATCCAAAATCAAAAAGATGCCGTGATAAAAGCCCCAGAATACAAAAGGCCAGTTGGCTCCGTGCCAGAATCCACAGATGATGAAACATAACCACAAATTCAAATACGTTCTCGCATTTGACTTTCGATTTCCACCCAAGGGAATATACAGATATTCTCTGATCCAGGTCGAAAGCGAAATATGCCATCTGCGCCAAAACTCCGTGAAAGAAACAGAGACATAGGGATAATTGAAATTCTCCTTGATCCGAAACCCCGCGATGCGGGTCAGGCCAATCGCCATATCCGTATATCCGGAAAAATCAAAGTAGATTTGAAAAGTAAAGCAAAGAATACCCATCCAGGATTGAAAAACAGTCAAAGAAGAAGGCGGCAGATGGAAGGTTCTATCGACGATGGTGCCTAAGGTGTTGGCCACCCAGACCTTTTTGGCCAGGCCGATGGCGAAACGAAAGATGCCGTTAAGGATATCAGGAAAAAGGATTTTCCGTCTTTCCAATTGCTTGTCAATTTCATGATATTTAACAATCGGTCCAGCGATCAATTTAGGAAACAAAAGAGTATATACTAAGTATAAGCTCAGGGTCTTGGCTGGTTTCCCGGTCCCTTTATATATATCGAAACTATAAGTGATCTTTTCAAAGACGATGAAGGATAGTCCCAGTGGCAGGGCGATATGGGTCCAATGGATCGTCGCCCCTGCCGCTTTTAACAGGAGATCGTTGAGATTTTGCACAATAAAATTCGTATATTTAAAATACAGGAGCAAAGCCACATTTATAGAAACCGATAAAGCCAGCCAGATTTTCTTCTGCGGCGGGGGAGCAATGAAAATTCTGTTCCCCAAATACCAGTCGATCACCAAAGAGGCTAAGGCTACGAAGATAAATTTTGGTTCGGCCCAAAAATAAAAGATAAGACTGCTGATGATTAAAAGGTAATTTTTGTATCTTTCTCTCACCCCAAAGTACAGAGTGATAAAGAGCGGCAAAAATAAAAATAAAAAAATGGGAGAGGTAAATACCATACCCAGGTCCTTCAATCGGGATGAGAATCATTCATGGCTGAAGAAATTCATTTCCTGTATGGTCACATATTCTGGATCTCCGTGGTTATTCAAGATGACCAAACGATAGAAGACATATTTTTGGGATGCGGCGGGCAGATCTTTCAGACACCAGCCTCCGCTCTTTTCGTACCTGCATTCCCAGGCAGCGATTTTTTCGGAAGTGCGAAAAGTCGAATCATTTGCGCTCCAAACTTCCACCCGCCGGGGAGCACGCAAAAGGTTATTCGTCCGGCCATCGGCAGAGTCATACTGAGCCTGCAGGGCGATTTTGTCCAAAACCACAGGTTCCGGATATTCCACCTGGATCCACTGAGGAAAGGTGGGTCGGCTCGCACTATGCCAAGCCTTTTCCGGTCCGTAGGCGCCATCGAGCAATAGCCCAGGGGGAAATGAAGGATCGGAGGAGGATGCGGAGATGGACTGAAGGTGATCGACTTTGACCATCTCAATTCGTTTTTGATCCGTACATCCGGACTGAGTGGCGGCCCACAAAACCATGCTGCCGCCGAACGCCAAAAGGAAAGAAGAGGACCACCTCGATCGGAAAAATTCAGCATAAATCACGATTGCGGTTCCCAAGAAGGAAGAATTTCGGCGCGGAGCCGCAAGGAGCAGAGGGGTAGGGAGTAATGCGGGCCACTCAGATTTTGGGGAGGGCGACGGATAGGAGAAGAGGCAATGGAGGGTGACCCGAGAACCTCAATCATCAGGGTGCACCTTCCGCGGAAGGGCGGGAAAAGATCGGGTCCCGCGAAGATAGATCCCGGTAGCATTCCAGAAGGAATGAAGCAGTGGAGCGCCATGAAAATTGGGATGCCTGGCGGGTGGAATTTTCCTTGAAAAGGAGCCGGGCCTGCGGATCCGAAGTTAGCTGCCGCATCGCTTGAAAAACCGCCTCTTCACTCGTTGGGTCGATGAAGAGGGCGGCTTGCCCGGCAATTTCCGGAAGGGAAGAGACATTGGAAGTTATCACCGGGGCGCCCAGACTCATAGCTTCCAAAACTGGCAAACCAAACCCTTCGAAAAGGGACGGATAAATAAAGGCAAAACAATTCTGGTAGAGCCATTGAAGGATTTCATCCTCTACGTAGCCGAGCAAGAAGACGTCCTGACGAAGGTTCAAGGCATCCACCTCTTTTTCAAAATTATCCATCAGCCAACCCTGGCCACCGGCGAAAACCAAGGGCACATGTCTTGCCTGGTTCTGCCTTCAGCAGGGCATAAGCTCGCAGTAGTCTTTGATGATTCTTTCTTGGTTCCAGGACTCCGACATTCAGCCAGAACTGCTCGGGAACAAGCGGGGGAAGATTCTGAGGCAGGGGAATATCCAAAAGGGCCACAAAGCGGCTCGCCGGGTGTCCCACGACAATTCGATCGGCCGGGTAATGGGGGAATATCTTTAGATAATGATTACGGGTATAGTGGGAAATGGCGATGATCAAATCCGCATAGAGACTAGCATTGAAAACTCCATCGAAGCAGGCAGTCCGGTTCTGTTCTGTAGTCCATTCGGGATGGGTCAGAAAGGAAAGGTCATAGAGAGTATAGACCAGTCTGGCCCTTCGCAGGCTCCTGGGACAGTAAAAATTATTGGAGTGAATGATATCTGGGTTCCCCAATTTGGCCTCGAAATCTTCGGGAGGATGGTTCCAGAAGAGCTTCGCCGCTTCAAAGGACCTATGGCCCAGTCCATACTGGAAATTTTGCTGGCCGATTCGGCAGGTCCCAGAGGACCAATCAGGATCCCAGTAAGTGTCTCCGAAGGTAGGATAAAGAATATATTTATTCTCCGGATCGATTTCGGCAAGATGCCGGATCAGGCTATCGGCAAAGTAGCCACATCCAGCTTTCAACTTGCCTGTCTGGCTGATATCAAAACCAATCTTCATTATAAATTTCGTTTCAAGTGATCGTATGCCCCGGAGGTCACCGAGAACGCAGATTTATGAATGCTCAAACTCATACCGGGTCTGATGATGAACTTCTTTTCAACAGGCTCTCTCGCTTTAAACCGGTCAGGATTGCACATTCACGAAGAGACAACCCAGCCATCGCTCGTCATCGTTCACTCCGCTTTTTTTTGGTTGGAAAGTTGGATTGAAAAATAATTCGACTACCCCTCCCTTTCTTGCCAGAGGGTGGCGAATAGACAGGGAATGCCCACGTTTCAAGGCATAGCATTTTGATTGGGTCTTTCCATCGGAGACCATAACGGAAACGCGCTTATGTGGCTGTACCCGGGGTAATTCAAAGACCATCTCCAGAAAGCTAGACGCCGGGCAGGCATCATAATCACAGTCACTCTCCTCTGGGTCCAGCCGTCAGAATAAACACCATACAGATCTGGGCGAATCCCCCCACCTCTACCTCAAGGAGAACCTGCAAATATTCCTGAGTCATCTGTTCGGCGCCGCCGAAAGTGGCAATCCATTTATATCCACGCTCTATCAGGTTGTCGACCAGTGTTGGTTCTCGAATAATTTGCTCGATCGCAGACAAAATATCTGTAGGCTTTTTGGAATCAAAATAGAGAGTGGCATCTCCGGCAACCTCCGGGAGGCTGGTGGGGTTGCTACAGAGAACAGGTTTCCCAAAAACCATGGCTTCCAGGACCGGCATCCCAAATCCCTCGTATAAGGACGGGAAAATCAAGGCCTTACAGGAAGCCAACAGCGCCGCGAATTCTTCTTCCGAAAGAAACCCGGCGAAATAAACCCACGGCTCCATTCCCATACGTCTGGTGGCCTCTTTAAGAGCCCCCATTCGATCATCTGGAGACCCAGTACATACTAAACGAAGTTTGGATTCGGGATAGCGGGAACGAAACATTCCCAAGGCCGTAAGAAGCATCGGGTGATTTTTATGCGGCCAGAAGTTAGCCGGATAGAGCAGGTACTCGTTCTTTTCTAATCCCTGTCTTTGAAGTATTTCCGAAGCAGCGTCTAAAGTTGGCTTCTTCAGGCGCCCGAACAATCGAATAGGAATACTGACAACTTGCTCTGGCAGGAGATTGGAATTTTTAAGGACAGTCTCCCGCACAAACTCGGAAATGCAGATCAGCCGATCAGCCAGTCGGCAGGTTTCTTTATAATTGTTTTCTCGGGTAACCCGCTCTTCACTGTTAAAAAACTGAGGATAATAGTAGTATTGCAGATCATAGATCACAGATACTGCGGGAATTGCGGAATCGTAAAAAAAAGGCATGGTGAAAGGGCAAAAAAGCAGGTCCACTCCGAGTTCTCCGATGATTCCACTTGTGGGGCGCCGATGGGCCCGCCACGACCGATACGCGGCTTTCACCCGCGCAAGAAGAGGGGGGGGCAGAGAAACGGTTAACCATTCCCTCAAACGAATACGTATCCGGCTGGTTAGCTTGGAAGAAATCGGGAAACCAGCCAGAGTCTGTTGATGCCTTACGCACAAGCGGCGGACATTCGGCGAATCTAAATTTGAAAGTTGGTCATGACTTATGTCTGAAGTAAGAAGGACAAATTCACAATGGGGGAGAAGTCTACTGAGATTTCGGACCAATTCTAGCGCCAACAATTTCGCTCCCCCATTTTGTCCTCCTGGCAGAAGAGGAGTAAGGTCTACAGCAATGCGGGAAATTCTGGTGATTTGATTAGTTGTATCTGAACTTTTGGATTCTTTGCGTTCTTGCACTGGTTCATAATTAACGGATCGCAAAATATGACAAAATTCTTGTTCTACACGGCTTAAGAGACCTATCTTGCGGAGAGCTCGATATGTGGTTCTCAGATGAAGGGCGCTTATGTAGGATTGGGCCATTTCCAAACGTCGGGTTAGTTCGTCGACCTTCGCAGTAAGCAAGTCGTGATTGCGTGATTTATTCAAAACTGAAAGCCAATCAATGGAATATTCGTATGCGTATTTTCTCATACTCCCCCTGATTTGACTGGGGAAGAAAATAAATGTATCATTGATTACTATAAGTTCATGGGTAGAACTGAGGGAACGTAATTTGTTGACCACGGCATCAAAGTTAGGCCATTGACTTATTTCATGAGGTACGGGGGGTGGACATAAGAAATATCTGGCATCATCAATAAGAACAATACTTTGCGAATTCAAATTATCAATCGCTTCAAGCTCTTGTAGCAAGGGACATTGGGATTTATCTCCCGCAGTCCCCTCGGCAATACACCAATGAGCGTCCAACCAATAAATTACGGATTTATCTTTTAATTCAGGCCGTAATTTCTGAAGGAATTGAACTGAGTCGCCCTGATGGACATATATATCGCTATATCCTTTGAATCTCGCAGCAGCTTTTGCATAGTATTCGTCCGATAGCTCCACTGTGTATAGCTTCTCAAAAAAAGGCCGAGCCTTTGCGACAGACTCCCCTTCGAAGGTTCCTGTTTCGACAAATATCGATAGTGGTAGCAGTTGCTTCAAATATCGAATTAATTGTGTGTCAATTGAAAAATAAACTGCACCCATTGCACTTACCGGGTATAAATTTGCTTAAGACGTGCAGCCGTCATGTTGTTCAATGTACCTCTATCTTCTTCCCACGCTACTTTAGTTCAATATCGTTTCATTGCCAGGAATAATGAATAACGACGTCTTTTGTTTTCCTATCATTTTGATAGAATGATTATCAATCCATGCCACCCTGTCACATATTTGGTTTACATCCTCAAGTGAATGGGAGACAAATACTATTGTCACACCGCTCTTTTTGAATTCATACATTTTTTCAAGACATTTTTTTTGAAAGGCCATATCCCCAACAGCTAATATTTCATCGATTAAAAGTATTTCAGGGTCAAGGTACGCGATTACGGAAAATCCGAGTCTTGCCAGCATACCGCTTGAATATATCCGGATCGGCTGATCTATGAAGTCTTTAAGTTCAGAAAACTCAATAATCCCTGCCATTCTCGCTAAAACTTCTGCTCTCGTTAAGCCCAGAAGAACCCCGTTTAATATGATATTTTCTCTTCCAGTAAGCTCTGGATGGAATCCTGCTCCGAGCTCCAAGAGGGGGGAAACCCTCCCTTTAACGATGACTTTTCCTGTGGATGGTTTTAATACGCCTGCAATCAATCCTAATGTTGTGCTTTTACCCGCTCCGTTGTTTCCTATGATGCCGAATGTTTCACTTCTAAAAATTTGAAAGGATATGTCGTGTAGTACTTCAAATTTTGAATTCTTTAAAGAGCGAATCCACTTGGGGAGATGAAAAAGGAAATTTTTGATGCCCCCTGTTACCGGGTAATAAAGGGGATATCTTTTGCTCAAATTTTCAAAGATGATAACCGGTTCTCTCATAGGACTTCGGCAAACTTCCATGAAAGCTTTCTATACACTGCATAACCAACGGTGAAAGCAAAAATTGCAAAAAGAGCGCTTACCGCCATATATATTGAATCTATGTTTCCGTTTAAGAATATATTCCGCCAGCATATAATTAGAGGAGCTAATGGATTGAGATTTATCAGGTACCTTAATCTTTCAGGAATCATTTTTTCTGGATATATAATGGGCGTGAAATAGAAAACAAAAGTGATTAAAAGCGTCACAAGCTTTTCCAGGTCCCTGAAAAATAGGTTTAAGGACGAGATCAGCAAAGAAAGGCCATAAATCAGCAGAAGCTGTATACTTAATAAGAGTGGGATACCATATAGCCAGGAGAGGGAAGGGGACTTACGATAAATAAATAAGAAAATTACAATTACGGGTATGGAAAGAATAAAATGAAGCATATCCTGGAGCACGGTAGCAAGCGGGATAATATTCCTTGGGAAATTAATTTTCTTGATAATTGAAGCATTCCCCAAAAATATTAAAGGAGAAACATTTATGGAATTAGAGAACCATTGCCACGGGAAAAGTCCGGCTATTAAAAACAAGGTATAGTTCTCCATTTCTATTCTCATTACCACTTTGAAGGCGATATAAAAAACGAAAGCAAAAGCCAGGGGGTTTGCGATGGACCATAAATAGCCAAGGAAAGTATTTTTATACCTTATTTTTATTTCTTTGTTGGTAAGAACCAATATCAAATCCCTATAATTCTTTAAGTTTTTCATTTTGATACTGGTTTAGGATCTCTCTTGTACGCCATTTGTAAGATTAGATTCAGAACTTCTTGGGACAGAGATGGACGGACCCGCCGATCGGGCAGGTTTTTTACTATGGGAGCCAAGTAAGCCTGCACTTCCTGTTAACAGAAACCGCCGGGCAGCCCGGAAACTCATTTTTTAAACCCCTTCGGACTGCCCAATCCAAAACCCCTTCCATTGATTACTTGCCAAGAGTGACAAAGAAAACCCCTTAACTTATGAGTGAATTTGCTTACTCTTTCTGTCCGATAGGATTAGCGATCTCCAGTCTCGAGGTTTTAAAGTTTCGGAATTTTTACCATAAATTGAAAATATGCGCCTAATCCGGAGGAAGGGGAAAGAATCCAGAACAGTCTATCTTGCTGCGGGCCCTAGATTATTTTCTCCGGTCATTCTCTCTCCCTCAGTTGCGCAGCTTGCTTCTTCTTGAAAAATAGGATAACCGAAAAAATGGCGGAATGGAAGTAAAATATTCTTGTAGAATAGCGGGGATTTAAGAATGCCGAAAGAGGAAGCGGCTAAAAAACTTCTTTTAAACCTTCCCCTTTTTGTTTATACTGATCCCATGAATCTTAGCCCTCAGAAAACAGTATGAAAATTGCCATCGTCCATGATTTTTTAAATCAAAGGGGAGGAGCGGAGCGAGTCGTCGCTGTACTTCACGAAATGTTCCCTGAAGCGCCGATTTTTACTTCGATCGTTGACCGGGCGAAGCCTCTTGCCAGAGTTGGCTTCGGCCGATATTCGGCCTTCCTGGATGCAGAAATTGCCCGCCCTAAAAAAGCATTTTAAAAAATATCTACCCCTTTATCCAAAAGCAATTGAATCTTTTAATCTGGGTGATTATGACCTGATCATAAGCTCCAGCAGCGCATTTGCCAAAGGTGCCATTAAAGGACAGAATGCGCTGCATATATGCTATTGTTATACCCCGATGCGATTTGTTTGGGATTATGAAGAATTACGTGGAAAAAGAAGACATAAATATCATCCTGCGTGGAGTCCTTCCGCTTTTCATGGGTGGCCGTTGAAAGATGGGATTTAAAGACAAGCGGTCGGCCGGATCATTATATCGCGATCTCCTCGACGGTAAAATTCCGCATCAAGAAAATTTATGGAATTGATGCCGAAGTCATTTTCCCACCCGTAGATGTTCAAAAATATCAAGATGGGCACACAGGTGGGCAATTTCTATCTGATTGTATCACGCTTGAACCCTTATAAACGGATTGATCTCGCCGTTGAGGCTTTCAACAGGATGGGATTGCCCTTGAAAATTATTGGTTCCGGGCCCTTCTTGGGGGCCTTGAAGAGTATAGCCCGCCCCAATGTCAGTTTCGTGGGAAGACTTGAGGATCGGGAAGTAGCCGATTATTACGCCGCTTGCAAGGCGCTGATTTTTCCTGGCGTAGAAGATTTTGGCATTGTTCCCTTGGAAGCAAATGCTGCCGGACGGCCGGTGATTGCTTTCAAGGGAGGTGGGGCCCTGGATACGATTGTCGAGGGCCTAAATGGGCTTTTCTTTCCACGAGGCACAGCCGATTCTTTGGTGGAAGCGGTCAAATCCTTTGAGAATGGGAAGTATAATTTTGAGCCGCTAAGGATTCGGGCACATGCGTTGCGTTTTGATAAGGAAGTTTTCAAAACCAAAATTGAAAAATATGTCTCGGGGAAATATGGTGAATTCCGGCGAAGTAACCCAGCAGGAACGAAAACCGATCCATGACCCTGCATGATTCTTTCCTCTTTTCTTGTTGACCTTGCTTTGAACGGGGAGGGCATTTCTGTTCGGACTGAGGTTATGAGTGACATAAGATGATAAGACAGCGGACAAAAATTTTCACTTTTTTCATATATGCTGGGTGACCTAGGGGCCACGCTCTCTGCATTTCTTGTCGCCTACTGGCTTCGGGGTACTTTCCCTCGGGATCCCTCTCTGCCCCTTTTTCCTTTCTCCATGCACCTCAACCTTCTCTGGGGTGTGTTCCTCATATGGTCGATTCTCTTCTACCTTGTGGGTCTTTACCGGGATTGGCGCGGGGAAGGATTTTGGAAGGAAACATGGGGAGTCTTCAAAGCCATATTCATTTCTTCTCTGATTCTTGGCTTTACTGTTTTTGCCCTGAAATACCAGTTTGTCAGCCGTATCTTCATCTTGTCCTTTGCGCTTTTCGATTTGTTTTTTATTATCGCCGCCAGGACCCTCCTTCGCAGGCTCATCCTCTTTTCTAACAAAAAAATTAAAAGGTTTCGGATAATTTTGATCGTGGGGACGGAGGAACGTGCTGTTTCGCTCGCCCAAAACATCGATAAACATAAGGATTTGGGGTTGCAGATTTTGGGATTTCTTTCTACCGGCGATGCCAGCGCGCCTCAAAAATTGAATGGGCATCCTGTTCTTGGGTTGGCCAAAGATCTGCCTCAACTTCTAGAAAGGGAAGTAGTGGATGAGGTTATTTTTGCCATCTCTCAAGAAGAGTTGAAAAGAATGGAAGACTTGTTTCTTTTGTGCGAGGAACGCGGGATCACTGCCCGGCTGGCCATAAATTTTTTTCCCCATGTCATTGCTAAGACGCACCTGGAGGAATTGGACGGCGTTCCCTTGCTTACCTTCACAACGACTCCCAAGAATGAATTATTGCTTTTTTTACGCCGCGTATTCGACTTTTTGGGAAGCCTTATTTTGCTCTTGATTTTATCTCCGGTATTTTTACTGATTACGTTAGCGATTCGGGTCGATAGCGCGGGTCCGGCTGTATACCGGCAGATCCGTTGTGGGCTGAACGGACGGAAGTTCATGCTTTACAAGTTTCGCTCCATGGTGCAGGCAGCGGAAGTTCAAAAGGGGGAGCTGGCGCCCTATAATATAATGGATGGGCCGGTGTTCAAAATGAAAAACGATCCTCGGGTAACCCGGGTGGGCCACTTCCTCCGAAAAACCAGTTTGGATGAGCTTCCTCAACTCATCAATGTCTTACGGGGCGACATGAGCTTCGTCGGCCCCCGCCCACCCCTCCCGGCGGAAGAAGTTGAAAAATATTAAAGGGTGGCAAAGGCGAAGGCTGAGCATGAAACCGGGAATCACTGGCTTATGGCAGGTGAGTGGGCGAAACCAGGATTGATTTTGATCAATGGATGAAGCTGGACCTGGAGTATATCGATAATTGGTCGCTGGGGCTGGATTTCAAGATATTGCTGAAGACCATCCTCGCTGTTCTCCTAGGCAAAGGGGCGATGTGAAAGGGCCTAAGGCTAAAGGCGCAAGCAGGGGGCCAAAAGACTAGGGCGCAGGGCGCAAAGTGCGTACCACGGTGCGATAAGAACTATGTAAGGCATAAGGAATGGGGAAGGTCAAGACATTACCACCGGAAATCGTCTCCAAAATTGCCGCTGGGGAAGTTGTCGAACGCCCAGCTTCGGTTGTGAAAGAATTGGTCGAGAACGCCCTGGATGCGGGGAGCACGGAGATCAAAGTGGAGATTCAAGATGGGGGAAGAAAGGTAATCCGCGTGACTGATGATGGAGAAGGGATGTCTCCGGAGGACGCGGTTCTTTCCCTGCAACGGTATTCCACGAGTAAAATAGAAAGGGCAGAAGACTTATTCGCCATCCGCACTTTTGGTTTTCGGGGCGAGGCCCTCTCCTCGATCGCGGCTGTCTCGAAGATGAGGATCGTCACCCGAAAAGACGGGCAACTGGCTGGAGTAGAACTGAGAATCGAAGGGGGAGTGTTCCAGGGATCGGAAGAGATCGGCTGCCCCCTAGGGACCTCGGTAGAGGTCCGAGATCTTTTCTTCAATATTCCTGCACGCCTCAAATTTTTGAAAACGCCAGGAACCGAGCTGGGCCAAATTGGAGAGGTGATGGCCAAGATTGCCCTGGCCAATGACAGAACGCACTTCCAGCTATTTCACAATGGGAAACTTCTGGCCAATTATCCAACCCGGGAAGACTTTTCCTCCCGCTTAGCCGAGGCCCTGGGCAAAGATAGCCGGCGAAAAGATGTATTCTTTCCGGACCCGAAATGAAGAGATCGAGGTCGCGGGGTATGCAGGAGAGCCAGGGTTGCATCGGCCGAACGCTCGGGGAATTTATCTGTTTGTCAATCGGCGGCCCGTTCGGGATCGACTGCTTACTCACGCGATCCTGGAAGCTTATCGAAACCTCATCCCCAAAGATCGATACCCGGTACTGATACTGTTCGTGCAGCTTCCCCCTTCCGCAGTTGACGTCAATGTGCACCCCAGTAAAGGGGAAGTCAAATTCGCCGATTCAGAAAGGGTCCATCGAAGCGTGGTCCTAGGCATTCGGGAGACTCTGGGAAAGGCCCCCTGGCTAAAAGTGGGTAAGGATCCACTCAAAGAACTAAGAGAAACCCCGGGAATTTATCAGCCAAGGGAATGGGGTCCCTCTTCTCCCTTGAAGAACCGGGAGTTCTTCGAATTAGAACGAGGGCCCAAAAATTGGGAGCCCGTTGCCCGGACCCCTTTCCTCGGACAGATCGACAAGACCTATCTTCTCTTTGAATCTTCCGATGGGTTGACTCTTATCGATCAGCATGCCGCCCATGAACGGATACTCTTTGAAAGGATCACGGAGGACTTTTCCCGGGGATCGATCCGGAAGCAATCGCTTCTTTTCCCGGATACCATCGAGCTTTCCCTCGATGAAGCAAAAGTTACGGAAGAGCACCTCTTGGAACTGGAAAGTCTGGGTTTTGAAGTCGAACCTTCTGGAGATCGGAGTTTCTGGATAAAATCTGTTCCCGAAATTCTAGCAGCAGGCGAACCCATTCAGACGCTCAAAGAGATGATCGGTCAAATTTCCTCCTGGGGAAAGGGGGCTGACCTCCATCGCCCTTTCGATCCCCTCCTGCAAATATTGGCCTGTCGAGGCGCTGTTCAGGCTTCTCAGACGATGAATCAGGAAGAGGCCACGGCCCTTCTGGCGGACCTGCAAACCTGCACCTTACCCTCCCATTGTCCCCATGGAAGGCCCACCTTGCTGAAAATCACCCTTTCAGACTTGGAGAAGATGTTCGGAAGGAGATAAAGACATCTTGCCACAGAGGACACAGAGATCCCCGAGATGAAAAAAAACAAATAAAAAATTGTCGATTAAATTTTTCTCTGAGTTCTCTGTGAGCTCTGTGGCGAATATTAACGCAATGGAAAAGCCAAAATTAGTGGCCCTCGTAGGCCCGACGGCATCGGGGAAGTCTTCCTTGGCTCTGGAACTGGCTCAGCGCTTCCGAGGGGAGATTATCAGCGCAGATTCCGTGCAGGTCTACCGCGGATTTGATGTCGGGACGGCAAAACCCTCGGTGGAGGAACGGCGAATGGTTCCTCACCATCTAATCGATATTCTTGATCCGGACCAAGATTACAGCGCAGCTTTATTTCGTGCCCAAGCCGATCATATCATCCGTGAACTCCATAAACGAAAAACCCCAATCTTCGTCGTTGGAGGAACAGGCTTCTACCTGAAAGTCCTGACCCGGGGTCTTTTTCGGGCCCCGGCTGGAAACTCCAAGCTGCGCTCAGCCCTTTACAAAAAAGCCGAGAGGGATGGGATCGAAGTTCTCCATCAAGAGCTCCAAAGGCAAGACCCCGAAGCCGCTTGGCGAATTCATCCGCACGATAGGTTTCGCATCATTCGTGCTCTGGAAGTTTTTTCTCTGGGCCAGAAGCCGATTTCTCTTTTTCAAAAGGAACACGGGTTTCGGGAAGCGCATTATAGGGTTCTGAAAATCGGCCTCCACTGCGAGCGAGATGAATTATACAGGAGGATTGAACTGCGCGTTGATAGAATGATGGAAATGGGATGGGCGGATGAAGTGCGGGCTCTTCTGAATCATGGCTATGGTCCTGGATTGAAGTCTATGCAATCCCTTGGCTATAAAAATATTGCCGCATATCTCGCGGGAGGCGTTAACTTAAAGGAGGCTATTCTTTTGATCAAACGAGACACTCGGCGGTATGCCAAGCGTCAGATCACCTGGTTTAAAGCAGACCCCGAAATCGACTGGTTTCCCACCAACCAGGAAAGTTTCCAAAACATCGAGGAGAGAGTCAAAAGCTTCCTCAAACAAATTCCCCTGGAGGGGAGCCGCAACGTTTCTTGAACAAAAGATGATGAAAAAATGCCATCTCTCCTAGGAAAGAACCCTCCAATAAAAAAATTTCTCGCCTCAAAATTAAAGATTTTAGATATTCCCTAATCCTCTTAGCATTAGAGGAATCTGGACTATCACAGGACTTCGGTCTTTTTAAAAAATGGAAACGATAACATGGCCCGTTTTTTGCTTTTCATATTTGGGGGACGGTCGGCGGCATTTCACCTTGACAAATTGAGATGATAGTTTAAAATATCAAAGAAAATTGAGGAATTCTCGGCTTTGGGATGATAAAAATCTTGATGTCAAAGACCTTAAGGCAGCCCAGAAGAATGACCGGGCGGCTGCCAATCCCCTGTTGGTTAAGGCAATTAGAGTAACGGGAGCGGATGCCCTGCTGATCATTCACTAGCTCAAAGACGAGCTACGGTTCTTCTGAGAAAGGATTGGAATTTTTGAGAAAAGAAGCTTTTAATGGGCTCTTCCTTACCTTCTTATGCCTGAGCTGGAGTATCGGCGCTTATGGGCAAGAGGTCCAGACTGTTACAGTCAAAGGGGAAAGTTGGTTTGAAGGGAGTGACGGGCTTATTGGTAAGGATCGAGCCATCAAAGACGCCCTGGTTAGGGCAGTGGAGCAAGCCGTAGGAACGATGATATCCTCAGAGACAAGAGTTCAAAATTTCCAGCTATTGAATGATGAAATCTACACAAAGACGGAGGGGTATGTCCAAGACTATAAAGTCATTGGGGAAAATCAAAGGAGAAATGTCTATGAGGTGACTATTCAGGCCGCGGTAGCCACAGGTCCAATAAAGAAAAAGCTGGATGCCCTGGGACTCCTCCGGCAAGAGGTAGGGAAACCGAGGGTCATGATTTTGGTTGCCGAACAGAATAACGGCAAACAGGATTATTCCTACTCGTGGGGCCATCATCAAGGGGAACAGGCAGATCTAGCGATCGCGGAAAATACGATCATGGACCACTTCCGAGAGCAAGGGTTTGAGTTTGTGGATCATAACCCCAAATTGAAAGATATAAAGAGCACTCCCGCCTTCCAGCTTGCAGAGCTGAACGATCCAGCGGCTATCGCCCTGGGCAAAGAGGCAGATGCTGAAGTTGTCGTCGTGGGCAAAGCCGTGGCTGAGTATACGGGCAACATAGCCGGGACTTCGATGAAATCGGTGCAGGCGAACATCTCTTTAAAGGCCATCCAGACGGACAATGGGAGGGTTCTCTCTTCGGGGGCTGAACATGCGGTCGCTGTGCACATCGATGAAGTGACTGCTGGCGCGGAAGCTTTAAAGAAAGCCAGTGCCAAGATTTCCGAAAAAATGATCGATGACATCATCAAGAATTTTCAAAAGAAGGATCAGGAGATAAAACCGTAAGGAGCCCCTCCCGACGATGCTGAATCTTCCCAATTTTCTTAGCGTGGCACGAATCCTCTTCGTACCGCTCTTCACCATCCTGTTGATCAATCAACTCTTCGGGTGGGCGCTCTTGGTTTTTCTCGCCGCGGCAGTCAGTGATGCCGTGGATGGGTTGCTGGCCCGGCTCCTCCAGCAACGCACGATTTTAGGATCTTATCTCGATCCCGCCGCAGATAAACTACTCACCGCCTCGTCCTTTATTACTTTGGCCATCCTGAGCATCCTCCCTGGGTGGCTGGCGGTGGTGGTCATCAGCCGGGACGTGATTATTTGCCTGGGGATCATGATCCTCCACTGGACTTCGCACGCCTTGGAAATCCGTCCTTCGCTAGCCAGCAAAATAACCACGGTCTTGCAGTTTTGCACAGTCATTGTCGCCCTCCTTTCCAAGCACCCTTTTTTCATCTCTTTCTTGATTGATTTTTTGATCTGGGCGACGGCGGTAGCGACGGTCGTTTCGGGTTTGCAATATATTGGGAAAGGCATTAAAATTTTCAATCAAGGAATACCTTAATATACGGTCGAAAAAGAGTCATGATTCGCCCATTTTGTAAAAACTCCTCGAACAGAATTGTTCCGATAACGGAAAAAGAAAAGCATTTCTTTCTCATAAAACACATTAAAAATAGCAATTAAGATCAACATTTTTCTTGACAATTTAACTCTTAATCGGCAACAATGAGTTGAATTTTGCGAAAATTGTAGGCACGTAGCTCAGGGGGAGAGCGCTACCTTGACGCGGTAGAAGTCAGGGGTTCAAATCCCCTCGTGCCTACCATCATTTTATTCCGAGGAAGCTGGACATTAACTCCCTTTAATTGAAAAAGGCATCATGCATTTAGCGGGTGATGCCTTTTTCCTATTTGGGGAAAGAAAAATAGCTCGGGGCGCTCACTGTCTTATGGAAAAAATTGAAGTTCGCTTGAAGGATGGAACAACCAAGAGCTACCCCAAAGGAATTTTACTGAAGGATATTTTAGCGGATCCTGCGCTGAGGGGGGAAGCGGATGAGGTTGTAATCGCCAAAATCGGTGGGATTCTCTTGGATTTGCAGACTCCTCTGACGGAAGGAGGATTGTTGGAATGGGTGGGTATTTCCTCCCAGGAGGGGATGGAGGTTCTGAGACACAGCACTTCGCATGTGATGGCGCAGGCGGTCCAGAGCTTGTTCCCGGAGGCTAAGATCACCATCGGGCCGGCGATCAAAGATGGTTTTTACTACGATTTTGATCTCGACCGCGGTTTCTCCCCGGAAGATTTTTCCCGCATCGAAGCGAAGATGAAGGAGATCATCGATCGAGATCTACCGATCGTGCGCAGGGCCGTTTCGCGGGAAGAAGCTTTGCGCATTTTCGGGGAGAGGGGAGAGCCTTATAAAAAAGAATTGATCGAAGATCTTGCCGAAGGTGAGCTAACCCTTTATCAACAGGGAGATTTCATCGACCTATGCCGTGGACCTCACCTGAATTCTACCGGAAAGATCAAGGCCTTCAAGCTCACCAGCGTGGCCGGAGCCTACTGGCGGGGGGATGAACGAAACAAAATGCTCCAGAGGATTTACGGCACAGCATTTCCTTCTGCCGAAGCATTGGAAAAGTACCTCTACCGTTTGGAAGAAGCACGCCGCCGGGATCACCGGAAATTGGGACGGGAACTTGACCTTTTCTCGATCAATGAGGAAGCCGGAGCTGGCTTAGTGATCTACCATCCCAAGGGTGCGCTTCTGCGCACGACCTTAGAGGATTTCGAAAGGCGGGAACACCTGAAGCGAGGCTACCAATTGGTGATCGGGCCCCAAATCCTGAAGCTTGACCTGTGGAAGCGTTCGGGCCATTATGATAATTACCGAGATAAAATGTACTTCACCGAGGTCGAAGGGCAAAGTTACGGGATCAAACCGATGAATTGCCTTGCCCACATGCTCATTTACAAATCTAAGATCCGCAGTTATCGCGACCTCCCCATCCGGTACTTCGAGCTCGGAACGGTTCATCGACACGAAAAGTCGGGGGAGCTTCACGGACTTCTCCGGGTCCGGGGATTCACCCAAGACGATGCCCATATTCTCTGTATGCCCGAGCAACTGAATGAAGAGATCAAGGGGATCCTCAACCTAGTCCGGGATATGATGAAGATCTTTGATTTTCCCTATGAGCTGGAGATCAGCACCCGCCCGGATCGAGGGACCATCGGCTCTGAAGAAGATTGGGAAAGGGCAACAGCATCCTTGCGATTCGCCTTGGAAGAGAGTTCTCTTCCTTACCAGATTAATAGGGGGGAGGGGGCCTTTTACGGGCCCAAGATCGACGTAAAGCTCAGGGATGCCCTGGAACGAGAGTGGCAGTGTGCTACCATCCAGTGTGACTTTGCCATGCCCGAGCGCTTTGACCTTAGTTATATCGGTAAAGATGGTGAGAAACATCGACCCGTGATGGTTCATCGGGTTATCCTGGGTGCCATGGAGCGCTTCATCGGCGTACTGATCGAGCATTATGCCGGCGCTTTCCCTACCTGGCTAGCCCCTATTCAGGTCATTTTGTTGACGGTCACGGACCCAGAGATTCCCTATGCCGAGGAGATTTACCGGAGATTGGTGAGAGCGGGGATCCGCACAGAGAAAGACTTCCGGAATGAGAAACTGGGACTGAAAATCCGGGAAGCTGAGATCCAAAAAATCCCTTACATGGTGGTTTTAGGCAAAAAGGAAGTGGCCCAGCAGATGCTGGCCCCGCGGGCGCGTAGCGGAAAGACCCTGAAACAAATGAAAGTGGAAGAATTCATCGAGAGGATAAAAGAAGAATGTCTTATAGGAGGTGAATCGTATAGTTAAAGAAGCAGACATCAATTGGGACATCAAAGCTCCAGAAGTTCGGGTCATCGATGCTGAAGGCAAACAGGTCGGAATCCTGCCTCTGAAAGAGGCCATGAAAATTGCCGAGGAAAAAGGATTAGACCTTGTGGAGGTAGCTCCCAACTCTAAACCTCCAGTCTGCCGGGTCATGAATTATGGAAAGTACAGGTACCAGCAGAACAAACGGACCCAAGAAGCCCGGAAACATCAGACCGTCATCCATGTGAAGGAAGTTAAGGTAAGACCCCGCACGGAGGAACATGATTTCCAGTTCAAGCTTGGCCATGTGAAGCGTTTCCTTGATGAAGGAAACAAGGTCAAGATTTCCGTCCTCTTCCGCGGCAGGGAAATCGCTCATCCAGAGTTCGGGAAAGAAATGCTCAACCGCTTCGTCGAGGGAGTTAAGGATCTCACGGTGATCGAGCAAGCTCCCCGATTGGAGGGGCGAAACATGGTCATGATTCTGGCGCCAAAGAGTTAGGTCTCTTTCTCAACGGCACAAAGACAAGATTTATCTCCGGCTTCTGGAGAGAAGGGGTTGTTTTTTGGTCACGTTTCTGCCTTGGAAAAAGGAGATGAGTAAAGCTGAAAGTTTTTTCATAGAGAGGATAATATAATATGCTAAAATTAAAGAGTAATCGAGGGGCAGCCAAGAGATTGAAAGTCACTGGAAGTGGGAAGATAAAGCACCATAAAGCTTGCGCCAGCCACCTATTAACTGGCAAGACCACCAAACGGAAGCGGAATTTACGCAAGTCGGTTCTGGTCGATAAACGAGATTTGGCCAACATGAAAAGACTGCTTCCTTACCACTGAAGCCCGGCGCCACAGAAAGAAAGAAAAAAGCAATCCTATCGTTTTGAAAAGGAGCAAGCAGAAATGCCCAGAGTTAAGAAAAGCGTCAAATCGCGAAAACGGAGAAAGAGAGTACTGGAAGAAGCCAAGGGATACCGGGGGGGCGCGGGCGTCTCTACCGCATCGCCACCGAAGCTGTGGATCGCGCGCATAAATTTGCCTATCGGGACCGCAAAGCTAAAAAACGGGTCTTCCGATCTCTATGGATTACCCGGATCAACGCTGCGGCTCGCGCCCATGATCTGACCTACAACCAATTAATTTCCGGCCTGAATAAGGCGGAGATGGAGATTGACCGCAAGGTTCTAGCCGAGATCGCCGTCTCCGACCCACTGGGTTTTTCGAAAATTGTGGAGATCGCCAAAGGGCATCGGGCGTGAACGCAACGAACGGGATGCGAGAAAGCCTCAAGCGGCTGGAAGAGGAAGCCTGGGCTGAATTACGCGCTGCCCGGGGAGAATGCCCAATCCAGGCCGTCCGCACGAAATACATCGGCCGGAAAGGCTTACTGACCCATTGGCTTAAAGAAGTAGGCAAGTTGCCCCCGGCTGAGCGGCCGGTATTGGGCCAGCTGGCCAATCAATTGAAGGCCACTCTGGAAGAAGCAACAGAGCAGGCCTTAGAAAAGGAGCGTGAGCGGCAGAAAGCAGAGCGGCTGCTGAGTGAGGCAGTTGACTTCAGCCTTCCGGGGCGGAGAGCGCCCCGAGGCGGAAAACACCTCATCACTCAGGTAACCGACGAGATCGTTTCCATTTTTGAGCGCCTGGGGTTCGAGGTTTCCGAAGGGCCCGAAGTGGAATTGGACTATTATAATTTTGAGGCCTTAAATTTCCCTAAAGACCATCCCGCTCGAGATATGCAGGACACTTTTTATTTCTCCTCGAATGTAGTTTTGCGTACGCATACATCCCCTGTGCAGGTACGCACCATGGAAAGCCGAAAACCCCCCCTGCGGGTGATCGCCCCCGGAAGGGTTTATCGGCACGACTCAGATCCCACGCATAGTCCCATGTTCCACCAGGTGGAAGGCTTCATCGTCGATCATGAAATTACTTTTGCCGATCTGAAAGGTACTTTAACATATTTTGTCCATCAGTTTTTCGGCTCCGATGTGCAAATGCGCTTTCGACCCAGCTTCTTTCCCTTTACTGAGCCCAGTGCGGAAGTGGACATCCAGTGCGTAATCTGCCAGGGAAAAGGCTGCGCGGTGTGCAAGAAAAGTGGATGGCTGGAAATCCTGGGTTCAGGGATGATTGACCCAGAGGTTTTCCGTTTCGTGGGATACGACCCGGAGATGTACACTGGTTTTGCCTTCGGCCTGGGCGTGGAACGTATTGCCATGCTCCAGGTGGGGTTAAACGACATTCGCCTCTTTTTTGAAAATAACTTCCAATTTCTGAAGCAGTTTTAAAGGTCCTTTCCCCCAGCTGTTGGCAGCGGACAAGGATGGGCATGAAGATCAGTTGGCAATGGCTTAAAGATTATGTAGAGTATCCCCCTCAGTCCTTATGAACTGGCAGACGTTCTAACTCAATCCGGGCTGGAAGTGGAAAGCCTCACTGAGTGGAAACCGGCCTTCCAACAGGTCGTTGTAGCCAGATTGGGTTCTTTCCGGGCTCATCCGCAGAGCGATCATCTTTTCATCTGCACCGTCAACGACGGGCAGAGGGATTATTCGATCGTTTGCGGAGCCCCCAACCTTAAGGCCGGGGAACGGGTCGCCTTGGCCTTAGAGGGAGCGACTCTTCCGGGAGGGTTGAAGATCAAGAAGACGCACTTCCAGGGTGTTCTATCAGAAGGAATGCTCTGTTCTGAAAAAGAACTGGGACTCGGCGAGGATGCCGCCGGAATCATGTTTCTGGACCCGACCCTACCTTTGGGAATTCCCCTGGAAAGTGCCTTACCTCTGCAAGACTGGATCTTCGACTTGAACATCACCCCCAACCGGTCCGATTGCCTCTGTATTCTAGGGGTCGCCCGAGAGGTTGCCGCTTTGACGGGGCAAAGCCTGCGGTATCCCCTGGGGAAAAAGTTTAACGGCGGGATGGATGCCCAGCGGCAAACCTCTGTGATTATCGAACGCCCCGACCTTTGCCCGCGGTATGTAGCTAAATTGATCTTTGGGGTTAAAATCGCCCCTTCCCCATTCTGGATGCGCCGGCATTTGTCCGCGGTGGGAGTTCGGTCCATCAATAACATCGTAGATGTAACCAATTCCGTAATGCTGGAAATGGGCCAACCCCTCCATGCCTTCGATTTTGACCGGCTAGAAGAGAAGCGGATCGTCGTGCGAACATCCGAACCTGGCGAGTATTTCACAACCCTCGACGGAATCGGACGTCAAATGCCGGATGGGGCCTTGATGATTTGTGATGGGAAAAGGCCCGTGGCTCTAGCTGGGATCATGGGAGGGTTAAATTCTGAGGTTCAATCGGAGACTACGAACATCCTTCTGGAAAGTGCTTACTTTGATCCTATGGGTATTCGTCGAACCTCCAAGCGGATCGGATTGACTACAGAGGCTTCGCTACGGTTTGAGCGAGGCATCGATCCCAATGGGTGCCTCCGGGCAGCGGATCGCGCAGCTGCCTTGATGGTGGAATTGGCCGGAGGGTCCTTGGTCCAGGGAGCCGTGGACAATTACCCCCGTAAAATCGAACCCCCAAGGATTTTGTTGCGGGTTCCGCGGGTAAATAAAATATTGGGCACAGCCATCGGTCGCCAGGAAATTCAGGATTACCTGCAAAATCTGCAGCTAAAAGTGGAGCCGGAGGGACCGGATGCATTCCAGGTGATTCCCCCGACCTTCCGAGTAGACTTGCCCAGAGAAATTGACCTCATCGAAGAGGTGGCGCGCTTGCACGGCTTTCAACGCATTCCTGTGACGCTCCCGTCAGGAAGGGTATCCGCAGCAAAGAAGACAAAGATGCAAGGGGCCGCCGACCGGACCAGGAACCTCCTGGTGTCCATGGGTTTCTGGGAAGTAATCAATTACAGTTTTATATCACCCAAAATGCTCCAAGACTTGAAGATCCCTCCCCAGGACAAACGGTCAAGGGTTTTGCGTATTCACAATCCCCTAAATGAGGATCAATCGGTCATGCGCACGACTTTGATTCCCGGGCTTTTACAAGTGGCGCGCACGAATAGTCATCGACAAAATGTTGACCTTAAACTCTTCGAGCTGGGGCGGGTTTTCTTTCCCCGCGAGGGTCATGATTTACCTGAAGAAGTGGAGGTTCTTTCCGGCCTGCTCACCGGTCTTCGCGAGGAGGAATCCTGGTCCAAGCCCAAAGAAGAATGTGATTTTTTTGACCTCAAAGGAGCTCTGGAAACCCTTCTGGATGGGCTGGGTGTTTCCGCTTATCATTTCCGTCCCGAACGGGAGGAACCTTTTTTGCACCCTGGGAAAGCCTGCCGGGTTGAGGCCAGCGAGCAGATTCTGGGGGTCATGGGAGAAGCCCACCCGGATGTGCGCGAAATTTTCGAGCTCAAGCAGAAGATTTTTCTTTTTGAGCTGAATTTCCAAAGATTGGGGGACCACATTACAGAGCGACGACTCTTTAAGCCTTTGGCCCGGTTCCCGGCTGTTACCCGAGACTTGGCCTTGATCGTCGAAGATCAAATCCCTGCGGGTGATCTTTTGCGCGCCCTTTGGGACGCCAACAACGGCCTAATCGCTGAAATCAAGCTTTTTGACCTCTACCGGGGGAAACCCATTCCCCCGGGAAAGAAGAGCCTGGCCTTTCGGTTAAAATACCAACAAGAAGACCGGACGCTCACGGATCGGGAGGTCAGCGAGCTCCATCAAAAAATGATTGACCTTCTGGCCCAGCGGTACGGAGCCGTTCTCCGGTAAGTTTAGAAGGATAGCTTGGGGCAGATGCGGATGATAGAAGCTAAACCTTGAAAGGAGGAGTGTCATGACGAAAGCGGACATCGTCGAGACCATTTATGAAAAAATCGGCTTTTCGAGAAAGGAGTCTGCAGAAATCGTAGACTTAGTGTTTGACCTCCTGAAAGAGACTCTGGAGAGCGGAGACAAGGTCAAGATTTCCGGTTTCGGAAATTTCGTCGTGCGCGGAAAGCGATCGCGCAAAGGACGAAATCCCCAAACGGGCGAAGAAATCCAGATCTCTGCGCGTCGAGTCCTGACCTTCAAGCCCAGCCAGGTCTTGCGCAAGGCGTTAAATACAAAATGAGCGGTATCCTCTAAAGAGAGGCGCTGAAATCTGCGGTATTCCGAGATGATCGAACGTTATGGTGAAAAGCATAGATCCATCGATCCCCGAGAAACTTTATTACAAAATCGGTGAAGTCAGCCAAATCACGGGCGTTGAACCCTACGTTCTGCGTTACTGGGAATCGGAATTTAAGATCGTAACCCCCATGCGCACGAACTCCAGACAGCGTTTATACCGCAGGAGAGATTTGGATCTGATCCTCGAGATCAAGAAGCTTCTTTACGAAGAAAAATTCACCATTGCCGGGGCGAAGAAAAAAATGCGAAGAATGAGGGGCCAGCACGAGAGCCAGTCGAATCTCGAAGTCCCTGACAACAAGTATCGTGACGCTCTATTGCGGGTCAGAGAGGAACTGGAAAACCTTTACGGACTCCTGCTGAAGGAGGGTTGACAGGCCCACCCGGAAATGGTATGAAAAAAAGAAAAACCGGGGCGTAGCGCAGTCTGGTAGCGTACCTGAATGGGGTTCAGGTGGTCGCTGGTTCAAATCCAGTCGCCCCGACCAGTTCTGCAGGACCGCCATGGGCGGAACCGTAGGAGGGCGAGGTTACTCTCGCCCTCCTGAAAAGCAAAGAAAATCATCTAACCCCTCAGAAGAAGCGTTTGTATTCCCTGCCTTATTCTCCATTTAATCCGACCGGAGAGAAAAAGGTGAAGCTCAGATTTGTCCCTCTATTATTGACCTCTTCGCTGCTCTTTTTGCCCGGGTGTCTGGGTGCTTTGGTTGATAAGGACTTGGTTTTACCCCAGGACTTTCAGCCGCGACAGTATGAAAGGCTGGCCGTAATTAACCTGGATCCGCAGGTCCAGTTCTCTGAATATGTCGAAGCAGAGCTGCTCAGGAAGGGTTACAAGGTCAAAGAAGGGTCCATGGTCCGGCAGTTGATGAAAAAAGAAGGAGTTCTGCAGGAATCCCTGGACGCACAGGCCTTGGCCAAGATCGGAACCCTGCTGGATGTGCAGGGGATCGTCTTGTGCAGGGTTTTGGAGTTCAGCCGGTTCAGGGATTATTACCGGCTGAGCATCAAGATGGTGGCTCCAGAAACAGGAAACGCCATCTGGTCTGCGCAGGGCGCGCTAGAGGGGCGGAGCGGGCAAAAGAGCAGCGTGCTTCTAAAGGAAATTGTCGTTTCTTCATTGAAAAAATTACCCCGGATGCCATGAGGGCCAACCGGGAAAAGACCCTCCGGCCAGGTCGATCGCCCGCCAAAAATTGGGATCCCTGCTAAAAACCCTTGACAGCAATTTAGCATAACTGTATAAATTACATCGCTGTTAAAGTTCTGCGCTTCTCAAAAACGGCTATGAGGAAGGAGGTGTTATCGGGCGGCATCTGCGGGTTGACGGCGTATGCGGAGTGAGGTTTCTTCCTTCAAGATCATCGGAAGGAAGGCGGGACTGGCTCAAAGAAGGGAAAGCATTTAAACGCAAACAAGGAGGGAATAAATGAAAAAGCAATCCTACGCAAAAGTTTTTATCTGCTTATCAATCCTCGCTTTCTTCATCGTCGGGGCCTTTGGGCTCGCCCAAGCCCAAGCCAAGAAAGAGGCGCCGGCCAAGGCCCCCGCAGCTAAAAAAGGGCCGATTCGTATCGGGGTGATCGACGGCTATTCTGGCTTGGCCGCGGTTTACGCCGATGATAAACTTAAGGCCTGCCGCCTTTACGTGGAAGAGGTGAATGCGAAGGGCGGTGTTTTGGGGAGGAAAATTGAGCTCATCGTCCGGGACGATGAATTAAAACCGGACATGGGGGTGAAGTACCTCATCGACCTCTACCTGGAAAAGAAGGTAGATTTTTGCATCGGCGGAATTTCCAGTGCTGTCCTTCTGGCAAACTCGGAGTGGTGCAAAAATAATAAAAAAATGTGGCTGGCCTGGGATGCCCGGACCGACAGGGCTACGGGCCCATTGGGGCATCGCTACCTCATGCGCACCGCTTCGGACACGGACATGGACGGGAACGCCATGGCCAGATTCTGGGCCCAGCAGCCCTATACTAAATATTACACCATCAGCGCTGATTACGAGTATGGGCACGCAGTCGTGGACGCTTTCAAAAAGCACATGAATCGGTTGAGACCGGAGGTCCAATTCCTGGGCGAGCAATGGCCGAAGTTCGGGGAGATTGATTACACCGCTTACGTCACCCCGATCATGCAAGCCAACCCCGAGGTTCTGTACATCGGGCTTTGGGGCGGGGACGCCATGACCTTAATCAAGCAGGGCAAGCCCTACGGGCTCTTCGAGAAGATGAAGGCCATGTGCCTCCACGGGGGTTTATCCCTCTTGGCTCCGATTGGGATGGTCATGCCCGAAGGAGTCTACGTGGGCGCGAATTATTTCTTCAATTTTGTGCAGAACCCGGAAAACAAGGCCTTTGTCCAGGCCTACAAGGATAAATACGGGACTATCCCCAGCGACTACTCATACCTTGGGTATACGGGAGTCAAGACGTTAGTAGAAGGCATAAAGAAAGCGAAGACCACTGATCAGGAGAAGGTTATCGATGCCTTAGAAGGGATTACGATTGAAACACCCGGCGGGCCTTAACCATCCGTAAATTCGACCATCAAGGAGAGATGGGGGTGTATGTGGGGTTGACGAAAAAATCCCCGGAGTTTCCCGCTTCCTCATCTTGGAGAAATTCGTTACATCCCCGGCCCGCAGATCATAAGGTCCGTGGAGGAAGTGAAGGCTTTGCGGGAAAAAGCTCCGGAAAAGAAGTAGATTAACGGAGTTCAAATATCCAGACG
This sequence comes from uncultured delta proteobacterium, assembly GCA_963760605.1. Classification (GTDB taxonomy): domain Bacteria; phylum Desulfobacterota; class SM23-61; order SM23-61; family SM23-61; genus CAVXFA01. The sequence goes on along the minus strand of CAVXFA010000104.1, from coordinate 31,836 downwards.
GGGGCTTGATCGAATCAAGCCCCCGGAGGAAATGATTCCGATGGATTTTTGGCAATTTTTGTCTCTTTCCTGGCTTCCCCCTCTGTCCATTTTGATCACACAGCTCTTGAACGGAGTCGCCAGGTCCATGCTCCTATTCTTGATTTCATCGGGCTTGACCCTAATTCTGGGGGTTCTGGGGGTGGTGAATTTCGCTCACGGGTCGCTCTACATGCTGGGAGCGTATACCTGCTACACCATCATGATCTACCTGGCTCAGGACGCCTACAGTTTCTGGCTGGCCTTGATCCTCGCCCCTATCGCGATAGCCATCGTCGGCGCCATCATCGAGCTGTTCCTGCTCCGGAGAGTTTATGAGGCGGAAGGAATCATGCAGCTTCTCCTTACCTATGCGCTTGTCCTCTTCTTTTTCCGATTTCGTACGGCTGGTCTGGGGTCCTCAATACCGGGATGTGAACCGCCCCGAAGTGCTGGGAGGGGCCGTTTTTTGGGGGAAGGTTATTTTCCCGTCTTACAACCTTTTTGTCCTCATCCTCGGGCCGCTGGTAGCTTTTTTCCTTTGGCTGATTCTTTACCGAACCAAATTTGGAAAGACCGCCCGGGCGATCGCCTTTGACCGCGAAATGGCCAGCGCCCTGGGGGTCAACGTTCCCTTCCTTTACACAACGATCTTCACCATGGGTTGCGGTTTGGCCGGGCTGGGGGGAGCTTTGGCTGCACCCATGGGATCGATCACACCGACCATGGACATCTCCATCATCGTGGAATCTTTCGTCGTCGTGGTGATCGGAGGCATGGGGAGTTTCGGGGGAGCCTTGCTCGGGGCCTTGATCGTCGGTGTGGCTCACGCCTTTGGGATTCTCATCCTGCCCCGTATTGCCATGGTCTCCATCTTTGTGGTCATGGCCGTCGTATTGATCCTCCGGCCCTGGGGACTTCTGGGGAATCCCCTCGGGCCTTTGACGAAATAATTTTCCCAGAGGGATTAAGTTATGACCCATGAAGAATACTTCCCAAGGAGCCAGAGATGATTCAGTCGCGCTCCAATTGGAGCTGGGCTTTGGGGGAATCATGGTGTTGGCGGTGCTGCCCTTTTTTCTATCAAAATTTTACCTTCATCTGGCCTCCACGATTTTGATCATGGCCCTCTTCGCCATGAGCTTCAACCTGATCTTGGGCTACACAGGAATCACCTCCTTCGGGCACGCGGCTTTCTTCGGGGTGGGGGCCTATACATTCGCTCTTCTGTCTATCAAGACCAGCTGGCCTCTGGTTCTGAATATCTGCTTGGCTCCGGTGACCGGCGCGCTGGCAGCCTTTGTCGTCGGCTATTTCTGCATCCGCCTTCACGGGATCCTTTTTGCAATGCTGACTCTGGCCTTCAGCCAGATTTTTTACACCATCGCTTTTCAATGGTACGGCTTTACGGGGGGAGACAACGGCATGGTCGGGTTACCCTCGCCGGCAATCTTGGCTTGGGACAAAGGCTTCTATTATTTCACGGCCGCCATCGTTAGCGCGGGGGTCGTCATTCTCTGGCGTTTGATCCATTCTCCCTTCGGATATACTCTTTGGACGATCCGGGAGAATTCTCTCCGTTCCTCTTTCATTGGCGTAGAAGTAAACTGGCACCGGCTGATCGTTTTTACCATTACCGGCGCTTTTGCCGGAATGGCCGGGGTGTTATTTACCCTGCTCGACCATCAGGCCTTTCCCAACTATTTTCATTGGTCTTTATCGACCGAGGTTCTGATTATGGCTCTTCTGGGTGGCATGCTCACTTTCACCGGGCCAGCCCTGGGGGCGATGGTGGTTACCTTGCTACGTTATTGGATTTCTTCTTACACGCTTTACTGGATGATCTTTCTGAGCCTCATCCTCCTGATCATCGTACTCTTCCTGCAAAAAGGAATCCTCGGCACGATCACGGAGAGGATGAAACCCCCGGAGCTCAGGACATAAAGGATATGGAGGATGAGCCTTCTTCGGGTTGAAGGGTTGAAGAAAGCGTTCGGAGGCCTGCTGGCGGTCGATGATGTGAACCTCGAAATTCAGGCTGGGGAGATGAGTTCCATCATAGGTCCGAACGGAGCAGGAAAAACAACTTTTTTCAACCTGGTAACCGGTTACCTGTCTAAAGATTCCGGCCGAGTTTTTTTTAAGGGGGATGACATCAGCCGATTCTCTCCCCCGCAGATCTGCCACCAGGGGATTGGGCGGGCTTTCCAGGTTTCCAGCCTCTTTCCCCGATTTACGGCCTTTGATAACGTTCAGGTTGCCCTCATGATGCATAAACGAATGGCCCTGGACTTTTTCTCCACTGCTCGCAAACTCCTGCGGCCGGAAACCTTAAAGATTCTGGAGGAAGTGGGTTTAGCAGATCAGGCTCACCTCCTGAGCAAATCCCTGGCCCACGGAGACCAGAAGCGTCTGGACATCGCGATCGCCCTGGCCAGCGAACCCGAACTGCTCATGCTCGATGAACCCACAGCCGGGATGAATCCGAAGGAAAGCTTCAAGATCATGGATCTGGTGGCGGGCATCGCGCGGGCCCGCGGCATGACCGTGGTTTTCATCGAGCACGATATGGACATCGTCTTTTCTATCTCCGAACGCATCCGGGTCATGCACATGGGGCGCCTCTTCGCCGCAGGAAAACCCGAAGAGATCCGGGAGAACCTTGAAGTAAAGCAGATCTACCTGGGAGAATCGGAATGATGCTGAGGGTGGATAGCATTCACTCCTTCTACGCCACCAGCCAGGCCTTGTTTGGCGTTTCTCTCCAAGTGCAGGAAGAAGAAATCGTTTGCCTACTGGGCCGGAACGGGGCTGGAAAGTCGACAACTTTTCGGGCCATCATGGGCCTGACGCCCCCTCGTCAGGGAAAGGTTTTTTTCAAAAGAGAGAGAGATCACTCGTCTGCCCACATACCGCATTGCCCGCCTGGGCCTGGGTTATGTTCCCCCGGACCGCCGAATCTTCCCCGGGCTGACCGTGCGGGAAAACCTGGAGATCCCCGTGAAAAAGCGCCTGAACCCCGAGGGAGGCTGGACGATTGATAAGGTTTCGGACCTCTTTCCGCGGCTGCGAGCACTTGCAGCCTCCAAGGGCGCATACCTCAGCGGGGGAGAGCAGCAGATGCTTACCATCGCCCGGACGCTGATGGGAGACCCGGAACTCCTTCTTTTGGATGAGCCCTCGGAAGGGTTAGCCCCCCTGATCGTGCGGCATATGGGGGAAAGGATTGCGGAGCTAAGAAACCACGGCCTGACCATCCTCATTGCGGAGATGAACGTTAAGTTCGCCATGAAATTTAGCGAGCGAGCGTATATTCTGGAGAAAGGTTGGATATGCTACGAAGGAACTGTAGCCGACCTCAGGCAGAATGAAGAAGTAATGCACGCCTATTTGGCGGTTTAGAATAGGAGAGGTCATGAGCAGTCTCTATGAACAAAAGCCTTGGTTGAAAAACTACCCACCCTGGGTGGCTCCCCAACTTGAGGTTCCGCAAAGAGAACAACGTCCAAATTCTAAAACGGGTTTGCTCCCAGCGGGGCTCTGAGCCAGCCATTTACTACTTTGGCCGCTCCATCTCCTTTGGAGAAGTGGACAGGTGGTCAGACAGCTTGGCCGTTGCTCTTCAAGACATGGGGCTGCAAAAAGGGGAGCGGGTGGTCTTCTACATGCAAAACATCCCCCAGTTTGTGATCGCTCAATATGCCGTCTGGAAAGCCGGAGGGATTATCGTGCCCCTTAACCCCATGTTCAAAGAGAAGGAACTGGAGTACTATTTTCGGGATTGCGGGGTGAAAATGCTCATCAGCCTAGGCTCCACTTACGAGGCGACGGCCAAGAATGTGGTTGAGCGGATGAACATCAGGTCCGTGATCACGACTTCGGGGCAGGACTTTCTTGGACCGACAGAGTCCCTGCCGAAGATGTTGCAGGAGGAGAAAAGAAAAAAGTTTCCCGGGACTCTTGATTTCTTGGACCTCCTTAAAAAATATGAGGGCAGGAGCCCCCAGCCCGTGAAACTTTCCCCGCAAGAACCTGCCTACTTTACCTATACTTCCGGTACCACTGGGCCCCCCAAAGGAGCGATGAACACCCATGAAAACATCGCCTTTAATGCTATGTTCTATACCATTTTCGTTAAAATGAATTTCCAGGATGTCATTTTGGGAGTGGCGCCGCTTTTTCACGTTACCGGACAGGTGGCTCACCTGGCCTGTGCAGCGTACGCCGGCATCCCCGTCATCCTTTTTTTCCGCTTCGACCCGGAAGAGGCCCTCAAGCTCATTGAGCGGTGGAAAGCTACGATAACCGTAGGGTCCATTACGGTATTTATTTCCCTGATGAACCACCCAGACATGAAAAAGCGAAACTTCTCCACCATGAAAAAAGTTTTCAGCGGCGGCGCTCCAGTCTCTCCGGCGGTCGTAGAAGATTTTGAAAGAAACTGTGGAACCTACATCCACAACATTTATGGAATGACCGAGACTAATTCTCCCTCCCATTTTACCCCATTGGGGACGCGCCTTCCGGTAGACCCCATCACCGGTGCTCTCTCGGTGGGAGTTCCGGTTCCCAATACGATTGCTAAAATCATGGACCTGGAGACAGGGGAGAGAGAACTTCCTCCCGGAGAGGTGGGGGAAATCGTTGTCAAGGGGCCGATGGTCATTCCCGGCTATTGGAACAAACCGGAAGAGACAGCTTATGCCATCCGCAACGGCTGGCTCTACACGGGTGATGTGGGCAAGATGGATGAAAACGGTTGGTTCTATGTCGTGGACCGCAAGAAAGACTTGATTATCGTCTCCGGTTATAAAGTCTGGCCCCGGGACGTGGAAGACGTTCTGTATCAGCACCCGGCCATAAAAGAGACAGCGGTCATCGGTGTCCCCGACTCGTACCGGGGGGAAACAGTGAAGGCCTTCGTGGCGATCAAAGATAATTTTAGGGACAAAGTTACCTCTGAGGAACTGATCGAGTTTTGTAAGAAGCGCATGGCGGCCTATAAGTATCCCAGGATCGTGGAGATCGTTCCGGAGATTCCCAAGACAATTACAGGTAAATTCTTGAGACGTGTCCTGCGGGGGCAGGAAGGAGGCAAAGCCTAGAACAGGGAGCCGTTTCCAAGAAGGGGTTGAAGAGAGATTTTTGGGGTTGCCGGGAAGAAAGATCTCCCTCCTGATTTGGAGGGCCTGAGAGGGAATTATGACCGCCGTCGAGATTGACATTGGCTCGAAGATCAAAAAGCTCCGGATAGCCAGAGGGCTCCGGCAGGAGGATGTGGCCCGGATGACCGATCTATCTTTGAGTATGATCTCCCAAGTGGAGAATAACCGGGTTTCTCCCTCCATCGCCACGTTAAAGAAAATTGCCAGCTCCCTGGGTAAGAATACGAGTTTCTTCCTGGATGAAGACGAAAATTCCACCCCGCCCTGCTTTGTTTTAAGAAAGAATGAACGGAAATTATGGCCTCTCTCCCCGAAGATTCACTTCTACCTGCTCACGCCACACCTCAACCGAGGCCGTAAGATTGAACTCATGTGGAATGTGATCAAAGCCGGCGGAGTTATGGAAACGCCGTACACGCATGAAGGAGAGGAATGCGGGGTGATCATTCAAGGAAGGCTGGAGTTTACCATCGGAAATCAAACCTGCATTCTGGAGGAAGGCGACAGCATCTATTTTGACGCCAGCATCCCGCATCGGTGGAGGAACGACGGGAAAAAAGATGTCCATGTGGTTTGGGCGGTTACGCCTCCCACATTGTGATCAAAAAATATTAAGAATTTAAGTGAAAGGGGTTAAAATGGTTGACAAAAAAATTAATAATTCATCAGACTACAGGAACAGTCTGAGGCCGTTTCACCTGAACCTTTACGCTTTTGGAGAGAAGATCGAGAATGTTGTGGACCACCCCTTGTTCAAGCCCCACATCAACGCCGTGGCCGCTACCTATGATCTTTCCAATGATCCGGAGTTTGAAGATCTGGCCAATGCCAAGTCCCACCTAACCGGCAGAAGCATCAGCCGGTTCAATCATATCCACCAGAGCCGGGACGACCTGATCAAGAAGGTAAAAATGCTCAGGATGTTAAACCAGCGCACGGCTTGCTGTATCCAGCGCTGTGCCGGCATGGATAGCGCAAACGCCGCCTACAGCGTGACGTACGAGATCGACAAGAAATACGGCACGAAATACCATGAGCGTTTCAAGGATTTCCTCCAGGAGGTTCAAGAGAAAAACCTGGTGGTGATCGGAGCCATGACCGACCCCAAAGGAGACCGTTCCAAGCCTCCTCACCAGCAGGCCGACCCGGACCTCTACCTCCATGTCGTGGAAGAGAGGAAGGATGGGATCGTCGTGCGTGGGGCCAAGGCTCACCTGACCGGTGTGACTTCAGCCCATTATGTTATTGTTTTTCCCACATCGAACATGCGGGCAGAAGACAAAGATTACGCGGTATGTTTTGCCATGCCTGTAGACACTCCGGGGATGACGTATATCTTCGGCCGGCAGACCAATGATCTTAGAAAAATGGAAGAAGGGGAGATCGACAAGGGGAACGCCCAGTATGCCATGGTTGGGGGCGAATGTCTGGCCGTGTTCGAGGATGTTTTCGTTCCTTGGGAACGGGTCTTCATGCATAAAGAGTATGACTTTGCCGGGATGTTCGTGGAACGCTTCGCTGCCGCCCACCGCCAGAATTATGGGGCTTGCAAAGGAGGAATCTTGGACGTACTCATTGGTGCCTGCGCCGCGTTAGCCGAATACAATGGGGTGGCCAATGCCTCGCACATCCGCGATAAACTGGTAGAGATGGTCCACCTTACAGAAACGCTTTATTCCGGGTCCATCGCCTGTTCCCATGAAGGTCACTGCACGGCATCGGGCGCCTGGGAGACTGACATCCTCCTGGCGAACTGCACCAAACAGAACACGACCCGGATGGTCTATGAGATCGGCCGCCTGGCCCATGACATCGCTGGAGGCCTCCTCGCGACGCTGCCCTCTGAGAAGGATTACCGCCATCCCCAGCTGGGCAAGTACATCGATAAATATTTGAAGGGAGTGGCCAACGTTCCTACGGAGAGCCGGATGCGCATCTTTCGCCTGATCGAAGCCATCACCGGGGGAACGGCCGTGGTAGAGGCCATGCACGGCGCAGGGCCGCCCCAGGCGCAGCGAGTGTTCATGCTCCGGCAGGCGAATCTTTCTCACAAGATCAAGCTGGCCAAGAAGATTGCTGGGATCAAAGACCAATAAGCCAAGGAGGTGTCTTATGGAAAAAGAATATGTTCGCTGCCAGATAGAAGAAGGTATTGCCGTCGTAACCATCGACAACCAGCCGGCCTTAAATGCCCTGAACGCCCCCACGCTTACTCAGCTGGACCAAACCTTCGATGCCCTGGCTAAGAATCCGGAGGTCCAAGGGGTCATCCTCACTGGGGGGGGAGAGAAATCATTCGTGGCCGGAGCAGACATCTCCGAATTCATTCAGGTCAAAGGGGATACGGCAGTGAGATTTATGACTCGCGGCCAGCGAATTTTTGATAAGATCGAAGCCTTTGACCGGCCGGTGATCGCTGCGGTCAATGGCTTTGCCTTGGGGGGCGGCAATGAGCTGGCTATGTGCTGCGACATCAGTATCGCCGCGGAAAATGCCATCTTCGGGCAGCCGGAAACAAATTTGGCCATTGTTCCGGGCTATGGGGGGACCCAGCGCCTTCCGCGCTTAATCGGTCCCCGCAAGGCCAAAGAGATTATTTTTGCCGATGAGCGCATCAATGCCCAGGAGGCTTTGCGAATTGGCCTTGTTCAGAGAGTCGTTCCCAAGGGACAGGCCGTGGAGGAGGCAAAAAAACTTCTTAAGAAGATCATGAGCAAGGGTCCCGTGGCCATTAAAATGGCCAAGAAGGCCATTAACGAGGGCTTGAAAATGTCTTTGCGCGAAGGGCTGGACCTGGAAGCTCAATGCAACGCCATATGCTTCGGCACCGAAGATAAGGATGAGGGAGCCAAGGCCTTTTTGGAAAAAAGGCCGGCGAAATTCAAGGGAAAATAAACAAAAGATCTTAATCCCCCAGCGACCGGAAGCCCCGGGAGAAACTTTCAGGCAGTCTCTGGGGTGAGGCAATCGATTTGGGGTAAGAAATTCCAGGGAGGAATATATGCAAGATCGAGATGTTTATATCATGAGCGGGGCGCGAACGGCCATCGGAGATTTCGGCGGAGCCTTGAAAGATTTCCTGGGCCACCAGTTGGCTGTTTTCCCCATGGAGGAAGCGCTGAAGCGAGCCAAGGTAAGTAAAGAAATGGTGGAGGAAGTCATTCTGGGGCACTGCATCCAACGGTCGGATGAGCCGAACACAGCGCGTACGGCTGCCCTGAAAATGGGCATTCCGGTTAGTGTGCCGGCCTTCACCGTGCAGCGCCAATGCAGCTCGGCCATGCAGGCCATCGTCTCCGGAGCCCAGATGATTAAACTTGGGGAGGCCGACATCGTGCTAGCTGGTGGGGTAGAAGCCATGTCTTCGGCTCCTTACATGCTCAAAACTGCCCGCTGGGGGCAGCGTTTGCAGCACGGCCAGTTGAATGATACGGTCTGGGATATTCTCACCGATCCGCTGAATGGGATGCTGATGGGCATGGCCACCGAGGGGCTGGCAGAAAAGTACAAAATCACCCGGGAAGAACAGGACGAAGTTTCCTATCGTAGTCACAAGAATGCCGCCAAGGCCATCGCCGAGGGAAGATTTAAGGAAGAGATTGTCCCCGTTCCCATCCCGCAGCGGAAAGGGGCCCCCAAGATCTTCGATACGGATGAACATCCCCGAAAGGATTTAACCATGGAGGATCTGGCCAAGCTGCCGACGGTTTTCAAAAAGGGTGGAACCGTGACCGCGGGAAATTCTTCGGGGATCAACGATGGGGCAGCGGCGGTCGTTTTAATGTCGGGGGGCAAGGTTCAGAAACTCGGGTTGAAACCGATGGCCCGGATCGTATCCTATGCCTGGGCGGCTTTAGAGCCGGAATTTTTTGGTTATGGTCCGGTGCCTGCGACCCAGAAGGCCTTGCAAAGAGCCAAGCTGACGCTGCCAGATATGGAATTGATCGAAGTGAATGAAGCGTTTGCGGGGCAGTATATGGCTTGCGAAAAAGCGCTGGGGTTGAAAAGGGAGATTGTCAACGTCAATGGCAGCGGCATTGGTTTGGGTCATCCGGTCGGTTCGACGGGGGCCCGGATCCTCATTACGCTCCTTTATGAGATGGCCCGGCGGAATCTGAAAATGGGTTTGGCAACCCTTTGCGTCGGCGGTGGCATGGGTATGACTACGATCGTGGAAAGAATTTAAAAATGGATGAGTTTTCGTCAGAAAGGAGAAAAGGATGGAGGTGAAAAAGATTTGTGTCCTGGGTGCGGGGTTGATGGGTTCAGGAATTGCCCAGGTCGCGGCAGAGGCGGGTTATGAAGTGTCCATGCGGGACATCGAAGATCGCTTCGTCCAGGGCGGACTGAACATCATCAAGAAGAATTACGAACGGGCGATCAGTAAAGGGAAGATGACCAAAGAGCAGGCGGAGGGGAATCTCTCCAAGATCAAGGGGCTTGTGGATCTGGCTGCCGCCGTTAAAGGTGCCGATGTAATCATCGAGGCGGTGATCGAAAACATGGACCTGAAGAAACAGGTCTATAAAGACCTGGAGCAACTTTCCGGAAAGGAAACGATCTTCGCTTCGAATACCTCAGGCCTTTCCATTACCGAAGTTGCCTCTGTAACCAAGCGGCCGGAAAAGGTCATCGGCATGCACTTTTTCAATCCCGTACCGGTGATGAAGCTGGTGGAGATTATCAAGGGACAATCCACTTCCGCGGCGACCTTTGGCATCATCAAAGCCTTAGCGGAGAAGCTGGGGAAAACCCCCATTGCCGTGAATGAAGCTCCGGGGTTTGCCGTCAACCGAATTCTTGTTCCCATGATGAATGAGGCCATTTTTGTCTTGCAGGAGGGGATTGCCTCGGCGGAGGACATCGACAAAGGAATGATGCTGGGAGCCAACCACCCCATTGGACCTCTGGCGCTGGCTGACTTAGTGGGTTTAGACACCCTCTTGATGGTGCAGGAAAACCTTTACCACGAGCTGGGGGATTCTAAATACCGAGCCTGTCCGCTGCTGCGGAAGCTCGTTCGGGCCGGCCACTTCGGAAGAAAAACTGGGAAGGGATTCTACGAATATCCCAAGTGAACGGTGGGGTGAGCGAAGAAACGAGACTGGCCCGGGATGCCATTGCCCAAATTCGCGCCTGGGCCGAAAGGAAAAGGGGGACGCCTCGCGGAAATTCAGTCCCTCGGCTGGCCATAAAATTCTGCGGGGGATGTAATCCGGTCATCGAGAGAGGACAATTGGCCCGAATCATCCGCCGGGATCTGGCCGATGGGGTGCGCTGGGTTTCCGCAGAGGAGGAGGTGGACCTCTTGCTGATTATCTGCGGGTGTCTAACTGCTTGCGCAGACCGAACGGAGGTAAAAGAGAAAGCCGCTCAATCTCTGGCCATCGCCGGCCCGAGAATTTCTTTTATCCAGAGAGAGAAAAATAGGGAAAAGGAGCCTTCCGGGAATTAGGGTTTAGGGAAACGAAGGGAATTCCTCACTTGGCTCTGCGAAGAGGGATTTATGAAACGGAATAAAAGGGAAGAGTTGATCAGGGAAAAAGGGGCCGGGGGAGAAAATTGTTTTCAACCTTCTTTAAAGCAAAACCCGGAACGTCTGCCCAGGTTCTCCACGGTCTCCGATATGGAGATCAAAAATCTTTATACACCCGAAGACGTTTCCCAGTTGGATTATTTGCGGGACCTTGGCTTCCCTGGGCAGTACCCCTTCACCCGGGGTGTGCAAGCCTCCATGCACCGGGGCCGCCTCTGGACGATGCGTATGTTCTCCGGCTTCGGGAGTGCCGAGGATACAAACCAGAGATACAAATACCTTCTCTCGCAGGGGCAGACTGGCCTCTCGGTGGCTTTCCACTATCCAACTCTGATGGGATACGATTCGGACAACCCCCGCGCCCGGGGAGAGGTTGGGCAGTGCGGAGTGGCCATCGATAGCCTGAGGGACATGGAGATTCTTTTCGACGGCATCCCCCTGGATAAAGTGACCACTTCCATGACCATCAATCCTCCGGCTGCCGTCCTATTGGCGATGTATATCGCAGTAGCAGAGAAGCAAGGGGTCAGCAAGAGGGAGATCGGCGGGACGATCCAGAATGACATGCTGAAAGAGTTCATCGCCCAGAAGACCTTTATGCTCCCGCCTCGGCCATCCATGCGCCTCATTGTCGATACGGTAGAATACTGTACCCAAGAGGTCCCGCGCTGGAATACGATCAGTATTAGCGGTTATCATATCCGCGAGGCGGGTTCGACGGCGGTGCAGGAACTCGCCTTTACGCTGGCGGACGGCATCGGGTATGTCCAGGCCTGTATGGAGAGGGGAATAAATGTGGACGATTTTGGGCCCCGGCTCTCCTTTTTCTTCAATTCGCATATCGACTTTTTCGAGGAAATCGCCAAATTCCGGGCTGCCCGGAGACTATGGGCCAAGATCATGCGCGATCGCTTTAAGGCCAAGAATTCAAGGTCCTGGATGCTGCGTTTTCATACTCAGACCGCGGGTTGTTCGCTGACCGCCCAGCAGCCTTACCATAACATCGTCCGCACAGCTTTTGAGGCTTTGGGCGCAGTATTGGGAGGAACGCAATCGTTGCACACCAATTCTTTAGATGAGGTTTACGCCGTACCCACGGAGGGGGCAGCCACCATCGCCTTGCGCACCCAGCAAATCATCGCGGAAGAGACGGGGGTAACGAACACGATCGACCCGCTGGCCGGGTCCTATTTTGTCGAAGCCATGACCAACCGAATGGAAGAGGAAGCGATCAAATATATCGCCAAAATCGACGAGCTGGGCGGCATCGTTCGGGCCATCGAGTTGGGTTACCCCCAGCAAGAGATCGCCAACGCAGCCTACGCCTACCAGAAGCAGTTGGAGCGAAAAGAAAAGGTTATTGTCGGGGTTAATCGATATCAGATGGAAGAAGAGGAGCAGATCGAGTACCTAAAAATCGATCCGGAAATCGAACGCCGTCAGGTGGCCAGGCTGCAAGAGACCCGCCGCAGCCGAAACCAGGGTCGGGTGCAAGCCTACCTGGCAGATTTGAAAAAAGCGACTCAGGGTTCGGAAAATTTGATGCCATACATTCTGGCTGCGGTTAAAGAATACGCCACCCTGCAAGAAATTTGCGACGTCTTCCGGGAGGTCTTCGGTGTTTACCGCGACCCCGGAATGTTTTGAAGGAAGACGCTATGCGCATAGCGTCTTTTTGGGTCGGGAGGAAATATGGAGCGGAAGGTGAGGATCTTGATCGCCAAGCCGGGGCTGGACGGGCACGACCGGGGCGCTAAAATAGTGGCCCGGGCGCTGCGAGATGCAGGATTTGAGGTGATCTATACAGGCTGCCACCAAACCGCGGAGCAAATTGTGAACGCAGCCATCCAGGAAGATGTAGATGGTTTGGGAATGAGCATCCTATCCGGTGCCCATCGATACCTGTTTCCTCAGGTCGTCGAGCTCCTCAAGGAGAGCAAGGCCGATGATGTCAAGGTTTTTGGGGGGGGAATCATACCGAAAGAAGACATCCCCTGGTTGAAATCGCAGGGCATACAGGCTATCTTTACTCCCGGAACCTCCACGGAAGACATCATCGCCTGGGTTAAAGAATACATCCAACCTAAGAATTACTTGTAGCCTGAAAAAGGGAGAGCATAATTCCGAGTCATACTGGGCGGCAACTCCTCCAGGGTGAATTCCGTATCCCGAAGACATCGGCAATCTCGTGCTCTTCTTCGTCTCCAAAGAAGCTTCTTATATCATGAGGAAGGTCACTCGCATGGATGGAAGGATCCGGCAAGAAGGAATTTGCTCAGGAGAGATTCAGATGTTCCTCAGAGACAGTCTAGAGATCGATCGGTAGATGGGACCCTTAACCGGTTATAAGGTGTTAGAGCTTGCAGGGATTGGGCCCGGCCCATTGTGCGCCATGCTCCTGTCTGACATGGGCGCGGAAGTCGTTCGGGTGGACCGCCTAACGTCTGCCGGCCTGGGGGTGGCGATGCCGCCCAAGTTTGACCTTTTGGGCCGGGGGCGAAGGTCCACCGCCATCGATTTGAGTAAGAAAGAAGGGGCAGCGACCTTACTTCGAATGGTGGAAAAGGCGGACGCCCTGATCGAGGGCTTCCGCCCGGGTGTGACCGAACGGCTGGGCATCGGGCCAGAGGACTGCTTCGCCCACAACCCCAAGCTGGTCTATGGGCGTGTAACCGGCTGGGGGCAAGAAGGACCACTGGCCCATGCTGCTGGCCATGATATTAACTACATATCCCTGGTGGGCGCCCTCCATTCCATCGGCCGGGCAGCAGAAGCACCGGTTCCACCTCTCAACTTAGTCGGGGATTACGGCGGTGGTGGAGTGTACCTGGCTTTCGGTATCGTTTGTGGGTTGTTGGAAGCCTCAAGGTCTGGCCAAGGCCAGGTGGTGGATGCTGCCATGGTGGATGGTGCCGCTTCGCTGATGACCGTTTTCTATGGTCTCCGGGCGACGGGGATCTGGACCGACCGGCGAGGGGAAAATATTTTGGATAGCGGCGCCCATTTCTACGATGTCTACCAAACCGCAGATGGTAAATACATCTCCGTCGGCTCAATCGAGTCTAAGTTTTATGCAGAGCTTTTGCGCCTGACGGGGCTGGAGAAAAGGGACCTGCCGCAACAGCTAGATCGCGCTAAGTGGCCGGAAATGCGCGAACTCCTCCGCGGCGTGTTCAAAACGAAAACCCGGGATGAATGGTGCGCCATCATGGAAGGCACCGATGTCTGTTTCGCGCCGGTCCTCTCGATGGAGGAAGCGCCGAACCATCCCCACAACAGAGCTCGGGGTACATTCCTGGAGATTGACGGGGTGACCCAGCCCGGTCCAGCGCCGCGCTTCAGCCGTACGAAAGCGGAAATCCAGGGCCCGCCAGCCAAGCCGGGCCAGCATACTGATGCAGTGCTGTCCAGCTGGGGGTTTACTGCGGAAGAAATCTCCGAATTGCGTATAGCGGGGGTGGTGTCCTAGGGTCTCTCTGAAAATGCTTTCCCTTCTTCCTTTGCAATCTTTTTGTTTGCTAAAAAATTGCCGATGATTATCATCGGGGAGGCCGGGAAGCGAATCTGATGGAGTATTATTTTCAAGAAGAAACTTATCTGGATCATACAGATCTGGGCCTGAAGGCATCGGGGTTTTTTTCGGGTCCGACAAAGGTTAAAGATTGACGGAAAAGAAGAAGTAAGGTAAAAAAGATGAAGGGCTTACCCTGGCGAACGACAGGATTTGAGCGAAAGGGCAGAGAGTGAAAGACAATTTCCGCAACTTAATTTCTGCGATGCTGCTGGCGACACCTTTAATCGTCATTTTGGCCAGCGGGTGCGCATGGTGGCAGAAGAAGGAACCCGAATCAACACCCCAAATTTTATATGAGAATGGTATGAAGCTTCTTCGGGAAAAAAAATATGATAAGGCTGCCGAAGCTTTCAAGAAATTTAAAGAAGAATTCCCCCTGAGTGAGTATACACCCCTAGTCGAACTCCGGATTGCCGACGCCAACTTTTTCGAAAAAAAATATGCTGAAGCCATCGTTCTCTATGAAGAATTTAGAAAGCTTCACCCCCTGCACCCGGAGATGTCTTACGCCATCTACCAACTCGGGATGTGCCGTTACAATCAGATGCTTTCTCTGGACCGGGACCAGACCGAGACCGAACGGGCGATTGAACAATTTCGCTATCTAATCGAGAATTTTCCTCAAAGTCCCCAGGCAGCTGACGGCAAAACAAGAATGCAAGTCTGCCAGAAACAGTTGGCGGACCATGAATTCTACATCGGCCATTTCTATTTTCGAACAAAAAAATATCGGGCCGCCTTGGGTCGATTCGAGGGCATTTTGAAAAAATATCCAGAATGCGGACTCGAGGGGAAAATCAAGCCGCTCGTGGCAACATGCCAATTGGAGATTGCTAAGGAGGAACAGAAAAGAAAGGAAAAGGAGGCCCAGGAAGAGAGGAGGAAGAAAGAGCAGGAAGATAAGAAAAAGGCCAAACAAATGAGTATCGACAAATCTGGCTGATTCCCCCGTTTGGAGAATCAGATGATTTCGTAAATCTTCTCTAGGGCCTGCCTTAACCCTTCGACGTTCGTTCCACCGGCCTGGGCCATATCGGCGCGGCCTCCCCCCGTACCGCCCACATATTTAGCCACTTCTTTGACCAATTTCTGCGCTGGATACTTTTCCGATAGGTCTGGCGTCACGATACAGAGGAGCATCACCTTGCCATCCCCTTCTGCACCTAAGAGGATAATCCCTGAGCGGATTTGATCCTTGAGACGGTCAGCCATCTCCCGCAGGCTCTTGGGATCTTTCACTTCCACTTGCGTGGAGAGAATCCTGATCCCTTTGACACTCCGGGTGGAACTGATCAGCTCCCTCGACTGACTCGTAGAGATTTTGGCCCGCAATGCCTGTAAGGCTTTCTCGGTTTCCCTCTGCTGCCGAATAAGCCGCTGCACCCGTTCACCTACTTCCCCCGGTTTAGCCTTTAGGGCGGCAGCGATGCCCTGGAGTTCTGCCTCCACTCGCTTGACGGCCCTCCAGGCTTCCTCACCGGTAACTGCCTCGATCCGGCGAACCCCTGCAGCCACCCCGGTCTCGGAAGTGATCTTGAAAAGCCCGATGTCTCCGCTCCACCGGGTGTGGGTCCCACCGCATAGTTCGCCACTCACGTCTCCCACCTGGACCAGGCGAACGATATCCCCGTATTTCTCTCCGAAAAGGGCCATCGCCCCTTTTTCCAGGGCTTCCTTGTAGGGAAGGAATGAAACGCGTACCTCCAAGTTCTGGCGAATGTAGGAGTTGACGATCTCTTCCACCCGATCGATCTCTTCGTCCGATAGGGGAGAGAAGTGAGTATAATCAAAACGCAGACGTCCCGGAGCCACCAGGGATCCTGCCTGTTTCACATGATCTCCCAAAACCTTCCGCAGGGCGGCCTGCAGGAGGTGAGTGGCCGTATGATTGAGCGCCGTCTCTTGCCGGCTGCGCGAATCCACTTTGAGCGTAAGCACATCTCCCACGCTCAGCTTTCCCGTTTTGATCGTTCCTCGGTGGACAATGAGGTCGGGCAAGGGCCTAAAGGACTGGGCAACTTCCATCCTGGATCCATTGTTGGTTAATGTTCCACGGTCTCCCTCCTGTCCCCCAGACTCCCCGAAAAAGGGGGTCCGATCGGTGATGATTTCTACTTCTTCCCCTGCCAGCCCGACCTGGGCCTCTGTATCCCCCTTGAATATTTTTAGCAGTTTGCCTTCAGCTTCCAGGCGCTCGTACCCCACAAACTCGGTCTTCAAATTCTGGGCCGCCGCGGCCTTGTAAGTCTCTTTCAAAGCCTCTTCTCCGAAGCCTTTCCAGGATTCACGGGCCCGGGCGCGCTGGGTTTCCATCGCTTCTTCAAATCCCTCTCGGTCTGTGGCGAATCCTTCGTCGCGGGCGATCTCCTCGGTCAGGTCTACGGGGAATCCATACGTGTCATAAAGCTTGAAGATCAACTCTCCGGGAATTAGCCTCTGTCCTTCCTTTTTGAGCTTCTGCCGCTCTTCGGCCCATAGGCGCAGGCCCACGTTGAGGGTCTCGGAAAAGCGCTCCTCTTCGTTGGCAATGACGATCCTGACCATCTCGCGCGAGCTGACAAGTTCGGGGTAGGCATCGGACATCCGCTCTATGACCTCGTCGGCCAAGCGAAACAGGAAGGGATCGTTAACTCCCAATTTCCTGCCGTGCCGCATGGCCCGGCGCATGATTCGGCGCAGGACGTAACCTCTCCCTTCGTTGGAGGGAAGAACCCCCTCGCTAATCAAGAAAGCGGCGGCCCGGCTGTGATCGGCTATAACCCGAAAAGAAACGCCATCGGTCTCCTCGGGCAGGTATTTTCGACCGCTCCATCTCTCGATGGCATGAAGCAGGCTCCCGAAAAGATCCGTGTCGTAGTTGCTTGCCACTCCCTGGACGATCGCGGTGACGCGTTCAAGCCCCATTCCTGTATCGATGCTGGGCTTAGGAAGGGGGTTCATTTGTCCATCCGGGTGCCGCTCAAATTGCATGAAAACGAGGTTCCAGAGCTCGAGGTACCGGTCGCAATCACAGCCAATGGCGCACCCCGGTCGTCCGCATCCAACCCCTGGGCCCTGGTCAATGATAATTTCCGAACAGGGACCGCAAGGTCCGATCTCTCCCATCTGCCAAAAATTATCTTTAGTTGGAAACGCTCGTATTCTTTCGGGGGGAAGGAATCTCTGCCAAATCTTCTTGGCTTCCTCATCCAGCCCAATCCCCAGGGATTCGTCCCCTTGATGAATGGTTGCCCAAAGTTTCTCCCGCGGCAACCGGAGAAATTCGGTGAGGAACTCCCAGGCCATCGCAATGGCCCCTTCTTTAAAATAATCGCCGAAGGAAAAATTCCCCAGCATTTCGAAAAAAGTGTGGTGCCGGGCCGTATAGCCGACGTTTTCCAGGTCATTGTGTTTACCGCCCGCCCGCACGCACTTCTGGGATGTGGTCGCGCGCGGGAAGGGAGCCTCTTCTTCGCCGGTAAAATAATTCTTGAACTGCACCATGCCGGCATTGGTAAAGAGAAGGGTAGGGTCCTTCTGCGGAACCAGAGGAGAACTTCCGATGATAGTGTGTCCCTTGCTCTGGAAATAGCGTAAAAAATTCTGGCGAATTTCGCTGCCCGTCATTCTTTTTCCGTAAAGCCTCCGGCCTCCTGAAAAGCCTCCTGGATGTCCTCCCAGGGGAATCCGCGTTGCCGGAGATAGTTGGCCAACTTTCTTCTCTCGTTGGGGAAAATCTGCTCTAGCCTCCGGCCTTTCAATTTCATTCCCAACACAACCCGTAACCTGGCGTTCGTGGCCAAGTCCCCTTCCGCTTTTCCCATGGCTTCCTGGATCAGATCTGCTGGAATCCCTTTCTGGAATAATTTTTGACTGATCCGCTGAGGGCCAAATAGTTTCTCCTGGGCCAAGTATAATGCCAGCCGCTGGGCATAACGACCGTCATCCAAAATCCCACGCGTTTCCAGCGTCTGCAAAGCCTCTTCAATTTCTTCCCGATCAAACCCCTTCGCCCTCAGTTTGCGCCGCAGCTCTTCCCGGCTGTGATCCCGTAGGGCCAGAAGGCGAAGGGCTGATTCTTTGGCATTCTCCCACGACTTTGGGCGCTTTTTTCGCATAAAGTTCCACCGCAGAGTGCGTCAGGAAACTGAAGTTTAAACGCTATGCGCACAGCGCTCAGCGCTTGGCGAATTGCGGCATTCTCTGCATCCTCAGCGGTGAATGGATTTTCTCCTATCGGGCCGATCGTACTCAGGGGGTCGTACCCTTTTTTTCGGAGCCCGGGTCCTCTTTTCGTTTTTTCAACAGGCCCAAATGCTCTAAGAGCTTCTCTTCAACGGCCCTGGATACTTCGGGATGTTCTTTCAGAAAGATTTTGGCATTCTCCCGGCCTTGGCCGATCCTTTCGTCGTCGAAAGAAAACCAGGCCCCGCTTTTTTCCACGATCTCTTTTTCTACGGCTAAGTCTAAAAGATCTCCCTCCCGGGAAATTCCCTCTCCGTACATGATGTCAAATTCCACCTCTTTGAAGGGAGGGGCCAGCTTATTTTTCACCACTTTGACGCGTGTCCGATTGCCGATGACATCCTGGCCATCCTTGATGGCTCCGATGCGCCGAATATCCAGACGCACGGAAGAGTAAAACTTCAAGGCGTTGCCTCCGGTGGTCGTCTCCGGGTTTCCCATGAAAACGCCAATCTTCATGCGAATCTGGTTGACGAAGATGACGCAGGTATTCGATTTGCTGATCGTAGAAGTCAGTTTTCTCAAAGCCTGGGACATGAGGCGAGCCTGCAGGCCCATGTGGGCATCGCCCATTTCTCCTTCCAGCTCGGCCTTAGGGACGAGCGCTGCCACGGAATCAATGGCCACTACATCGATCGCTCCGCTGCGCACAAGCATCTCGGTGATTTCCAAAGCCTGCTCTCCGGTGTCGGGTTGGGAGATGAGCAGGTCGTCTGTTTTTACCCCCAGCTTCCGCGCATAGGAGACGTCTAAGGCGTGCTCGGCGTCGATAAAGCCGGCGATGCCGCCCTTCTTCTGGGCTTCGGCAATAATATGCAAGGCCAGGGTGGTCTTGCCCGATGCTTCCGGACCAAAAATCTCCACCACTCGCCCCCGGGGGATCCCCCCCACACCCAGGGCGATGTCCAAAGCCAAAGAACCCGTAGGAATCACGGGGATGTCCGGAATGACTGCATCCGTCCCCAGGCGCATAATGGCCCCTTTGCCGAACTGACGCTCGATCTGGCTGACCGCCAAATCGATCGCTTTCTCTTTATGGGTCTCGGCCGGCATACTTCCCTCCTCATTTTTGATCCAACAAAAGTGCATCTTTTGTTGATGATGTCTGCTTCTCTCAGCAGCTTATATCTGGTTTTTTCCCATAGGAAAAGTTTGCAACTTCGTATAGACCGCTCCCGAAGGCTTCAATTCGCTCTTGAAAAGATAAACTTCATGGGCCGGGAAAGTCCCAATTTCCACATCTTTATGCTTTTCCATTACTTGGATTAAAGAGCTCCTTCCTATGGGAGTGCGCACCCTCCCAAGGGTCAAGTGGGGCTTGAAGGGCCGTCCCTCTGGTGGAAAACCAACCTCGGCCGCCTTATCCTCGATGACTTTCTGCAGGGAAGAAGCTTCCCCCCCTCCCCGGTCGATGCCGACCCAGATGACCCGGGGGTTACGGCTTGAAGGAAAGCACCCTAGGCCATGAATCCTCAACTCGAATGGATTCCATGCCGCCACAACAGGGGCGATGGCCTGCGCAATTTTTTCCAGTTCCGCCGCGCTAATTGAGCCTAAAAATTTCAAAGTTAGGTGGATACCCTCTGGGCGCACCCAATTGACGCCAGCTTCCATCCGTCTGAGCTCTCTCTGTAGCTCCCCCATCCTGGCCAGCAAAGGCTGCGGAACTTCGATGGCAATGAACGAACGGATTCCTTCCATAAATCAATTGCTCTGGGCAATCTCTCCTATAAAATACCCAGGAAAAACCTTCGTACCCAGTCGATAGCTGTCTGGGCAGAAATAATCTTGATCTGTTCGCGATCTCCCCAAAATTGGTATTTTTTTGAGACGGTGCCCTGGGGGCCGGCAAGGGCAATGAATACCAGACCTACCGGTTTTTCTTCTGAACCTCCCCCCGGGCCAGCGATCCCAGTGATGCCCAGTCCCAAGGTTGACTGGCTGATCTGTCGCACACTCTCAGCCATTTTTTCAGCAACTGGCGCGCTGACTGCACCGGCCGTGGCCAAAAGCTCTTCGGGAATTTTTAAAAGTTCAACTTTCGCCCGGTTGCTGTAAACCACGACTCCCCGGTCGAAATAATCCGAACTGCCGGGGATGTTGGTCAGACGATGGGTGATCAATCCCCCGGTACAGGATTCCGCAACTGCCAAAGTAGCTCGATTGGACCGCAAAAGATTCCCCACGCTTTCTTCCAGCGTCTCCTGATCGGCAGCAAAGACCCGCCCCTCTAGTTTTTCCCGGATGATCTTCTCCAGTCCTTGCAGGGTTTTCTCGACCTCTTCCAGGAATCTTCCATGGACCCTAATTTTCACATGGTTTTCCGGAAAGCGCGGGAGGTAAGCCAGGGAGGCGGAATGGTCTGGGCAATTAACTTCCTTGAGGCGGTCGGCAATGGCGGATTCGGTAAAACCAAAGACTTTAAGGGTACGAGAACGATGGAAGGTTTTCTCCTGGCGTTCTTTCTCCAACAAAGGGATGACATTTTCCTTCAGAAGATGCTTTAACTCTCGAGGAACTCCGGGCAAGAAAATATAGATCTTTCCCTTATGGCGGAGGATAAAGCCGGAAGCAGTCCCCAGAGGGTTGGGAATGATCTCGGCTTGATAAGGAAAAAGGGCTTGCTTCTCATTGGCAAGGGGCATTTCCATTGCTCCCTGGGCGAAACTTTCCCGCATGGTCTGCAGCACTTCTTTGTTCATAATCAGCCGTCGGCCCAGGGCTTTGGCGGCCGAGCTGGCGGTTATATCGTCTACGCTCGGACCCAGGCCGCCGCTTATGAGGATGACTTCTGCATGCTCCTGCGCCCGCAGGAGAGCATCTTCTATACTCCATTCGTTATCGCCGACGGTGGTTATGAAGGTCACCTCAAAGCCTCGGTCGGTGAGCGCACTGGCCAGGTAGGCCGCATCGGTATCCACCACTGCGCCGGTGGTCAATTCATTACCCACGGTGATGATGTCAACTTTCACGGAACTCCCCTTGAGCGGCTCCTTTCACCGCGGAGAACGCAGAGCTGGCCGAGATGGAATCAAAGCCAGAATTTAAAAATAAAAATGGAAGATTAAAGGGCCAAATGGACTTTAGCTGTTTCTCCGCGTTTCTCAGCGTACTCTGTAGCGAACATCTCTTTAAACCGGCCCAAGGAACCAGCGGTCAATGATAAAAAGAAGGTGTGGGTTCCATTGGGCGATCGCCTGCAGCAAAATATTCGCGTATATCCCGGCTACCGCATCGTCGAGAACGACAGCCAATCCTCCCTGCATTTGGCGGTCGATAAATTTGGCTGGCGGCGGTTTTATTATATCCAAAACCCGGAAAAAAAGGAATCCCCCGATGATTGTTGTGAGGGTGCGGGGCAGGAGGGTCATCGTGATCAAATACCCCACAATCTCATCGATAACGATTCTTGGGCTATCCCTTCTTCTCAAAATGATTCCTGCCCGATCCGCGGCCCACCAGGCCAAAAAAAAAGCAGCGGCTAAACTCAACAAGTAAATTGGGGCCGGGAAGAAGGAGAAGATCAGATAGACGAGGATTCCAACAAGCGTTCCGGCAGTTCCGGGCGCAAAAGGAAAATATCCACTGTACCCCCCCGAAGCCAGCCAAACGATGAAACGGTCCATTAGGGTCCCTTCCGGCCCGCAGAAATGCGCCTCCGTTATAAAATCATGCTAGATGGCCTTGTCTTTCTCTCTTCCGGGTGAGTCAATCGAAAATCGAGGATGAAAGTACCCCCTTTATCAGACGTTGTCAATAGGGGAGGTCGCCATGCTCCTCTTGACTTTTCAATTTTCATTCCTATCGGGGCCTGAGCATGGGGGGAAAGAGCGAGGTCAACATCGGCCACACAATCTCTGATACGCTAAGCTCAAAGCGCTATGCGCATAGCGATATGATCTTACCGCCCGATCTAGAAAAAGTCCAACCTCCTTTTATTTTAAACAGTGGCTTGGGACGGATACCGAGCAACGAGACTGGTCAGGTCAACCCCGCGAAACGAAGGGAAGGTGGATCGAACTCCCCCGGGCCTCCAAACTAGTTGGAATAAATATGTTTTTCCATATTTTCGACTCGAAAGTAAAAGGGGGGCAAGGAGAGATGCCAACCTCGGTCCCAAAACTTTCATTCTCATAGGAAAACCCATAGAGGAAAAAGTGGCTAAGCCCTTCAGATTTTTTCCTTTACGGACGATAAGGGTGTAAAGGAAAGCCTAAAAAATCTTGACAAAACCTCAAAATTTCTCCTATATTTGAGTAACGAGAGTATTCTTGTGGAGGTTTTATGACCGCCCGGTTGGGCGAACTGCTAGTTAGAAAAGGCTTAATCACCGCCAAACAACTGGACGACGCCCTTCAGGAACAAAAGATCTCAGGAAACAAGCTCGGGACTTCTTTAGTAAAACTCGGGTTTTTGAGCGAAAAGCACCTCGTTTCTTTCCTGAGCAAACATTACGGTGTCCCGGCTATCGATCTGGCCGAAGTGGAGGTTGACTCCGAAGCGGTCAGGTTGATCCCCGCCGACGTCGTTTACAAGTATCAAATCCTCCCCATTAAAAGGATTGGCTCCAATCTGCGCATGGCGATGGCCGACCCCTCCAACATTCTGGCCATCGATGACATCAAATTTCTGACCAGTTGCAACGTAGAGGTTTTCGTCTCCACAGAAAGTGCCATCAAAATGGCCATCGACAAATATTATGATCCTTCGTCCGCCATGGCGGAGATCATGATGGGTCAGATGGGCGATGAGGAGAAGATGGAGCTTCTGGAAGATGCTGAAGAGGTCGACATAAATGAGCTGCAGCAGGCCTCTGAAGATGCCCCTGTGGTCAGGCTTGTCAATATGATTCTCAACGAGGCCATCAAACGGAAAGCGAGCGACATACATCTCGAACCATACGAGAAAACTTTTCGAGTCCGTCTCCGCCTGGACGGTGTGCTTAACGACTTCATGAAACCACCCATGAAAATGAAGAACGCCATCATTTCCCGGGTGAAGATCATGGCCAAACTGAACATCGCAGAGCGTCGTCTGCCTCAAGATGGGCGCATCAAGATGAAATTGGGCCGAGACCGAGAGATGGATTTCCGGGTTTCCGTTCTGCCCACCCTATTCGGAGAGAAAGTGGTCCTGCGGCTGCTGGATAAAGCGAACCTCCAACTCGACATGACCAAACTGGGTTTCGAAGAAAACCCTCTCCGAGAGTTTAAGGAGGCCATCCATAAACCATTCGGGATGGTCTTGGTCACCGGGCCAACGGGAAGTGGGAAAACCACCACCCTCTATTCCGCACTCGCCGAATTGAACCAGATCACCGAGAATATTTCCACGGCCGAGGATCCGGTGGAATTCAACCTCATGGGTATTAACCAAGTGCAAGTGCACGAAGAGATCGGCTTGAACTTTGCCTCCTGTTTGCGATCTTTTCTACGGCAAGACCCGGATATCATCATGGTGGGAGAGGTGCGGGACTTCGAAACGGCAGAAATCGCCATCAAGGCTGCGCTTACCGGCCATATGGTTCTAAGCACTCTGCATACGAACGACGCTCCCAGCACGATCAACCGGTTGTTGAACATGGGCATCGAACCCTTTCTCGTAGCCTCCTCGGTCAATTTGATCGCCGCCCAAAGGCTAGCGCGGGTGATTTGCGATTCTTGCAAAACGCCTGTTCAGATCTCCCCGCAGATGCTTCTCAACCTGGGCGTTCCTCCGGACGAAATACAGGGATGGACCTGCTATAAAGGAACGGGTTGTCCCCAATGCAACAATACGGGGTATAAGGGGCGGGTGGCTTTATACGAGGTCCTGCCCGTCCGAGAGGAAATCCGGGAGCTGATCCTTCAAGGAGCTTCGGCAAATGAGATCAAAAAAGAAGGCATGCGCTTGGGCATGAAGACCTTACGGCAGACCGCTCTAACAAAGCTTAAGGAAAGCATCACGACCGTTGAAGAGGTTTTGAAAAGTACTGTTGAAGATTGAGGAAAATCTCTAAGGTATTTGGAGGATTCAAATGGAATATGTCTGGGAGGGACGGACCCGACGAGGAACGATCGAGCACGGGCAAATATCGGCAACCAATGAAGCCGGCGTAAGAATGGCGCTCCGCCGGCAGCAGATTCAGGCTATCAAGATCGAGTCCAAACCCAAGGATATTCTAAAAAGCCTCAAATTTCCTACTAGGAAAAAAGTAAGAGAAAAGGATATCGTCGTCTTCACGCGGCAATTCTCCACGATGATCAACGCCGGCCTGCCGCTGGTGCAGTGCCTGGAGATCCTCTCCAGTCAACAGGACAACGCTACCTTTAAAGAAATCCTCGTGAAAGTGAAAGCGGACGTGGAGGCCGGTTCCACTTTCGCAGATGCTCTACGCAAACATCCTATTGTTTTCAATGACCTTTTTTGCAACCTGGTGGCCGCGGGGGAAACGGGCGGTATCCTGGACACGATTCTAAACCGTTTGGCCGCCTACATCGAAAAGTCCATGAACCTGAAGAAGAAGGTCAAGGGGGCCATGGTCTATCCCGCCGTGGTCATGGCCATTGCCTTGGTGGTCGTTTCTTGCCTTTTGATCTTCGTGATCCCCGTCTTCCAGAAGATGTTTGCCGATATGGGAGGAACCCTTCCAGCTTTTACCCAATTGGTCATTAACCTGAGCGATTTCCTACAGCGATATTTCTTGCTCGTGGGTGCTTTACTCATCGTTCTGGGGTTTGCTTTCAGGCGTTACTACAAATCGGAGAAAGGGCGAGAAGTCGTCGATGACTATCTTCTGAAACTTCCGATTTTTGGCTCCCTCATCCGAAAAGTAGCCATTGCCAAGTTCACCCGCACCCTGGGCACAATGCTCTCCAGCGGGGTCCCCATCCTTGAGGCCTTGGAAATCGTCGCCAGGACTTCCGGAAACAAAACCGTCGAAAAAGCCATCCTCAAGACAAAATTGAGCATTGGCGAGGGGAAAACCATTGCCGAACCTTTGGGAGCCAGTGGAGTATTTCCCCCCATGGTCGTGCAGATGATCTCCGTAGGTGAATCCACCGGCGCCTTAGATTCGATGTTAAGCAAGATTGCAGACTTTTTCGACGACGAAGTGGACGCCGCTGTTGCCGCCCTGACCTCCCTGCTGGAACCGTTACTCATGGTCTTCCTCGGCTCGGCGATTGGGGCATTGGTCGTAGCCATGTACCTCCCCATCTTTCAGATGGCCTCCATTCTGGGGGGCTAACCCACCTTTACCGGCAAGGGTTTCAAAGGATTTCTGAACGGCAGGCCGGGGGAACCACCCATAGGTGTCGGGCGCAGGAATGCGCTCGGAAAGGCATATCCGTAGAACTAGAGGATCGTTTTTGTGTCAATTTACCTAGACCATGCTGCGACTTCCTTCCCTAAGCCGGCAGCCGTCTGCCGCCGGATGAATGAAGTAATGCGCCGAATCGGTGCGAACCCCGGACGCTCCGACCACAAATTAGCCCGTAAGGCCAACCAGATCATTACCGAAACCCGCGAGAGGATCGCCGCAGCTCTTCGGCATTGCCGAAGCCCAGCGGGTGATCTTCACCTGCAACGCCACAGAGGCCATCAACTTGGGCCTCAAAGGGCTACTATCGCGAGGGGACCACGTTATTACTTCTTCCATCGAACATAACTCCGTCATCCGGCCCCTAAGAGGGCTGGAGAGGGCAGGGGTAAGATTTAGTCAGGTGCCTTGCTCCCGTCAGGGCCATCTGAAAATCCGTTTGCTAAAAAAGGCCTTGGAGCCGAAGACAAAGCTCATTGTCCTCACCCATGCCTCAAATGTTACCGGGTCGCTTCTTCCGATCGAAGAGGTAGGACGATTTGCCCGTTCCCATGGGATTCTGTTCATGGTGGATGCTGCCCAAACTGCTGGCCTCCTGCCCATCGACGTAGAAAGGATGAAGATTGACCTGCTGGCGTGCCCGGGACACAAATCGCTCTACGGTCCGCAGGGAACCGGATTCCTGTACTTCCGCAAAGGGATTGACCTGCGGCCGCTGAAGGAAGGGGGGACGGGGACGGACTCGGAATCCGAAGATCAACCCATCCCCTTGCCCGCCCGGTTCGAGAGTGGCACGTTGAACACCCCTGGGATTGCCGGTCTGGGGGCAGGGGTTTTGTTTGTTTTGGAAGAGGGGGTCGAAAGAATCTGGAAAAAGGAGAGACAACTGACCCAACAGTTACTCCGAGGGTTAAAAAGAAACAGGGAGGTTCGGATCTACGGTCCTTTGGATGGAGAGGAGCGGGTTCCCCTGGTCTCCTTCAACGTGGCTTCCTTGGGCCCGGCTGAAGTCGCTTTCATCCTCGACGACCTTTACGACATCTTGGTCCGGGCCGGTCTACATTGTGCGCCCCAAGCCCATCGGACCTTAGGAACCTTTCCTGCCGGAACCGTCCGAGCCAGTCTGGGATATTTCAACACTCCAGAAGATGTAGAAGCACTGGTCGAGGCGCTTCAGGAAATTACCCGGATGAAATACTGACCCTGGCCATGAAAGTTTTAGGGATCGAATCTTCCTGCGATGAAACGGCCGCCGCCGTAGTGGTGGATGGGCAAACCATCCTTTCCAGCGTCGTGGCATCGCAGGTCGCTTTGCACAAAAAATATGGCGGAGTTGTCCCGGAGCTTGCTTCCCGAAGGCACATCGAGGCCGTCCTCCCGGTTGTCGAAGAATGTTTGTGTAGTTCCGGAGAATCCCTCCAGGGTATCGACGCCATCGCAGTCACCCAGGGTCCTGGCCTGGTGGGTTCTCTCTTGGTTGGAATCGCTGTTGCCAAATCGATCGCTTACATTCTCAAAATACCTTGGGTGGGCGTGGATCATATCTTCAGCCACATATCGGCGATCTTCCTTTCAGTCTCCTCTTTAAGATTTCCCTTCATCGCCCTGGTCGTCTCCGGTGGGCACACCAGCCTCTTTCGAGTCAAGAGCCACACTCAGATGGTCTTGCTGGGCCGAACCCTGGATGACGCTGCTGGGGAGGCCTTTGATAAGGTCGCCAAACTTATGGGGTTGGGCTATCCGGGAGGAGAGGTCATTGATCGTCTGGGGAGGGAAGGGGATCGGATGGCAATTTTTTTCCCCCGAGCCTTACTGGAACCGGACTCTTTGGATTTTAGCTTTAGCGGACTCAAAACGGCCGTCCTCCAACATGTGCAAAGCCTGAAGGAGGGGCTTTCCCCGGATCAAATTCAGAGTGTGGCCGCTTCCTTCCAAGAAGCGGTTGTCGATACTCTGGTAACGAAGGTTTTTCGCGCGGCCAGCCAGGAATCGACTCAGGAAGTTGTGGTCGTGGGGGGAGTCGCCTGCAATTCTCGTTTGCGAGAAAGGTTTCATCGGGAAGGAAACGCTGCCGGAATTACGGTGCATTTTCCCCCACCCGCTCTCTGCACGGATAATGCCGCCATGGTGGCTGTAGCCGGTTTCCATCTCCTGAAAGAGGGTGCTCGCTCCAACCTTTCCCTGAATGCCTATTCCAGGTTTGGGAGAGGATCCGGACAAGGGTGATGTCTATGCCAGAAGAGGATGTCTGGGGGAAGGAAACAAAGGTTAGCGACCGATGGGTCAGGTGGAAACGAAGCCTCCGCCTCCTTTACCTTAGGCTTATGCGGTTGAAAGGCCAGCCAGGGGAAGTCGCCGGGGGTATGGCCATTGGGGTCTTCGTCGGGATGACCCCCACGGTTCCCCTGCACACAGTCTTGGCCGTTTCGATTGCTTACTTGCTGAAGAAAAGCAAACTGGCGGCAGCCGCGGGTGTTTGGATTTCCAACCCCCTTTTGCTTCCTTTGGTCTATTTTTTAGATTACAAAGTGGGGCGAGTGATTACCGGGAAAAGCGTTTCTTCCTTTGCGGCTTCGGATTTTTCCATCTCTCACCTCATCCAATTGGGCTGGGAAGTTTCCTACCTCATGTTCATCGGCGGACTCATTACCGGCTTGCTCTTTGCCATTCCTTCCTATTTTATCACGAAGCAATTGATCATCCTCTACATAGAGAAAAAAGGAAAGCGGTCAGGCAGGGTTGAATTCCCTTCGTAAACAACTTAGAGAGCTTCAGATCCGTCCGAAGAAGAAACTGGGGCAGCATTTTGTCGTTGATCCCAATGTCCTCCGCAGAGTCGTGGAATGTGCTGCCTTGGAAGCCGAAGACATCGTTTTGGAGATTGGGGCGGGACTTGGCGGCCTCACCATTCCTTTAGCCCAGCGGGTCAAAAAAGTCTATGCCCTCGAAGTGGACCCCCGTTTGGCCAGTGCCCTGAGAGATCAATTCTCCGAAAACGAGCAGGTGGAGGTCTTGCTGGCGGATGCTTTAAAATTTGATTTCGCTCCTCTGTTCCGAAAAAGCCAACGGCAGATGAAAGTGGTAGCGAATCTTCCCTACGAAATCTCCAGCCCGATGATCTTCCGCCTTTTTCAGGAACGGGAGCATTTTTCCCTGCTGGTCTTGATGCTCCAGATGGAGGTGGCCAGGAGGGTGGTGGCCAAGCCAGGGACGAAGGATTACAGCCCTCTCAGCCTCTGGTCCCAGCTTTATACTCAAGCTCGCATTGTCTTCGCCGTTTCCCCCCAGGCTTTCTACCCTCCGCCCAAGGTGGATTCGGCTGTGGTGAGGTTTGAAATCTTGCAGAAACCGAGCGTAGAAATTAAGGATGAAGAAACTTTACGTCGGGTCATCCGTTCGGCATTTGCCTACCGGAGAAAGACCCTGGCCAACGCCATTCATTTGGGAGAATTCTCCCACCTGCCCATGAGCAAAATACACCAAGCCCTGCAATTTGCAGGAATCAATCCCACTTCGAGAGGGGAAGCCCTCTCCCTGGAGCAGTTCCGGGACCTGAGCCGGGCGGTCTCCGCTTTGCACTGAGGTAAAGACAGGTTCTCATGGTTTTCCTTTCCGGTTTGAAACGGATACCCGGCCAGCGTCGAGTATTGCAGACCCTGAGGAAAATATGAGAGGAAAAGCTACTCTCATCGTGCTCCTCTTGGTTCTAGGGGCGCTGACCGTTGTTCTTTCTGCCAGTATTCAACGGGCCTTGTGGAGCACGCTCGTCCTAAGTGAGCTCTTGAACTTCGAATCGCGGGGTTGGCTTGCAAGATGGACTTCCCCTCCCAGGATAGAGGAGTTCTTCTACAAGGGACCCAGCGGGTTGGTTAAAGCAGACCTCTACCTTTCCCAGCCTGGAAGAAAGTGTCCCGGGATTTTACTCAATCACGGGGTCGTCGATACAGGAAAAGATGATCCGCGCCTGAGGCATTTTGCCGAGATTCTCTGTCGCTCCGGCTTCGTCGTCTTCGTACCTGATTTTAAAGGAATGCGTTCTTTCCACATCGCTCCTTCGGATATCGACGAAATCCAGGCGGCCTATGAATATTTCCTTTCTTTAAGAAAATATGTCCTTCCTCAATCCTGCGGCCTTTTTGGTTTTAGCTATGGAGCCGGTCCGACGATAATCGCCGCTTGCCGCCCAACGATCCGGCAGAAGGTCCGTTTTGTGGTCTCTTTTGGTGGCTATTGTGACTTGAAGAATGTAATCGCCTTCATCGCCACCGGGAATTTTGAATTTGGAGGAAAAACTTACTACCAAAAACCTCAGGAGTATGGGAAATGGGTCTTCTTGGCGAATAATCTCCACCTTGTTGATTCGCCAGTGGACCGCTCGATTCTCAGAAATATCGTGCAACTCAAGCTGCGAGATGAGAAAGTCCCCCTGGAACAATTTTCGCCCCTTCTGGGAGAGGAGGGGAAAAATATCCTGGCCCTTTTATCCCCCTCCAAGCCCCAGCAGATTGAATCCCTGATCCAGAAGCTCCCGGCTGACCTACGAGCCTCGATGGAAGCTCTCTCCGTTGGACCCGCTTTGCCTTATCTTCAGGCGGACCTGATCGTAGCGCACGGTGAAGACGATGACATGATTCCATTTACGGAGACTCTACGCCTGGCCCAGGCCGCCCCCAACCCTCGGCGAGTGTATTGGCAGATCCTTAAGAGTTATTCTCACGTGGACCCGGATCGCCAGCCTTGGACCATAAAGAACTTCATAACCTATTACCTGCCTGAAGGATGGAAGCTTTTCGGCCTTATGTATAAATTGATGGGATATCGGCAAGGAAAATCATGAAAGCATAACCGCCAGAGCCCAATTCTTGACAGAAACCCCCGCCTCCAGGTTATTATAATTTTATGATTGGGGGTCGAATTAGGAAAGATGAGTAAACTCCATCTCCATCTTAGAAAACGCCTGGAACAGGCGATTCTCAAGCATAGGATGCTAGGAGAAGGGGACCGCGTATTGGTAGGAGTCTCCGGCGGGGCAGATAGCCTCACGTTGATCAAGCTATTAACCGGGCCGCTGCTTTTTGCTCCTAAGCCGGAGTTTATTATCGCAGTCTATGTGGATCTGGGTTTCGAAGGGGTAAATGGGAATCAATCTCAATGCCTGGTGAAGTACTTCCAGGAAGAGGGGTATCCCCATCACATCGAAAAAACGAACATCGGCCCACTTGCCCATAGCGACTACAACCGCAAAGCCAGCCCCTGTTTTCTCTGTTCGAGACTTCGAAGGAAAAGGCTCTTCGAACTGGCAAGAGATTATCGGTGCAACAAACTGGCCTTGGCCCACAACAAAGACGATGTCATCGAGACCCTTCTTCTCAATATTTTCTTTGCCCGGGAAATCAGCACGATGGTTCCCTACCAGACGTATTTCAAGGGCGAATTCAACTTGATTAGGCCTTTGGCTTACATAGAGGAACCCCTTCTTAAACGATTTGCCAAAGAAGCGCAACTCCCGGTCTTGGAAAACCCCTGTCCGACAGCGGAGAATTCCAAACGAAAATATATAAAGGATCTTCTCAAGCAATTGGAGATAGATCACAGAGGTTTAAAGGAAAATATCTTCAAGTCCATGAAACATGTAAAACCAGATTATTTGCTGGTTAAGTAGCTATCCGCCATTGGCGGTCATCGGTCAGGCGTCGGCTCCAAAAATTCGCATTAAGATTTATCTTCTCCCTTTTTGAAGGGGGAGGGGTAGGGTAGGGGGGTGAACCGATGGCGGATAGCCGAACTACTTTCTTTTCAGTTGACAATCGGGCAAAAATCCATTAGAAAAATTTATTATCCCTGCATCCATGTGGCGGTGTAGCTCAGTCGGTTAGAGCATGCGGCTCATATCCGCAGTGTCCGGGGTTCAAGTCCCTGCACCGCCACCAAAAATATTCAGCAAAATTAATGATTTAAATAAACGCACCCCCCTTTTTGCGGGCCGTGACCGGGCCATAGCCCTTCGGCTGACCTTATT
>CAVXFA010000103.1:0-19705 GCA_963760605.1 uncultured delta proteobacterium | reverse complement strand
CTGACAAGCCATAGGCCAAAAACATAGCCATCATGAGAAGCGAGGCATGGGCGAAGTTGATCACCCGCATAATTCCAAAGACCAAAGTAAGGCCAAAGGCTATGAGGCCGTATATGCTTCCCATTAGAAACCCATTTACAATTGCTTGAATATACGTCTCCATTTTCTCCCTGCGAGTACACCTTTTTTTATGGGGGGCCACTTTCTTGTGGCCCCCGTTCATAGGGAGTTACTTCTTGCGCTCAGACCATTTGGGCATGGGCCAAACAGGTTCGATCCCCTTCCGGGCAACCTTCTCAGGCCAGACCGTCACCCGTTGGATCTTTCCTTCAACCTCGCGAAACTGAACGCCTACCATAAATCCTTGGAAAACCTGACCCGTCTCATCAAAATAGAGTTCGTCTTCAAAAAATTTTATAGCTGGATGGGGTCCTCTGATACGGAGCTTGGCCAATGAGTCCCGAATCCTCTTGGGATCTGTGGACCCTGCCTTCTCAATAGCTTCGGCAATTACCCACATATAGGTATACTGCTTCATGACTTCGGCATCCATGGAAACTCCGGATCGCTTCAGGTATTTCTCACATAGTTCTTTAACCCCAGGCCGGGGAATATCCGGTTCCCACCTGACGCAGTCAAACATATACAAACAACTCTTTCCAACCCCTGGAATGAAGTTCGGGTCAGCAACCCCACCGCTTAGACCGACCGCTGCCTTTACATTAACTTCCATTTCGGCGACGGTTCTAATTAAAAGAATAGCATCCGATACATAGGAACATAGGAAAATCCCCTCAGGGTTAGCAGCCTTTATCTTTACCACGGCGGGAGTCAGGTCTGTAGTCGCATGGGGATAGGGCTCATCCACGAGGATTTTAATTCCTGCTTGATCCATATGCCTCAGCCAATCCCGGTGAGCCCCTTGACCCCAGGCAGTATTCTCCCAAACCAGGGCCGCTGTCTTTACGGGATTACCAAACTTCCTACCCATTTCCACGATGAATTTGACCTGATCCCTTACCCGCCACGAAGTCTTCTCGTTAGATCGAAAGGTATACTTGTATCCCCTCTCCGTGATTTGATCTTCTGATCCGGTAGCATAGAAAGGGACACCGTATCGTTCGCCTACTGTGGCCATGGGAAGTGTAACCCCACTTTGATAAGCTCCCGTCACGATACAGACATTATCTTTTGTGATAAGCTTCTCCATCTCCGTGACACCCACTTTGGCATCCCCAGTGCTATCCCCATATATTACTTTAAGCTTGGCTCCACCCAACGACTTTATGCCACCTGCTTGATTGATCTCCTCAATGGCGATATCGATCCCATGTCTAATATGCTGACCGATAGGAGCCAAAGGGCCCGAAAGAGGAAATACAGCTCCAATACTTACTTCTTTGACTTTGGTCTGCGCAATCGAGGGCGTGTCTGCGAATAAGGTGAGGACCCCCAA
The DNA here is from genome assembly GCA_963760605.1 of uncultured delta proteobacterium. Taxonomy (GTDB): domain Bacteria; phylum Desulfobacterota; class SM23-61; order SM23-61; family SM23-61; genus CAVXFA01. The sequence continues at coordinate 18,249 of CAVXFA010000103.1, read as the reverse complement.
AGCCAAAATGGATGCAATGATAACGGATCCTTTCATCTTTTCCTCCTTTCTTATTTCTCTGACTTTTCCTCAAATTCTTACTTTTTCCTCGACCTCCTTTCTTTAAGATGGAGTCTAATAGGCCTGCTCATATATCTCGATAATATCCTTTAGAGCGATCACCCGGGGATTGTTGATTAGGAGTCTCTGCACAGTGAGTGCCCTTTCGGCCATGGAAGGAATTGCCTCTCTGGGAATCTTAAGGTCTCTCAGTTTATAGGGAACCCGGATATCCTTCATGAGGGTTTCTACTGCATAAGCTGACCTCTCAGCGGCCTCCCTGAGGGAGAGGGATTCGACCTTTTCCCCCATCCTGGCTGCGATCTCGGCAAACCGCTTCATATTTCCCAGACAGTTAAACCGCATTACGTAAGGAAGCATTACAGCATTGGCCTCCCCATGAGCGATATGGTAGTCAGCACCTAGGGGAAAGGAAAGGGCATGAACAGCCGTCACGCTTGCATTCGTGAGGCAAAGCCCACCGTAAAAACTTCCCAAAGACATCTCGCTTCTTGCCTCGACATCCTTTCCATTGAACACAGCATTCCGCAAACTTCTGCTCACCAGGGTGATACATTCCTTGGCGATTAGGTCGCTGATCGGTGTGGCTGCGAGGGAAGTGTAGGTCTCAATGCCATGGCAGAGCGCATCCATTCCGGTAGCCGCGGTAATTCTTGGAGGCATTGAAAGGGTAAGCTCCGGATCAATAATAGCAACATTGGCATAAAGGTTGGGATCGATTACCCCCTGTTTCATATTTCCTACAGTGAAAATAGCGTATTGGGTTGCCTCACTTCCCGTTCCCGAGGTAGTAGGAACTAGGATCGTAGGGATTCCTCTCTTGGGGACCCGTCCAATCCCCACGTAATCTTCTATTTTTCCTCCATTCGTAATGACCATAGCCGCCCCTTTGGCCACATCGAGAGAACTCCCACCGCCAAGACCCACCAGGACTTCGTAATTCCTCGACCTTACAGCCTCCCCACATTGATGAACAAGCTCAATCCGGGGCTCCGGTTCAACCTTATCAAATACTCCGCTTTGGATCTTGGAATCTTCAAGAATCTTCTTTATCCCTTCCACCAGGCCAGCCTCAGCAATTCCCCTGTCACAAACGATCAAGGCTTTTTTTCCGAAGCGACTCACCTCTTTCCCAATCTGGTTAACGGACCCCGCTCCCGTGAGGACTGAATTCGCCGTTTGCAGCCTAGCGAGCATGGAACTAGTAGTTTTCACAAGATCCTCCTTGTGCTTTAATATTTTCTTATTTCAAAATCGTAGCCTATGAACCAAGGAACGATAAGGTTAGGTCATTTTTCTTGGGAAAAGGTTCAAGCGATCAAACTTAAAATGATTACTGGGCGGTGAGGAAGCGATGGACTTCCTCGTCATCCTTCATCTCGGAGGCGGGTTTTTGCAGGCAGATCCGGCCCTTTTCAAGAATGTACCCTCGATCGGAAATCTCAAGGGCGAATCTTACGTTCTGTTCAGCTAAGAGCATCGTCTCCCCATCCGCCTTCAACTCGCTAATCAACCTCTGGATCACCTCTAATACCACCGGCGCTAACCCCTCCGATGGCTCGTCCAACAGCATTAACTGAGGATTTCTAACGAGGGCCCTGGCAATAGCCAACATCTGCTGTTCCCCTCCCGATAAAAATCCTCCTTTCCGATTTTCCAATTGTTTTAGTTTGGGAAAAAACTGGTAGGCTCTTTCCTGATTTTTCCTTTTCAGATCCTTCCTCATCTTACCGCAGAAAGCCTCAAGATGCTCGTGAACCGTAAGGTCCGGAAAGACCCCTCTGCCCTGCGGGACATATCCTATTCCAAGTTTGGCGATCAGGTGAACAGGCAGATTTTGGATCTCTGCACCATTAAATTTAACCTTTCCCAGCTTCGGCGGAGTTAACGCCATTATGCTCCGGATCAGGGTTGTTTTCCCCATCCCATTCCGACCCAATAAGCAAACCACCTCTCCTTTGGCAACCTGGATGGAAACACCTTGGAGGATGCGACTAAAACCATAAAAAGTGTGGATATTCTCGACCTCAAGTACCCACATAGGCCCGTCCCAGATAGACATCTTTAACGAGTTGATTTTGTTTGATTTCCGCTGGTGTTCCCTCGGCGATGATCTTCCCCTGATGCATCACCGTGATTCGATCTGCCACCGAAAAAACGACATCCATATCGTGCTCAGCGAAAAGAATCGTGACGCCTTTTTCCCTGACCAATTTCTTTATCAGCTCCATCGTCTGGAGGGACTCGTAAGGTGTCATTCCTGCTGTGGGTTCATCAAAGAGAAGAATCCTCGGTCTCCCCCCCAATGCCAGACCGATCTCCAAATGTCTCTGCTCCCCGTGCGAAAGCGATATGGAAGGGAAATTAGCCTTTCCTTCAAGACCGATTGCCTTTAGGATCTCCATGACTTCATCATTAATTTCTTTCAACCGAGAGGCAGGGGTTAAAAAATTCCAACCTTTGTTTTTAAAAGAGAGCACAGCCGCTTGCACATTTTCGAAGACGGTAAGACCCTCAAAAATATTGGTGACTTGAAAAGACTTTCCTAATCCCAATCTGGAAATGCGATGCGGAGGGAAACCAGTAATATCCTTCCCCGCCAGAAAGACTTTACCAGACGTCGGCGGATATTTACCACTAAGGGCATTAAAGAAGGTGGTTTTCCCAGCCCCATTGGGTCCTATGACGGCCCGAATCTCCCTTTCTTGTAATTGGAGAAAGATATCCTCAACCGCATGAACTCCTCCAAAGTATTTTTTCAATCCTTCAACCTGGAGAATGGTCATTTGAGCGACTCCACTTTCTTTGATTGAATAATAATTCCTAGTTTCTGCACAAGACCGACTACCCCTCCAGGAAGATAGAGAGCCAAAAAGAGCAAAACCACCCCTAACACGAACATCCAATACTGGGTGTAAGTGGTTAGAACCTTATCCAGAGCCGTGACGATCGCTGCCCCAACAAAGGGGCCGATAAAAGAAAAAGTCCCACCCAGAATCGTCATGACCATTGCCTCAACGGTTTTATTAACATGCGCAAAACCCGGGACTGAATATCCTTGATAGAGAGCGAAAAGGGCCCCCGCTTCCGCCGCGAAAAAAGCCGAAATCAGAAACGCAGCAAGTTGATATTTCTTAACATGGATCGCCAAGAATTCGGCCCGATCAGGGTTCTCACGAATGGCGCGAAGCATCATGCCCAAGGGCGAGCGAACAACAAAGTATAGAAACGTAGTGGAAAGGAGGACGAGAGGCAAAATGAAATAATAATAAGATATTGTGGAGTTGAAAGCGAATCCAAAAATGGAGGGTCTGGGAACTCCGTAGATTCCATTATCTCCTCCTGTAAAATCATACCATTTAAAGATAATGCTAAAGATAATCTGCCCAAAAGCCAAAGAGAGAAGGGCAAAATAGACCCTCAAACGCTGGATGCAGAAATAACCGATTACCAAGGCAAAAGGAAGAGGAATAAGAAGGGCAAGAAGAAAGGAGGGGAGTACCGATAGGTTAGCCTTCGTGACCAGGAGCGTTAAGGTGTAGGCTCCCAACCCAAAGAACCCAGCATGGCCGAAGGAGAGCAATCCCGTGTAGCCTAACAGGAGGTTAAAACTCATGGCGAAGAGCGCCATAATCAAAACTTCGGTGAGCAGAAAGGTCAGAAACTCCGCCTGGGTGATCAAAGGAAAGCTAACAAGAGCGAGAACGACCAAAATCCATACCCAGAAATTTCTTTTCACCATATCTTTCCCAAAATCCCTCGAGGTCTTAAAATCAACACAATGGCCATTAAAACGAAAGCGAAAACCATCTCCAGTGAGGGAATGGCCAAGATTCCAAAAGATCTCAAGATCCCGATCATGACAGCACTGATGAGCGCACCCCAGATGCTCCCAAGCCCTCCGACAACTACCACAATAAATGATTCGAACAGAATATCACCTCCCATTTCGGGAGAGGCCGAGCGAATGGGTAAGGCTAGCACGCCTCCAAGGCCGCCCAGCCATGCACCCAAGGCAAAGACCTTGGTATAGAGAGTGGATACGTTGACACCCAGAGAAGCGACGATCTCAGTATTGGAGACTGCTGCCCGGACCACTCTCCCGAAGTTCGTCCGATTTAACCAGAACCAGAGGACCATAGCGGAAACGACGCCTATGCCTAAAACAAAGAAATAATAGACAGGAAAGGTTTTTCCCATCCAAAAAACTTTTGCCCCGAGCGAAGTAGGAAGGGTGGCGGAAAAGAATCGAGCTCCCCATACCATTTTTACCAGGTCATCTAATAAAAGCGTAAAACCATAGGTTGCCAGAATATGGAATAGTTCCCTCTCCGCCAGTTTGGGGTAACGTTGGGAAATGGGTCGGAGGAAGAAATGCTGCATGAAAGCACCAAAGCCAGCCACTCCAAAGGGGACGATAATGAAAGCCAACCAATAGGTCTCTGGGGATATGAATAACGTAGTAAAAGTGTAAGCGAAATAGGCTCCGAGCATATATAAAGAGCCATGCGCAAAATTGACAATGTTCAAAACTCCAAAAATGATACTTAAACCGGAGGCAATGAGGAAGAGGAAGATGGCATAGGTCAGACCGGTGATTAATTGACCAGCAAGACAGGAGGGACTTATCAGGCAATTCAGCAGTGCATTCATGCCCTTCTTCCTCTTCGCTTATTCTACCCAAGTTACGCAAGACTAATTTAGGGCTTAGCGTATCTTATGGGCCTAACTCAAGTTCACAATTATTTCTTCGCTGCGGCTGCTTTACGCCAGTTCATTACTTCCTCTATAGATGGAGCGTTCTTTTCACCCGGCACAACCTGCATATCGCACATGACCAGGAAGTCATATTTGGGATCTTTACAGGTCTTTCCCCAGATGTGCGGGGCAATCACCGTATGGTCCTCTTGGCGCAGCGTTTGCGGGCCTATAGGGGTATCGATGGTGAGTCCTGCCAGTGCGTCGATTACCTTCTCCGTGTCAACCGTTCCCGCTTTCTCAATCGCTTTGGCCATAAATTGCATTCCCACATAGGAGCACATCGTATACAGAGAAGGATAGTCGCCAAATCTATTTCTGTAGGCCTGCACAAATTCCTTGTTCTTGGGTGTATAATCATAGCCGAACCAATATTTTACCCCTCCGTGAAGCCCTACGGGCATATCTTTACCCAATGCCTGATGGACTGTGGAGTCGCCAACCCCGCCGACGCAGAAATAGGGTATTTTTTCAAACAAACCGAATCCTACACCTTGCTTGATGAAGGCGATGGAATCTCCGCCCCAGAACGCGCTAAAAATGGCGTCCGGCTTCATCTCCAATATTTTTTGAATATGGGGAGTGTAATCGGGCTCATTCAGTTTAGGCCAGCTTTCCCCGACGATGGTGACATCGGGCCTCATCTTTTTGAACTCCTCTATAAAAGCCCTCACCGCATCATGTCCATACTCGTAATCGGGTGCGATGGTGTACCACCTTTTATAAGGAAATTTTCCCATATAGATCGCCCCGGATCTCATTTCCATCGTGTTCATATGGTCGGTTCTGAAAATGTAACGATTGAAATTTTCAACAGTAAACTTATCTGTCGTCACCTCAGGGGAGAAGAGGATCTTCTTATATTTCAGGGCCACTTCGGCCACGGCCAGGCCCTCACTGCTTGAAGCCGTTCCATAGAGGAAGTCGACCTTGTCCCTCATGATATACATCGTTGCTTCCTTCACGGCTTGAGCTGGCTGGGCCTTGGTGTCTCTAGCCAATAGTTCCAACTTTCTTCCAAGAAGACCTCCCCTAGCATTAATCTCTTCGACAGCAAGGAGGGCCGCTTGATAATTCGGCAACCCAACAACCGCTGCCCGGCCCGAGAGCATGAATAGCCCACCAAACACAATGGGCGGTTTTTCTTTTTCCGCCGGGAAGGCATCCCTTGATGGAAAAGAGAAGAGGGTAACGACCAAGATAAACATCAAAACAATGATTGATTTCTCTTTAATTTTCATTTCTTACCTCCCTGTTGATTGAAGTAGCTATTTCATAGGTGACCGGAAGAATTAACTTTCTTTTCCGCTGTTTTATACCGCCTCCTTTCATTATGGAAAATAAGATTTCTTTCTTCCTTCCGTACCAAACGGATATGATTTTCGGGTTTTTTCTGGGCAAAAAAGGCCGCCCTATGCACCCGTAGGGCTCGGGCTATTTCCCCCGGTGACTTCATCCCAAAAAAGTTAACTGAATAGAACATAGGTCAATTTTTTTGTCAATAAAATAGCGTGTCTTTCCTAAATCTGCTGCCAAAGCCAAGGAGATCTGGACTCGAAGCATGATAGCGTTTCCCCCACAAAGAGAGGAAATAGGCTGCGGTCCTCTTTTCCCGTTGCCAGGAAAAGCGGCCCGCTCCAGGTGAGATGCAGGATTCCACAATTATCACCATAAGTTTTGCTCTTCCCATCCTGGACATTGATAGATAACGGGCTACCCGAAAACTCATCCAGAAAAGAGTCACGAGATACCATCAGGATCACATCGCCTTAGAATGAGCCGCGGAAAGGTTACCCGGAAGCTTTTACATCTCCGAAAGGATGGGGATGGCGGTTCTAAGATCACCTTTTTTTGATTGGTCCCCGGCGGCCCCAAGAAAAGGAAGGAGTCATGGGAAGCAGGGGTGGGTGATTAGATGCTCTGCCGCGGCGTTAGGCCGTAGGCTTAATGGGGTTGGGGCTTTATGCGACCCCGCAGAAAATGAGCTAGCCGCTCCATGGCCGGCTCCAGGATCTCCCGTTCGGCCGCATAACAGATACGAACCGAGCCTTCCCCCCCAACTCCGAAAGCCACTCCAGGGGCCACCCCGACCTTGGTCTTTTCGAGCAATCTCCGGCAGAAATCGAAAGAATCAGTCAGCCCGTCAATTCTAGGGAATAGATAAAAAGCACCGTCTGGGGATGGGGCGGTCACTCGCGGCATCTGGCGAAGCGCGGCGAGACAGAAGTCCCGATTATCCTTAAGACGAACGAGCATCTTCCGGATCTCTCCCTCGCCCGAGACAAGGGCAGTCTGGGCTGCGCGCTGGGTGAAACTGGCAGCGTGGGAGACGATGTACTCGTTGAGCTGTGTAGCCTTCCGCCCCGCATCCCGGCGAGCGATAAGCCAACCGAGTCGCCAGCCTGTCATACAGTAGGTCTTCGAGAAGGACTGGGTTACCATCACTGCATCGTCGCGTTCGGCTTTGCGCAAGATTGAGGGCGCGGGAGCTCCAAGTTCCGAACCGCGATAGAAGAGGCGTTCGTAGACTTCATCGGCGAGCATCCATAGGTCATGGCGCCGCACGAATTCCAGGAGTTGTTCCTGTTCCCGTTCGGTCGCCACCCATCCGAGCGGATTTGAGGGTGAGGTGTAGATCAACAGACGGGTACGGGGCGTTACTGCCGCCTCGAGCTGATCGAAATTGATCGTGTAGTGGTCTTCACACAGCGGGTGCGGGACTTCGACAGGAACCGCATTGGCCATCCGGACTATGGCTGAACCATTAGGCCAGGCCGGCGTGAGCACGAGCGCCTCATCCCCGGGGTCGAGGACACAGCGGATTCCTACATTCAGTGCCTGCACGCCGGAAGCGGTCACCACGATCTCAGCTTGGGGGTCGAGTTCGATACCTTGCAATTTGCGGTAATAATCCGCCAGATCCTGACGCAGACCTGGCAACCCCGCATTCTCCGTGTAAAACGTGTAGCCTTCATCCAATGCATTTATTGCGGCCCGTTTAATGTATTCCGGCGTGGGTAAATTGGATTCCCCGAAATATAGCTTGAGCACGCCGTCCATGGACATGGCGATCTCCGCCAATTCACGAATGCGGGAATAGGGAACTTGTAGTGCTGAGCTAGCGACGGTGGGCATGATCTATTGAATCCCTCGCTCCAAGAAAATGGTATCGGGGCAAGACGGTAAGAACATAATGAATAAGATCTCCCCTTATTTGAATGAATTATATGATAAACGCGATTGGGCGTCAAGTGGAGGGCACCGCCAGACATGGCAGGGGATTCGCGGTCGCAAGGTGAGGAACGAAGAGGTAAATATGGATCTTTACTTCTTAATATCTTTCTGAATCCCGGCCTTGGTGTTCAATGCTAATTCGACACTTTTCTAACCCTCTTGTCTCTTGATAATATTTCAGCAGCGAAAGTAAAGCCAGGAACAGCATGAAATGCATCTAATTGTTTAAAGATACTTTTCCATGCTTCTGCCGATCTCGATTCATCAAACTCATATAAGGTAATGGTTTGATTACCCGCTCCTACGGCATCGTTGATATAGGGTCCCCGAATCGTTATGTACTCAGGCAAAGGAGGTAACTCCATAACTTCCCTCGCATAATCCCTAATGCTTTTCAATGGGATTGAAAAAATACATTTGATAATCATTGTTAACCTCCTCTATTGCTCCAATTTTACTTTTTGTCATCACTCTTTCCAGTCGCGTTCATACTTCACGCCTGAGCAAAATAGCAATTAAAGTAAGGGCAAAAAATGGGCCAATTCGAAATAACTCTCTAATAAGTGAATTTTATTAGCTTTCCGAAAAATTCTTTCGGACTCTTCTTGAAAAGAGTGGAAGGGAATTTCACTTTTTTCCTAAATTCTCTTCCTTACCCCGTTCTAACCTTTTTAGGGTGTATGGATTTCAAGACATCTGTAGCTCGGGTGCACAGCTCTAGCAACCAGAAACCTGCTTCGTATTTGCAAGCATTTTTTTTAGCCAATAACCGAAGAAAGATACAGGAGATCAATTTTTTGCTTGACAATAACAGGTATCTTAAACTAATTTTTTATTCGCATAATCCTGCCAGTTCTCAATGAACCTAAGATGCTGACCTGCAACCTTCTGCAGTAGGTGATGAACAGGTTTTCCCAGAAGGAGCCGATGTGAAGGCTCCAGGGGATTTTTTTCCGCGTTGGAACGCGTTGAGAATTCGATGCTTTTTATCTGAAAGGGTTTTGAAATTTGCCAATATTTGAGAAGGACAAAGAGAGACAGGAGGTGTTAGGATGCGTGCCCTCGTAAAGACTGCCAATGAACCGAATTGCGTGGAAATTAGAGAAATAGAAAAACCGGTTCCCCGCGACCAGGAATTACTCATTCGTGTATTGGGAGCAGGGGTATGTGGAACGGATCTTCACATTAGAAAAGGGGAATGGATTTGTGAAAAACTTCCTGTGGTGATGGGACATGAATTCTGTGGTGAAATTGACGTAGTAGGGAGAACGGTAAAGGGCTTCAAAAGGGGGGAGCGAGTGGTGGTGGAACCCCATCATTCGACGTGCGGCATTTGTGAATACTGCCTGACGGGTCGACGTCATCTATGCCCTGATAAGAAAGCATATGGGGTAGATAGGAATGGAGGTTTTGCGGAGTATGTGGCTGTAGATGCCAATCTGGCTCACAAGTTACGAGAAGGAATATCTCCAGAAGAGGGTGCCTTGATCGAACCCACCGCGATTGTTTGTCATGGAGTTTTAATAAAAGGCACAATTAGATGCACGGACCGAGTTGCCGTCGTAGGCCCAGGTCCCATTGGCATCCTTTCAGCTCAAGTAGCCCGGGCAGTTGGCGCCGCAGAAGTAATTGTAGTGGGCATTCGAAAAGACCGTGAAACGAGGCTGAAGCTTTGTGAAGAGCTCGGATTTCTTACTTACGAGGCGGAAAACACCGAAGCAATTGGGAAATTAAAAAATAGGTATGACGTTGCTATTGAGGCATCCGGATTTTCCAAAGGAATAGGCTTGGCCCTCGACTTACTAAGAAAGGACAAGCAACTCATTGCCATAGGAATTCCGATGGAAGAACACTCCCATTTGCCCTGGGAGCAAGCAGTGAAAAAATCAGAAACTATGATTTGCAGTTATAGCTCTTCCTATATGGCATGGGAAATGGCTCTTACCTTGGTCAGTTCTGGGAAAATAAAACTGAAACCCTTAATTACCCACCTTATGCCTTTGGAGGATTGGGAAAAGGCATTCGATGCCCTGGAAATCGGAAAAGGGGTGAAAGCCGTGCTTCGTCCTTAGATATCTCATGGGAAGACCAGAAAGAAAGCATCATGTTAAAAAGCAAATTATCATTCGTGAGTGTCATTTTTGTCGCCCTCGCTCTCTTGGGTTCTATAGAAGCATGGGGGACGGATTGGAAAGCTTATGGAGGGACTGATGATGGAGTGTTTTATTACGATGCTGAAAATATAAATCATCTATCAAAGAACATTATTAGATTCTGGCATAAAGTGATTTTTTCAGAGAAAGGTATACAGGAGGCGGTGAACACATTTGGTAAAGATTATGAAAACTTGGGTCACTCAATAAGTTTAAGGGAAATAAACTGTTCAGAGAAAATGATTCGCTCGCTCGCCGTTACCTATTATTCCAATGCAGGGGCTGCATTAGATTCTGCCATGGTTTATGAAGCCGAATGGCATTTTATTGACTCGGCAGCCATGATTGAAAGCCTCTACCAAAGACTATGCAAATAGGGGCGGCCAAGAAGAAAAAGATTCGGCGCTTAACCTTAAAATTAGGATTTGGCGTAAAATATTCTCTTGACAAAGTGCGCATTTTGAAGTAATTAAATAAAGTCTTATTTCCCACCAGGATCTTATTAACCTAATGACCTAACCGTTAAACTTCTGGAGAGAAGCATGAGAAAAGGGTTCCAGAAGATCTCGATAGGAAGCCTCCAAGGAAAGTCTTTCATGTTTTGAGAAGAATGAAATATTAAGGGGGTGGGTTACATGACGAACGAAGAAATTATTGAAAAAGTAAAAGGAATGGCGAATCAGCTCATTAAAATCGAGGAGCAAGTGATTGATCTGACTGAGAAGACAATCAATCAAGCGGAAAATCCAACTGTGAAATATTTGCTGCGAGCCATTCAGCACGATTCACGAAAACATGCCGATTGGGGTCGGGCAGCCTTGGAAATCCTCGAGTATAAGAAAATTGTGGGGACGGAGGAAAGAAAAGAAATCTGGGATTTATTAAAAAAACATGACGATATGGAAAAAAAGCATAGGGAATTTGTTGGAGAAATTAGAACCCTTGCAAAGACACCGGCATTGCAATATATCTTCGAACAGATTTGGGCAGATGAGAAGAAACACCATGCGATTCTTGAAACTCTGATGACGAAGCGATTTGAGAAAGATCCAGGAGCTTTTTGGGGGGCTTTGTTGAGCTATTAAGATTCAACGGTCTTAGATAAATCCAAAAATATCTGAATTCAACATAGGACTTAATCCCAAACCTTCGGGAGGAAAGCATGAAAAAGGGGCTCCAAAAGGTGCCTCTATGAAGGCTCCGGGGGGGTTCTTATATTCCCTTGGGGCCTTTTTTGTTTTCGTCTTTCCTAAGACAGAAAAGAGGAAACGCGCCTAATGAATTATATCTAGGAAAAAGGTGAGGTTTTTGTTTGCTGCAGAAGGATGGGCAAAAGAAGAATGATAAAATTCAGAAGATACGCGATTATTAATGAGGTATAAATATGACCAGGCAACAAAAAGGAACAAAATTTTGTGTAAATTGCGGAGGAGAAATTGATTATAGAGCAGAGATATGCCCCAAATGTGGTATAAGGGAACCTTCGATAGCTTCCGCAGATGGGAAAAACCGAGTTACAGCCGGTGTTTTGGACATCCTCCTTGGAGGTTTTGGCATACATAAATTTTACCCTGGAAAGATTGGATGGGGTATTATCTACCTGGTTTTCTTCTGGACCTGTATCCCGGCAATTATTGGTTTAATCGAGGGGATCAAATACTTGGCGATGTCCGATAATGAATTTGCAGCGAAATATGGGAAATAAATCTTTTTTATCCGCTGCATTGAATAAGCAGCCGCAAGGCTGCCGCTCGCAGCCGAGATCGGCCGGGAAATCTTTTCCGAAAGGAGGAGGGGTAGCCCATTTTGCCAGTATTTTTTTAGGCCGAAGTCTTATTTGCCAAATTCTTCTACGCAATATCCGCTAGTAATTTTTGACCATACCTTCCCAAACAAGATGACCAAATTTTTTGTTGGGCAGGGTACCGCCTCCTGACTTCCCAGCATGGGCTAAAGGCTAAAGGTTGATGGATAACGACAGAAATACAAGCTCGTAGCTTGGGTGGAATTCTGTTAAATTGAATGGGTAAGGGAAAGCTATTTTTGAACAATCCAAATATAAATCGGCGTATAATGATTATAGAAACTTATTAAATTTCCCCTGCGAAGGGATCTAAAAGAAATGAACATGGGTGCCAGGAGCGATGAAATGAGGAATAAAGACAAGACCGAAAGGGATGAAGCAGCCCCCTTGACTGCCGCCCAAGGGGTGTCTGTTGCGAATCCGCTAGAAATCGCGAAGCCGCCAGAGCGAATCGTGATCCGAGTTCCTGCCCGGCACAATCCTCGATTGCAGCAGGTGATAGATCGGGTTAATGCGGATGTTGAGATCTATACCCTGTGGCAAGTAATCAATATCAACGCGGTCCAGAGGCTGGGAATGAGCGATCATGGGCCAGTCCACGTTCAGATCGTCACCAATATCGCCTTGAAACTGCTCAGACTGCTTGGAGAACACGGGGTCCCGCCCAACACCGTTGCCGATCATAACCTGAGCAGCGAAGACGCTGAAGTGGTCGTCGTCCTCGCTTCCCTGCTCCATGACTTGGGGATGTCGATCCACCGCACGGATCATGAACAATACAGTCTTTTTCTGGCAAGGCCCAAGATCGGGGAGTTTCTGGACGGCCTCTACGAGGTCTCGACCCGGGCCATCCTTACCTCAGAGATCCTGCACGCCATCATCTCCCACCGGGCCGGTGGGCGACCCTTGACTTTGGAGGCTGGGGTCGTCCGGGTGGCGGATGCGCTGGATATGGCCGAAGGGCGGACGCGCATTCCCTTCCAGGCAGGCCAGGTTAACATTCATTCGGTCTCTGCCCTGGCCATTGAACGGGTTAGTATCGAGGAGGGAAAGGATACACCCATCCGAATCTCGGTGCGCATGAACAATGCGGCCGGAATTTTCCAGGTGGATGAACTTCTCAAGGAGAAGCTGGAGGGTTCTGGGTTGGAACCGTATATTGAAGTGGAGGCTTCAACCGAGGGCGACGCAGATAAGAAGTTAATCAAAACGTTTCGGATTTAGGATTTTTTACAATGTTGCATATGCGGGTAAGGTTAGACCCCCTACCTTTTTCCCTTCCTTCTCTTTAAACTAGGGCCATGGTTTGAGGCCCTTTATTTTCAATCCAGGATGGTGTATTTTATGAAGAAGATTATGTTCTTGACTAACCAAGCGGGTTAGGATATTTTTGCCATTGTTTATTTTCCACTTGGATCTTGTTGATTTAACAATCTAACCTCTAACCTTTTGGAGTTCGATATGATACTGGAATTCCGGAAGGTGCCGATACGACGCCTCCAGGGGATTTTTTATCCCTTTGGAGGCTTTTAGAATTTAGCTCTCAAGAAAGCTGCCTCTGAACCCCGTTTGATTTCCATCTGTTTTAGAAGGCATCTTCACCTGGGGGAAGATGGGCAAGTGCTCCTCGCTTTTTCACATCCCTTATCAGATGATTCCCGCTTTCAGAGAGTTTCAATGAAATGGGGATACTTCCCTTTTTTTCAATGCCAATTTTTTGGGAAGAGGAGCATCCCATTTACTAAATCTTATCATTCCGGGGTCCTTACAACTTTCGTTCTATTCTTAAAATGTCTTGGTTATGAACTTCACAACTGCTATTTATCTGCAAATCGACGGGAAAGAAATAAACGAAAAATTTTTTTAGGTGCTCGACAAGGAGAATGAATTTGAGAAAAAATTCTTCCGGCTTTTCAATGGATAATCTTAAAAAAATGAAGGCCGATTTGATGGGATTGAAGCTCTTTACTTTTATCCTATCCCTATTATTTATCGCGACAGAAACATTCAGCGAAGAATTATTCTTGTGCAAAAATCCCATAATTGAAGAGCCCATTAATATGCAGCAGATAAAGGAATTGAGGAAAACGACTCTCCATAATTTTCGGCCAGGGGAGAGAATCGTTGCCATTTTTATTTTTCAGCCTGAGGAGAGAGAAAGGTATATTGAATTTAAATGGATAAGACAGACGGCGGGAAGACGGATTAAGGAAATGAATTATTTTCACCCGATTTTGCAAAGAAATGCCGGTTTTGATTATGTATCCTACTCCTGGATTTTTTTCGAATCATCCTTTTCCCATAAAATTTTCGGCTTTAAATTTGCGGGGCCTTGGTATGTCGAAGTGTTTGTGGATGGCCAGAAAAAAGCAGAAGAAAATTTTTTTATAGACCAGGATTGAAAATGTTCGGGAAAGTTTTTTGGCTTTCCTTAATACTCTTCCCTTTTCTGGCAACATGCGGTGGGGGGGGCAGTACCGGCGGAGGTGGTGGTTCCAGCGCGTGCATCTCTGGGTGTAACAATCATGGAGGCGTAAGCTATTGCAGCTCGGGCGGATATTATGCTTGCCGGGACGGAACTTTGATCACAAGTCCGGACTGCAGGTGCATCTATAATCAATGAGGTTCGCCCGCGCACTGTGAAGGATCGGCATCCCAAAAGATCTTTGTATTCGAGATCCCCTGCCATGAGAACGAAAGAGGAAGACCAGGTGAAGAAAAGAGGACCAGTTTTCCGATTCCAGGAACGGTAAAGGGACCGGTCTTCTTGGTCTCGGAAATGGCCAGTGCTGCAACTTCATCAACAATTGAGGCGGCTTTCTTCTTGGGGAGCTCGAAATTATTCTGCCAGAGTGAAAAACTTTCAGTCCAACAAGTACCTTGACCTAACCCTTCTATTTTTATACAATCCTATCAAATCTGCCAACCTAGATTTCTATCCTTACCATCAACCCTTATTCTTTACCGACTAGGGGTGGCCAGGAGGTTGCATGGTTTGGAGGTTTAAATGGACCGCATTTTTTCCTCATTGTATCTTTAAGCATTCTCCTCCTTAGCGGTTCAGATATGAGTTGGGGATTTGAGGAGATTTAAAAGGCTTTCCTGGGAAAACTAACTTTGCTTTTCCGCAATTTTTTTAAAAAAGAAAACCACACGTCTCGGGAGGATGCCGTGAAGTAGGGCCTATTTCCGATAATAAAATTCATTAGAAAATTGCCTTGGGAATCACCGGTTATTGGGAGAAGGGCTTCAGCCTCCTCTTTGATGAAGGGGGATGTATGGATACGAAAAAGAACTTAATGGAAAAAGTGGTAGATTTGGAATGGGTTATGTTTCAAAATGTAGAAAATATTGATGGGAAAGCCTCATGCCAAGAGGATCCAAAAACATTTAAAATTATGCGGTCTAGTCAATTTGCAAGCTGGCCAAAGGCTGCATTGGAAAGCTATTTAGATGACCTGAATGAAGCGAACAGAAAGGAAATAAATTTGATTTCGGAAAAATATGGCAGAATGATGAAGTCAACTTCGCCATCCCATTATGCCAAAATTGAGCACCTGCTTCAACCATTGGATTCCGCTAATCAAAAATTGGTCGAGAAGGTTGTAAGGATCGTGCTTGAATGGGAAGAAGAACTCGTGAAAAAATATCCATATATTTTAAAAAAAGGCAGACCTCTTTATACTTCTCTGGATACTCCTTTTGTAACATCCGTCGAAACCTATCTACGCGGAGAGCTTTCAACCTATTCAAAAAAAACCCTCGAACTACATTACGCACATCTATTAAATGAAAAATCACAGAATATTAATGCCTCTGAAATCACGCTTGAACTTATGGTAAGAAAATACGGCTACAAATCTTTAGAAGAAGCAAACGAAGCGATGAAAAAGAGATAAATAAGCGTTTGCTAAATAATATGGCTTCGGGAATGCGGATGGGTGGGCCAAATATCAGCTTTATTTGAAAATTTCTAAAGGAACAGAATGATCTTGAATCTTTCGAAGGATCTAAATTTTCTATGCCTTGGTAGTTTGTATGAGAGATTAAAAAAAGAAGAATAGATTGGATTCGGTATCCAATATCGGAGGATCAGCCGCCGAGAAGGCAGTGGATATAAAAAAAATTATAAAGGATGGTTAAAATGAAAAAATTTATAACCCATCTTAACGATGTACTCCCCTATTCCCCGTCGGGGCATTCCCAAACAACGAATTATCGACTGCTCGGCCCCGGGACCTCTGGTTCCAACCGGTTCGAAGTGGTTCTGGGACAGATTAAAAGTGGAGGCCAGGCTGAGCCCCATGCGCATGAGGGAATAGAACAGGCTGTCTTTGTCTTAGAAGGGAAAGCTGTTGTAGAAATCGAGGGTGAGAGCGAGGTCGTTGGTCCCAGTGATCTCATTTATTTTCCTCAGGGTGTTAGGCATCAAATTACTGCTTTGGAAGGGCGATCTCTCAGGCTTCTGATTGTCTATGCTCCTCCTCTAACTTCGTCCAAAAATTCGTAGAGGCGAATTCTCTAATCATAAAATTCAGGAACTTTCTTCATTTCTTTCCACACCGTGATATCGTGGAAGGGGATGATCTCAGCATGGAGCAGCCTCGACAAGTGTTCCAGGCGATAGATATTCTCCATGGTTTGCTGGGCATTCCAGACATTGCTGGCCGGAATCTTGCGGGTCACATTCTCCATCACGGGGATCGCATCCCCGGCCAAAATAAAGGCGGCACCACTGTTCAGTTTCACGTAGACCGATTGATGGCCCGGCGTATGGCCAGGCGTTTTCATAACGGAAATGCCCGGCAAGACGATCTGGTCCCCTTCCACGAGTTGATAACGTAACGGAAATTGAAAGTGATTGGGCATGTACTGGGCGGATACATTGGAATCCGGATGAAAAGCGAAACGATATTCCACTTTCTGAACCAGGATGGGGCAATGGTTGAAATAGCGCAATCCCCCGGTATGGTCCCAGTGGAGATGCGTCAGGATGACCATTTTCACGTCCGAAACGTTGAGATTGATTTGTTTGAGCCGGTCGCGAATGTCATCGGCGGCGGTCATTTCGGGCTGGATGACCTTGGCCCTCGGCCCCCAGGTCCCCTCGGGGTCCGTCAACCCGTCTGGGTTCAAGCCGCAGTCGACCAGAATCGGTCCCGCCTCATGAATCAATAAAACCGAAAGGACCGGCGCCTTCACCTTAACTCCCATGCCTTCTGCGGTCAACATAATCGAACGATCCACGTTCAGGAACCCGCCGGGAAGGACATACATTTTTTTAACACCCATAACTGTCTCCCTTCTATATTCCTGTACACGACGACATAAATTTTATCCTGTTTGTCATTCCGGGCTTGACCCCGTATCCAGTACGGGGCAGGCTCCGGAATCCAGTGTCATTCTGGATTCCCGCCCTGCACCACACTAGGTACAGGGCCCGCTTTCGCGGGAATGACGTGCCCTGTTCCTATTAAGGTCGTCCTGGATAATGTGCAAAATCTCGAAATTCTGTTAACAAAAATTCATTCGGAAATCCCTCCCGACCACTTCTCTGCTAAAGTTGCTAACGCGGGTGTGATCGGAATGTTTCTGGGTTGCGACTCTGCCGCGGGGTAGAATATAAATCAAATTCTGCCGTCCCTCGATCACAGAGGAATATTGCCGTGTTTTCTCCAGGGCCGGCTCACTGGGTTTTTTGTTTCCAGCATAAGGAGCGCATCGATGATTTTGACCCGGGCGGCTGCTGGCTCGACAACGGCATCGACCAATTGTTTGGACGCGCTGTGGTAGGGAGTACAGAATGTCTCCCGGTATTCGCGGATTTTCTCTTTCCGTAACTTTTCTGGTTCTTTGGCCGAGGCGATCTCTTTGCGATATAGAATTTCCACCGCTGGCTCCGCCCCCAGTATGGCAATCTCCGCCGTCGGCAACACGAACATTTGATCCATCCCCATCTCCTTGGGGCACATGGCCGATAACCCCCCGCCATAATCCTTGCGCAAGACCAGCGCCACCTTCGGAACCGTGGATTCTGAATAGGCATAAAGCATTTTCGCCCCATGGCGAATGATGCCCCGGTATTCTTGATGCGTGCCGGGTAAATAGCCCGGGATATCCACCAGAGTCACCAGAGGAATGTTGAAAGAATCGCAGAAGCGGATGAAACGGGCACCCTTGTCTGAGGCATCGATGTCCATGGTCCCGGCCAGGAATTTCGGCTGGTTGGCGACCACCCCC
>CAVXFA010000102.1:0-6452 GCA_963760605.1 uncultured delta proteobacterium | reverse complement strand
TGCGGCACGCCTTTAAAAGAGTCAGTTTACGTATTGTTCATTTTGCTCTTGAAAGAAATCTTTTTCGTCGTTTTTGGGAGCTGTCTGCAACATGATAATATGGTCGTCTATGCGCTGGCGTTCGTTTAATGAAAGGCTTTGCACTTGGTCAACGATTTCATCCATTTGACGATCGTAAGCTTGCCGGACCCCATTAGCTTTCCGCACTTCTTCAGACAAACGGGCCATTTCCAAGGCGATGGAAATATGGTTGGCAAAACTGGATAAGAATTGCAGACTTTGCACACCGAATTTGTGCCCATTGAATATCACCGCACTGAGAACCCCGATCGTTTTCTCCCGAGAGGAAAGAGGAAAGTTCATGAGCGAGGTGATTTTCCCTTCCTTTTTCTTTATTTTAGAAAATTGTGAAAAATCCTCCGGCTTTCGCATTATTAATGGTTTGTTCTGCTGGACCGCTTTTTGGGCAATTACCTTTTCCTCGTCTACACGCATCTGCTCATATGCCCGGTCAGAAGCACGGATGAATTGGGGATGCAGTTCTCCGCTCTTCTCATTCCTGAAATAAATGGTGGAACGTTGCGCCTTCAGGCAGTTGAGGACTTCTCGAGCAATGACGTCTAAAATAGTTTTTACATCTTTGCGGGCATTGATGGCTGAGCTAATTTGAGAAAAGGCCTTGCCCACGCTTTCAATATGAATTAAATCCTTGCCTTCAATATCATTATCCCTCTTTAGGAATTTTTCGAAACCCATCTATGAAACCTCCCATCCAAAGAAGAGCTTGCTTTTTTTGATGAAGATGAAAAGAAAGTCTTTATTCACCTATTCTATTCATATATCGTCTTTTTCCCTTTTCATCCTAAATACTTTAGGAGTTTTTTGACAAATTTCATAGAAATGCTATCTTTCCCCTATTTTTTTAAAAAATAATTTCGAATATTTAACTCAAGAAAGCGCATAAATATTTATCATTTCCGGCAGTAACCTCCTTTTTCCCCTGACTACTTTGCAGGAAATTTTTAAACTCGCTTCTATCTCTAGGCCTTCAAAACTTCTGCAGTAGAAAATTCAACTGGACATAAAAAGCAATTTTGATATCGTCGGTTTACAAGTCTTCTGTTTCCTATGTTTTTAAATTTACTAATGAAATTTAAATTATTTTTTTACAGAGTGCATCATAGTCAATATTTTGACTTTATGGAGTTTAGGAAATTTGAACCAAAAAAGGTAACATGGGAGAGGGGGATGCCCTTAAATAAATCAATTGACAGAGAGCGGGCTGGCCTGATAATCAGGGGGCTAAGCCAAGATCGGCTCATCTTGACGCTCGCGAAGTTTTCCACCACCTCATCATCAGAGGCGTTGAGCGTCAAAGCATCTTTAGGAATAATCAAGATCGTCTGAAGAAGGATTTTTAATTCTAATAAGAACTATCTCCCGAGGTCGTGACTTTCATAAAGAGACGATTAACCCTTTTTGACCAGGTCGAAAAGAACACCCTGAAAGAAACAGCTTTCCTCGGCTGCGAAACGGAGGTCTTTTGCGAATATGACTTGTGGCTAGGCTAGGATACCGGAAACTTTACGCAGCGGGAGGCAAAAATGAAATCAACCCTGGGAAGCGCCCTATTGCCCATTGTCGTGGGGGGGGCAATCGCCCTGTTGCCCGTTCCTGAAAATTTAAAGCCCAATGCCTGGTATTATTTTGCTTTATTCATAGGGGTTATTGTCGGCCTCATGGCGGAACCGATCCCTTCAGCGGCTGTCGGCCTGGTGGGCGTAACGCTGGCAGGGATCCTGGGGCTGGTTGAGCCCAAACCGGTGAACGCCATCCGTTGGACCCTGAGTGGTTTCTCCAATACTACGGTTTGGGTGATCTTCGCCGCTTTCATGTTTGCCCTGGGGTATGAGAAAACGGGCCTGGGCCGAAGGGTGGCCTTGACCCTGGTCAAATTCCTGGGCGGGAAGACCCTCGGCCTGGGATATGCCATCACCTTATCCGACCTGATCCTCGCCCCCTTTACGCCCTCCAATACCTCGCGCAGCGCGGGAACTATTTATCCCATCATCCGTAATATTCCCGAACTATACGGTTCCCAACCGGGGAAGACGGCCCGCAAAATTGGCTCTTACCTCATGTGGACCGCCCTCGCCGCGACCTGCGTCACCAGCTCGATGTTCAGCACGGCGCTGAGTTCCAATCTGTTGGCCCTGGCTCTCATCAAGAAGACGGCGAATCTGGAGATCACCTGGATCCAGTGGTTCATGGCGGCCCTCCCGGTCGGCGTCGTGCTGCTCATCCTTTTCCCGATTCTGGTTTACAAGATCTACCCCCCCGAGATCAAAAACAGCACGGGGGTTCCACCCTGGGCTGCGCGGGAATTGCAGAAAATGGGCAAAGTTAAACCGAAAGAGATCGGAATGGCGGCCACGATCATTCTTGCCCTGGTATTATGGATATTTGGAAGGAATTTTATCGACGCGACGATGGTCGCTGTGGTCCTCGTCTGCGTGATGGTGATCTTCGGGATCATCCAATGGGAAGATGTCCTGGGCAATAAGTCAGCCTGGAACGTGCTCGTTTGGTTTGCCACGCTGGTGACCCTTGCCGAAGGCCTGAACAAGGTTGGTTTTGCAACTTGGTTTGTCGAATTCTCGGCCTCTTTTTTGGGGGGAATGCCGCCCATCCCCATCATGGTTATTCTGGTTGCGATTTTTTTCGGAGTCCATTATATGTTTGCCAGCATAACCGCGCACGTGGCAGCGATCCTGCCGGTGATTTTGCTTGCGGGGTCGGCCATTCCAGGGGTCCCGATCAAAACCTTCGCCATGCTCTTATGCCTTTCTCTAGGCTTGATGGGCATCCTTACGCCATATGCTACAGGCCCGAGCCCGGTTTATTTTGGGAGCGGGTTTATTCCCCGGAAAGATTTCTGGGTTCTGGGTTTGACTTTCGGTGTCATCTTCTTGGCCGCATTGCTGATCATCGGGGTGCCGTACCTATTGATCTTCAATTTTTAAAAAGGATATCGATGCCCTAAAAATCAAAACAGAGATTCTCTCCCCCAAATTTCTATTTCGTGTAAACGTACTCCTCCCCCGGGTTCATCACGACAACTTCTACACCGGGTGCTTCTCGCTCGGCGAGGTCAACGAATTCTTTGGGGTCCTGGACGAGGATGGGGAAGGTCTTATAGTGCATGGGAATGACTTTTTTGGGGGAGATCATTTTCGCGGCCCAGGCGGCTTGCAGCGGGTCCATGGTAAAGACGCTGCCGATGGGCAACAGGGCTACGTCGATCTTGTAAAAATGACCGAAGGTCTTCATGGAATCAAAGATCCCCGTATCGCCTGCATGATAAATAGTTGTGCCATCCTCCAGCTTGAGGATGTACCCGCAAGGCGCGCCCGAGGCCGTGGAGTGGAAAGCTTGGGTCATGGTGACCGTGATCCCCTCATAGAGCAGATTGCCACCGATGTTCATGCCCGAGCCAAAGTAGCAGACTTTTTCCGCTGGAACATGAGATTCGCTTTGTATCCGGCGCGCTGTTTCTACGTTGGCCACGAGCAGCCCACCGGTCTTTTTAACGATTTCCGGGGCCTGCCCCACGTGGTCGAAATGGTCATGGGTCACCAGGATCATCGTTGCTCCTTTCACGTCATCAAGACCGAAGGAGGAGATAGGGTTTTCTAACCAAGGGTCGATGTAAAGGACCTTCCCGGTTCCAGAAGTAATCTGGAAACCAGAATGGGATAACCATTTGATTGTCGTCTTGCCCATATTAAAACCTCCTTTTTCTATCTTCACCTCTTAGTTGTAAAAAAAGTTAAGCGATCTTCGCGAAACCCTTTCGCAGACAGGCTGGCAAAGGAAATGCCCTCCTTTTCTTGAATCCCACCGCCGGTTTCTTTCCGTCATGCCCGCCCTGCACCAGAACGGTACAGGGCGGGCATCCAGGGCTTTGGACCCCTACTGGATTCCCGCTTTCGCGGGAATGACAAATCCGCTCCTTGCGAATATTTATGCAACGTTTAGGTTTACTCTTTCCTGCATAGGACGAAGGGAATGCCGATCCTCTTATTCCTCTTCCCGTAAGCTTTTTTCAAAAAGGGAGTTTAAACGTTCCAGGTGGATTTTTTCATTCTCCGACAATACCTCAAACCCTTTCTTTGCTTTTTTATCTTCAACCCTCCGTTCCATTTTCATGTAAAGGTCTTGAGAATTTACCTCCAGAGAGATGGAAAGTTCAAAAATATCCCTTACGCTTTTCTCTTTCGCCCAATCCAGTGCCTCGCTCAGCCGCACCCCACCTTCCATGTAGCTTTCACCAGGGTCTATTGCGATCAACGAACCTGGAAATCCTGGATTTGATTCCAGGCCAGAAACCTCTTGGTAAATCTTGAAAAGAGACCCCTTGTGGTTTTCCTCGTCAACCGCGAGCTTTTGGAAGAGATTCACGGCCTCACGATCTTCGAGCATCTTAGCAATCTCCGAATAAAATTTACGGGATCCATCCTCCAGTAACCAGGCCAGGGCCACAAGCTCTTCAGGCTTGGTCCCCGGGGGAAAATAAGCCATCCCTGCCTCGGGGGGCCCTTTGGCGACAAAACCTTTCCAGGCGTGTATCCCCCCTTCCATACTGTAAACCTCCTTAAATCCTGCCCGGGATAAAATGGCCGCAGCAGCCCGGCTGCGCACGCCGGAGGCTCAATAGGCGATCGTTGGTTTGTCTGGGTTCAGTTCTTTCAGCCGTCCTTCCAGCTCCCCCACTGGAATCAGTTGGGCTCCGGGTAGATGACCGTGTTCGTATTCTTGGGGCTGCCGGACATCCACAAGATTGTAATCCCGTGGGTTTTTTTCCCTTAAAAAATCCCGAACCTTTTCGGCAGACCAACCGGAAACCGGTTTGAAATAATCCAAAATTCCCATCTTTCACCCCCCGGCGATTTTATTCTTGATCATCAAAATTTTCATAGAGTTCTCCGGATACTTGAAATCTTTTCATGAACCGCCGGTCGATCCTATTCTTTAAAAGAAATGAAAGCCTGCCCTCCCAAACGAAGTTTTTTTTCCAGAGAATTCCGCGGCCATCTCCCATGTTCAAGATTAACATATAATCCTTTTGGGGCCGAAAGATCTCCATCTCCATCTCCCTCCCCTCCAGGGCCGCCAAAAGGTTATAGAAGAGGATAGGATTCTGCCTTACCGCATACACCCCCACTTTGGGTAGCTGACGCCCGGCGAGACTGACACAATCCCCTCCCCCAAAAATTTCAGGATGGACGACACTTTGCAGGCAGGTATTGACCAACAAACCCCCATCCTCTCCGGTGAGCAGGCCGGAGTCGCGAAAAAGGGACGAGGGTTTAATGCCCAACGCCAAAAAAGCAAGATCAAAAGCCATCGTTCTCTCATCCCTTAAAACCGCCGCACCTCTTCTGATCTCTCGAATATGATTTCCTTCTATGACCTCGATATTCTTTCTGAGCAAAGATCTTAATGCCAGATTTCTTACTTTATCCGGGACCCCCCCCAGGAGTTTCGTTCCGGCAACCAGGGTGATCCTGGCCTTCCCTCGGTTTTTTCCTACCAGTCTCCAGAGGTTCGCAGAAATTTCCACCCCCGCCGGCCCACCGCCGGCAACGATAAAATTGAAGGATTGGTTTCTGATGGATTTCAGGATTAAACGGCGAGCCTGAAGGAGATGGGTAATGGGCTTGACCGGAAAGATATTTTCCTGAGGCGTGGAAATGAGCGCACCTGCCGGAACTTCACTCCCCGTATTGAATGAGGCCAGATCGTAATGAACACCTTTACCCGATTGCAAAAACAGGAGGCGATTTTGCGGGTCGATCCGGATGACCCGATCTTCCATAAATACGCCGCCGCGATCCTCGGTCAGCTTTTTGATGTGAAAACGAACCTCCCGAGGACGATAGATCCCGGAGAGCATACCCGGTCCCATGCCAGAATAGTAGTGGTAAGGAGAAGAGCTGATTACAGTGACCCTGTGGCCACGTTGAGTATAGTCAGCCAGATGTAACAACGCCGTCAGGTGGGCATGTCCGCCCCCTACGAAAACCAGATGTCTTCCCATCTTCGGGGTCATTTCTCAGATTATCATGCCTTCATTATTCTGGGCTACCGATCTTTGTCTTTGTACGAAGCAGCTTGCTGTTGGGAGAGAACGCGACGGATGAATTCAACCTTCCCCTGGGTTGCATCCAATCGCACATGATCGCCATTCTTAAGAAGCCTGGTAGCATCTTTCAAGTTGCCTAAGGCGGGCAAGCCGTACTCCCGGGCAACCGTGAATGCGTGGGAAAGCATCCCGCCGACCTCAACGATGACACCCGAGGCAAGGGTGAAGAGCGGTGTCCACGAGGGGTCGGTTGCCGGCGCAACGAGAATCGCACCGGGTTTCATCCGCGCAAACTCAGTCGGTCTCC
>CAVXFA010000101.1:0-114136 GCA_963760605.1 uncultured delta proteobacterium | reverse complement strand
CCGAACCCCGCCGGCCAGAGAGAAGAACGCCGGGCCCAGTTCACCAACCATTCCAGCTTAGCGGTTAAAACATTGTTGCCCAGGTGAGTCTCTATTCCCATTCCAAGGCTCCTTTTTTCCAGACATAAACGAAGCCCACAAGAAGGATGCCGATGAATACAGCCATCTCCGCCAGCCCGAAGATCTTCAGGTCCTTGAAAATGACCGCCCAGGGGTAGAGGAAAACGGCCTCGATGTCGAAGATGATGAAGAGCATGGCGATGATGTAGAACTTCACGGAGAACGGCCTGCGGGCCTCGCCAATGGGGTCCATACCGCATTCATACGGGAGCATCTTCTGGGGCGTTATTTTTCGTTTGCCGAAAATGGCCGAAAGGAAAATTACCGCCAGGGCGAACCCCACGGCCACCAGGAAGAATATAAAAATAGGTATATAGTCAGTCCACATAAATCTTCCAACCTCCTTGGCTTTTCATTGGGTATTGCGGACACAAGAACGCGTGCCTAGGCTCGGGAAGATACTCAGATCCCCCTTGTCCACATAGAAAAATCAGCAGGTTGGTCCGGGAGAAAAGGCAACCACAAAAAATGAATGAATCTGCATTCAGATTATTGATTTAACAAAACTGAAATATATTGTCAAGTTTTTTTTGCCAGATGCGCGACTACCCATAATATCTATTATGGATTAGCATACATTGACTCCCTTCTCCAATCAATGTTATATATTATAGATTATTTTTATCGATTGAATCATAAGAATATCTCATGAATCCGATGAAGCTCTCAGCGGAAGATAAAAAATTGATTCGCCAGATTCAGGGAGACCTACCCGTCTCTCCGACTCCCTTCGCACCGCTAGCGCAACAGGTCGGCTTGGAGGAAAAGGAGTTTCTGAAGCGAGTTCATAGTTTTATGCGGCGGGGAATGATCCGCCGCTTCGGGGCGATTTTGCGCCATCAAAAGGCCGGCTACCGCGGAAACGCCATGGTGGTCTGGAAGGTTCGGGAGGATCAAATCCAGCGGGTTAGCCAAATCATGGCTTCCTTTTCGGCGGTCAGCCATTGCTACCTGCGTCCCCCCCTTCCAAAGTGGCCCTTTAACCTTTACACCATGGTTCACGGGCGAAGAGAAAAAGATTGCCGCCTCACAGCTCAGAAGATAGCCAAGGAAACCGGCCTGAAAGATTATCGTCTCCTTTTTTCCAAACGAGAGTATAAAAAGTCGAGCATGCACTATTTTGAAAAGGATTAACCTTTCACCGCAGAGAACGCTGCGATTGCCTTCTCCGCGTTATCTGCGGTGAAAAATTTTTCGGGTTTTAAAGAGGGGGATTCTATGAAAACTGCAAAATCCAGAAGGCTTTTCGCTGAGGCCAAGAAAGTGATTCCCGGTGGAGTCAACAGCCCGGTGCGGGCGTTTCGGGCTGTAGGACTTGAGCCGCTCTTCGTTTCTAAGGCCAGGGGATCGAAGGTTTATGACGCAGATGGCCAGGCATACATCGATTATGTTTCTTCCTGGGGGCCGATGATTCTAGGGCATGCCCACCCGCAGGTGCGGCAAGCCATGTCCCAGGCTCTCTCCAACGGCTGGAGCTACGGTGCAGCTACAGAGCTGGAAGTTCGCCTGGCCCAAAAGATCTCTAAGGCCATTCCTTCCATGGAACTGGTGCGCATGGTCAGCTCCGGGACAGAAGCGGCCATGAGCGCTCTCCGCGTGGCCCGCGGCTTTACTGGCCGGGACAAGATCATCAAGTTCGAAGGATGCTACCATGGCCATGCAGACAGCTTTCTGGTTAAGGCCGGCTCCGGAGCCATGACCTTTGGAGTTCCGGACAGCGCCGGAGTTCCTCAGTCTTTAGCCGCGCATACTCTGGTTGCTCCCTACAATAACCTGGAAGCCGTGCACAACTTGTTCAACCAAAATCCCTCTCAAATCGCCTGCGTCATCGTCGAGCCGGTGGCGGGAAATATGGGAATTGTCCCGCCTCGAGAGGGATTCCTGAAGGGTCTGGAAGAGATTTGCCGCAACAAGAGTGCCCTGCTGATCTTCGATGAGGTGATCACGGGCTTTCGTTTGACCTATGGTGGGGCTCAAAAAATTTTTGCCGTCACCCCCGACCTCACCTGCTTGGGCAAAGTCATCGGGGGGGGTATGCCCGTGGGAGCCTACGGAGGCCGAAGGGACATCATGGAAAAGGTTGCTCCCCTGGGGCCGATTTATCAAGCCGGTACCCTCTCCGGAAACCCCCTGGCCATGACTTGCGGCCTAGCGACCTTGGATGTTCTTCGCGAGAAAGGTGTGTATAAAAGGCTGGACCTGCTGACGAAAGACCTCTGCCAGAGGCTGGAAGACCTCGTCCGAGAGAAGGGGATCCTAGCCCGGATTAACCGGGCCGGATCCATGTTTACCCTTTTCTTCACCGGGGATGAGGTTTATGATTATGACTCGGCTAAAAAATCCGATGCCGGTAGATATGCCAAATATTTTCAGGGGATGTTACAGGCCGGGGTCTGGCTTCCACCGTCCCAGTTCGAAGCCTGTTTCACATCTTTGGCCCATACGGCAAAGGATGTCGAAAGCACAATAAAGGCTGCGGCATCCGCCTCTTGTGCGCTAACTTAAAGAGACTTAAGGAAAAATTAAAAAAAGAGGGATGAGTGTGGGGAAAGAATCTGAACTGGAAAATCACTTTTCAGAGGCTTCAAAAATAACTTGACAATTTTTTACCGGATATGCTACCTCTTGAATGAATATTCATTCATTAATTTGAAAGGGGGGCTTTGAAACCATTTAGATTATTTCTGGGTAATCGCTATCGATGAAGGAATAAGGAGATAAAGGCAATAGGCCCGGAGTTCGATGAAGGAGGATAGGAAGAAGCTCTACACACAGGTCATGCGCTACAGCGCCGTTGGCCTGGAGATGGGCTTCTCCGTAGCCATCGGAGTGGCCATTGGGTATTTCTTGGATCGATATTTTCATACCGGGCCATGGTTACTTTTGATCTTCCTGATTCTGGGTGTAGTCGCGGGCTTCCGGAGCCTTTTCTCCCTGATGAAGGACCTTGACAAAAACGAGCGAAGAAAATAACTTCCCGATATCAGCGCGGCAACGGGAAACTCGGAAGCTCATCTCCATCGAGAAACGAAGCGCCCAGATTCTGGTTCTCTTCCTCCTGGCAAGCCTTTGGTTTCATAGCGGGTCCATTATACTGGGCTTAATATTGGGCGGAGCTGTCTCCATCCTTAATTTTCGTTGGCTTTGGCGGATCGTGGAAAAAGTGCTCTTCGAACGAAAAAAGGTTTATGGCCTTCAGGCTCTGATGAAATTTATCGTTTTAGTGTTCGTGGTTTCCTTCATCCTGCTTTATGTTCAAGTGCATCCGATCGCTTTCATAGTGGGCATTTCCACCTTGGTTCTAGGTATTCTCTTTGAGTTCATCTGGGCACCGCTTAGGCCTGAGAGAAAGGGAAAAGGATAATGGCCGGACATGCTCCCTTCACCTGGCTTTCCTATGTGCCCTTCATCGGCAGTCTCCCCCACCAGGTTTCGATGGCTCTTTTCGTGCTTTTAGTCCTCTCTTTCCTATCCTACGCGGCTTTTCGCAAAATGGCTTTGACCTCGGCGACAGAGGCGATTGTCCCGCCAGATCGGCTTACTCTCCGGAACATCTTCGAACTCTTCACGGAGATGACTCTGAAATTTTTAGACGAAATTATCGGGCCCCGAGGCAGAGAATTCCTGCCCTTAATCGGAACTTTGGGATTTTTCATTCTCTTCTCCAATCTTCTTGGCCTGGTCCCCGGCTTCCTCCCCCCGACGGACAATTTGAATACCACTGTGGCCTGCGCTTTGGTGGTATTCTTCGCCACCCATTACTTTGGAATCAAGGCCCATGGTGTGAAATATATCAAACATTTCCTTGGGCCCGTCCCGTTGCTTTCTCCCTTGTTTTTCATCATCGAAGTCATCAGTCATTTAGCCCGCGTGCTCTCGCTTTCTATGCGTCTTTTTGGGAACATCATGGCTGACCATATGCTCCTCTCCCTGACCTTGGTGGCTCCACTGCTGTTGCCCCTTTTCCTTTCCCCCCTTTCGATGTTCTTGGGGGTTTTCGTTTCTATCATCCAGACTTTTATCTTTATGTTACTTTCCATGATCTACATCTCCTTAGCCATCGAGGGGGCGGAACATTAATTGGAATTAGGGAACTGAGGAATTAAGGGATTGAGAAGGATGAAAGGCATTTTATAAAGAAATGGGAGGGATTGGATAATGAAGAAAAAAATGATGTGGATCCTTTTCTTGATCTTCGCTCTGAGCTGTTTTTTCGCTTCGTTAGCCTTTGCGGCTGAGGAACCCCTGGGCCAAGAGGTTAAGAAATTTATCGGCCTGGCCTGTGGTCTGGCCATTGCGATCGCTGCTCTCGGGGGGGGTCTAGGACAGGGAATTGCCATTTCCAAAGGCTTAGAAGGTATCGCCCGCAACCCAGAAGCCCAGCCCAAGATTTTCATTCCTATGATTGTCGGGCTGGCCTTGATCGAATCGTTAGTGATTTACGCCCTGGTCATATCCATCTTGCTTTATGCTAAGCTTTAACTTCAGATTTACTCACTCGCATGAAGCGCATGGCCGGGTTTGTGGCCAGAGGACTCCGGATCTGCCTGCAAATGCCCCCTGGGCTCTGATGGGGGCTGTTTCTCCATGATTGCACGCAAAACCGCCAGGCGATCATGGGGATAGGTAGGGAACCTCTTGATCTTTTGGGGGTCCAGCCCCGCGACCCGGCGGGCTGGGTCTCGTTCTCAATTTACATCCCCTCTCCCTTTTGCTATCATTCAAAAAACGATTACCGCTGAGAGCGCCCAGAACGCGGTTTTGGCATGCTCTGCCGTAAAAGAATAGCACGAAGCGCATCCGGAGGTCATCCATGCGTTCGATCTTTATTGGATCCACTGGGGGGAGCCCGGCCAAACTCTAGCTACATGGGCCTTGGCCATCCGGCTCAAAGAAAAAGGGGTCAGGGTGGGATTTTTCAAACCCTATGGCCTGCTTCCGGACCTGGGCCCATCCACTGCAGGGGTTTTCTGCGACTCCGATGTCCTCCTCATCAAAGAGGTCTTAGGCCTTTCAGAACCGGCTAGGCCCTCTGCCCTGTGATGCTCACGGAAGATTTAATTCCGGAAATGTCGGGGAGCCATGCGGAGCGGGTGATCGAAAAGATCAAAGGGGCGTTCCAGGAGACGGCTTCTGGGAAAGATGTCATCCTGATCATGGGGGCCAAAGAGATCTTCTTCGGGGGTGGGCTATCCGGACTTTCCGACAGCGTCCTGGTCAAATTATTCGATGCCTCTGTACTGCTAGTAGACCGGTACCAGCGGGACAACATGACCCTTTATTCCCTGCTGTCTTTGAACTCCTTTCTGGACGGCCGCGTGAAATCCGCAATCATCAATCATGTCTCTCCTGAAAAAATGGACCACGTTAAGACCAAAGTCATTCCTTTCCTTACGGAGAAAGGGCTGAAGTCCGTTGCGGCCGTTCCTGAGGATCCGATCCTGGCAGCCTTAACCGTCTTCACCATCGCCGAGCTGGTCGAGGGTCAGATTCTCCGTTGTCCAGAACGCGGAGGGAATTTAGTCGAAACCTTTACCATTGGGTCCAAATACCTGAGTGGCTCTCTGGCAATTTTCAAACAGGTTTATAACAAAATCATCCTGGTCGGTCTGAGCCAACCCGGTCAGATGGAGAAGACCATTGCGGGAATCATCCTTACGGGTGGGAAATCCCCCGGCGAGGTCGTGCTGAGGATAGCCCAAGAACGGGTCATCCCCTTGATTCTGACCAAAGCAGATACCTTTCAGACCATGGAACGGTTGGAAAAAGCCAAAGCCTCTTTAGGTTTGAAAGACGAGTTTAAAGTCCGCAAATTTCTGGAACTCATCGGGCAGGAAACGGGTACATGCGAGTGGGTGGAAGCCCTGCTTTGAATCAATGGGACGCAGAGCAACGCAGATTTTCACGATTTAAATCGAATCGCCCTCACTCCTTGCGTAATCCCACGGATTTTTTCTTAGGCACTTCGTATGCCCTGGATCCAGCGCATCAACCGCATGTCGCAAACTGAGAAAGAGGGCCTTTACCGGCTGCTGATCCCTCCTTCGCTCTTCCGGCGTTTTCAGATCAACCCGCTGACTTTTGCAGACTACGAGGGAACCCGCCTGGTACGCTTCTACTGTCCGGAAAGGGAAGAGACGGTGATGATTGAAGTAAAGCGCAAACTTAAGGATCAAGACCCCGTCTACTCTATTCAGCTCTCTGACACCGTAGACTACACCCAGCTTAACTGGGACTTCCTGGTGGTCAATGACCCAGAGGAAGAAAGGTTCAACATCGACATCGATGATCAGGGGCGAGACACCCTCTGGGGGCGGGCCACCCGCAACCTTGCCGAAGAAGGGCGGGCTTTGCGCGCCGGCTTGGCCCCGGGGCAGATCCGCAAAGGCTTGGGGCTGACCCGCGAAGTCATTTCCTGTCTGGAACATCTTGCCAAAATCTTGGACATCAAATCTATCAACCTGGAAGCTCTTTTTTACCACAACGCGATGGTTTATGAGCGATGCGGATTTACCTACTTTGAGGGTTTCAAGCGCATGCAGCGTATCCATCAGGCCTTCCAACCCGGCGGAAAGCTCTTTCAGAAACTCGACTCTTTGAATCCTTTCCGCCAGCCCGGGGTCGAGAAGACTATCCGCGGCCGCTCCTGGGCCATCCATGACGGGGTGATCAGTGAGATCGATGATGACGTTCTGGACGAAGGATGGTCCTCACCTAAGATGTACTTGATGGTTGGCAAGCCTCGCTCCGTCTGCACCTTTCCGGATGCTGTCTATTGAAATTTTTCAACGACTTTGGGGTCTATTGTTTCTGGCAAGCTTCTTTTTTGAAAACAAATAGTTTTTTATTTCGCCGGTTAATTTGCTTTTGTAAAAACTCAGGTTCTCCAAGGACCAGGAAAACCGCTCTGTTTACTGGGATATCAGGATTGGTGTGGGGAACGATCGCCCCCATGGCCGGGATCGTGGGCTATTATCCTTGAAGCGGCAAATGGTACGGGGGAAGAGCTGGGTTTCTATCAATCCTCTAAAGGGAGGTATTTATGAAATCCTTTTTCTGGATTCTGGCGGCGCTGCCAATCTTTGCGGCCGGGAGTGCTCAAGCTGGCCTGCACATGCAAGTGCTTGAATACAACCATGGCGAAACCATACTCGAGGGGTATCTGGCCTATGACGATTCAGGCCAGGTAAGGCGTCCCGGCGTTATGGTTATCCATGAATGGATGGGGCCGAATGCTTACGTTCGCAAGCGAGCCGAGCAGCTGGCCAGACTCGGCTACGTTGCTTTCGCTATCGATATGTACGGCAAAGGGGTTAGGCCCAAGGATGCTAACGAGGCGGCGGCCTTAGCCGGAATCTACCGGGCGGATCGCCAGCTGATGCGCGCCCGAGCGAACGCTGGTTTGGAGGTTCTGAAAAAGCATCGGCTTACGGATGTTCGACGGATTGCCGCCATGGGCTACTGCTTTGGAGGTGGCCCGGTGTTGGAGCTGGCCCGCGGGGGGACTGAGGTGGCCGGAGTGGTGAGCTTCCACGGCAATCTGAATACGCCAAACCCCGCTGACGCGAGAAATATAAAAGGGAAGGTGCTGGTCCTCCACGGCGCGGACGATCCTTTTATACCCCCCAATCAGGTTTCTGCTTTCCAAGAAGAAATGCGCCAAGCTAAGGTTGACTGGCAGATGGTCATTTACGGAGGGGCCGTTCACAGCTTCACGAATCCTGAGGCTGGGAGTGACCCTGCAAAGGGTGCGGCTTATAATGAAAAAGCAGACAGGCGTTCCTGGGAAGCGATGAAGCTTTTCTTCTCGGAGATATTCAGAGAAAAAAGCCCCGAATTTTAATATTTTTTTCAAGTTCCTTCGATGGCCACAGCACGAATGGGGAAGGCCTCCAGTCCACCCAGTTTTGCCGGAAAACCAAAGAAAAGAAACTTCTTCCGTTTCAGTTTGTTCAAATTTGTCAGACCCTCAATAATCGGAATACTGTTGGATAACATAAGATCATGGGTAAAATATTTTTTTAGATTTCTTCCCGCATATTTTGGATTCTCCGGGAATACGGTGTCATCAAATCCAACCATCTTGATTTTTTTCTCCACCAAAAATTCCGCACCCTCCTTTCCCAGATAGCATCGATCCTTCCCTTCGTGCGGACCTCTGCCAATAAAGACGATGTGATTTTCTTCGATTTGGCATCCCTTTAAAATCTCCCTCCCAATGGCGGTTTTTGGTTTCAAGTCTTGACAGTCGACTAGGACGGCAAGGCCGAAGAAGGACCGCAGGTCTAATTCTGTCACATCTTTCCCTTTTCTTCTGTGACGTACTGGAAGGAAATGGGATGGGGCTTCAACGTGGGTAGAAATATGACTCTCCAGTTCGATGTTATGCATCGTTTCCCCCGGCGGGAAAGAAAACGGGTGAATCTCATATTTCCGTTTACCCGTATCCAAGGGGCCTTCAGCTCTTCCGGGTACCGCTTTCTTGGAAAGATCGGTGATGCGCGCGTGTGATAGATAGCTAACGATGTCCTCAATCTTCATGGGAACCTCCTATCAAAGAATTGGGGTCAGCGATCTTCCAGTCTTCCACAAATGCTCCTATGATATCAAATCCTTCTTTCTCCTCCCACCTTATTTTGGGGGCATGAAAAATCTTTCAGTGGGCCCTGAAGGGACTTGATGATGAATAAAGGTCTATCTCCGGCGTACTGATGCTAAGGTTGGAGCGGCGGGCCGCCCTCACCCTATCCCTCTCCCCCGGGAGACCGTGTCGCAATTGGGTGAAGGGGTAGGGAGTTAAATTATGTTACAAGGCATCCATATCGATATGATACAATGCGGCGCAGCGAAAGGGGAAAGAAGCATGGCATATCGATATGGGAGCCGTTATCAAATGGGGTTATTACCCCCAAGTATCGAAGAGTATGTAGCCATAGACCATCCGGTACGGGCCTATGATGCCTTTGTGGAGGCATTGGATTTCCGTGCCTTGGGGGTTGATTTAGATCCTCACCAAGTGGGGAATTCGGAATACGATCCCAAGGCGATGATGAAACTTTTGGTTTATGCTTATTCGTACGGGGTCAGGAGTTCCCGGAAACTGGAACGGGAGACTCATCAGAATATAGCGTTTATATGGCTTATGGGCGGTTTAAAACCCGACCACAAGACGATTGCCGAGTATCGGCGCAAGAACAAGAAGGCGCTCAAGAAGGTACTGAAGCAATGTGCCGGGTTATGTATCCATTTGGGTTTGATCGGCGGCAATGCTTTGTTTGTCGATGGGGCCAAGGTTCGGGCCAATGCGGCGCGCTCGAAAACGCATGATCGGCCCTACTATAAACAGCAGATGTCCGAGATGGAAGAGCGAATTGAGCAGCTCTTAGAGGAGTGCGAAGCGGTCGACCAGCAAGAAGAGGGCGAGGGTTCGTGGGTGGCCATGGACAAAGGGTTGGCCAACGAAAGCCGCTTAAAGGGCAAGATTCAGGAAGTCCTGAAGGCCTTCTCGGACACGGATCGAGAGCAGGTGAATCAGACCGATCCGGACTGTGCCGTCATGCACAGTGTTCAAGGGAGCCATGCCAGTTACAACGTGCAGAGTGTGGTGGATGATCAAGATGGCTTAATTGTGCATGCGGAGGCGGTAAGCGAGACCAGCGATGTAAATCAGTTTGCTCGGCAGATTGAGCAGGCGAATGAAGTGTTACCGGAGCCGTGTAAGGTCGCCTGCGCGGATGCGGGGTATGCCGATACGGAGGAGTTGCAGAAGGTTGACTCGCAAGGGATCAAAGTGGTCGTTCCCACTCAGCGGCAGGCGTTGCACGAAGAGGAAGGGCCGTTCAGTAAGAGCCGGTTCCGGTACGACCCGGAGCAGGATTGTTACTGGTGTCCTGCGGGGCAACGGTTGAGTTATGCGGGGACCGATAAGAACAACGGCAAGAGGCATTACCAGGTCACTTGCAGAGACGTTTGTCACCGTTGTGGGCATTATGGGTCCTGTACGACCGCCAAGAAGGGGCGAAAGATCATCCGCCTTCCTCTGGAAGAGATTAAAGAGAGGCTAGAAGCTCAGTATGAGCAAGCAGATTCGCAGGAGATCTATGCCCGGCGGAAAGCCCGGGTGGAACATCCCTTTGGGCATATCAAGAGGAACCTGAAGACGGACGCCTTTTTGATGCGAGGACAGGATGGAGTCAACGCTGAGACTTCTCTGTTGGCCACGTGTTTTAACCTGGCCAGGATGATTACCCTGTTAGGCGTTTCGGGGTTAATCGCGAAGCTCGGGATCTGCACACCCGCATTTGCATAGGATCTCGGGGCGGAGAAGCCCGACAGTGATTGAAAAAAGCCCTCCTGGTCCCAAGTTGTTCTGAGCGCCTTCTAATTCTATGCAGTTTTCAAAGAGCAATCTTTATTTTCAGCCCCCTTCATCCAATTGCGACACAGTCTCCGTGCTCGGAGGAGAGGGATGGGGTGAGGGGGCTGATCGCCCAATTTTTTCCTTCATGATTTATACTCGAAAGTGTCTCCGGGTTTCCAGCGGACCACGGTCACGTGGGGGGCGCGGAATTTTATCTCTTCCACAAGCTGATCTAAATTGAGTTTCTGATTGGGGAACGTATCGTAATGGATGGGGATGAACCATTTCGGGTGGACGAGGGTAGCGGCATAGCCAGCCTCCCGGTAACCCATATTATACTTCCCACCGACCGGAAGAATGGCCACATCCGGGCCGTAAAGATCACGGATAATGGCCATATCCCCGAATACGCCCGTGTCACCCCCGTAGTAAATGGAGGGGCCATCCTTAAATTCGATTACATATCCGACGGAGCCTGACCCGGCTGTCAATCTGCCTTCTTTTTTATATTCTTCCCCCATAATATCTGAGGTGTGGGCCGCATTGACCATCGTAATCAAGAAGGCCTCTGTTTCCCAGTTCCCTCCGATATTCAATGGAATCGACGCTTCATCGTATTTGATCCCTCCGTACTTTTCAGCATACATTCCGATCTCCGGACTGCAGATCAGGGGAGCGCCGGTCATCTTGACGATTTCAATAGAATCTCCGATGTGGTCGATGTGACCGTGGGTTACACAGACCGCATCAGCTTTTTTGATCTGATTGAGCTTTATCGGGCAGGCTGGATTTTCCTGAATCCAGGGATCGAAGAAGATCAATTTTCCTCCCGCCTCCACCTTAATGGAGGCATGACCCAGCCAGGTTATTCTCGCTTTGCTCATCGCTTCTTCCCTCCTTTCTTCTTCGCCGCCTTGGCTTTCGGCTTGGGGGGCAACTTCACTTCCTGGTCCTTGACAAATACTGGGGTGAAGTCTTTCACCCGCGGCATCAGGTCATTCGTAGCATCCACGGCCACCTGTGAGCTAAATGCCTTCAGGGCAGCTTTTACGCTATCAAACCATAACTCATTCACCCGGTACCAGGCCGATTCCCCGGCAGGAGATCCGACTACTTTCCCGATGGTGTACCTCCGCAGCCCCGGGATTTTGGCAGCATCTCGCGCATGCTTTTGGACAAAATACTTTTCAAATTCGGCGTCGTCTGCCCCCGGGAGAAGGTTGAACATCGCGACTAGCTTTACCATATTCTCACCTCCCTTCCTTACATATTGCGAGTGTCAGGGTCAGTGCTCAGGATCAGCTTTTTTACTGACCCTCCCACTGACACGAATCACTAATTAAAGTGCCAGATAGCTCTTATAGGCCTCCTCATCCTTACGAAACTCGGCCACACTCCCCTGGTAGCGTACCTCTCCCTTCTCCAGGATATACAGTCGGTCGCTCAGCTCCAAGGAAAACTTGGCATTCTGTTCGCAAAGAAGAATGGTCATTCCTTCCCGCTTCAGTTTGGAAATCTGCTCGCCCAGTTGTTGCACCACGATGGGGGCCAAACCTTCGGACGGTTCATCCAGCAGAAGCAGGTCGGGATTTCCCATGAGGGTCCGGGCAATGGTGAGCATTTGTTGCTCCCCGCCACTCAAAAATCCCCCCCTCCGGTTCTGAATGGGCTCTAGCGCCGGGAATAGTTCAAAGACTCTGGCGAGGGTCCACCTATTCTCTCTTCTTGCCGAACGTTGGATGGCTACATCCAGATTCTCCCAAACCGTCAGGTCCGAGAAAATCCGCCGATCCTCCGGCACGAATCCGATTCCCAGCTGGGCGATCTGGTAAGAAGGCCTTCCGGCAATTTCCTTTCCTTTCCACCCGATCGACCCGGAATGGGGAGGAGTCAAGCCCATGATGGACCGTAGCGTGGTGGTCTTCCCAACCCCGTTTCGACCCAAGAGGGAGACGACTTCTCCCTCATCCACCTCCAAGGAGACCCCGAATAGGACCTGGCTCAGTCCGTAGGAGGTATAGATCTTCTTCACTTCCAGGATCATCGTCCTTCTCCCAGGTAGACTTTCTGAACGTCCGGATTGCTTCGCACTTCCTCGGGAGACCCCCCGGCGATCAACCGACCCTGGTGCAGGACCATAATCCTTTCGGAGATGGAAAAGACCACCTCCATATCATGCTCCGTGAAAAGAAGAGTAAGCCCTTCCTGGCGCGTAATTCGCCCGATCATCTCGATGGTCTGATGGGTCTCCTTGGCCGACATTCCGGCCGTAGGCTCATCCAAAAGCAAGAGCTCGGGTTCGATGGCCAGGGCAATTCCCAGCTCAAGTTGCTTCTGAAATCCGTAAGAAAGCGACCCACTGACCGTATCTCCGTAATTCTTCAAACCCACGCGCTCCAGGATCTCCTGGGTCTCTGCCCGGAAAAAAGGTTCCACTGGCTTGAAAACATTGAAACTTTCTCCCCGGTGAGCCAGAACGGCTGCTTGAATGTTCTGGAAGACGGTGAGGCGGGGGAAAATATTGGTCCTCTGGAAGGAGCGGCCCATCCCCAGGCGGCAAATGCGGTGAGGAGGCATGTGGGTAATGTCAATTCCCTTGAAGATCAGTTTTCCCTCATCTGCTGGAAGATGCCCGGTAATCAGGTTGAAGAGGGTCGTCTTCCCGGCCCCGTTGGGTCCGATGATGGAACAAAGCTCCCCTTTCTTTATGGAGAAGCTGACTCCGTTGACCGCCACGAATCCGTCGAAAGATTTCTTCACCTTTTCAACGACCAGCATCATCGGCTTCCCCTGGAAAACCACCGCTGATTTTGCAGAAAGCCCACGATTCCTCCTGGAAAAAAGAAAAGCAGCAGAGCCAGGATTGTCCCCATAATCAAAGGCCAGTACTGCGTATAAGAAGTTATGAACATGCGCATATAGAGCATCACCGCTGCCCCCACCACGGGGCCGAAGAAACTGTACATCCCCCCCAGGATGGCCATGATTAGGACTTCGGCCGACTGTGGCCAGAAGAGGAGATCAGGAAAAATACTGTGGTTAAAAATGGCAAAGAGCGCCCCCGCGATCGCCGCGAAGAACCCGGAAATCATGAAGGCCAGGAGCTGAAATAGTTTCACATTAATCCCGATGAATGCGGTCCGCTCCGGGTTCTCCCGAATCGTTGTAAGCATCCGGCCAAAGGGGGAATTCACCGCTTCGCGCATGATACCAAAGGAGCAAACCACCACCGCCAGAGTGAAATAATAAAACCGAGTCGGAGAGTCTAGGTGCTGGGGAAAGGGAATGCCGATAATGCCGTTGTCCCCCCCGGTTAGGGAATTCCATTTGAAGACAATCGCCCAGACAATCTGGGAGAAAGCCAGAGTCAGCATGGCGAAATAGATCTTGGTCCGCTGGATGCAAAAAAAACCGATCATCAGCGCGGCCACTGCTCCAAAGACGGGCGCAGCCAAGAAGGCGATAGGGAAGGCGAGCGAAGCCTTTTTCATCAGCAGAGTACAGGTATAAGCTCCGACCCCGAAATAGGCGGCCTGGCCGAAGCAAACGAGGCCCGTATAACCCAATAAAAGATTCAAGCTGACGGCAAACAGCCCCATGATCAAGATGTCCGTTCCCAGAAAGATGTAGAAGCGAGACTCGCTCAAGGGAAGCAGGGCCAAGAAAAGAATGATGGCCAATATGAACCAGTTTTCTTTGGACATATTCCTACCGCTGCAGAGGTTTCCCTAAAAGACCCCAGGGTCGCAGAATAAGAACCACCGCCATCAGAACGTAGATAAAAACCATCGATAGCCGGGGAAAGATTAGGATGCCAAATGAAATCACCTGCCCCAGGATGAGCGACCCCAGGAGCGTTCCCCAAAAACTCCCCAGTCCTCCAATAACGACCACGATGAAGGCATTGATAATAATCTCCACATCCATCCCCGGCACGATTGCGGCGATGGGAGAGACGAGAGCCCCACCCAACCCCGCCAGCCAGCTCCCGATGATAAAGACCATCGTAAAAAGCGAGTTTACATTTACACCCAATGACCCGATCATCTCCCGGTCCAGTGCCGCTGCCCGGATGATTCTTCCCCAGCGGGTATGGTTTAGGATCACCCAAAACAGTAGAGCGATGCAGGGCCCCAGGAGAATGATGAAGATATTGTATATAGGGAAAAACTGGCCGAAGATCTGGATCGCCCCCTTGAGAATGGCCGGTCGGGAAACAGAAAGCTGTCCTGTGCCCCAGATAATCTTCGCAAAATCCCCGATGATCAGGACGAGGGCATAGGTAAACAGAAGTTGATTCAACTCCTCACGGATATAGAGCCGGCGGAGGGATAATCTCTCGATCACGCCTCCAATCACAGCTACGGAAAGAGACCCGAAGATCACGGCCCACCAGAACTGACCGGGGGCATTGATGAATTGGGACACGAATTGATAGGTGAGATAGGCTCCCAGCATGTAAAGGGAGCCATGGGCAAAATTCAAGATCCCCAGGACGCCGAATATCAGCGAAAGGCCGGACGCGATCAAAAAAAGGAACATCGCATAGGTTAGGCCGCTCAGAGACTGGATCAGGAGAAAAGACGGATCAGGCATGAAAGGTTGAACCCCCGGAACGCCGGGGGCAGAACGCATAGCGGGAAGCAAAATCCTTGGCTTTTTCGCTATGCGCCCTGCCGGCTAGGCGATTTTAATCCATCAATTTATCCGCGGGAATGTACTCCACCGGGCGCAGGATGGGGAATGGATATTCGGGTACCTTGGCAGTTGTCCCCCAGAACTGTCCTCGGTTGGCCTGGTGATCCTTGGCGCGCATAGTTTGTTTGCCGATGGGAGTGTCAATCGTTAAACCCTCCAGGGCTTTGATTACATTCATGGTGTCGGTGGATTTCGCCTTTTTAATCGCCTCCGCCAGGAATTGGACGGCGATATACCCGGTAATGGCAAAACTGGGGGCATATTCTTGCTTGGTGTAAGCCTTCAAGCGTTCCACGTAGGATTTATGTTCGGGCGTATTGGGGAAGTAGAAAAGGTCATAGGCATTGGTCGTGATCCCCAGCGGGAGGTCGTCCTTCAGGGAAATTGCCGTTTCCGGAGATCCTGCCTCTCCAGCGGCCACGACCTTTACCTTTTCAAAGAACCCATATGGCTTGGCCTGCTTGGTAAAATTTACAAAATCCCCGCCCCAGAGGGAAAAGAACGCGGCATCTGGCTTTGCCGCCAGGCAGGCGGTGATGAAGGGGGTATAATCGGCCTCGCCCAGTTTTGGCCATCCCTGCCCCAGCGATCTCCACCTCGGGTTTATCTTCTTGATCCATTCCACGAAGGCTTTGGTGACCATCTGCCCAAACTCGTAGTCAGGGCCGATGGTATAGACCCGTTTCCAGGGATTCTTGGCCATGAAAACCGCGGCGCTTCTCCCTTCGGTATTTGTGTTGGCAGCAGCCCTGAATACATAGGGGTGAAGCTTGTCCGGAGCCGTCATGGCTGTTGACTTGGAAATGGGGGCAATGTAGAGAATCTTCTCAGTCTTGGCAACCTCAGAAAGAGCCAGGCCTTGAGATGCAGTCAGACCCCCGACTAAGAACTGTACCTTCTCTTTCAAGATGAGCTCCCGGGCTACCCGGGTGGCCTCATCAGGGGTTCCTTTACAATCTCGGACCAAAAGCTCTATGGGCCTACCCAGGACCCCCCCTTTTTCATTAATCTCCTTCACGAACATCTCGGCCCCTACCTTGGAAGGCTGGCCGAAAAGGGCCCCTCCCCCGGTAAGGAACATCGGAAATCCTACAAGAATCGGCTCCTTTTGGGCATTTGCAGCTTGCGGAAACAGGAAAGCCAACGTGGCCAGACTGAGAACCATCCAGATCATAAATGAGCGTCGCATATTTTTTCCTCCTTTCAAATAAATCATTCGCCTCTCGGGTTTGTCCAGAAGGCTTCTACATATACCATCCCTCCTTTCCGCGCTGGCTTTTACCCCGTACCCCCTTTCTCGCTAACCCAGCTTTCTTAAAAAGATTGTGGCTGAATCTTTGCGCAGGTTTCCATGGGTCCAGTCTGCTTTACGGGCTTAACTGTATTTCTAAAGGGAAACCCTGTCAAGGCCTTTTCTGAACTCTTCTATGTTGTAAACAGACATGGGTTAGACTTGCATTCCATAAGCAGGCGCAAGGTTACCGCTCGCGGCCGAAATCGGCCGGGAAACCATCTCTCCCATTCGGACAGCTTGGGATGCGCCCAGAGAAAGCGGGGAATCCAAATTCGAACCAGCTACGATAAAAGGTTACCGCCCCCGCTCGGCCTAAAGAGGGAGCACCGCCTCATAATAATCTCCCTAATTCCCTAATTCCTAATTCTTATTTACATCTCCCGCTCAACTGAGTAGGCATTTGGGCAACG
This sequence comes from uncultured delta proteobacterium, assembly GCA_963760605.1. Classification (GTDB taxonomy): domain Bacteria; phylum Desulfobacterota; class SM23-61; order SM23-61; family SM23-61; genus CAVXFA01. Next base: position 97,254 of record CAVXFA010000101.1, on the reverse strand, counting down.
ACGGCTTCTGGGGAATATTCTTTGCCTCGAGGAGGAGTCCGGGGGGTCTGGAAAAGCCAGGTTTTCTATCAACATCGGTAAAGAACCCAAAACTCAAGCCGATACTTATATTGTTGGCCAGGAGTAGATTTCTTCTTTCCATTGCCCCACCGGGCATGATTTCTTGTGGCCAAGACCTGAAAGGAGATGATTATGAAAAGGACCGGTTGGATCGCATATCTTTTATTCCTTTTTTTTCTCTGGCCGGTTTTTTCTTGGGCGCAAGTGGGAGAGAATTATACGATCGAGCTTGAAGGCCGCATGTGGAATGTCAGATTAGATTCCACCGTAAAGGTTGTGCAAAATGGAATTGGTTCGGATGTAAATTTGGTAGATGATTTAGGATTTGACGAGCGGAAAAATTTTTTCGAAGGGCGCTTTCAGGGAACTTCCCTCCCATCGGCTGCCCTCCCTGAAGAAGTTTGAAAAGTTATCTGCCCCTCGTTTAGGGAATCTTACGCAGTATAATGGAAAATTTTTCTCTTCCAAACCTGATTTAATCTCCCATTAAATCCTTTTGCAAACTGCCTTCACTTGGAATAGAATGCGGGACACCATAAAATTGCGGATCTGCTTCCAGGGGCGTTTCCCCTGTTCTTAAGAAAAATCAGGAGGAGAAACCTATTAAAGACCTTTCTGAGCTGTGCGCGGAACTCAAGAACAAAGGGATCGAGTTCGCCTTGCCGGAAAGGGAGATCCGTCCCGGGGTGCACATTGCCATGGTCAAGGACCTGGATGGGAATATGGTGGAATTCGTGGAGCGCAGTTAAATGGGCCTATTGATCTGCCTGCATCCTACCTGCCATCCCTCCAGCCGAAAAAACTTCCAAACCCATTCCCTCCGAAGGAGTGGGGATGCTTATTCGGTTGCGGCCCAAAATAAAAGAGGAAATAATGGTAGCATAATGGTAGGAACCCCCGGCCTGCGGAATGGAGTTATCGGCTTCTGAAAAAAGAATCCGGTCGAGGCTCGAAGGAGGAGAATAATGACCTTCATTGCTCGCTTATTGATTAACATGGCGGCCATTCTGCTCATGGCCTACCTCTTGCCGAGGGTGATCTGGGTAGATGGCTTGTTCGCAGCTTTCATCGCGGCCTTGCTCCTGGGGATCGTCAATACCCTAATCCGTCCCCTATTGATCTTGATTACCCTTCCCATCACCCTCTTGACACTCGGCCTTTTCCTGCTGGTCATAAACGGGTTGATGCTCTGGCTGGTGGCCGCCTTGGTAAAAGGCTTCCATGTCAGCGGTTTTTGGGGAGCCGTAATCGGCTCTATCCTGATTAGTATCGTAAGTTGGGTGCTTTCCAGAATTCTGCATTCTTAAAAAAGTGGCCGCCTGAACAGATTTCCAGAGCCTTAAAGATTTATACTGGCAAGGGACTCATTCGAGCACATCCATGAAAGGTCAAATCCTTACAATAGGTACAGGCAGGCTTGGAAAGAGGAACCACTGCTGATCCTCGGACTGTCCATTTTGACCAACGCGTCTGACACCAGATTCACCTGGGAATCCCCCTTCCCAAGGGGATCGTGCGAGTCTATAAGGAGGACAGGGAAGGAAGCCTCCAATTCGTCGGGGAGGATCGGATCGACCATACCCCCCAGGACGAAAAATTTAAGGTCAAGAGAAGACCTATGACATCCTCATAAATCTTGGGCCTTAGGTTTATACCATTTCCCAAGATAGCGGCCGTAATTTCCCTGAGGAGGAAGGAATTGAAGATCGCGATCGCGGGCGCTGGCATGACGGGCGCATATTTGTACAGGCTCCTACGTAACCGGGGCCATGAGATCGACGTATTTGATGGTCATCCGGGAACGGGATGTGGGATCAGTCCCTGTGCCTGGGGTACTTCCAAGGGCTTCGCTGAACTTGTTAAAGCTTCCGGACTCGACCCGGGAAAATATTTTTTGCGCCACTTTGAATATGTGGTGATGGACGACCTGCGGATTCCGGCAGATCTGACCACATTTAATAAACCGGAGCTTATTAGAGATTTGCTGCAAGGTGCAAAGATAAAATATTCCCCTCTCGACGTGACAAACTACGAGAAAATAATTGATGCCACCGGGGTTTCGCGGGCCTTTTTGCCGGCGATTCAGGAGGATATCCTTTTGCCATGCATACAGTGGCGGATCCAGACGGATGCCCAACTGGAGAACCGAATTCGGCTGGGAGGAATAGGCTATGCATGGTGCTTCCCCCTGGCGAATCATGAATTTCACATCGGATGCGGTAGCCTTATTTCCGATCCGCGTAAAATCATGGAAGAGCTGGGTTGGGTTGGGAAAAATGCCATCGAGGACCATCATCTGTGCCTGTGCGGGTAAAATCCGCCTCACGGCACCGCAATACTCGCAGCCATTTGTCATCGATGAAAGAGACCGTGCGGTGTGGGGGATCGGAGAAGCGATCGGATGTGTAGCCCCGCTCGCTGGAGATGGAGTCATTCCGGGAATGAGGAGTGTGCAGATTTTGATGCAATGGTGGGATGATCCCAAGGGATATACCGAAGCCATACTAAGAGAATTCAGCTGGATGAAGCCTGAACGAAAGGTGATCGATAAGCTCAGAGGAAACGGACCTCTGGGAATGAAAGAGGCGTGGGTGCTTAGAAAAAACTCAAAAAGAATGGGCATGAAGGTAGGCTTGAAGGAAGCTGGAATGTTGGTGAGGAATTTGAGATGATGCTGGGGATGCCTGCGCCGTATTGCCCCGTAAACCTCCCAAAATTTCTATGAACCAAAATCCAAAGGTAGAGCTTGTTAATCGCTTCTTCGCGGGTACCGGGCCGACGTATGATTATATGGTCAACCTCTCTACCCTGGGATTCGATCGCTGGTGGAAAAAAAAGATATTGGAAAAGATCCCGGAAGATTCAATCCGAATCATGGATCAGGCTTGTGGTACGGGGATTCTCACTTTCAAAATCGCCCATAAGTTTCCCCGTTGTCGGGTCGTAGGGGTTGAGCTACGCGATGAATATTTAAACATCGCCATAGAAAAAGCCAAGGCCATAAAATTAAGCAATGTCGAATTCATTTTGGGGAGGGCCGAGGATGTGCTCCTGGAGGAGAGCTTTGACTGCATCACCTCATCCTATTTAGCCAAATATGCAGAGTTGGGAAGTTTGATCCGCAACATAAAAAAAATGCTCCGCATCGGGGGGCGTCTGATCATGCACGATTTTACCTACCCCCCGAATGGGACATTTGCCCGGATCTGGCAGGTTTATTTCAAGCTTTTACAAACGGTCGGGAGCTGGAAGCATCCCCAATGGAAGACAATTTATTATGAGTTACCGGAGTTGCTCCGGGAGACGAAGTGGGTCGACGAGCTGGTCGGATGCCTAAAGGAAAATTCCTTCGCAGATATTCAAGTCCAATCTCTCACCTTTGGCACCTCAACCATCGTTACGGCCAGGAGGGTGTAGGTGGCTTAAGATTCATTGAACATCCGGATCAGATCCCACGGCGTCCTTCGCGCCAGCTCGCGGTATTCGTTCTTCGGAAAATCCACTTCGATTTCAGATACAGCAGATTGTAATCGCCGTTCGATTTCATGCTCCATGAGCTTCACCGCCCGATCCAAAAATTCGGCTACGGACTCGTCGAATTCCAGGCATTCTCCCTGCAAAACGATCAGAATATACGGGCGCATCTCCCGAACAAAATAGAGGAATGTTGGCGCCAGGGCTACCATTTGTTCCGGATAAATTGACCGCCTCAATAGGTGCTGCTTCACCTCCTTCAGGTCATCCGCGATCTGGTAGGCTTCCCCAATCCGTAATCCGTACCGATAAGTAATCTCCCCGAGTTTCTCATCGGCTCCCGCCGCGATCGCCCCAAGATGGCAAGCGGTGCCAAAGAGGATACCCGTTTTGAGATGAATGATCTTTTCATACAATTGATCACTCCATCTATGGGATTTAATCTCGCGGGTTAGCGTCAAGGGATCCAGTGGTTCGTGCAACGCCCCCGCGGACACCTGGGCAATGGCCCGGGAAACCGCCACGCCGTCCTCCCGACTGAGGTCGTTCATCATCTTGATGGCGGTCGCAAAAATGACATCTCCGATCAAAACAGCTCGGCGCGCACCTTCCAACGTCCAGGCGGCGGGCCTGTTTCCTCTCACGGTGTCCTGATCCACGAAGTCATCATGGATTAATGTGGCCGCCTGGATGAGCTCTACGGCAATTGCCCTGGGAATGGCCGATTCAAGGGTCCCCCCCAAAGCCTCACTGATCATGCAGGAGAGGCATCCTCTGATTTTTTTCCCCGCTTCCAGGGTACCCATGAGAGAAGCGGCATCCCTCATGGGTAATACTTCCCAATAAGATGGATAACTGCCTCTTGAAGGCCTCATCCAACCTTGGCTTCAGTGCGGCCAGATAATCCTGAAAGCTCGTAAACATCCCGATTCCTCCAATCCCCAGTATCTGACGATGGGCCACAGGGCAAAGGCTTCCCTGAACTCAAGTGAGCATTCGCCAGATCAACAACCCTCCCCCCAGGAAAATAACCCCGAGGCTGATACTTTTGAGGATGGCCTCATACCTGACCATCAAGGATTTTTCTTCCTCCCCCAGGGTGTTGAAACGCTGTTTGAGGTCCTTATAAGGACGCGAGGCTTTTATCTCGACATTGCTGAAGAGGGCCATCGACGCTGCCAGAGCCAGCGCTGCGACGGAGATTTTATTGGTTTGCATGATATAACCAGCCAAAACGGGTAAAAAGCCCCAGGAAAAAGCAAACCATTTATCCGTATGGAACCTTCCCTTAAACCATTCCAGATTGTAAGCAAAGACAAAGAAACCTTCGCCGATCGCCACAAACCAAAGTAAGGGAACGTATCGGACCATAAAGTAGATGGCAATGAGGTAAGCGACCCCCAGAGAGAGGATCGCCGTGAGCCACAATTGCCGTTTCGTAAAAACACTCCCCCATGGTTTTACACTCCTGCTCCCCAGAGCATCCAACGCATGCGCCGCAACTCCCAGTCCGAGAAAATAGATTACAACAATGGCCAGGACCCGGTTCCTATCGATAGGCTCGGCGAGCACCGAGCCGATAATCGCAAACGAGAGGACCATTCCTGTGTAAGGTAGAAAAAGTAGACCCATAATGAATCGGAATTGGGGAGGGCCGAATTTCGGTACGAACCACTCCGACCTCCGATCGCTCGATTTGCCATTCATGCCTGCATTCATTTCCATTTTTCATCCATCCAATTGAAAGAAACTATCGGGGAAGCCGATATTGGTCTTCAGGTTCCGAAGGATGACTTTTCTTTCCAGGCGACCCTCCGGCGTTGATTCCTCCACCCGCACTGGAAGCCATAGCTCCTTATCAATGAGAAAATGGTACAGCGTTACGACTCCTTTCTGGAAATGGTTCTCCGCCAATACTTGAATTCGAATGTACGGGTTTTCCTCGGTAATTTCCACTGGACCTCGACGCTGGTCCGTAAGGCTGTGGCCGATATTTTTAATCAGGAGGCCCAGGTCTGTCTGGTCAAGGCGTTGCCCTGAAGCCACCCGCAAGCGGGGGTTATCCAGTGCCAGATGGAACTTAAAAAAGGGAAACCACGCTGGACGTATTACCACCTCTCCGTTCTTGTCAGGATAAACCAGGACCATCCCTGAATAAGGGGTCTCGAAATCGAGCCGAATCCATCCCGGTTCCTTGAAAGTGTATAAGAATTGTTTTATTTGGAATGAACCGTCGCGATTGTAGGTCCGATCCTCTATCTCTGCCTGGTAGTCCTTAACTTCTGCATAGGTGGCTTCTATCTTTTTCAAGAGGGTCTCAGTGTCTAGCGGCATCCGGGCAAAAGCATGGGAGGGCATGAAGCACGCAAAGAGGAGGATGGGGGCCGCGAGAAAGGCCTGTGAGGAAAGCATGGAGTCATTCGCCCTCCATGGCCAGTATTGAATAGATCAAGGATGATGTAAAGAAAAAAAATGAAGGCATCCTAACTGTTGGGTTCTTCTCCGCCTTGATCTCCTGGACCCCCATTTCAGGACCGGGCCTGCCCTCATCTACTTCAACGCCGCTTATATGGATTTCTCTCTTGTCTTCGCCCAGGACAAGATGTAGCACCTTAATTTCTAAGGTATTTCAGATAGGACGGAAAGCCTGCAAAGACACATCCCATGGAAAATTTGAGCAAAACATTTAAGAGATTTCTCGACGTAGCCGATCAAATGAAAAAGGCCTCGTTTACTACCGGCCATCGACTCAAATTAGGAGCCACCCATTTGGCCCGGCAGGACCCGATCGCTGCTGGCAATAAACTGTTTTGTCGGATCACAGATTAAAAAGGAGTCCCCCGCAAGGGTATATCTATTAGCCACTGGCCGCACATCATGCTGAGGTGGAGCTAAGGTTCATCCATTCCTGGCTGATCTTGAACTAAGGAGGACGAATGAAAGCCGGCAAAGGATTTTCAGACCGAGTAGAGAAGTGGCTGGCTCGGATTCCCGGGGTCCGCACCTACCGGGACCGTGAGCACCGCAGGGAAACAGACAAACACCTCCGGGAACACATGGCTTCCCGACTCCAAGAGGCCCGATCTCAACTTACCCGCGCCATCTTAAATTTAAGCCAGAAAGGCCAATACGATCTTCTGGAAGAATTGGATCGAGTCTCTTCCCGCATCCAGCAAATGGCCGACACCATCCGATACGCCAGCTATGGTTATGCAGGGATCTTTGACCTGGAGAAGATTCGGGAAGAAGAGCTGGATCGCCTTTATTCCATCGACCTTTCTCTCATGGATGATCTCGAAAGACTTCAGGCTAAAGTGGGGGAATTCAACTCCCAGTCCTCTCCAGAGAAAGGGAAAACGATGGCCGAAGAGGTTTTTCATCTTCTGGATGCTCTGGGAAAAAAATTCCGCCAGCGAAATGATTTTATGGCCGGCCCGCCCGATCCGGTAATGAAAAATAGGACCCTTGAATGAGGAGGAGTATATGAGTCAGTTTCTGGAAGTGATTGAGTGGTTTGACGAAACCGGCCTGGAGATGGTTCATCGGATCCCTGAGTCTGGATCCGCTGAAATCAAGTTTGGAGCCCAGCTCGTCGTCCGGGAGAGCCAGGGGGCGGTTTTCTTTCGAGATGGCAAGGGGTACGATGTCCTCGGACCCGGCCGCCACACTCTTTCCACCATGAACCTTCCCCTTTTGACCAAGGTCCTGAGCCTACCCTTCGCTTTCAAAAGCCCATTTCGGGTGGAGATCTTGTTCACCAACCTGAAGGTCTTCACTCATCTGAAATGGGGCACCCAGGAGCCGGTGGCTTTCAAGGACCGGGAACTGGGAGTGGTAAGGCTCAGAGGGTTCGGCAATTACACCATGCGCATCATCCAGCCCCTCCTATTCATCAACACATTGATCGGCACTCAGGGGATATTCACCACCGATGAGATCTCTAATTACCTGCGGGACGTAATCGTATCTCGACTGAACGATCTCTTGGGCGAGACTCTCCAGTCTATCTTCGAGCTTCCTCCCCATTACAACGATTTTGGCGTGGCCCTGAAGGCCAGGGTAACCCAGGATTTCCAGAAATATGGCCTGGAGCTGGTGGACCTCTTTATCAACAACATTACCCCTCCGGACGATGTCCAGAAGATGATCGATGAACGGAGCGGGATGCAGGCCGTGGGTAATCTGGATTCCTTCCTCAAGTTCAAGGCCGCCAAAGCCCTGGGGGACGCGGCCAAAGCCGAAGGGACTGGGGCTGGAGCTGCCGCAGCCTCCGGCATGGGCCTAGGCGTTGGGGCTGGGATGGGAATGATGCTTCCCGGTATCCTGCTGAAAAGTATGGAGGAAGGAAGCAAAACGACCCCCAGCCCGAAAAAGCTCGAGTGTCCCAAGTGTTTTGCCAAGATTCCTTTCGAAGCCCGGTTCTGCCTTTCCTGCGGCACCCAGATTGTAAAGATCAATAAGTGTCTTCAGTGCGGGAAAGACCTCCCTGTGGAAGCCAACTTCTGCATGGTCTGCGGAGCCAAGGTCGAAAAGCCGGAGATCACCTGCTCCAAGTGCGGGACCAAGGCCATGCCGGGGGCTACCTTCTGCAATCAGTGCGGGGAAAAGCTTGAATAGGACGCAGATTTTCGCAGAAACCGAGAGAAAAACCTTTGCCCAGGGAATACAGAAGAAATAAATATTAAGCAGTTATTCTGACTCCTGTCTCCTGAATTCTGTATTCCCCAGTTAATATCTATGGAAGTGGCCGAAGAATCCCAAGTAAGAATCTTGATCCATTGTCCCCAATGCGGGGGGGACATCGATTTTTTGGAAGAAGCCCAGGTATTTCACTGCCAATTCTGTGGCTCCTCGCTGCTGGTAGTGGGAAGGGAAGGAGTACTCCGATACGTTCTCCCGGCTCAGGTCCATGACGCTCCGGCGGCTGCGGCCCGAGCTTTGGAAAGCCTAAGAAATGCAGGAAAGCCTTCCCCCCAGATTTTACAGACCTTCCTCTTCCATGCCCCGTTTTGGCGCATGCGCGGAATTGTGTACCGCTGGGTCTTTGGGCTGAAACCCATGAAGGTTGAGATCGAGGCCGGGGTTCCTCCTCCAATGGAGAGGTTGAAAGTTTTGCTGACCCGGGTATTAGACCATACCATCCCTGGATACGCGGCCCTGGAAATAGGCCTTCCTACCTTGGGGGTTCGTGTCCAGGTACTTCGCCTCCAGCCCTTTGGCCGGGAGCACTTGGAAAAGAGGGATTCTTTCCTTCCTCTGGAGATTTCTCTGGAGCAGGTCCAGGCTGAGGCAGATCGGTTTTCTAATGTATTTTTCGAGGCCGAAGAATTGGCCCCCGAAGTGATCCTCCACCGGCTGGTGGGAAGAAGCTACTCTGTAATCTACTTTCCGCTCTGGCACATCGAATATCAAGATGGCGACGGACGGAAATCTCTACTCCTGGATGCGGTTGGGGGAAGTATCATCGGCTCTCCGCCGAATCCATCTTTGATTCAACAGAAACTCCAGGGAGAAGAGAGTCGCAAATCTTTTGAATTCAGCGAGATCCGGTTCCTTCCCTTCCGTTGTCCGAACTGCGGCTGGGAATTCCCCTTCCGTCCCTTAAGCGTGCTTCACTTTTGTCCTAACTGCCGACGCCTCTTCCGGGAAAGCGGTGGCGAATGGGCGGAAACCGGTTATTCTGTAATTCCCCCCCCAGGAGGCCAATCCTGGGAAAAGTTGCTTTGGATTCCCTTCTGGCGATGTAAAACGGTGCTGGAATCGATTGGAGAGCGCCTGGAAACCATGGCTGGGCTTTACCAGTTCGCCCCGCCCCTGAGGGTGGTGAAACCAGAGGAGGCCCGGAGGCCTATCTATTTCTACGTTCCTGCCGTAAAATTTCGCAGCCCTCAGGTCCTGCATACCCTGGCCAGCCGGCTGACTTACATTCAGCCTGAAATCAAACCGGGTTCTTTCCCAGATGGCTCCCATCCCGTAACTGCTGGAGGAAGTCTGCCCGACATGGATGCTCGGGAGATGGGCCCCGTAGTCCTCGGCGCCTTGATTCCGCAGGCCAGCCAAAAAGCCAGGTCCTGGCTCCGGGGATGCCAGATAGAACTGAAGGACCCCCAGATCCTCTATTTCCCCTTCGCCCAGGCAGACCTTTTCTGGAAGGAATTAACGACCGGGCTTTCCTTCCAGCGCAACGCCCTCTCCGAGGACCTTCCGATTACTTCCCGGCGTATGGAAACCTAGGATTGGGCAGGTTCCACAACTCACAAATTTCATACCATTGATTGACACACTGGAGGATTACGCTAAAATAATAACAGGATATGGAATCGCCAAGATGGTCCATGAAGGGGAAGTGGTTCGTTCGGAGGAGCTTAGAAATGGTCCCCCGCGTTTTAACTGTGGCCGGGTCGGATTCTGGAGGGGGGGCTGGGATCCAGGCGGACTTAAAGACCATCGCTCTCCTGGGAGGGTTCGGGATGAGTGCTGTGACCGCTCTGACTGCCCAGAACACCCTGGGGGTGAAGGGAATCCACGAGGTGCCAGCCGATTTCGTTGCGCGACAGATGGAGGCTGTCATTTCAGACATCGGTGTGGATGCCATGAAGACTGGAATGCTCAGCAACTCTGCAGTCGTCCGGGCCGTCTGCCAGAAAGTCCGCAAATATCGCATCTCCAAAATAGTCGTAGACCCGGTGATGGTCGCCAAGAATGGGGCAAGACTCCTCTCTCCGGAAGCGGAAGAAATCTTGAAGAAAGAGCTCCTCCCGCTGGCCCAGGTAATCACCCCAAACCTCCCGGAGAGCGAAGCTTTGACCAGATGCAAAATCAGAGGTCTGAAAGGAATGCGAGAGGCCGCGGTCCAGATCCACAAGATGGGGGCGAGGAATGTACTCATCAAAGGCGGGCATCTTTCTAAGGAGCCGGTAGATGTATTCTTCGATGGGCGAAAGTTTTACGACCTCCAGGGCGTGCGCATTCACACCCCTCATACCCACGGGACAGGATGCACGATCTCCGCGGCCATTGCCGTGGAATTGGCCAAGGGAAGCTCGGCCTTGGAGGCTGTGGAGAAAGCGAAAGCCTTTGTCACCTCCGCCATCCAATTCTCTTTTCCCCTGGGTCACGGCCAAGGTCCGGTCAATCCGTATGCTTACGTCGCCAGGGACATCGAGCAGTATCGAATTGTTCAGAGGCTCAAAGAGGCTTTCCAAAACCTCCAGGGGCGGAAGGTCGGAGACTTATTCCCGGAGGTCCAGTCCAATCTGGGATATGCTCTTCCCTATGCCCGAGGGGTGGAGGACGTCGCCTCTTTTCCTGGGAAATTCGTGCGAGTGGGAAAGGAAATTTTCAAGGTGGCTGACCCAGAATTCGGGGCCTCTCAGCCTATCGCCAGGATTATCCTTACGGCCATGGTCCATGATCCTGAGATGCGCTCGGCCATGAACCTGCGATTCACTGAAGAAATTTTGCTCCGGGCGAAGAAAGCCGGGTTCTTTATGGGTCATTTCAGCCGGAGGGAAGAACCTGCCCGGATGAAACAACAGGAGGGCTTTTTCCTCTGCTGGGGGGTGCACCGGGTTTTACAAAAATCGAAAAAGATGCCCGATATCATATTTGACCGGGGAGATTTGGGCAAAGAACCCCTGGTTCGAGTCTTAGGGCGGGATCCTGAGGAAGTGGTGCGCAAGGTCCTCCACCTTTCTTAAACAGAGTCAGGCGGGCCAAACCCTGTTGGATAATCCCTTCCGTTTAGGCGTTTTCTGTTTTCTATTTTCGGTCGAAAAATATATAAATGATAAATGGATAGGGTAGATTTCTGGGACCCTTTGTAATATCATATCGGACCAGAAGACCCCCTGAGGAGAAACGACGATTTCTTATTTGGTGAATGTCCTTTCCAGCATTCGGTGGCAGGATGTTGTAGACATCTTCTTGATTACCTTCATCCTTTACCGTCTGTATGCTTGGATCCAGGGGACCCGGGCGCTGCGCATTTTGATTGCCCTCGCGGCTCTGGGCTTTCTTTATCTCCTGGCCCGCTGGTCGGGGCTTTTCATCACCACCTGGATCCTGCAGTATCTGTGGGCTGTTATCTTAGTGATTGCGGTAGTCATCTTTCAATCAGAAATCCGCCAGGTGCTGGAGCGGATGAGTCCGCTACGCTTCTTTCTGGGGCGTCCTGAGGCTGTTGACCGATTGGTCATAGAAGAGGTCGTGCGGGCAGCTTTTGAATTGGCCCAGAAACGCATCGGAGCCCTCATCGTCTTTCAGAGACGGGATATTCTGGAGGACCATCTCAAAGGAGGCATCCCTTTAGATGGCCGGGTGAGCTACGAGGTCCTTTCCAGCATTTTCCTCCCCAACTCTCCAGCCCATGATGGAGCGGTGGTGATCCACGAAGGGCGGATCTTCTCCATGGGCTGCTACCTCCCCCTTTCGGACAACCCGGGCTTGCCCCGAAACTATGGAACCCGTCATCGGGCGGCAATCGGCATCACCGAGCGATGCGATGCGATTTCCCTGATCGTTTCCGAAGAGCGGGGAGAAGTTTTATTGGCAATGGGAGGGGAGATCAGTCCGATGATCCATCCGGAGGATCTCAAAGGGCGGCTGGAATCCATGCTCCTCAAACCTGAGCGGACGAAAGGGCGTTGGCAAGCCAATTTGACTGCGAACCTTGTGCCCAAAAGCGTCTCTTTGATCTTGGTGCTGGGGCTCTGGGGCTTCATCGCCGGCCAGCAGCGCGCAGAGCTGCGCTTCACCATCCCCCTGGAGTACCGCAACGTTCCACCGAATATGGAGATTGCCGGAGAGGGGTTGAAGACAATTGAAGTGGGGATCCGCGGATCCCGGGGGATGATCTTCGGTATCGCCCCTGAACAGGTGAGGGCCCATGTAGACCTATCTCAGGCGCAGCCCGGTCAAAACTACCTCCGCCTAACCCTGGATAACATCCGCACACCCTTGGGAACGGAGATCACCAAGATCAACCCTACATCGGTTCGCCTAACCCTGGAACTTGTGAAGAACAGGTCTGTTCGGGTTAAGGCTCACTTCGTCGGAAAGCTTCCCCGCCCCTTGCGTCTAAAATCTTTCTTCATAGATCCTCCTTTTATCCTCCTCCAGGGCCCTGAAAGCGCCCTGGCGAAAGTTCGAGCAGTCTTTACCGAGCCGGTGGATTTATCGGCCATAAAGGAGTGTACGAGAATCTCGGTGGGGGTAGAGGTCACTCCCCCCCAGCTTCGGCTGGCTCCGGATCAATCTTCCCACGTCATTTTAAATGTCAAAGTCGAACAGGCGACTTGATTCCCGAGGAGAGGCGATGAAGGATATTTACGAAGAGATGATCGATGCCTCTCGCGTTATCGCAGCCTCTTTCCCGCCTCCCCGCTTCTACGCCTCCTGCGGTGAATGGCTCAATCTTTCCCGCTCTGTCTTTGGCAAAGATGAACAGGTTTTGAAGTGCCGGGAACTTGTCTTCCACGCGCTGCAAGATAACTTCGGGCACGGGATGGATCATGCAGAAAAAGTGGCCATTGAAGCCGGAGCCCTGGTGTACCTCGAGGGGGCCAGACTTCCTTTGGAGGATTCGACCAGACGCGAAGCGGGCATCCTGGTCCAAATCGCCGGCCTCCTCCATGACCTACGCCGGGGCGAAAAAGATCATGCCAAATCCAGCGCCGCGGCGGCTGAGAAAATTCTAGCGGAGTTTTCCCTCCCCCCGGAAAATGGAAGATATATCGTGGAAGCGATTGCCAATCACGAAGCCTTCGTTGAGCCCAAGAGGGTCGACTCCGCCATCGGGCAAATGATTAGTAATGCCCTCTACGATTCTGACAAATTTCGCTGGGGGCCGGACAATTTTACTTTCACCCTCTGGCAAATGCTTCGCTTCTCACAGGCACCCGTCATGCGCTTGATTCGCAGGTTTCCGAAGGGCATGAGGGAAATCGCCGGGATCAAAGACACCTTCCGCACAGGTACGGGGAAGACCTACGGCCCAGAGTTCATCGAACTCGGCCTTAAAATTGGCGAGAAAATTTACCAGTTCCTCCAGGAGAGGTTCGCTGCGGAACTTCTGGCAGAAGGCAAAAATCAGAAGACCGAAGGCAGAAGGCAGTGATCAAAAGAAAATCTTTTTCTCTCTTGAATTCTGCTTCCTTACTCCTTTCTCTTTATTTATCTTTTGGGCAAGAGAAGCCCTTTGGATGGCGTTTGGGCCAAATTTTTCTCGGATGCGGTCCACGGCTTCAGTGGATCGTTCAACCTTTTCCCTGTTGAAATCGAATAGAGAAAATTGCTCGGGATCGTCGCGATGGCGCAAGTTGAAGATGCCGACGCCGAGGAGTCTGGCTCTCTTTTGTAGAGCTTCCGTCTTATCCAGTAGCCTGAGGGTTGTCTGGTATATTTCTATCCCCTGATCCGTCGAAGCGCGCAGAGTGGCACTCCGGGTGACCAAGCTGAAGTCAGGATAACGGACCTTCAGCTGAACGGTATACCCTTTCAGCCTTTGCTTTCTAAGGTCCCATCCCACCCTCTCGGATTGATTCAAGAGGACTTTTTTAATCGTTTCCAGATCTCGGAGGTCCGGGGTGAAGGTCTCCTCCTGGCTGATGGACTTGGCTTCCGCCTCGGGGATTACCGGCCGGTCATCTTCCCCCCTGGCTAAGGCACCGAGCTCCAGGCCAAATTTCCCCAGTTTGCGCTCGATTCCCTCCGTTGGGTAGGCCGCCAATTGGCCGACCCGCCAAATCCCCATTTCTTTCAAAACTTCTTCAGTTGACTTGCCTACACCCCACAGTTTGGAGATGGGTAGGTCGCGGAGAAATTCTGACACCTCCTCTGGCCTTATTTCTACCAATCCGTCGGGCTTCTTTAGGTCGGAGGCGATCTTGGCGAGAAATTTATTCGGGGCAATTCCCGCTGAAGCCGTGACTCCGGTCGTTTCATAGATTCTCTTCTTGATTTCTTTAGCGATCTTTAAGGAGGGCCCGAAAAGTTTTTCGCTCCCCGTAACGTCAAGAAAGGATTCATCCAATGAGAGAGGCTCAATCAGGGGGGTATAAGCTCTCAGAATCCTGAAGATCTGCTCAGAGACTTCTTGATAGCGGTGCATTCTGACGGGCAGAAAGACTCCCTGGGGGCAGAGCCTTTTGGCCTGCGATGTGGGCATCGCCGAGTGGACTCCAAAGATGCGGGCTTCATAGGAAGCGGATGAGACCACTCCTCTTTTTTCCTCGCCCCCGCCCACGATGACTGGTTTCCCCTTGAGGGAAGGGAAATCCCGTTGCTCCACAGAAGCATAGAAAGCATCCATGTCGATATGAATAATCTTTCGGTTCAATATTGTGACCCAAGAAGAAGGAAGGGCACTTCCTGCTTTTGAAGGCAGCTATGAATGCCTCCGTATCGGCCCTCGCCTTCTCGGCCAATTCTCCTTTTTCCTTTTTACTTCCTTATTTTTTTAAGAATTTCCTCCCGGAATTCTTTTGCCTGCTCGTCCTTAGGATTTAATTTTAGAACGATCTCGAACTCCTCCAGGGCTTCACTATACCTTTGTAGTTGGTAATAAGCGAGACCCAAGGTGGAGTGAGCTTGTTGGAAGCGTGGGTTTGACCGCAAGGCCTTTTGGTACTGCTCAGCGGCTTTCGGGTATTCCTTGTTAAAGTAAAATGCGTCTCCCAAGTTTTTCATAATGACGGGGTTTTCGGGGTCGCGGGAGAGGGCGGACTGGTATGCCCGGATCGCCTCGGAAAGCTTTCCCTTTTGTCGATAGGCTAATCCCAGTTCATTGAAAAAAAGGGCGCTATCGTTCTTCCTATCTGCTTTGTGAGGTTCGAGGAGGGTAATGACTTTGTCAAATTGGCCGTGCTTATTCAACAGGGTGGCTTCTTCGGCCAATCGGTCGAAGCGGGAAAGCCCTTCCCTCTCGGTTCGCTGAGCTGTGGCTGTAAGGGGGAAAAAGTAGGACCCGAGAGCCAAGGCCAGAAGGAGGGCTTGGAGAAAAAAAGAGGGGAAGAACCTTTGTCCTTCCCCTGGGTATTTTTTTTTCATAGAGATGGGGATTGACAGCCCCGGCCTTTACGCGGCCTAGAGCTCTTTCACCTTCCAATGGGTTTCATGCCCTTCAATCCTTCATCAATCGTAAAAACTGCTCCGCATTTCGGGCATTTCACTTGCTGGTCCGTGCCAACCATTCCGGCGCAGCCTAAGGAAAATGCCGCTAGGACAAACAACGCCGCAACCATGTTAATCCATTTTTTCACTCCCCTTCACCTCCTTTCATTTGGCAAATGGCTTCCACAATTACATAAAACGATTGAGGAAACTTTCCTCCTTCATAAAGCCACTACGGGAGATTTGAAAAATTCCCCATTGTTTATAATTAAGGCTAACAAAAGTCGTTATTTTAGTCAAGGGAAAAATTTAGGTAATTTATGTTCCTTTTTTGCAGGATGATGCCAAGGGTTAAATTCCCGGCAAAAAGATTGCCCATTTTAGAATTTCATGTTATAAGAAAATAAATCCATTGAACCCCGGGGAGTACGAAACGGAGGAATTGAGGAGAGGCCGATGCTGAAATTCATAATGGCATTGGTTTGTGCGGGCTTCTTTTGGGCGCAAAGCACTGAGTGGACATGGAATCAGAGCTCAGCGGGGTCAATGATTTTTCATGCTTATGCCAAACCCATGCCTGCCCCAGTTTTTTCTCTGGAGAACCTTCAGGGCAAGATGGTGGATATACGGCATCACCGGGGGCAGGTCACCCTGATCAACTTCTGGGCCACGTGGTGCCCAAATTGCCGGAAGGAGAGTCCTTGTTTTGAAAAATTATCCACCCAGTACAGCCCTAAGGGTTTAATTTTATTCCGCATCGACAGCAAAGAAAGCCGTGAAACCGTCGAGAAATACCTGGAGAAGGAATCGCTGAATGTTCCTGTTCTCCTGGACAAAACAGGAAAAGTGGGGAGGCTATTCGGTCTATGGGCCCATCCAACAAGCTACCTGATCGACCGCCAGGGGATGGTGCGCTATCGGGCAGTGGGTCCGGTGGAATGGACCGGCCCAGAAGCCCTAAGTGTCATCGATCAGTTGCTCAAAGAAAGATGATGGATGAAAAGGAGGTTATTTTTACTTTTTGTCCTCTTTGCTTTTTTGACCTTCTTGGGCTGCACTGCCACAACCCTGCCTCCTAAGAATAGGCCTCTAATCCCCCTGAAGCAGGCCAACCTGGAAGCAGTCTTCGAGGAAAATGAAGGGCTCGAGGTAACTCCGGAAGATGCAAAGGAAGTCCGGGATTTCTATCGCGGAGGGGTACAGTCGAAGGCCAAAGCGGAAAAACTTTTCCGGGAAAGGGCCTACCCAGAGGCCATGAGATTATACCGCTCTTCTAACGATTTTTTCTCCACTCTTCTTCGGCATCATATAGACGAGGATTGCGCGGCATACCACCTCTTCGAAGGAACCCGTATCCTTTTTTTCCCCAACCTCCTTATGGCCGACAATCATCTAAAGATGGGGCTGATCATCCGGGCAATGGGAGAGGAGGGGCAAGCTCAGCCCACCTGGGAGCGCGCCCTTTCTTTTGTCAAAGCATCTCTGCGGGACGAGCCCAGTGAGTGGGGGTTAGCTCTGCAACAAGAGCTTCTCTCTCTGCTTAAAGAATAGCTAAAGTTTATTCATGAAGCCCAAGCGAGCTTCCCATTCTGTTTGCCCACTTTTTTGTAATCCCTTAAAAATCCGTGTAATTCTCAAACAATGTGATGGACCCTGAGCGCGTTAGTTTTTCCTAACTTCCCGGATCATTTCACCCAGGAGGGCAAATGCTCAGCTGTCACCTTCTGGGAAGCCATCGTAGAAATATAGGCGGGCAATGTCCATCATCCCCTCCTGGATCAATCACTTAAGAATCTCTTCCGATTGGCTGGGCGGCCCAACGGTAGAGAGAATCGCTGGTGGGAATACTGTTCGCCTGAGGGGGGTCAAGTTGAAATTTTCAATGAGGGATTGATAATTCATTTGACAGATAGTTTTATCTCATATAGTATGGTTTCGAACTTTTTTAGGGCTCATCCTATAAGGAGTTTATGAAACGTCTCAAGTAAGAAAAGGCCAATCGATGAAGATGGAATATCAGATGGGGTTTCTTCTTTCGAGGGCAACCTGGGCGATGAATAATTTTGTGAACCGGATGCTCAAGGAAAGCGGCCTGGCGGACATCTCTGTAGCCTACTTCGCTGTTCTCCAGGCGCTATGGGACAAAGATGGCCTGAACATCAGCGCCCTGGGAGGTAGAGCCCATCTGGAAAAATCTACCATGACGAGCCTGATTGACCGCATGGAAGGGGCCGGCCTCTTGCGCCGGGAGGACCATCCCACGGACCGAAGGGCTTATAAAATATGTCTTACGGCCCGGGGAAAAGAATTGGAGGAGAAGTTAGATCAAGTGGTCAGCCGGGTTTACAAACACTTAACGCGGGGAATTCCAGAGAAAGACCTGCAGAAATCTATCGAGGTGTGTAGAGGCCTTATTAAAAACGCAGAATAAGGGATAAGAGGGGGGATTAAAAGACTGTTAGGAAATGGCAGATCTTCTGTTCATGAGGACTTGGCCCCAAAATTCTCTTGCCGTCCAGGGGCCTCGAAAGCTTGGAGGGGGCAAGGATTTGGGCCGTTGACCTTTCAGATCGGAGGAAATATGGAAAAGAAAATAAAGAAAGCAGCCGTGCTGGGAGCTGGCGTGATGGGGGCAACGATCGCCGCCCACCTGGCAAACGTGGGCATCCCTTCCATCATGCTGGACATTGTTCCTAACAAGTTGACAGCAGAAGAGGAGAAGAAGGGTCTTAACTTCCAGCATCCGGAGGTGCGCAACCGCTTCGCGCTGATGGGTAAGCAGAATTTACTTAGAGCCCGCCCGGCGGCCTTGGCCGTTCCCGAGTTTGCCAGGCTGATCGAGGTAGGCAATTTCGAAGATCATATGGCACGCCTAGCAGAGGTGGATTGGATCATCGAAGTGGTCGTCGAGAATCTAAAAATCAAGCAAGACCTGTTCAAAAAAGTCGCGGCGGTTCGCAGACTTGGCACGATCTTCAGCTCAAACACTTCGGGCATCCCAATCAAGGACATATGCGCGGGGATGAACCTGGAGTTCAAAGAGCATTTCCTGGGCACACATTTCTTCAACCCGCCCCGGTATATGAAGCTCTTGGAGATCATTCCTCTTCCGGAGACCTTACCCGAAGTGGTCAAGTTTATGGCTGACTTTGGGGAACGGAGGATTGGGAAAGGGATCGTTTACGCCAAGGATACCCCAAACTTCATTGCCAATCGGGTGGGTATCTTCGGCATGCTCCATTTAATTAAAACCATGGCCGAGGAGGGCTATACCATCGGGGAAGTAGACGCAATCACCGGACCAGCCATGGGCCGGCCGAGGAGCGCTTCTTTCCGGACCACGGACCTGGTGGGTCTGGATACCTTCGTTCATGTGGCCAAAAACCTTTACGAGAACGCTCCCAACGACGAGAAGCGGGAAACATTTAAAATCCCGGATTTTATCCAGAGGATGATTGAAAACAAATGGCTGGGAGACAAAACCGGACAGGGTTTTTACAAGAGAGTTAAGACCGAGGCCGGAAAGGAAACCCTGGTTTTGGATTACAAGACCATGGAATACTCTCCAGAGCAAAAGGTGAAATTCCCCTCACTGGATGAGGCCAAGGCGGCATCGGGTGTGGGCAAAAAGATCAAGGCCCTAATCTATGCGGATGACCGCGCCGGCCAGTTTGCCTGGAAAGTGGTCAGTGAATCCCTCCTCTATGCCGCCCGCCGAATCCCAGAAATCGCCGATGATATTTACAACGTAGACAATGCCATGAAGTGGGGTTTCAACTGGGAGCTGGGGCCTTTCGAAACCTGGGATGCCATCGGGGTAGAAGAGTCTGTGGCCCGGATGAAAAAGGAGGGCAAGGGACTATCGCCTTTGGTGAAGACCCTCTTGGCTAAAAAGAAAAAAACCTTTTACGTGAAGAAAAACGGCCAGCTTTCCTTTTTTGACTTGAAGACTGGACGGTACAAAAAAGTGGAAATGAAGCCAGAGGTCATCTTATTGTCCTCCCTCAAGGAGCGTAAGAAGGAGGTCAAATCCAATGCTGGCGCCAGCTTGATCGATATGGGAGATGGCGTGGCCTGCCTGGAGTTCCACACTTACATGAACGCCATCGGCCAGGAGATCATCGAGCTGATCCACGAGTCCTTGAAGATTGTCGCAAAGGACTTCGTGGGAATGGTGGTCGGAAATCACGCCCAGAATTTTTCTGTGGGCGCCAACCTGTTGATGCTCGTGGGGGAGATTATGAAATCCAACTGGGCGGGGATCGAGGCTGCGGTGAAAGCCTTGCAGGATGCCACCATGGCCATGAAATACTTCGAGAAGCCTATCGTGGTCGCCCCCCATGGCATGGCTCTGGGGGGGGGTTGCGAGGTCTGCTTAGCTTCCCACCGCATTCGGGCCGCTTTGGAGACCTACATGGGACAGGTGGAGATCGGCGTAGGGCTTCTCCCCGGAGCTGGGGGGAACAAAGAGGTGTACCTGCGCTGCATCGAGGGCATACCCGATGGGGTAACCCCGGATTTGCTTCCCTTTTTGCGGAAAGCCTTTGAGACCATTGCCCTGGCCAAAGTCTCGACCAGTGCCGAGGAAGGCAGAAAGCTCGGGTTCCTTCGACCTACCGATAAGATTTCAGCCAATGTCGATCATCTGCTCTACGATGCCAAGCAGACGGTTCTAGCGATGCTCCAGGAAGGGTTCCGGCCCCCCCGGCCAAGACTCATTCCAGTGGCCGGAGACGGAGGACGGGCGGCGATTAAGTACATGACCAACACCATGCGCCAGGGTGGATATATTTCTGAATATGATGAGTTCATCGCCGGCAAGCTGGCTTATATCCTAACCGGCGGGGATGTGTTGAGCGGGGCATTGGTCACGGAGCAACATATGTTAGACATCGAGCGGGAGGCTTTCGTCAGCCTATGCGGCGAGAAAAAGACCCAGGAACGGATCTCGCATATGCTTAAGACTAACAAGCCCCTGAGGAATTAGAAGGAGGAGACCATGAGAGAAGCTGTTATCGTTTCGGCAGTTCGTACCGCTGTGGGCCGTGCTCCACGCGGAGGCTTGCGCAATACCCGGCCCGACGACATGGCCGGATGGGTAGTCAAAGAAGCCCTGAACCGGGTTCCGGGATTGAAGCCTGAGGAAGTGGATGATGTAGTTATTGGTTGCAGCTTCCCGGAGGCGGAGCAGGGGTTGAACGTGGCCCGCTTGATCTCCTATATCGCTGGACTCCCCTACACAGTCCCCGGCCAGACCATTAACCGGTTCTGCTCCTCTGGGCTCCAGGCCATTGCCACCGGCGCTGAGCACATCATGTGCGGTTTTGCCGATGTCATCATCGCCGGGGGAGTGGAATCCATGTCCATGGTCCCCATGGGCGGAAACAAGACCGTGCCCAACCTGAAACTCATCGAGACCTACCCAGAGGGTTACACAGCCATGGGGGTAACGGCCGAGAATGTGGCCCGGAAGTTTGGGATCAGCCGGGAAGACCAGGACGGTTTTGCCCTGAAGAGTCACCAGAAGGCCGGCGCGGCCATCAGAGGTGGAAAGTTCAAGGATGAAATATTGCCGATCAAAGTGAAGACGCAGGAGGTCTCTGAGGACGGAAAGGTCACTTTCCGCGAGTTTGTCTTCGACACAGATGAGGGAGTCCGCTTCGACACATCGATGGAGGCGCTGGCCAAGCTGAGACCCGCTTTTTCAGCTACGGGGACAGTGACCCCCGGAAATTCTTCAGCCTTAAACGACGGAGCTTCCGCCGTTGTGCTCATGTCCAAGGAAAAAGCCAAGTCTTTAGGGCTTGCGCCCATGGCCACTTTTCGGACATTTACCGTTGCCGGCGTCCCTCCAGAGTTAATGGGTATTGGGCCCGTGGAAGCCATTCCTAAAGCCCTGAAACTCGCCGGGTTGAGCCTCAACCAGATGGATCTTTTCGAATTAAACGAAGCCTTCGCCTCTCAGGCCCTTTACGTCTGCCGCACCCTGGCCTTAGACATGGAAAAGGTTAACGTGAACGGGGGGGCTATTGCCCTGGGGCATGCATTAGGTAACAGCGGGGCGCGTTTAACCACCACGCTGCTGCACGAGATGAAACGTCGCAGTGCCCGCTATGGCATTGTATCCATGTGCATTGGTTTTGGCATGGGCGCAGCCGCAGTCTTCGAGCGGGAGCCAAACTACTGATGAAGAAATAGGGTTCGAGGGTTCCAGGGTTTTAAAGAATAACAAGGCCTTTAAGAACCTCACCGAACCGTGAGAACCCTTGAACCCTTTTCTTATCCCTTCAGCTCCTTGAGCTTTTCAGCAAAGTCCTCATAGAAAGTCTTCTGCAAAAACTTAAAACTGTTGACGAATTTTTCGAAGTGTTCAAAGGCCTGCGGATCCCACGTTCCCTTGAGCGGCCTCCATTGGGTGCAGACGAAAGAAATAATTCGATCCCCCCGTTTCACCAGATATACGATCGACTTGGACTTCTCATTCCGGTTCGGGTTCTCTCCCTCCAGGTAGAGGGCCAGGGCGGGCTGGCCCATGACCTGGGCTTTCTCTCTCTTCTGGATTTGGGGAAGGATCCCGCTGTTAAAAAGGAACCGGGTGCAGTACTGCTCTGCCCGCCGCTCCAGATCCTGGGAGCTGCCGAAAGGATCGGCATCATAGATGAAGGTGGTCTGGCTGGGGAATTCGGCCCCTTCGATCGTTAGGAACCCCAACTCAAAATCTCCACCTTGCAAATTCCTTAAAAGGGCCCAGCCGGCAGGGGGGCGGATGAATTCATATTTATCCAGGAAAATTACGGTGCCCCGGTCCGTCGGGACCAAGGCTTTGGGCTTCTGGGGCGCAAGGGTTGCGCAACCGCCGAGACACAGGCCAGTAATGGCCAACAGGGCGACCAACGATCCGATGGTCAGCCCCGATCTAATTCTTCTTTTCATGACCTCCTCCTTTTTATGACTTTCATTTTCCCCGGAACTCTTCTTCCAACTTCAGCAGGAAGTCGAGAATCTCCTGATTGTCCGGCGATCCATCTCGAATGTAGCGGACGATCCCCTTCTTATCGATGATGACGGTCCGCCGGCCAAACCAGTTGGGAGTACCATCCGGAAGAAACGGCGGCTGGTTTGAGTAAACACCGTAAGCCTTGCCCATCCATGGCAAAGGATTCGATAAAAGAGGAAATTCTAGCCACAGTTCCTTGGCAAAATACTTATTCGTAATCACATCGTCCATACTGACACCCAGAACCCGGGTGTTAAGGCGCTCATAGAGATAAAGATTTCTCTGATGAGCATCCATTTCACCCGTTCAGACCGGGGTGAAGGCAGCCGGGAAGAAGGTAATGATCAAATGGTGCTTCCCGTAGTAATCTTTGTAATAGTCCACCAACTTGTCTTGGGAAGAGGGGAGCTGGAAGGTCGGCGCCTCCTGCCCTACCTTCAAGGCCGGGCCATCCTGGGCCCAGGTATGCCCGACGGCCAAAAGCACGAAGATCGAAATGCCCATTACGGCCATAGCAAAAATGAATTTCTTGCGCATAAATCCTCCTTTCTTTTTCTGTTTTCTTATTCCTTCTTTTGGGCAATAACCTTTCTAAGATATTGCGAAAATGTTTTTTTTCAAATGGGGTAAATTATGTATTTTTTGGGGAAAAATAATTTATTTTTCTGGTTATTTTAGTTCTTAGGCCAGGCTGCGATAAAATCCCTTTTTATTGGGATCCCCCGTGGTTTTTCCAGCTGGCTGGGGAAGGATGGGGAAACCCATTTTTCTTATCCGATTGCGAGCCAAAAAATTCCGCGGGATCCGAAGGAAAATTGGGTTCAGATTAGAATCTTGATCTCCCGCTCCTCATATTCCATTTTGGTTCCGAGAGAGTGGGAGCAGTAAGCGCAGAGGTATTCGTACTTGTCTCCATCGGGCAGAACGAGCAGAAGGCGCTTGCGAACAGGCACCGCCTGTCGACAGCGGGGACAGAATAAAGCACTGGCTTCAAACTGGGCATAGGCGGCCTGGGGTTTCGCGGGTGTGTTCGAACGGCGGCGGGGAGTTTTAATAGGGTTCATTTGGCCCCAACAACGTCTCAGTCCGTATCAGTGTAGAAAGCCTGGGGGTATGTGCCCATTTCGGGTTTCATAACCCGGGCAGGAGCAGTGGCAACCTAAAGGAACTTCATATTCCGCCTTGCAGGCCAGTGAACAGGGGTGGGAGCGGAGGCAACGCCTGAGGCCGATCGGCATTCCGTAACGCCTTTCACGCATCCATTTTTCCCCCTTAATTTTTTATAGCATGGCTATCTTTCCAAGACAACTCCATTTTCAACTGGAGAGATTGCCAGGTTTTTTAATCCGGGAGACAAAGAAGGTGCCCCCCACCCCGGTTACGGCAGCCAAGAGGAAAGACCAGGTAAAAGTTCCTGTGAGGTCGGCGATATACCCTCCCAGGGTGGGCGCTAGGGTGAGCCCTATTCCATAAAAGATGGTCCAGAAACCCAACACCGAACCTGTGGCCCCTTGGGGGAAGAAATCTGCGGCTGCGGCCCCGTACATCGGCCAAGCCGCAGCATAAAAAATCCCAAAGATGCAAGCCGCAGCCAGTAAGGCAGTCCAATTGTTCCCTGCCCAGACAATCAGAATGATGCTCGCAGCCATAGAAGAGTCAATCAGAATCAGGCACCTTTTTCTTCCCAGGAAATCGGAGAGAATGGGAAAGAAAAGAGCGCCAGCGATACCGCTGAAAGCGATGGCACTGGCCAACTTCGCTGATCGCACGTACGGGATGCCCAGTTCCATGGTCCCGTAGGTCACGATGAAAATGTTAATCACGTAAGCGGTGAAGCCGATGAAGAAGTAGGAGATGGCCACCAGCCAGAGATTGCGGAGCTTCAGCAACTCCCCATAGCGTACTTTCGTTTTGGTCCCCCCAGAGTGGTTCAAGGGAGAAAGGGAAGGCCCATCTCCCCAGGGACTGAGGTTCAATTCCTGGGGTTTTGTCCTGAGAAGAAACCCATTGATCAGCACCAGCGCAAAAGCGGGAGCCGACAGGATAAACCAGCAGGTCCGCCAATCATACCTGGCAACCAGAGGGGGAAGGACCAAACCCATGATTCCATATCCGATGGTATAACTGACGGAGAGAATACCCAGGACCATTCCGCGGCGCTTGAATCCGAACCAGCGCTGCACCAGGGTGACCACCGGGGTCCACATGGCTGAAGAGCCCATTCCCACGATGGCGAAGAAGAGGCAGGCCTGGAAGAAGGATGCCGGTTTGCCCATCAGGAACGTGCCTCCGCCCAGGATGAAGCTAAAGAGGGTGAGAACCTTGCGAGCGCTGACTCGATCAACCAAGAAGCCGAGCAGGGGAGAAAAAATGGTGTAGGAGAGATAATAAGAGCTGGCGATGGCTCCGGCCTGGGCTTTGGTGATCTTCAAGGCCGAGATCATTTCGGGCATGAGAATGCCGTAACTCAAACGGATACTGTAGTTGGTGAAGACGGTGATGAAGGAAGCAATGAGAATGACCCAGGCCCAGTGGATTCGCCTCGTCATGGATTTGCATTTCTCGAAAGAATTTCTCTTTGAGGTTCTCCCGGACCCTGGCCAGAAAAGGGGATCCGTATCTTCTTTCTGCGGTGTCTTCGTTTCTTTTTCCCCCGCGGAGGCTTCCTTTCCTCTGCCTGCCAGGAGAGTCCTTCATAGGCTTTCCCTCGAGCTCTGGCGTCAATCTCAAAAATATGACGGGCCTGGAGAAAATAGGGTTCCCTTAGGAAGCGCAAGGGTAGCCTTTGTCCCGGCAAAAATTCATGAAAAATTCTTTGGCAACTCAGGAGGTGAGAAGCCGCTTCCTTGGCTTTTCGGGTGAATTGCAGCGGGCCCAATGTTTGCAGGATCCATTCTCGAACCCTTTGCTGGAATGAGGACTGCCCCCTTCGACCGGGAGGGAAATCATCGGAGGGGCAATAAAATCCAAGCAAAGGCAAAAGAAAAAGAGAAAGGCAAAATTCCTCTAAAGGGGGGTTCTCCGATAAACTGAGACCATCGAGGGCGGCCGCGATCTTGAGGAGATATTCTCTTTGGCCCGGTTCGTCAAGAGGACGAAGAAAGAGAGGAAAGAGGGAAAAGAGCATTCTGGTTTCGATCATCAATTTCATAGATTCTTTCGCAGCTCCCTCTCGAAGCTCCCGCAGAAATTCCTCCCGCACTCGTGCCGGCGAGCATAAGCGGACTTTTTCCACATGGCTGATTAAAGATCGGTAGGTTTTTTCTTCGATGGCAAAGCCGGTGCGGGCCGCGTGCCGGATGACCCGGATCATGCGCACTGGATCCTGAACAAATTTTTCCTCTGGGTCCCCGACACAGCGAATAACCCCTCTTTGCAAATCCTCCAGCCCGCCGACATAGTCTACCAGGGAAAAGTCGGCAATATTGTAAAATATACCGTTAATCGTAATATCTCGGCGGAAGGCATCCTCTGCCGGCGTGCCGAAGGTGTTCTCGGACGGGGGGCGATCCCCCTCTTCTCCCTCGTCATACTCTGAGCGGCGGCGGAAGGTGGAGACTTCAATGAATTTTCCCTGCTTGAAATAGACGTGGGCCAAACGAAACCGGCGCCCGATCAAACGGGAGTTGCGAAAGAGCTCCCGAATTTGCTGCGGATGGGCATCCGTTACCACGTCAAAGTCTTTTGGGGTCTTCCCCAGAAGGAGATCGCGCACGCATCCACCGACCAGATAGGCCAGGAACCCATGGTTCTGGAGTCGGTAGAGGACTTTCAGGGCATCCGGGTCGATGGAACGGCGGGAGATAGAATGATCTTGGCGGGGGATAATAAGGGGGATGGGTGGTTCATTCATGGAGATCGGGCTTTGTCGTACCGGATTGTTCAGAGTTTCCTCCCAGGTTAAGTCTTGTAACGGATCAAAAAAGGTTTGTCAAGAATCTCTCTGACTTGCCTCGGGCCTGCTTCCCTTCCCTCTTGAATTTACCTTTTATAGTGGCCTCACCCATTCGCCTGCGTTCCGCGCCTGCCCGCTTGGCCCCGGCAAACAATTACAAATTCATGAAGGAAAAGCCAAGGGTAGAAAGATTTCTCGCGACCATGATTCAACGAGCTGTTCATCCATCTTGTGAACCAAAAAAAATTTTGCAAGACTGTCTAAATCTGCTATATTTACGCCAAAGAGGATATGGGAAAATGAAGTCCCAGCTTCTCGTGATCCTAAGTTTTTTCGCTTTTTCTGGATGCGGCCCGACATTATCGGATATGCCGAGTGGGGTCGTTATACCCTATCCTTTTAACCCTGCCGGGAAGACGATCCTCATTCAACCTTTTTATTTTTACCCGGAATTAGCCACAAATGTCGACAGGTCATTTGTAGAAAAATTTGGAGAAATCATCGCCGCTGAGGTGCAAAACTGCCTTAAGAAGGGTGGCTTTAGATATCCCGTCGTTGTCTGGACGGAAGGGCAATTGAAGGGAGATCTCCTAATCACGGGCACGATCAAGCGGGTTTCAGGCGGCCATGCTACTCACAGAAAACTTTTCGAGCTCTTTGGTTTTGGGGCCACCGAGGTGACCGCCGTGGGAGAAATAATCGATACAAAGACCGCCAGATCTCTCGTAGGATTTTCTTTCACGAAACGATCCCATTATACCTGGCAAGAAAACGAGGCCGCGGTCCGGGAAAATGTCAGCGAGATAGCCCAGGAAATTGCCCAGGTCATCATCCAAAGTCAAGAATAAACATTACCATCTTCTTCCCCGGAATTCGCGACGAACTCTGGCCTCTTTTACCAATATCTCCTTGTCCATGAAACTTCTTCGATTCAGCATAGAGACCGCCTTCCGGGCTTCCTTACGGGTGGACATCTCCACAAAGGCAAATCCTCTCGATTGACCGGTTTGATGGTCCTTTAAGATCTTAACCGACATAACCTCTCCGGCCTGAGAGAAAAGGGTTTTAAGCTCTGGTTCCGTGGTCTGCGAAGGGATGTTGCCCACATATATTTTTGTGTTCATTTTTTCCTCTCATTTGTTGTAACAATCCAGGCAAAGAAGAGGCTTTCCCGGTGGAGAGACCTCCATTAGCAGCTCTTTTCCACAACCAGCGGATATTACCTTAAAGATATTTTTCGCTGCCTCCCTTTTGGCACTTCTCCGGGGAAGGATTCTTGTTTTTCTGGCCATTTTACCCCTTCATCAAGATTGTTATGCGCGTAAGCCCGCCATCCCTCATCTCAATCAGCCAACAGCCAATGGGTCAAGAGAGACCCCGGGATTTTTCTATCCTCCCGGGGTCGGAAGATCCGCTTTCCGGATTCTTAGCGCTTCACCACGTCCACTGCCTGCAGGCCCTTCTTTCCTTGGGCGATTTCAAACTCGACCTCGTCCCCTTCATGAAGGACCTTGAACCCGTCTTGTTTAATGGATGAGAAGTGCACGAATAGATCTTCGCCACTATCCTGGGAAATAAACCCAAACCCTTTTTGCTCATTGAACCATTTGACTCGACCCTTGGGCATTGCTTTTCACCTCCCTTCTTTCTCACATTGATAAGATGCAATAGCCCAGGTCGGGTTCAATAAAAAAGCCGCATAAGCACATCAGCACCGAGAGCTTTGCGGCTTGTTTTTGTTCCAAACCAAAACTCTTTGCAACTTACAAATTTATCATAGATTTTTCCCGGTTTACTGTCAAGGAATAAAATGAATGGTACTTTTCCTCCCTCCCTTTGAGTACCCCCATAGAGATCGTTGCGTGAGCGAAAGCGCCGCCGGCCCTCAGCGCAGCGGCGACGAAAATGGCCTCGGCGATTTCTTTACCCGTTGCCCCGGCTTTTTGAGCCGCCTTGACATGGCCCTCGATACAATACGGGCACTGAGTCGTGTGAGCCACGCCAATGGCAATGAGCTCTTTAACCTTCCTGGGAAGGGCACTTTCCTTCTCAAAAACCTCATTGTTGAAATGGGTGAAAGCCGGGAACATATCCTTCTGGGTCTCCATCAGATCCTTGTAGTACTTCCGGGCGTCGAGGGAGTAAAAATATTCACTCATCTGGTTCTCCTTTCTATGAACGGGCGGGGATCCGCAACGCCTCCACCGGATAAAACCCGGGTAAAGGCTGAAAGATCACCTTATTCCATTGGACCTACCTGGTTTCATCCGGGCCCGAGGATTCGGCAAAAGACGCAATCATCGCCCGATTCCTCAGGTGAGCTCGCAAATTGAATGGCCGGAGAACAGCCTGGCATCCCCACTCACCAGCACTGATCGCGATCTCCGGCATCGTTAGAATGGATGTTTCCAAGACCACGGGGAGCGGGCGGTGGGTGCCCAGGGGACTTACGCCGCCGATGAAATAGCCCGTGATTTTGGGAACATCCTCCCGCGCAGCCATCTCTACAACCTTTTCGTCTAAGGCTTTGGCCAGGGCTTTGAGGTTGGCTTGCCGATCCCCCGGGCAGAGGGCAAGGTAATATTTTTTTGACGCCCCCTGGACAAGGAGCGTCTTGACCACCTGAGCCAGAGGGAAGCCGGTTTCTCGGGCGACTTCCTCGGCAGATTTTTCCTTAGCCTGGAATCTCATCACCCGGTAGGGGACTTGGTCCGCCGCCAGCTCCTTCAAAGCGCGAGTAAAAGCCTCATTCCTTGGGTGGGAAGGTTTGCTCATAGTTCTATCTGCATAACCGATAAAATATGCGGAAGCTTCAACAGGGCCTCCAGAACCTCCTGGGAGACCCGCCCGTCCACATGGACCAAGGAGATGGCCGTCCCCCCAACCTTATCTCGGCTGAGGTGCATTTGACCGATGTTGATCCCGTGGGATGCCAGAGTGGTTCCCATGTTTCCGATGACCCCCGCTTTGTCCTGGTTGTGGACGAAGAGAATATTTCCATCGGGAATGGCCTCGGTGACAAATTCGTTGATCCGCACGACGCGCGGCTCATTCTTGCCGAAGAGCGTACCGGCGATGGTGTTCCGAGTGCGTTCAGTCTGGACCTGGACCGTGAGCAAAGTGGTATAATCTTCGGACTGGCGGCTCTTCGATTCGACAACCCTGATCCCCCGTTCCTGGGCAAGGATCGGGGCATTGACGTAATTCACCTTCTCCTCGAGGATCGGATCCAGGAGACCCTTCAGGAGGGACATGGCGACCATTGCCGTGTCCAAATCCACCACGCTGCCGCTGTAGTCAATGCGAACTTCCTGGATCCTTCCCGGGGTAACCTGAGCCTGAAATTTTCCTATCTTCTCCGAGAGGAGAAGATAGGGATTGAGCAGGGCGAGTGTCTCCGGGCTCACCGTAGGAAGGTTGACTGCATGACGGGCTGCTCCCTGGAGAAGATAATCGACTACCTGCTCGGCGATGGCCACGGAGACCTTAACTTGGGCCTGCGTGGTGGACGCTCCTAAGTGGGGCGTGCAGATGACCTGATCCAGTTCGAAAAGAGGATTTTTGCCCGGCGGCTCCTTTTCGAAGACGTCGAGGGCCGCCCCGGCGACTTTCCCGCTGAGGATGGCCTCGTGGAGGGCCGCTTCATCGATAATCCCCCCGCGAGCACAGTTGATGATCCACACGCCTTTTTTCATCTTAGCGAACGCGGAGGCGTTTAGTAAATTTCGGGTACTGGCGGTCAACGGCGTATGGGGGGTGATGAAGTCCGCCCGAGCGAAAAGGTCATCCAGGGATACCAGCTCCACTTTCTTTTTGGCTGCAGCCTCCGCGGAGAGATACGGGTCATAGCCGATCACCTTCATGCCTAGGGCTTCGGCGTGGTGGGCCACGACGCCGCCAATGTTGCCCAGGCCAATGATGCCCAAGGTACGGTCACAGATTTCTGTGCCCATGAAGCGATCCTTCTCCCATCGCCCCGCCTTGATGGAGGCCGTGGCCTGGGGAATGTGCCGGGCCAGAGCAAAAATCATGGAAAGAGTGTGCTCCGCAGCAGAAAGGGTGTTCCCTCCCGGGGTATTCATGACGACAATCCCTCTCTTGGAGGCAGCGGGCAGGTCAATGGTATCTACGCCCGTGCCGGCCCGACCGATCACCTTTAGGTTTTCAGCTAAGGCGATGACTTCCGCCGTTACTTTAGTGGCGCTGCGGACGATCAACCCATGGTAGTTCTTGAGGATCGCTTTGAGCTCATCGGCGGGAACTTTGGCCCGCACGTCTGCTTCGATCCCTTTGGCCCCTTCCAGGATCGCTTTCCCTTCCGGAGAAATGTTATCGCTCACCAACACCTTAAGGGTTCCGCTCATTCTGTTCTCCTTTCGCATATTCGGTCTCCGCATTTTTACTTAGGGGACAGATTCTCGCCTATTCCCGCAGAAAAAGATTTTCTTTATTAAACCCTTTATCCTCTGCGTCTAAAAAGGATTTTTCCATGTTCTAAATCTACTCTGATTTCTGCAGGCAATTCAAGTTGAATCTTTTGGGCGGCGGAAGGGATCCTGGAAACCGGAGAGTTTCACTTCGCCCAGGCCTTTGCCCTGCACGAGTACCTTGAAAAGCGTACCCATCCCCCCGGGGACCAGGAAATTCTTCATGGCCAGCTTATTTCTTAAAAAATCAGGGCCAGAATGTAGAGGGGAGCTTCTCTCCAAGTTCTCCAGATCTTCGAGCAGACCCAGGGCGGCTAAGAATTTATATTGTTCTGTGTATCCCACTTTTTGCAGACCGACCGTTTCTCCCTTTCTCACCAGTGCACTGAAGTTCACGTGGGAGGTAATGTCCTGGTATCCGACGCGCTGGTAGGGATTCGTAGAAGTCGTGTGTCTGAAATAACAGAGCAAAGTACCCAGCCGGCGGCTGGGGTGGTAAAGCTCCTGGGCCTCATATCCATAATCGATGGTCAGAATAAATCCCCGCTCCAGATTACGGCTTACCCCTTCAACCCATTCCAGGGCCTGCAAATTGACTTCACCCCGCTGCCCTTCCTGGAAAGGAGACCCATAGGTCTGGAGATATACTTCCAGCAAGGGGGTGGAGGGTGGACCCAGGATTTCTGCAAAAGAATTGTCCTGATCGGCGACATAGATTTCGCAAAGCTGTCCTCCCTCTTGCTGCACGAGATGGACCGGAAAAGAATCAATCAGTTCGTTGGAAAGGAAGCAGCCGGTAAAGGGCTTTTCATTGCTGAGGAGGCCCTCGGGGCTAGCCCATCGGGCCTTTCCTTGAGCGGAGAATTCGGCCAGGAGGGCCCTTTGTTTTCTCTCGTACACCGGGCTCTTTTCGGCCAAAAGATAAAGGACATAATCATAGAATCTGGGAAGATGATCCCGGCAATAACCCAGAATATCAAAACAAAGCAGACCTTTACCCGCCCCCATCTCCACGATGTTGAAGGGAGATGGATGGCCAAGGATTTCCCACATTTGCTGGAGCTGGCGGGCGATGAGGTGGCCAAAGATGGGGTGGACATTGGGGCTGGTGTAAAAATCACCCTGGGGCCCGATCTTATCCCTGGACGAATTGTAATATCCTTGTTGAGGATGGTAAAGGACCAGATCCATGAACTCTGCAAAGGGAATCCCGCGGCGGGCGCGAATGCGCTCCAGGATGATCCTGATCAATTCTTTATTTTCTGGCGCTGGCATGTGTGCTATTATAACCAAAATTTTGTCCTTGCGCCGGATGAATCGAAAGGATTCAGGCGGTGACTGGATGGCGGAATGCAGATCCCAGATTTAAGATCCGCATTCTAAGATCCGAAATCGGAAATCCATTGAACCATTGGACCCTCGAATCCTTGCCTTCTAAATTTTTCCCTTGAACCCTTTTCATATTTAGGAGGATCGATGCGCAGAAAAGAATTTGAAGTCCGGGACGGAAAGTTAATCGAAGACGTCCTGAGAACTGCTGCAATCGGATACTTAACCTTCAACGGGGCTGACGGTTGGCCGAGGGTTACCCCCTTGAATTTTGTCTACGAGGGACGAATCTTCTGGCATGGGGCGATTGCCGGAGAACGTTTCGAAT
Organism: uncultured delta proteobacterium; assembly: GCA_963760605.1. Classification (GTDB taxonomy): domain Bacteria; phylum Desulfobacterota; class SM23-61; order SM23-61; family SM23-61; genus CAVXFA01. Next base: position 64,633 of record CAVXFA010000101.1, on the reverse strand, counting down.
GCCTGAGGAGAGACCCCAGGGCAACCTTTGCAGCAGTGTCCATGCAGCTTTACCTCCCCTCTCATTTCATTTCGGAGGAGAACGCCACTGCCGCCACTGTCGCTTTTAAATCCGTACAGCTGCGCGGGCGGTGCACGTCCGTAGATGACCCGGAAGACAAATGCGCTATTCTCAACCAGCTTATGGAAAAATATCAGCCAGAAGGAAGGTACAAAAAAGTATCCCCTCAGGACCTGCTCTATAAAAAAGTCCTGTCGGCGACTGGGGTCTATGCTCTGGCGGTCGAGGAAGTTGTGGGCAAATTCAAATTTGCCCAGAATAAGTCAGAAACGGACCGGAAGAAAATCGCTGCCAAACTGAAAGAAAGAGGGTCTCCTACAGATTTGATCATCGCCGCAGAGATCTTGAAAACCCTCTAATTCACAAATCCAATCATAGGATTTAAACACCGCAGGGTAAGGTCCATCAACCCAAGCATCGAGCTTTCGCCCGTTCACGTTTAAATTTACCTTCTCCTATGGCCCCGCCTATTCGCCTGCGTTCAGCGCCCCTCCTGGTGCTAACAAATGATTGCGAATTTATGAACAAAAATGAAAAGAAAAAGGTGGCAAGAACTATCGAGCGATTGAATATTCTGGATTTTAAGGTTAAAATTATAATATAAGAAATTGTCTAGTTCGGTTTTGCGTTCGTTTTCAAAAGGAGGCGGGTATGCCCTCAGATCAAGAGAAAAAGCCGGATGAGAACTTAAGGGATAAGCTCAGCTCTTTCTTCCGTTCCCAGGACCCGCAGAAAAAGCTGCCCCCCAAGGCTCATTTCAGTATCTGGTATTTCCTGATCGTTTTCCTTTTGTTAACCCTGCTGCAACAATACTTTCTTTCTCCAAAGGTGGAGACGATCCCCTATAGCAAGTTTAAACAATACCTCGCCGAGGGACAGGTAAGCAAATTAACCATCGGCCCAGAGAGTATCACCGGCGCGCTAAAAGGAAAAGAGGGTAAAGCGGACCAGGAATTTATGACGGTTCGGGTAGAGGATCCTAACCTAGTGAAGGAACTGGATGACCAAAAAGTGAATTACTCCGGTCTCTATCAGAGTAAATTTTTGAACAGCCTTCTCTCCTGGATCATCCCGATCGGTATTTTTTTCTTGATCTGGCGGTACGCCATGAAAAAGATGGGCCCGGGTTACGGGGTGATGTCTTTCAGCAAAAGCAAAGCTAAACTCTTTGCCGAGAATGGGGTCCGGGTCACTTTTGCCGATGTGGCCGGAATCGATGAGGCCAAAGAAGAACTTGAGGAAGTTGTGGAGTTTTTGAAGAATCCGGGGAAATTCCAGAAGCTGGGAGGGAGGATTCCCAAAGGAGTACTCCTGGTTGGCGCGCCGGGAACGGGCAAAACGCTTCTGGCCAAGGCCGTCGCTGGTGAGGCCAACGTTCCCTTCTTCAGCATCAGCGGGTCCGAATTCGTAGAGATGTTCGTCGGCGTAGGAGCGGCGCGCGTCCGCGACCTTTTCTCGCAAGCCACCAGCCATGCCCCCTGCATTATTTTCATCGATGAGCTGGATGCGTTGGGCAAAGCCCGGGGCATTAACGTGATGGGTGGGCACGATGAACGAGAACAAACTCTCAACCAGCTCCTGGTAGAGATGGATGGGTTCGAATCCAATAAAGGGGTCATCATCATGGCCGCTACCAACCGCCCGGAGATCTTAGATCCGGCCCTGTTACGTCCGGGGCGGTTTGATCGGCAAGTCTTGGTTGACCGGCCGGATATCAATGGGCGGGAAGCCATCCTGAAAATCCATGCCAAGAATGTTCTCCTTTCGCCAGAGGTGGACCTCCACAAGATCGCTGCCCGGACGCCCGGCTTTGTAGGAGCTGACCTGGCCAACCTGGTCAACGAAGCCGCGCTTTTGGCCGCCCGGAAAAATAAAGAAAGGGTTGGACCGGCCGAGTTCGACGAAGCCATCGACCGGGTCGTCGCCGGTCTGGAAAAAAGAAAGCGGGTGATGAACCCGAAGGAGAAAGAAATCGTCGCCTTCCATGAGTCCGGGCATGCCATCGTGGCTGAATCCGTAGAACATGCCGACCCAGTGCACAAGATTACCATCATTCCGCGGGGAATCGCGGCCTTGGGATATACTCAACAGCAGCCCACGGAGGACCGCTATTTGATGACTCGGTCAGAGTTACTGGACCGACTGGCCGTTCTCTTGGGGGGCAGGGTAGCCGAGGAGTTAGTCTTCGGAGAGATCTCTACGGGAGCGCAGAACGACTTGCAGCGAGCCACAGACATCGCTCGGTCCATGGTCGCGGAATATGGCATGAGCGATCGCCTAGGATTGGTGACCTACGAGCGCGAGCGCCGGCCCATGTTTCTCCCGGAAAGCTTTTCTCCTACCAAAACCTACAGCGAAGAGAAAGCCGCCCAGATCGATGAAGAGATCTCCAAGGTCATGGAGGAAGCCCATCAAAGGGTGCGCGGAATTTTAGCCGAGCACCGGAATGTCCTGGATGACCTGGCCCAGCTCCTTTTGGAGAAGGAATTGGTGCCGGGAGAGGAGCTCAGAAAGATGCTGGCCAAACCCAAAGCCGAAACTCCATCTCCTCCTCAAAACGCATCCCCGCCGATTCAATCCGCTCCAGCTTCATCTTAGGAAAAGAGCTTCCTCCAGTTAAGCAGCCATCGGGCAAGCCCCGCTGCCAACCGAGCGCAGTTTTCCGGGCTCCCCATGAGAAGGCCCAGGTGGGAGAAAGTTATACCGGGGCGCCCATAGAATTTGCGGATAATCTCGGCGTAGGCCTTCTCCAGCGCACCTTCGGAAAGCGCCTCAGGCTTGAAAAGACAATTCATCGCGTTCATCCTGCTCCAATCTTCCACAAAGTCAGGTGAGCACTTGGCCTGATGATAGAGTTTTGTCCCCGGATAAGGGGTAAGAAAAGAGAGGTTAATTTCATCGAGGGGGGTGCGCAGGAGGAGGGAAAGGGTTTGGTCCAATGTTTCTTCCGTCTCCTCAGGATAGCCGATCATGAAAAGGCCTTTTGCCCGGATGCCGGCTTCTCTTGTCCAGTGCACAGCTCGTTCGACTTGATCGAGACGAAACCCCTTTTTGAGGTTATCCAGAATCTCCTGAGATCCACTTTCAATCCCATAACTAATCATCCAGCATCCCGCCCTTTTCATCATTCTTAGCAACTCCGGGTCAACCGAATCCACCCGGGCGTCGCAATTCCAGCAGACCCGCAGGTTTCCTGCGGCCATCTTCTCGCAGAGGCGAATTAGCCGGGGCTTTGAAGCGGCGAACTGATCATCAGCAAAGACGAGATGCCGGATCCCATATTTTTGGCTAAGATGGGAGATGAGCTCGAAGAGATAGTCCTCGGAGAAGTATCGATAACGATTGCCGAAGACCGACCGGTCACAAAAAGTGCAGGCCTGGGGACAGCCCCGGGAAGTGGTCAAGGAGGCGGTCGGGCCCTTAAGGTAATTTAGAAAGGGTGGGCGATAGCGACCGGGGAAAAAGGGAAGAAGGTCGTAGGCCGGAAACGGAATCTGATCTAAATTATCGACGAATCTTCTTCGGGCATTCACGAAAACTTCTCCCCCTTCTCGGAAGACGGCATTCTCCACTCTCTGGAATTCCCCACCTTTCTCGATAGCTTGCAGCAGGTCCCAGAAGGCTAGCTCTCCTTCGCCTACAACCCCATAATCAAACGCCGGGTAACGGCGAAAAGTCTCCTCAGGCAGGGCCGTAATATGGGACCCCCCGACAAAGGTCAAAGTCTTGGGGCTTTTCTCCTTTATGGCCCGGGCAATCCGGGCCCCGTTGTCCACAGCAGCAGTGGTACAGCTAAACCCCACGTATCGTGGTTGTTCTTGGAAAATATTCTCCAGGGTCTGGGAAAAAGATAAACCCAAAGAAGCGCTCTCGACGATCTTGACTGGATATCCTCTCTCCCGGAAAACGGCAGCCAGGCTCAAAAGGCCTAAGGAAGGCAGGGTGCCAATGAAAGGCCGCAGGTAATTTTTTTCTGGAGACCAGAAAGAGTAAGGAGGGTTGACAAGGATGATCGTTCTCATCAGAAGTAACCTAACAGGGTGGTTCTTCCGAATCAAGAAAATTCAGAATCGACTGTCGATCACGGGCGATCTGGCCAAAGTCCAGGTTCGGGTCTGCACTCACATCCGCACTCGGTACTCTTTTAGATGACTTCCAAAGACTCGACCCGAAACTCCCGACCGGAGATGAGATGACTTTTTTTGCTTCGGCAGGAGGGGCACTGGGTATTCCAGGTGGATGGATCCAGCGGAAAGATGAAGGAGCACTGGTCACATTGCATCCGGGCGGCAACGCGTGAGATGCGCAGTCTCGCTCCTTCGGCGATCGTTCCCTTGCTCACAAAGTCAAAGTATCGTTGGATCCATTCCTCGTCGAAGTCGCTGATTTCACCGATTTGCAAGTGGATCTCAATGATCTTGGTAGCTTGATTTCTAACGGCATAATCGAGGGCAATGTCCAGGATGGATTGGGTTACGGAAAGCTCATGCATGAAATATTTTGGACCAATGTTTCATTTCATGAATTGCTGCCGGGAGGGATGGCAGAAAGGTTATTAAATCAGGGAAACGGTTTTAAATCAATGAAAGAAAAGGGAAAGGAAGCACCTCCATAAAAGGAGGAATGGGAAAGCTGGCAGGAATAGGCAAAAAGTATTATAATGAATAAGGTCGGAAGTATTAGAGGATGACATCCAAGGTTCCCCTCATCTTAATCCTCACTGCTCGGGGGGGAGAGGGGTAAAAGAATTAAAGGGTTGGGAGGGTTCAAGGAAGCCATGGAGAAAGATTTAGACATCAAGGAGATCCAGAAAGATCTCAGCGATTATCTGGCTAAAAAGTACGGTCGCAGGGTTCAGTTTGGCGGGTTCGGCGCGGTCCCGGAACCGGAGGGGGAGAAGGTGGGAGAGGGGGAAAAAGGGAAGCAGAGCGAGCCCTTGTCCATCCACTTCGAGATGAAACCCGAGGAGCTGAAATCTTACTTAGACCAATACTTGGTTAAGCAGGACGATGCCAAGGAGGTTTTGGCGACGAAGGTCTGTACTCATTTTAACCGCATCAAGATGTTCGAGATACAAAATAAGAATAAACGGCATGAGGGCGTTGGGGAGATCAAGAATAACATCATCATGATCGGGCCCACTGGCGTCGGTAAGACTTTCCTGGTTAAGCTCATCGCCAAGAAGATCGGCGTGCCCTTTGTCAAAGGGGACGCCACCAAGTTCAGCGAAACGGGCTACGTGGGCGGAGATGTGGAGGACCTGGTCCGCGACCTGGTTTATGAAGCCAACGGGAACATCGAGCTCGCCCAGTACGGGATCATTTATCTGGATGAGGTGGATAAGATTGCCGCCACCCCCAACCTGATCGGACCCGATGTCTCCCGCTCGGGAGTTCAGCGAGCCCTGCTCAAGCCCCTGGAGGAGACCGAAGTGGACTTAAAGGTTCCTCACGATCCCGTTTCTCAGATGGAAGCCATCATGGAGTTCCAGAAGACCGGAAAGCGGGAAAAAAAGAAGATCAACACCAAGCACATCCTTTTCATCATGAGCGGGGCCTTCAATGGACTGGAAGAAATCATCAAAAAACGCTTAAACCGGCAGGGCATAGGATTTCGAGCAGAGATCAAATCCAAGGACGAACGGGCCGAGTACCTGAAACAGGTGAAGGCCGAGGATCTGATTCAGTACGGGTTCGAATCGGAGTTTATCGGAAGGCTGCCGGTGGTTACCGTCTTCGAGCATTTGGAGGTCGAAGACCTTTACAAAATCCTCCGCAGTCCAAAGTCACCCATCGTCATCGGAAAGAAGCGGGACTTCAAAGCCTACGGGATCGATCTGCAGTTCGAAGACGAGGCGCTCCATCACATTGCTGAAAACGCTTTCCTGGAACGAACCGGGGCCCGGGGGCTGGTGAGTGCTGTGGAACGGGTCCTGTTAAAGTTCGAGCATATTCTTCCTTCGACGAATATCCACCATCTCGTAGTCACCCGGGCCATGGTGGAGGACCCAGGAGGCGAGCTGCACAAGCTCCTCCAAACCCCGGAGGACCCGGAGCGGGAAGCGCTCTTCCAGCACCTGCTGGAAGAGGAGGAGCGGGATCTGGAAAATTCTCTACGCATGAAAGAAGCAGAATTCCACGAACGGTACGGAATCAATTTTTCCGATCGGCGAATCAAGCTCATCACCGAGCAGACGGTGGGAGTGCGGACGGATGTAGATTCCGCGGTTGAGGCGGTGTTGGCGGTCCACCAGGCAGCCCGCGATTTTGCAGGCATGTTTTCCAATCGCAATGAAGTGCAGATCGCCTTCACGGAAGAGGCTATTGACTGCCTGGTAGAGAAAGTCTGGAAGGAGGGCCTGGAGCCCCTGGCTTTCCTGAAACAATCTTTTCAGAACTACGAGCATGGGTTGAAGCTCATCAAGGAGAAGACCGGAAGGCGGGAGTTTTCCATTCCGGCGGAGGGAGTGGAGAATCCGGAAAATTACCTGAACGGGTTGATTCGAGAGATTTACAAAGGCGAGTGAGGAGATGGCCAAGAGGGATTATTACGAAGTTCTGGGCGTCAAGAAGGCGGCTACCGCAGAAGAGATAAAAAAGGCCTATCGCAAGTTGGCCATGAAATTGCATCCCGATCGCAACCCCGGGAACAAGCAGGCTGAGGAGCGTTTCAAGGAGATCAATGAGGCCTACGCGGTGTTAAGCGACAAGGGGAAGCGCCAGCAGTATGACCAATTCGGGCCTTCCGGGTTCAGCCAGCGTTTCTCGCAGGAGGACATTTTCCGCGGGTTCGACATCAGCGATCTTTTCAAAGACCTGGGGTTTTCCACTAACGATGTATTCAGCCGCATCTTCGGAGGGGGCGGTCGGGGGGCCAAAGTCCGTTACGGGAATTTCGATGATCTTTTTAGCCAAAGGGGAGGGCAGACCCACGACTTTGGCGATATGTTTTCCGGAGGAGCCTCTCAGACCCACGGCCCGACAGCCGAGAAGGGCCAGGACATTCATTCCGAGTTGAACCTCACCTTCCAGGAGGCGGCCTTTGGAGGCGAGAAAAAGGTGAGATTCTCCAAGGGAAGAGGGGTGGAGGAAGTGACGGTGAAGATCCCTCCGGGAATCGAGAGCGGAAAGAAATTACGCCTGGCCGGTAAAGGAATGGACGGGGTTGGCGGGAGGCCTCCCGGAGACCTCTATCTCAAAGTGAACGTTGCTGAGCATCCTATTTTCAAAAGGGAAGGGAGCGACATCACCCTGGATAAGGAGATTAAGATCTCTGAAGCTCTGCTAGGGACGACCCTTGAAGTTCCCACGCTCGATAGTTCCAAACATATCAAAGTTCCCCCGGGGACCCAAAGTAACAGCCGCATCCGCCTGAAAGGTTTTGGTTTGCCCCGCCTGCAGGGAGGGGGGAAGGGCGATCAGTACGTGCGCATCCTGATCAAATACCCTAAAACCCTGAATGAAAAACAAAAAAAACTGGCCGAGGAACTGAAGAAAGAGGGACTTTAGAAACGGAAAGGCGCAAAGCGGAAAGGGTGTCCATTTCCTATTATTGTCTTCCATCTCTTGCTATAGCCAATAGCCTATAACCATCACCTACAGCCTATCTCTTATCTCCTTAACCCAATAACTTACCAAATTGAATGCCCCCTCCCGCATCTAGGGAAAGCTTAGGGAATCATAATAAAATTATTGACAAATAATCGAAATTTTTTTACTATGCCAGCCAGCGGAGAGAAAAAACTCATTTTCCAAGATGGCGTTTTTCAGGCTTTACCTGATAAAAAAATTTCTTAACTTTAGCTATTTAAGATAATCTCGTAAGTCGTATGGAGTCTTGGTTGATTTTTCTGTCTAACCCTATCCCAGAAAGGAGGTAAGAAATGGCAGGAAATGAGAAAGCGCAAGGCGTTCGTACGATGAAAGCGGGCGATATCAAGCCCCCATGGGAAATCAGGGAAATGCCCGAAGCCCCTCCGCTGAATTTCAAAGGTCTAATGCAGTGGGCCGGGCCAGCCATCATCCTGGGAGCTCTTTCCGTCGGTGGGTTTGAGGCTTACCATGCCGGGTTCATGGGGGCCAAACTCTTCGTGGGAATCTTCTGGCTTTACTGGGTATCTTCCATTTGCCAGATGTTCCTGAACCAGGAGATTGCCCGTTATACCATGGCGACCGGAGAGACGATTCTCCAGGGATTCTCCCGCATGGGCCCACCGAAATTTTGGTCCTGGTTCTCAGCTATTTTCTGCTGGATCCAGGTGGCCTGGCCAGCCTGGATCTCAGGCGCAGCTGCTGGCGTCGCGGCGGTTAGCGGTGTTGGCACCTGGCAGATTTGGACTCTCTTAGCCCTGGTCGCAGTATTTATAACTTTTGCCGCCAGCAAATACGTGTATAGCTCTTTAGAAGTGATTATGTATGCATCCTTCGTTGTAGCCAACATCGGACTGGCATTCTTCACTGTGACGATGACCACACCTGCCGCCGCAGCGGAGACGGCAAAAGGGTGGTTGAGCGTAGGTTTGTTCCCGGCCGGAATCACCCTGGGGATGATCGGACCGTTCCTCATGCAGCCCGCCGGCGGATTCTGGAACTTCTGGCATACCTACTGGGTGCGGGAAAAAGGAATGGGCATGGGTAAGTATTTTGGCAAAGTTACTGGCCTGGCCTACAAGCCTGAAGACATCCGAAAGTCCGGGTTTATCTTCGATGCGGACAACCCGGTAGAACTGGCCAAGTTCAAAAAATGGCTGCGATTGAATAACATTACCCTGGCCGTATTCTTCGTCATCCTGGGTGGGGTTTTCTTTACCTACTTCGCCAGCCTGGCAGGTTATTCGGCGAAGACCATCTATAAAATGGATGTCCCGGGAGGATGGAAGATCGCCACCGTTTTGGCAGAAATTTTCAGGTCCGCTTATGGACAGTTCGGGTTCATTTTCTTTGCGATCGTCTTGATTTTTGCCCTATTCGACACCCAATTTTCGATCTACGATGGGATCGCTCGAATGTGGGCCGATACTTTCTACCTGGAGCATCCGGATACTTTCGGTAAGCGGCCGTACCGATTCTGGTACTTCATCATGCTGGCAGCCTGTGTCGTCTATGGGATGCTCAGCGTCTGGCTGCAAACCCCGTACGTCCTCTGGTTGATCGCCAACTGGCTGGGAACAGCAGCTCAGGCCTATGTGACCTACATGGTCATTACCCTGAACCGCAGGCTCTTGCCAGAGAAAGTTCGGCCCGAGGGACTCTCAGTGGGGATTAATTATATCTGGGCAACGATCCTTCTGGTTTACTTCTTCGCCTGGACCATCCTGGACCTCCCCTTCTGAGAGGCTTCTGACATGCCGGGGAGGAGATCCCTCCCCGGTATGCCCCTCCCGTCAGCCGTTAGCGGAATGACGTTGACCCAGTCATCCTCAAGATCTCTCACTTTGTCGAAACTCACTTCCGAGGCCGCATCGGTCTCCTCTCTTTAAATCGACCGATGGAGCAAATTCTATGGGTCCGATCTTTTCCCCCTTGTCTATCCTTAGCTTGCCGATTCGTATGAGGCCGCCCTTTACAGCGATTTGAATACCTCTTTCATCGATGGAAATGATCTCTCCAGATGGTCTGTCCACTGGTAAGAGATCCATCTTGGCATCATATAACCTTACCTTCTTCCCTTTTAGGGTGGTGTATGCACCCGGCTGGGGATCACATCCTCTAATTAAATTATAAATGTCCTTGATCGATTTTTCAAAATCCACGGAGGCAACTCTATCATCACAGAGAGGCTCATAGGTTGCTTCGGATTCAATTTGGGGAATGCGAGGGGCTTTTCCTCTTTTTATCAATTCGACAGCCTCCGCCATGGCACCCACTCCCAGGGGAAAGAGGGTATTAAAATAAAGGGACCCTGCGGTATCTTCAGGGCCAATCTCCACCTCTTTTTGGAGCAGGATAGGGCCCGTATCGATGCCTTTTTCAACCCAAAAAATGGTCAAACCCGTACGGGTCTCCCCCTGAATGATCGCCCAGTTGATGGCACTGGCCCCACGATGTCTGGGCAAAAGTGAAGGATGATAACATATCGTCCCGAGGGATGGGACACTCAGCCACCTTTCAGAGATGATATCGGTAACGTATGCCAAGAGGACGAGATCCGGGCGCAACTTCACATACCCATCATAAACCTGGGGGTCCTTTATCCGGATTGGACGGAAAAGGGGGATTCTCTTTCTCCCGGCTAATTCCTTCATGGCCTCCCCCCTTTTATCAGGGGGGCAGAAGACTCCGACCAGATTCTCTCCCTTTTGGACCAAGCCCTGCAATACCTTCTCCCCAAAAGGACCTTGGCCAACCACAATAATTCGCATTTCTAAGACCCCGCGCAAAATCCCCCCTCCTCCTCTTTAAAGGGGGATGAGGGGGGATGATCCATTTTCATCGTCGTCTGGGCCTGCCGACCCTACCTGCGAGACGCAGGCAGCGGGCAGAGAGGATGGAGGCAGTGTGGAAAGCGGTTCTGCATCCAGGGCTGCAGTATATGAGGGAACAGGGTCCCCAGCCTTGCCTTCTCAGGATGAAGCGAGTCTAACCCTTCTTGCGTTTGGCATCGAAGGCGGCTATCTCCTTCATGGTGGCCAGGATTGTTCTGGCATTGTCATAAACGGGGGTGTCCACCATTTTGCCCATATAGGTGACTGCCGCCATCCCTTTGGCAATGCCTTCTTCCTCGAAGACCTTTACAACTCCGTTGGCCCATTCTACATCCTCGGGAGCTGGCGTATAGATCCTGTGGGACGGCTCGATCTGGCTGGGATGGATCAGCATCCGCCCCTCGTACCCCATCTGCCGGCCTTCGCGGGTGCTCTTCTCGAAAGCCTCGGTGTCTTTGAAGGCCACGAAGGGGCAGTCGATGGCGATGCAGCCGGCCGCACGGGCGGCGACCGCCGCGTGCATGCGGGCGTAGAGCTGCTCCTGGCCCTCACTCGTGAGCTTCACCCGCATGTCCTTCGTGTAGTCCACCGCGCCGAAGATCAACGAGTTCACCCGCTTGCTGGCGATGGCCGAAGGATAGGCATTGATGACGCCCTTGGCCGTCTCGATGAGCAGTTGAATGGCGATGCTCCCCACCGGCAGGCTCCGCCGCCGCTCCAGCTCCTCCAGCTTCCAGTCGAGGCGCTGCACGTGGTCGGGCCCGCCGCACTTGGCCAGGCATACGCCGGATAGCCCCGGATGGACGATCGCTTCCAGGTCGTCGTTGGTCATCAGGGTCTCCCAGTTATTGATCCGGGAATAGACAATGGAGCCGCCCGATCCGGCAAATTTCAAGTTCTCTCGGGTCATCTCGCGGGCTCTCGGTTTTTCCGCAGGGGGAACGGAATCCTCAAGATCCAGGGTAATGATGTCTGCTGGGATTTCTGGAGACTTGGCAATCATCTTTTCATTATTTCCCGGAACGTAAAACACAGATCGCATTACAGGCATTTTCGCACCTCCTATTTGAATTGTATGAACTGCCTGATGTTCGGACCCCGTTTAACGGTTCGATCCATCATGTGTCCGCCGTCTTCGTTTAGCGATTGGATATTGCTCTTCGCCGCCTCCGTTGAAATCATGGTTTGCCTTCACAGACATCGTCAAGTTTGGTAACCACTGCCTCTGGCAATCGAGAATCGGAACATTTAGCGAACTTTGCTCGATTTCAAACGGGAATCGGGGAAAAGCCTCCATTCCTTATTCCTTTCGATGGAAGGATTATCTCCTTCCCGGAGAGGTCGACGAGAAGGACCCCTGATCAGATCGCTCCTTCCGTTTTCATCTTCGCCACTTCTTCGGGTGAATAGCCCAGGAGATCCTCGAGAACAAATTCACTGGCCGCACCCAAGGGAAGGCCGGGGAACTGGATCTCAGGCGAAACCGGATGTAGCCGGATGGGGCTGGTGGGGAATAAAAGGGTTTTTCCGGTTACCGGATCTTGCACGGCGCGAATGGATCCCCGTTCCTTCACATGGGGATCCTGGGAAATCTCTTCCATGTTGTAAACGGGACCGATCGTCACGCCGGCTTTTTCGCATTCATCGATTACTTCCTTTCGCGTCTTGCTCCGAATCCAGTCCCCAATAACCTGGTTGAGGACCTTGCGACTCTCCATTTGGATCCGCTCACTGTTGTTCCGAAACCCGGGTTTGGTCTTCAGCTCCGGATGGCCGACAAGATCCATCATGCGCTCGAAGGGAGCCTGGGCGCTGCCCGAGAGAGCCACCCATTTTCCGTCGCGGGTTTGAAAGTTGTTGCGCGGGGCAGCAAAGGCAGCTTCGTTTCCCATGGGCTCGGGTATATTTCCCGACAAAATATAATAGAGAAATTCGGGCCCTAAAAAGCCCAGGAGAGGCTCATAAAGGGAGAGGTCGATCTCCTGCCCCCCTTCAACTCCGCGCTTCTGCCCGCGCAGGGCAACCATAACCCCTAAGGCCAAATGCAATCCTGTCACCATATCTGCCAGAGGAAGAGGAGGGCTGGTGGGCGGCTGTCCAGGATGCGTATTCAGGTGAGCGAACCCGCTCATGGATTCGGCCAGAGTGCCGAAACCGGGCTTCGCAGCATACGGGCCGGTCTGCCCATAGCCGGAGATGCGCCCGATCACCAATCCTTTGTTGATCTTCCAGAGCTCCTGGGCGGGAAAGCCCAAGCGGTCCAAGGTTCCCGGCCGCATGTTTTCCAGCAGGACGTCCGCCCTCTCCACTAGCTGGCGCAGAATTTTCTGCCCCTTCGGGTGCTTCAGGTTGAGGGTAATGGGAAGTTTGTTGCGGGAATTGACCAGCCAATAAGGCTGGTATTTTCCTTCCACAACGCTCCAGAAACGGATGGCATCCGGGACATCTCGAGGTTCGATTTTGATCACCTCGGCGCCGAAGTCCCCAAGCATCGTGGCAGCAAAGGGGGCCGCCACAACCGCTCCGAGGTCGATGACCCGAATATCCTTCAGTGCGAGTTTGGAATTCTCAACCCGTTTCCTCTGTTCCTGAATGAATGTCCTCATTTTTTCGGAATCCATAGCGTTCTCCTTCCATTCTCACCCTACATGGGGTAATGCAGAGAGTAAAAAAACGACAGCCGCCCGATGCTTCCTTCTTGACGCCAGCAGGTGCGGGGAAATACCCAAAGAGGAAGCCAATGATGATCGTCAATACCCCGCGGGCAGTCGGCCTACAAAACGTTTATGCCCCTTGATTTTGCGCCTCTTCCCTGATAAATGCAATTTCCGGATAGCCCCTTTCAAATTTGGGATATCCCCTTTGCTGGGTTCGAACAATCACCTCCTTTCCCAACTCAGCGTTCTGCTAATCAACAGGCAAATAGGGCATAAATCGAAAAAATTAATATTAACATACCATAATATTATAAAAAATGGGGGGGGCATAAAATCTAAATGGTAAACTCATAAAACCGCAAAAATCTTCTCTTTGCCCCCTAGGCCTTCCCGATAACTTTCCATGCGATCTTCCACATAAATGGAAGCTTCTTCTTTCACCGTTCCCCCCAAATCCTTCTGGAGGTATGTAGAAAAAGATTTATTTCGAACTTTTCTCTTACTTCTTCACTCGCGGGTTGACGGTTTTTAAACCCTGCAATTGAAAAGGACCAGTAAAAAGCGGCAACCACCAGGGCATGGGAGGTCTCCCCGTCGTGGATGAGCCGCGGAATCTCAGAAAGGGGAAAGCTTAGAACTTCGATATCATCGGTTGAGCCCTGTTTAATGGAGTTCTTGTAAGTGGCATTCTTAACCAGATCGGTATGACAGCGGTTGGTGTGAAAGGCCGGGTTGGGGTGGACGGTGCCCAAAAGAATTGGCTCATCCCTCCCCAAACCCGGTTTCTTCGGGAAGCTCGCGGCTGACCGCTCTTGCCGGGGTTTCCCCATGGTCGAGCATTCTTCCAGGAATCTCCAGGGAGAATCCATTGGCTCCGAAACGATACTGTTTAACCAGGATGACCTCCCCGTCGGCGGTTTGCGGAACGACGTTAACCCAATCTAAGGAATCGATGAGGTAAAATTCATGCTCCTGGCCTCTACGCGGGGAGCGGTAGCGCTCATTCTTCATCTGGAAAAAACGGTAAGATCGGATGATCCTAGAATGAAGAAACGTCCAGGGTTGAACCATGGGCTTTGCCTTTTATTTGCCCCGGGAGTGAAACTCTTTCGCAGCAGTGGCTCCCGCCCCGCGCGGAACCTCGAAGCCTTGCTCCCGCAGGGTTTGCTCCAAGGCCGTGAGGAAATACATGACATTGGCCTCGCTGGAGGAGTACCCCATCAAACCAACCCGCCAGGTCTTACCCTTGAGGTTGCCAAGCCCGCCACCGATCTCCAGATTGTACTCTTCTAATAGCTTTTTGCGCACCTTGACGTCATCGATCCCGGCGGGAATGCTCACGGCGTTCAGAGACCACAGCCGGTAAGGTTTTTCTACGAACATACGCAGACCCATGGCCTCGATTCCCGCAACCAGTGCCAGATGATTGCGGCGATGGCGTTCGTAGCGACGCTCCAGGCCTTCCTCGCTGATGATGCGCAATGCTTCCAGAAGGGCGTAGTTCAAGCTGCTGGGGGCGGTATGGTGGTAGGCGCGCTCACTTCCCCAGTATTTTCCCAGCATATTGATATCGAGGTAAAAACTCTGCACTTTCTTAGCTCTGTTCTTGATCTTTTCCATAGCCTTCGGTGAGAAGGTAATGGGCGCCAAGCCCGGGGGGGCACCTAAGCATTTTTGAGTACCACTGTAGCAGATGTCGATCCCCCATTCATCCACCTTCACGGGATGCCCTCCAAGGGAAGTCACGGTATCTACCAAAAGGAGGGTCTCGGGATGGCTCTTCAGAATTTTGGGGAACTCTTCTAGGGGTTGGAGGACCCCGGTTGAGGTCTCGGCGTTAACGATGGCCAGAACCTTGGGCTGGAAGGAGCGGAGCTCCTTCTCAATGTCGGCCAAGTCAAAGGCCCTGCCCCAAGGAGCGGAAAGGGTCTTAAGATTGGCGCCGCATCGCTCGGCCACATCGGCCATTCGCTCCCCGAAAAAACCATTTACACAGACCAGGACACGGTCCCCAGGTTCGACCACATTGACAAAGGCTGCATCCATGCCCGCGCTCCCCGTGCCCGAGATAGCGATGGTGTGGGCATTTTGGGTACCGAAGACATGCCGCAACAAGTCCTGAACGTTGTTCATGATTTTAAAGAATTCGGGATCCAGATGGCCCAGTACGGGCTTGGCCAGAGCCAGGAGAACGCGGGGATCTACATTGCTCGGCCCGGGACCCATGAGGATCCGGGCCGGTGGATGAAATTCGCCGGTCATAGAACCTCCCTCAAATCAAAGGATTTGGAAAAAAGCCTGTTCGGCTCAACTGGCAAATTATCATAGCTCACGGTTGTAATCAAGGAATTTGGGATGCCCGGAAGTCAGGGGAATAAAAATTTTTAATATTAAGATTTGACAAGTTCTAAATAATCTTTAAAATAAGAGAGGAAATGATTTATTTCAAGGCGAAAGGGGGTGAAGCAGGATGAACAAGGCAGATCTGGTGGCGGAAGTAGCCAAAGTGGTGGGAAGCAAGAGAAAGGCGGAGGGCGCTGTCTCTTGCGTATTAGACACGATTACGAAGGCGCTGAAGAAAGGGCAGACTTTGACGCTGGTGGGCTTCGGAACATTTGGCGTGAGCAAACGGAAGGCCCGCGTGGGCCGGAATCCCCAGACGGGCAAAGAAATTAAAATCCCGGCGAAGAAGGTCCCAAAATTTTCGGCGGGGAAAGCGCTGAAAAATGCGGTGAAGTAATTTTAAAATTTCCCAGCGGGGCGGGGGCGATTCACTTTTCCCGCCGGGTGTCCGCCCCGCAAATTCCTCCTGCATACCTGCACAAGAAACAGCATTCAGCTTTCAGCGATCAGCCAGAAAAATCTAATCAACGAATGATGGGGTTGAAGTATAAGAAATGGAATTAATCGCCTGCGGAGATGGCAATGCCCTCGGTGGGTTCTCTTATGACGTTTCAATTTGATTCCAGGACGGAAAATTTCTGCCAAAAACCTCCTGGAGAAATCAAGACTTTTTCTCAGTCTCTTCTTTGGTACTCTCTTCCTTTTTCGCAGAGGATGTGGTTTTCACCTCTTCGATCCCCAGATAGGTCGCTAAAGCGCCGCCCAGGATCAGAATAATGGGGATAATCCCTTTGAGAACTTCCAAGAAATCAGCCCACCAAGCGATTAAACCCACAACTCCGATAATTACAGCCACTATGCCGCCGAGCAAGATCTTCATCTCTTTTCCTCCCTCCTTGATTTTTTTTCATCATAATATTTAAACTTGCCCCATTTGTCAAAGGAAGATATTTTTCAGATGACTTTGTTTAAGGAGTACTCTATGATCCCCTCCACCCCCCCTTTCAATAACAGGGGAATGAGCTCACGCACGACCTCTTCTTTCACCACCACCTCCACAGAGTACCAATCGGTCTGATACAGAGACGCGATGGTTGGAGCATTCAAACAAGGAAGGATCGCCACTACATCCTTTAGGTATTTTTGGGGTACATTCATCTTCAATCCCACCATGCGGTCCGCACCCAAGGCAGCCTTGAGCAGGGTAGCAATCTGAAGGATCTTCTCTTTTTTCCAGGGGTCCTGCCAGGACGCTTTATTGGCGATTAGCCGGGGGGTGGATTGCATCAACTCATGGACGATGCGCAGACCATGGGCCCGGATGGTGGAGCCCGTCTCGGTTACGTCCACGATGGCATCCACCAGGCCTTCTACAACTTTGGCTTCGGTAGTTCCCCAAGAGAATTCCACTTTGAGATGAATCTCCCTTTCGGCGAAATAGCGCTTGGTGAAGGAGACGAGTTCCGTGGCGACCTTCTTACCCTGCATGTCCTCCAGCTGCTTAATCGGTGAATCTTCTGTGACTACGAGGACCCATCGGGCCGGGTGCAGGCTCTCCTTGGAATAGATTAATTCTTGGACTTCCGTAACGTCACTTCCACTTTCCAGGATCCAGTCTTTCCCCGTTATCGCTGCGTCCAGGGCTCCCTCCTCCACGTAATGGGCCATCTCCTGAGCACGGATTAAGGCGCAGGATAGCTGTGGATCATCGACCGAAGGGAAGTAGTTCCGCGTGCTCACCTTGATCACCCACCCTGCTTTCTGAAAAAGATCAAGGGTTGCTTTTTCCAGGCTGCCCTTGGGGATGCCGAATTTTAGCTTATTCACCATAAACCTCCTTGGGGTCAAAGACGCGCTCTCCAATGGCTTTCATTCGGCCGTTCACGATCTGGCGATAAAAGCAGGAGCGATATCCGGTGTGGCAGGCCGCCCCGCCGACTTGCTCGACCTTCAAGAGGAGAGCGTCATTATCACAATCCAGGTAAATTTCTTTGACGATCTGCACATGGCCCGAGGTTTCACCCTTGAGCCAGAGCTTTTTGCGGGAGCGGGACCAGAAGCAGGCTCTACCCGTCTCTTGCGTCTTGGCCCAGCTCTCCGCGTTCATGTAAGCGACCATCAAGACCTCGCCCGTTTTCCAATCCTGTACAATAGCCGGGATCAATCCCTCCCCTCTTTCAAAATCGATGGGAATATTACTCATAAGAGAGTCCTCGAGGCATTCCCCCCTGAGAGCAGGATTCATTTAAGACTTTTTTTATCATAACATAAAAATGAATTTTGCCACAGAGATCATTGAAATCCCGCTTTGCCCGGGACTAAAACCAAAATGCCAAATAGGAAATTCATTTACCATCTACTCCTCTCGGCCTTCTCCCTACTCAAATCCCTCTTTTCCGCATCGCCATTTCCAATTGACCATCATTCAGAAGTATGCTAAATTATAGTAAATTATAAATTCTTTCCTAAGAAGGATTCCTATGAACCCAAGGATTTTTCGGGAATATGACATCCGCGGGCTTGTTGATCAGGACTTGACCGACGAGGGGGTGGGCCTGTTAGGTCAGGGCTTCGCTACCTATATATCCAACAAGGGAAAGCGCAGAGTCGTGGTGGGAAGAGACGGGAGGTTGAGCTCGCCCAGGTTGCGAGAAGCGTTGGTCAAGGGGATGGTCTCGGGAGGTCTCGAGGTAGTTGATATAGGGGTTTGCCCCACACCCGTTTTCTATTTCTCTCTTTTCCATCTCGAGCGGGAAGGCGGCGTAATGATCACCGGAAGCCACAACCCGCCTGAGTTCAATGGTTTCAAGGTTTGCGTGGGCAAAGAAACCCTTTACGGAAAGCAGATTCAGGATCTGCGAAAGCTGGTGGAAGGCAAAAAGTTTGTCTCCGGCAGCGGCTCGGTCACCTTTCAAGAGGTCATTCCGGCATATCAGAATTATTTTCTGAAAAACATCCGCCTGAAAAGAAAAGTCCAAGTGGTAATGGACAGCGGCAACGGGACTGCTGGCCTAGTGGCTCCCAAAATCTTAAGGGATCTGGGTTGTCAGGTGCTGGATCTTTATTCTCTGGTGGATGGGCGGTTCCCCAACCACCATCCGGATCCGACCGTCCCGGAGAACATGAAGGATTTGATCGCCAAGGTGAAAGAAACCGGTGCGGAGGTGGGGATCGCTTATGACGGGGACGCGGACCGGATCGGCGTGGCCGACCATCTCGGAAACATCATCTGGGGCGATCAGTTGCTGATTCTCTTCGCCCGCGAGGTGCTGCGAAACCACCCGGGGGCTACAATTGTCTCTGAAGTGAAATGCTCGCAGAACCTCTATGATGACATCGCCAAGCATGGTGGGCGGGGCATCATGTGGCGGGCCGGACACTCTCTGCTCAAGAGCAAGATGAAAGAAGAAAAGGCCCTCTTGGGAGGAGAGATGAGTGGGCATATCTTCTTCGCCGACCGATATTTCGGATACGATGACGCCATCTATGCCTCCTGCCGCCTGCTGGAAATTCTTGCCCAGTCCGGAAAAACCATCCCGGACCTTTTGAGCGACGTGCCCAAAATCTTCGCCACTCCTGAGATCCGAGTGGACTGCCCAGACGACCAGAAGTTCGAGCTGGTGGAACGGGTAAAGGAGTCCTTCCGCAAGGAATATCCCGTCGTGGACGTGGACGGGGTCCGTGTCCTTTTCCCCGACGGCTGGGGCCTGGTCCGGGCCTCGAACACCCAGCCGGCGCTGGTCCTGCGCTTTGAGGCCAGGTCGGCGGAACGCTTGAGAGAGATCCGGGCTTTAGTGGAGAAGCGGGTAACTGACTTTTCGGCGAGCCCGAAAAATAGATTGGGTTGAGATGGGAAAAAGAGGGCGAGTCTATGGGGCGATCATGGCGGGGGGCGGAGGAACGCGCTTCTGGCCGTGGAGTCGGGAGAAACGCCCCAAGCAGATTCTGCCGATTATCTCCAACCGCTCCATGATCTGGGAGACGGTGGAACGGGTTAGCCATTTCATCCCGCCTGAGAAAATTTTCATCGTCACCTCCCGCTCCCAGGCAAAGGACTTGCATCGTGAAGTTCCCCAAGTCCCTAAGCGCAACCTTCTCGTCGAGCCCGTGGGAAGGAATACGGCACCCTGCCTGTGCCTGGCAGCCTTGCACATCCAGAAACTGGACCCCGAGGCGGTCATGGTTGCCCTTCCGGCCGATCACCTTATCGCCAACCGCAGGGGGTTTTTACGGACCCTGAAAGCTGCGGTGGGGTTTGCGGAGAAACAGAATTTTCTGATGACCCTGGGCGTGCGCCCGACGGAACCTGAGACGGGGTATGGGTACATCCAAAAGGGGGAAACCCTCGGCAGGATGAATGGGATAACGGTATTTCGAGCCAAGGCGTTCCGCGAGAAACCCACTCCGGCCAAAGCTAGGGCCTACATGCGGAGAGGCGACTACTTCTGGAATAGTGGAATGTTCGTCTGGAGGGTTGGAATATTCTTAGCAGCGGCGGAAAAATTCCTGCCCCAGCTTTATGGAGAGATGATGACCCTTCAGGCTTTCTTGGGAACTTCCCGTGAAGTTGCCCTGCTGGAAAAAATTTACCCCCACCTCCAGCCCATCTCGGTGGATTACGGGATGATGGAGAAGGCCGATAACGTAGCCTTGATCGCGGCGCAGTTTTCCTGGAGTGATGTGGGAAGCTTCGCCGCCCTGGGCAAGATTTGGCCCAAAGATAAGGAGGGAAATGCCCTAATGGAGGGCAAGCAAGCTGGCCGGGGAAAAATACTGGCCATCGATAGTTCGGGCTGCCTGATTCGGGGGGAGGAGAAACTCATTGCCACCATCGGCTTGAAGGACATGGTCGTGGTGGAAGCTGGGAACGCTTTTCTGGTCTGCCCTATGGAAAGGTCTCAAGAGGTCCGGCGCGTTCTGCAAGAGTTGCGAGGCAAAGGTTGGAAGCAATACCTGTAAGTCAAATTTTTTCAACTTTAGGCATTTCAGGCACCTTAGCACACTTTAGGCATTCAGGATGTTGATCATCCCGGCCATTGACATTCGCGGAGGAAAATGCGTGCGCCTCTTCCAAGGAGATTATGGGCAAGAGACTGTATATGGAGAAGACCCCATGGCCATGGCGGAGCGGTGGATGGATCAGGGAGCTCAATTTCTCCACCTGGTCGATCTGGACGGCGCCCGCGAAGGAATTCCTCGTAATAAGGAAGTAATCCAAGCCATCGTAGAGAGGTCTTTTGTTCCAGTGCAAGCGGGTGGCGGGATCAGAGACCTCGCCACGGTCGATGATTACCTCTCCCTGGGTGTTTGCCGGGTAATCCTGGGTACAGTAGCTTTCACCGACCCCCGTTTCCTCCAGGAAGCCTGCGCCAAATGGCCAGAGCGGGTGGCCGTGGACATCGCGGCCAAAGAAGGCAAAGCGGCCATATCCGGATGGATCAGGGAAACAGAGGTCTTGGCCATGGACCTAGCCCGGCGGTGTGAAGAACTAGGGGCTTCGGTAATCATCTATACAGACGTCTTAAGGGATGGGACCCAGAAAGGCCTAAACCTTCGAGCCATCCGGGAAGTGGCCCGGGTACTTAAAATTCCCGTGATCGCCTCCGGGGGTGTCTCCACGATCGAAGATATCAAGGCGTTGCAACCTTTAGAGCAGGAAGGAGTAAGCGGCGTGATTGTTGGAAGGGCGCTCTATGCGGGCACCCTGAAACTCCCCCAGGCCATCACTCTGGCTGAAGGAAAGAGGCGTTGAAGTGCTGACGAAACGAATTATCCCTTGTTTGGATGTGAAGGACGGCCGGGTGGTAAAGGGAATTAACTTTGTCCACCTGCGGGATGCCGGTGACCCGGTGGAAAACGCTCGGGTTTACGATGAACAGGGTGCGGATGAACTAACTTTTTTAGACATCACGGCCTCCCCAGAGCGCCGGAAGATCATCCTGGAGGTAGTCCGCAAGACCGCCGAGGAAGTCTTCATGCCGCTGACTGTTGGCGGGGGGGTGAGGAGCCTGGAAGACATCCGGGAATTACTACGGGCAGGGGCCGATAAGGTATCGATCAACACCGCCGCGGTGCAAAACCTGGGTCTCGTGCGGGAGGCTTCTGAGAAGTTTGGCAGTCAATGCATCGTGGTGGCCATCGACGCCAAAAGGCAACCGGCAGAAGAGGGTTTGTGGAATCGGGCTGACCAAGTCGTAGGGGAAGGGGATGGTGATGAACTAGCCGTGCTTGGCAAAAAGCTTTCCTGGGAGGTTTATATCCATGGCGGCCGGACCTCTACGGGGCTTGATGTGCTGGAGTGGGCCAGCCAGATGGAGAAGAATGGGGCGGGAGAGATTCTCCTGACGAGCATGGACCGAGATGGGACGAAAGAAGGATACGACATCCCGTTGACTAGAGTCATTTCCGATGCTCTGAGTATCCCGGTGATTGCTTCGGGGGGAGCAGGAACAGTTGAACATCTCCGGGAAGCGCTTATGCAAGGAAAGGCGGATGCGGTTTTAGCCGCGTCCATTTTCCATTACCGGCAATATACCGTGAGAGAAGTAAAGGAATATTTGAGGAAAAATGGCCTAAGGATGAGGGTAGATTGAACACGATGAGGAACGATCATTGAAGGTGGGGACCAATTTATTTTTAAAAAACTCTAAGAAAAAAAAGAAAAATTTTCTTTGACTTCTTTTTAAAAAAATATTATTATTAATGTTTTAACCCATTAATATTTGAATACATCGACTAAGACAATGAAAGAATTGATTAATTCACAAAAATTGCTATCGGTCCGGGAGGGAGGGGAAAATGAATGCCGGGGGTCAAAATTAAAGAAGGTGAATCCTTCGAAAATGCCTTAAAACGTTTTAAGAAACAGTGCGAAAAGGCGGGTATCCTTTCGGAGATCCGCAAACGTGAGCATTACGAGAAGCCTAGCGTGAAGAGGAAGAGAAAGGCCTTGGCCGCACGTAAGCGGGCTATGAAGCGCATGCGCATGTACGAAGAGTAATCCTATATAATGCTGAAAGAACAAATTGCTAAGGATCTCAACGAGGCGCTGAAAGCCCGAGATGAGCGTAAGCTCTCTGCTTTGCGCCTTCTTCGGACCGAAATAAAGAAGCGGGAGGTCAGCGGTCAGAAGAAGGAATTATCCGAAGCCGAGGTGATGGAGGCCATCTCTACTCTCGTCAAGCAACGGCGGGAATCTATTCGACTCTTCCGCGAGGGCCAACGGCAAGATTTGGTGGAAAAGGAGGAAGGGGAACTCCAAATTCTGCTCTCTTACTTGCCCCCACCCTTTTCCCAAACCGAGATCGAGGCGCTTATCGACCAGGTCATCGAGGAAACCCAGGCCACTGGTCCCAAAGACCAGGGCAAAGTCATGAAATCGGTCATGGCTAAGGTCGCGGGCAAGGCGGAAGGGAAAGTGGTCAGCGAAGTCGTTAAGCAAAAATTGTTCAAACTAGCGAGCTGAGAATTCTTCTTAGACAGCTCGCTTTTCTAGTAATCCTGAGACCCTGATCCTGATCCCGCTAGGGAAAAGCGGATGCGGGAAGGAGGCATTGAATTTTCCTTCTCGATATCCGGCGAGCAACTCCTTTGGCCGCAGCGTTGGGTTTTTGGCTGCGGCGAGTGGAGGCGGCGAACGCACGTATACCAACCTTCACTTCTCGACCATCGAAAATCCTTCGCCGTTTACTCTGGACCGCACCGTTTTGGGGACGCGACTTGGGGGCATCTCTTTGAAATCGAGAAGGTCGCCGGAAGATTGGCCCCGGTGGCCTAAGGTAGGTCCATGGAGGAGCGGGCGCTCCGCGTTTTAGAGTTTCATCGATTCTTGCAAACTTTGAAGGCCTACGCCTCCTCGGAGGTGGGGCAGGCCTTCTGCCTTTCCCTTCGTCCGTCCTGGGTGAAAGGAGAAGTCGAAAGCCTTCTGCGGGAGGTGGCCGCAGCTTCGGATATCCTGCGGCAAGAAGGGGACATCCCCTTGGAAGGGGTCCAGGAGGTGCGGCCCCTATTGGCCCGTGCGCGTGCTGAGGGGGCCTGTCTGCTTCCCGAGGAACTTCTTCCGCTAAGGAGCACGCTGGGGGCGGCTGGCGGGGCTAAACAGTTCCTGCGTAATCCCGGGGTGCGGCATGCGCTCATGAAGCAATGGGCGGAGGAGATTCCTGAATTCAGGGATCTGTATGGGGAACTTTGTTCCGCTCTCGGCCCCCGCGGAGAAATTCTGGATTCGGCGAGCCCGGAACTGCGGCAGATTCGCAAAGAGATCTCCCGCATCCGTGGCCGGTTACGCCTTGCGCTGGAAGCGCTGTGGGAGCAGGAGAATTTTCGAAAGATCTTCCAGGAGCAGATCATCACCCTGCGCAACGAACGCTATGTAGTGGCCGTAAGAGCGGAGTGCAAGAATACCCTGCCAGGAATCATCCACGATCAGTCACAATCCAAGGCCACTTATTTCATCGAGCCCTTCTCCACAGTAGAGGAGAACAACGAACTGAACCTGCTCTTGAAGGACGAAAAAGAAGAAGAGCGCCGCATCCTCCTCGCCCTGACTGCCGGAGTTCGGGAAAAATCCGATCAGATCGCCCAGGCCTTGGGGGTACTCGCCCGCCTAGACTTGGTGTTCGCCAAGGCTAAATGGGCAAGGACATTGCGGGGCAACATCCCTTTGCTCAACGATGAGGGCCACTGGCACCTGCGGGATGCTCGGCATCCCCTTCTGGAAAGCAAATCCGCAGTGCCCGTAGACCTCCGGTTGGCCAATGGACAGAGTACTCTGATCATCACCGGCGCCAATACCGGTGGCAAGACCGTATCCCTGAAGACCCTAGGTCTCCTGACCCTGTTAGCCCAATGCGGAATTCCGATTCCCGCGTCCGAGGGTAGCGAGGTCGCCGTATTCAGCAAGATCTTCGCCGATATTGGCGACGAGCAGAGTTTGCAGGATAATCTGAGCACTTTTTCAGCCTGGGTATTGTCGATTTCCCAGATCATGAAGGAGGCAGATAAATCCTCCCTCGTCCTTTTGGATGAGGTCGGCGGAGGGACGGATCCTACCGAAGGGGCCGCCTTAGCCATGGCTTTAATCGACGGATTGCGCGCGCAGGGAGCGAAGACGGTGGTCACCACCCACCTGCATTTGCTCAAGGCCTACGGGGCCATCCACCCTGACGTCGTCAATGTCTCAGTAGAGTTTAAACCGGAGACTCTCCGGCCTACTTACCGCCTGATTTACGGCCGGCCGGGTGAAAGCTATGCTCTTCTCATGGCGGAAAAATGGGGCATTCCCCATGAGCTAGTCGCAAGAGCCAAGGCCTATCTTGGAGAAGGAGACCGCCAGGTGGGGGAATTGCTCCAGAGCCTGGAGCGGACCCAGCGAGAGGCGGAAGCAAAGCTTAAGGAATCCCAACGAATGAAACGAGAAGCGGAGATCGCCCGGGAGAAGGCCGAGGAATTCTTGCAACGGGCCCAGATCGAGGAAAAAACCATTCTTTCCCAGGCCCGGGAAGAAGCCCAGGAGCTGGTTCGGCAAGCCAAAGAAGAACTCCGGAGGATGATCAGCGAGTTCAAGGCCAAGGGGAGAACGGACGTTCACCGTCTGGGCCAAAAAATCAAAGCGGAAGAAGAGAAAATCATCCATTGGGTCCCGCAGGAGGGGTCAGAAGGTTTTCCCGAAAACTATAAAAAAGCTACCCAAGAGGACTGGAGAACTGCAGGAAACGCTGGGGCCCTTGGGCAATTGAAGGAGGCTTTGGGGCTGAAGGCAGGGGAAAAAAGTAAAACACCGCCCGCCGGTCAAACCGGCCTCATCCACTACCAGATCCCCTCCGCTGCCCGGGAGCTGAAAGTCATCGGTTTGCGTGTGGAAGAGGCCCTCCCTTTGGTGGATAGAGCCATAGACGAGGGTTTTTTAGGCGGCCTAAAAGAATTGGAGGTCATCCACGGAGCAGGGACCGGGCGGCTTCGAAAGGCAATCCGCGAACACTTGAGAGAGCATGCCTTTGTAAAGGCCTTTTGGCCCGGAGGACCGGGCCGGGGAGGCGATGGGGTGACCGTGGTGGAAATCGGACCCGCCCCGGCAGCGGCTACGGCTAAGCGGCGGTCGAGCAAAGAAAGGGCGCAGCGGAGCTGAAGGATGGGGGATAGCATTCCTGAAGGGAAGATCGCCGAGATCAAGGAACGGGCCAGCCTCGTTGAGGTTGTCACCGACTTTGTGTCCCTGAAAAAGTCTGGAAAAAATTACCTAGGGCTATGCCCCTTCCATTCTGAAAGAACCCCCTCGTTCACGGTGAATGAAGAGAAAGGGATCTTCCATTGCTTCGGGTGCGGAGCGGGGGGGAACATATTCAATTTTTTAATGCGCGCCAACCACCTGAACTTCCCGGAAGCGGTGAAGGAGTTGGCCAAACGATACGGGGTCACCCTCCCGAAGCGGGAGCTATCCGAGGAAGAGAAACGGCGGAGGAGTCGGAAGGCCCAATTGTTCGAGATGAATGAGTTGGCGGCGGAATATTATCACCGAGTGCTAGTCGCGCAAAAAGAGGGGGAAGACGGCAGAAGATATCTGGCCCAAAGGGGGATCTCCGGGGAAATCATCACGGAGCACCGCTTGGGCTTTGCCCCCGCTGCTTGGGATTACCTGGCGCTTTTTTTCCAGAGTCAGGGGGTTCCTTTGAACCTAGCCGAAGACCTGGGGTTGATCCTCCCCCGGAAAGAAGGGAGTGGCACGGGAAACCGGCCAAGCTTCTACGACCGTTTTCGCCGCCGGGTGATTTTTCCGATCATTAATGAAGGGGGACGGGTCAGCGGTTTTGGAGGAAGGATCATCGACGACGCCCTGGCCAGTGGCGACCAGGCTTCCCCGAAATATATGAATTCGCCGGAATCGCCCATTTACAGCAAGGGCCAAATGCTATACGGATTGAATGTGGCCAAAGGGCCCATCCGGGAACAAGGGAGGGCCTTGATCGTAGAAGGGTATATAGACCTTCTCTCCCTCCATCAGGCAGGCATCCGAAACGTGGTCGCCTCATTGGGAACAGCCCTAACCTCGGCCCAGGTGAGCTTGCTGGGGCGATACACCCAGGAAGCCATTCTGGTCTTCGATGCGGACGAGAGCGGCAAAAAGGCCACCCAGAGAAGCCTTGAGCTTTTTCTGCAGGAGGGATTTTCAGCCAGAGTCGCTTCTTTGCCCAGCGGCTTCGATCCCGACAGCTTCATCCGCCAGGAAAAAAGGGGGGGGTTCGAAGAGGCGCTGACCGATGCCCTTCCCCTTATGGAATACATTCTGGAACAGGCCACGCGGAGGTTCTCGACGGAAACGATCGAAGGAAAAGTCCAGGCCGCACGGGAACTGATCCCAACCCTGAATCGCTTGAAGGATCCATTAGAACAGAACCTATATATCGAACGTGTGGCCAGTCGCCTGGGCCTGAAGGAATCCCAAATCCGTGCCCAACTCAGGGGAAGAGAGAAACCAACCCCCGAGGGCGGCAATGCTCTTCAGAGGGCGCCCCGGGGACCCGCCCATGAAAGGCTCCTTTTGCAACTTATGCTCATGCGCGGCCAGCTCATCCCGGCCGTGGAGGAAGAGTTGGGAAAGGAAGGCTTCTCCGACCCCCGACACCAGAAGCTAGCCCGGGAACTCAGGACCCTCTGGGGGACCGAGGAAAAAGTGAACGTTCAAGAACTTCTCTGCCGGGTGGGCGATGAAGATTTAAAGGATTTGATTTCCGAGCTGCTCTTGCAAGAGGACAGTGTGATCGATCCAGACCGGATGCTCCGGGACTGTCTGCGGAAAATGAAACTTTCCCGGGTGCGCCAGGAGATTCAGCACGTGGATGAGGAGATTCGGCAGCGAAGCCAGCAGGAGAAGGAAGGTGCTGCGAGCGCACCGGGCCTGAAGGAGCTTCTGAAAAGGAAACAGCGGCTCATCGTCGAGCAGAAAAAATGGGTTGATGATTCCGCAGTTGGACGCTGGCCCAACGCGGGGCAATAAGCCAGAGAAGAGGTGAAAAGCCTATGGCCAAAGAAGGTGAGATGGAGAAGGTTAAGCAGTTAATCAACATAGGCAAGGAAAAAGGTTATTTGACCTATGAGGAGGTCAATGATCTCCTCCCGCCGGACATTGTCTCCTCGGACCAGATCGACGACCTGATGATGATGTTTGGGGAAATGGACATCGAGGTGGTTGACGCGGCCCATAAGGTGAAGGTGAGCAAGCAACGTGAGGAAGGCGAGCGCCTCCCGGCTGAAGAAGAAATAGAACTGGAAGTCGAGGCGTTGGCCAAAGCGATAGACCCCGTTTACATGTATCTCCGAGAGATGGGTTCGGTCTCCCTGCTGACCCGCGAAGGCGAGGTGGAAATTGCCAAGCGTATCGAGGCCGGGGAAAAAGAAGTGATCAAGGCCGTTCTGGATTCCCCCTTGACCATTAAGGAGATCATCCAGTTTGGGGAACGGCTTCGTTCGAAGAAAGTAAGGACTAAAGAGTTGGCCCAGGAATTGGAAGAGGAGGACTATTTTCTTGAGGAAGAATTCAATGTTCAGCGCATCCTCTCCCTGATTGACCAGATTAAGAGATTGGATGAACGAAATCGGAAAATTCGGGATCGGCTTACAAAAAGCAAGATCAACACCTCAAGTCGAGTTCAACTGGAGAAACGCCTGCAGGTCAACAAAGAGAAAATCGTCTCGCTGCTCAAGGACATTAACCTTAAAACCAAACATATTGATAAGATCGTCCAGAAACTCAAGGGACTGGCCGAGCGGGTGGAGAAAGCCGAGGCCGAGATCCAAGAATGCCAGAAGCGGGCCAACATGCCCCTCGATCAACTCCAGCGCCTCCTCCGCATGATGAAAAAGAACCCGGAAGAATTCCGTAAGATCGCCCGCAAGTCCGGTCTGAAGAAGGACAGGCTGGAAGAAATGGATCGGCTGATCAAGAACGCCCAGCGGAAGATCCGCCGCGTGGAAACAGAGTCCAACCTTCCCGTGGAAGAGCTGAAACGTACTCTGCTGGCGGTAAAGAACGGGGAGACGAAGGCGGAGTTGGCCAAGAACGAGTTGATCAAGGCTAACCTACGCCTGGTGGTCTCCATCGCCAAGAAGTATACGAATCGAGGCTTGCAGTTCCTCGACCTGATCCAGGAAGGGAACATCGGGTTGATGAAAGCGGTGGACAAGTTCGAATACCAGCGCGGGTACAAGTTCAGCACCTATGCCACCTGGTGGATTCGCCAGTCTATCACCCGGGCCATCGCGGATCAAGCGCGGACCATCCGGATCCCCGTGCACATGATCGAGACGATTAACAAGCTCATTCGCACCTCCCGTTACCTAGTCCAAGAAATCGGCCGGGAGCCCACGCCGGAGGAGATCGCCGAGCGTATGGACTTTTCCCTCGACAAAGTACGCAAAGTATTAAAGATTGCCAAGGAGCCCATTTCGCTGGACACCCCCATCGGCGAGGAAGAGGACAGTTACCTGGGGGATTTCATCGAGGACAAGAAGGTCGTCTCTCCTTCGGAGGCCGTGGTCCACCTCAACCTTTCAGAACAAACCCGGAAGGTCCTGGCCACCTTGACCCCCCGGGAGGAGAAGGTCTTGAAAATGCGGTTTGGCATTGACGAGAAGGCCGATCACACCCTGGAAGAGGTAGGACAGAATTTCGACGTCACCCGGGAACGCATCCGGCAGATTGAGGCCAAGGCACTGCGAAAACTGCGTCACCCCTCACGGTCTAAAAAGCTGCGGTCTTTCGTGGAAGGATGAGGGGAGGGGGGAATCCTTGACATGGGGTGCAAAAAACTGTATTTTAAAATTGTAAAGAACGAGGGGCCCATAGCTCAGCGGTAGAGCCACCGGCTCATAACCGGCAGGTCCCTGGTTCAAACCCAGGTGGGCCCACCAGGATCTTCTGAATGGTTTCAGCCGATAGAAGGTTGTCCGGGAAAGGAGAAAGGCCTCTTCAAGCAAGCGGAGCCTAAACCAAAAAGTGCACCCTGCGGGGTGCACTTTTTTTTGGGAGGAAACAGAATTGCGTGAGCAATTGGAAAAGCTGGTCGCCCTGCAAACCGTTGACCTGAAGATCCAGGAGATGGAGCGAGTGAAAGAAGAGATCCCTCAACGGATGGCCTCTTTGGAGGAGGAATTCAGCAAGGAAGAAGAAAAAGTCCAGTCGGAGCGAGCCGAGATGGAGAAGCTCCAGAAAGAACGCCGGCAAAAAGAGAGAGACCTGGACGAGGAGATCGACCGGGTGAAAAAAACCGAAGCCCGGGTTTTTGAGATCAAGACGAATAAAGAATACCAGGCCGTGCTAAAAGAAATTGAGAATGCCAAGAAACTGAACCGGGAACGAGAGGAAGAGATCCTGGAAATCCTGGAGCGCCTCGAGGAGATGCAGAAGAGACTGGGCAAAGGGGAGAAAAGCTTGGAGGCCAGACGAAAGGAGCACCAGCAGCAGGTCGCCGAACTTAAGCAGAAGGCGGCCTCTTTCGCTGAAGAGATGGCTGAAGAGGTTCGGCAACGGGAGGAGCGACAGAAGGAGATTCCCCAGAGCCTCCTCAGCAAGTACCGCATGCTCTTAGAAAAACGGCAGGGAGTAGCCGTGGCCCGGGTGATCAATGGTGTCTGCCAAGCCTGCAATATGAACCTGCGCCCGCAACTTTATATTGAGTTGCAAAAACAGGATACCCTTATTGTTTGCCCCAACTGCAACCGCATCCTCTTCTGGGAAAATGGGTCGATTAAGGCCAAAGAAACGTGAGTGCCGGGAAAGCTGCTGATTCCCTTCCCCTGTTTGAGGAAAGGAAAGAGAGTGCTTCTCCTTCAGAAGAGAGCGTGCTCCGGCACCTGGCCCAGACGTTGAGCGTGGCCAAGACCCTCCAGCGCTTTTCCTCTTTGAATGCCAAAGGGCTGCAAGAGATCCTTTTAAGAAGCGCCCAGCGGGCCGAGGAAAAAAAGGCAACCTCCCAGGTTCTTCCTGCCAGGAAAGGAATTCCAGAATTTTTCATTCAGGCCGACGGAGCTTCCCGGGGGAACCCCGGCAAAGCAGGGGTGGGGGCCGTGATTTCAGATGCGCGGGGCCGAACCGTCAAGGAGCTAAAGTGCTTTCTAGGGATGACTACGAATAATGTCGCCGAATATCGGGCTGTGATCTTGGCCCTGGAAAAAGCTTTAGAGCTTGGAGGCGGAAGCGTCACCGTGTACCTGGATTCGGAGCTGGTGGTGCGGCAACTCCGAGGAGAATACAAGGTACGTGAGGCCCACCTCCAAAGCCTGCATCGGCGGGCCCTGGAGATCTTGAACCGATTTTCCAAATATGCCATTCATTATGTACCCAGGGAAGAAAATCGCCGGGCTGATCAGTTGGCCAACGAGGCCATCGACCAAAAAATCAAGAACACCACGGGTTAAACCGGGAGATATTCCAATAAATCTGAAACCCAAGATAAAAAATAACAACGCCAAAATTAAAATTTGAATTTCCTTGACAAAAGGTTTAAATTTTATTTTTGGGAGTTTAATTTTTGGTTTTAACAATGCGGAAGGGAGTCGGGTGATCGCCTGCTGCAGGCAGGAGGAAAGTCCGAGCTCCATAGGGCAGGGTGGTCGCTAACAGCGACCGGGGGTGACTCCAGGGAAAGTGCCACAGAAAATATACCGCTCCGTGAGACGGCCGAGAGGTCGATCCCATTGGGTAAGGGTGAAAAGGCGAGGTAAGAGCTCACCGCGGCCCTGGTGACAGGGTTGGCATGGCAAACCCCACCCGGAGCAAGACCGAATAGGGGAGCGTTGGAGAGTGGCCCGCTCGATGCTCCCGGGTAGGTCGCTAGACCCCAGCAGCAATGCCGGGGCCAGAGGAATGATCACCCTCCTCGGATTCCCCGGGGAGACAGAACTCGGCTTAGAGACTCGCTTCCGCAGTTCTTTATGCTCGACAAATCAAGTCATCCCTCCGGGCGAGCTGGTGGCCGGGACAAAACTCTACCAGATCCTACCCCGCCGGTACAAGGCTACGATGAAATTGCTCGGATAATTCCATCTCCTTGACATTCTTTGGGAAAAATATTTATTAGATTTGGAAATTTCCTTTAAATTTCCGGAAGCAAACTGACGATAAGTGGGCAAGAGGCCTAGGGGGAATTTTGCAAGTGAGTGAAGTAAGATGGCGTCGCTGATATTAAATAGATTATCTGATAGGGACTTGGATTTCCTGGTAGAGACTGCCTCTCCCGAAATCAAAGATAGATCCCGGCTCAAGCAGATCATCCAGGAAGATGAGGATTTTAGAAATTCGTATGTTGGAGATCAAAAAGTATTCGGAAAGCTGATGAATGATGAGGAGATATTCTTGAAAACTTCGCCGGCGCTTTTCTTTGAGATCCTGCTGCGTAGGGCCGCCAATGATCTGGAAGAGGTAGGTTACACCTTGGAAAAAACCAGCCACATGAAAATTCCGGTATTTGATACGAAAGAGGTCTCAGAATTTTTAACCAAGGAGTCCCTCCTGCTCTATTTGGCCGATATGCTCGCATCCTTCACCAAAATTCAGAGTTACACTCTTTCCTTCAGAATTCGGAAAGGGGTCTGGGAAAAAATTCGATTCAATGACCTGGATATCCTTAGCCTTATGAATTTCTGTCAGGCGGCGGGGGATAAGGATCGGATCGGGTTTTATAAAAGGATTGCCGATATCTGCCTTTTTATCCTGGGCATATTTCCTGATTATGCCGAGCGTGATTACCGGTATCCTTTCTCAGGGCAAGTTCGGCCCCACATTCGCGGCAAGGTAAGGATGAGTCCGGAAGACTACGAAAAGGAAGGCCGAAAATTCTATAAATTGGCTGCGGAGCATCCGTCTGCTAAAGAATTGGACCTCTCTGAGGTTTTCTGGGCCCTTCATGAAAATTTTCAAAAGGCCAAGAAGCCATTGAATTTCATCGTCGATCATTACCTCCAATATACGAGGCATAAATTTCTTATGTAATCCAGCAACCGCAATATATCCCCAATCTCAATCTCCCATCCCAGCCTAAAATCTCAGTAGGTCAAAAACCGTTATTCGCCGGGCCAAAAGTTTCCAGTATATCCATCCCTGGAGGATCCATTTACCCAATCATACGGAATGATCCCGTAGGGGTTACCGCGTTCTTTGCCTCTTCTACCATTGGGACGGGCCTTAGGAGGATTTTCTTGAAGGGCATAAAGCATTTCTACCGGAAGAATTATACGGGCTGGTAGAGATGTCCCATTTCTATGCTTTCGGCTATAATGAAAATTCGGGGGAAAACAAAGGCCTGAGTTTCGGCGCCCCTAATGCACCTTATTTGAACCAAAAAAGGGGGGAGGCGGCAATGATCGAAAGAGAAGCTGGACTGAGGATGTTGAAAAGGTGGGTTCAGGAGTCGCCTGCCGATCAGACGGAGGCTCTCCTGATGACCGAGGACTCTTCGCTGGCCCGCTTTACTCCTGCAGAGATTCATCAGCATGTGGCCGAGAGGAACCGAACCCTGATTCTGCGGGTGGTTCTGGGAAAGAGGATCGCTGTGGTCACAACGAATATTCTTAGGCCTTCTTCGATTGAAGCTTCTCTGCATAAGGCCATCTCGCTGGCCAGGATCCAGCCTCCTAATGAGGCCTTTGTGTCCTTGCCTAGACCCAAGCCTGTTCCTGAAATTAACACTTTTTGCGGAAATATCAGCCGTCTCACGCCGCAGAGGAAGGTGAAGATCATCCAGGAGGTCATGACGCTGGTGAAAGAAAGAGGGTTTAGCGCATCGGGCGCTTTTTCCCACGGAAAGGTAGAAATTGCCGTGGTCAACTCCCTAGGGGTGGAGGCCTATCAGAAATATTCCGACTTATTCCTACACCTGATTGCGGCGAATGGGAAAGGCTCTGGTTACGCCAGCTTTGTTTCCCGAGACTTGGACCAACTGCAGGTAGAGCCGCTGGTCAAGGCGGCGGTCACCAAAGCCTCTGGGGGGGACCCGATTCAGGTAGACCCGGGGGAGTACGAGGTTATTTTAGAACCTGAAGCGGTCCGCGAGGGCCTGGTCTTCCTGGGTTATCTGGGTTTTCACGCCCTAGCGGTCCAAGAGGGCCGAAGCTTTTTCTGCAACGAGTTCGGCAATAGGATGGTGAATGAAAGGGTGACCATCTACGATGACGGCCTGGATCCGCAAGGGCTACAGGTTCCTTTTGACTTTGAAGGGGTGCCAAAGCAGAAAGTGGTTTTCTTCAAAGAAGGAGTGGCCAAAAACGTGACCTATGACTCCTTTACGGCGGCCAAGGAAGGAAAAGAGTCAACGGGTCATGGCCTGACCCCCCCCAATACGGATGGGCCCGTCCCCATTAACCTTTTTATGCAGAATGGGGAATCCGCACTGGAAGAAATGATCCGGTCCGTACGGCGGGGAATCTATATTAGCCGTTTCCATTATACAAATGTGGTGGAGCCCATGAAGGCTGTCATCACGGGGATGACCCGGGATGGAACCTTCTGGATCGAAGGGGGTGAGATTAAAAATCCCATCAAAAATCTGCGGTTCACCGAATCAATTCTGAAAGCTCTATCCAGGGTGAAAGCCATTTCCAAAGAGCGGAAAATCTGTCCGGCAGGTTCGGTCTACGGCAGACGATTTCTCACCGGCACGGTCGCCCCCGCGATTCAGGTGGACGGGTTTAATTTTTCAGGGGTATCGTCCCTCTAGTTCGCCCGGCCGGAGAGCGGGCTAGAAATGGAGGCTTGGATGAAGGGTTTGGTGGAAAATATACTCAACGTGGCAAATTTGAAAAAGGTGAATTATGCGGATATCCGAATTGTCCGCCGCCAGGTGGAAGAGATTGCAGTCAAGAATGGGAGTGTGGAGGCTCTTAGCTGGAATGAGGATTTCGGATTCGGGATCAGGGTCCTTTTCCAGGGAGCCTGGGGATTTGCCTGCAGTTCGAAGGTAGATAAAAGGGGGATGGAGAGCGCCTTCTCCAGGGCCTGGGAGATTGCCAGAGCGGGTGCAGAAACCCAGGGGAAAAAGATCTCCTTTCCTCCTGCTTCTCCGGTGGTGGCTCGGTACCAAACTCCGATTTCCGTCGATCCCTTCAATGTTTCCCTGGAAACAAAATTAAAGCTCCTCCTCGAAGCAGATGCAGCCATCCGCCGGAACAAAAAAGTGAAGATCTCAGAGGCCTTTATGGGGATCTACCAGACAGAAAAGACCTTTGGCTCGACGGAGGGTTCTCTTATCGAGCAGGAGATCATGGAATGTGGGGCCGGAATTTCCGCCACCACCATCGACGGAGGAGAAGTCCAGGTACGATCCTATCCCAACTCTTTCCGCGGGAACTTTGCCACCCGGGGGTATGAGTGGATTGAGGAGTTAAAAATTCGGGACCATGCCGAAAGAGTGGCGGAGGAAGCTGTACAGCTTATATCCGCCAAGCCTTGCCCCTCCGGGATCACTACCCTTATATTGGATGGGTCTCAATTGGCTCTCCAGGTCCATGAATCCATCGGCCATCCCATTGAACTGGACCGGATCCTGGGCACCGAAGCCAGCTATGCCGGGACCAGTTTTTTAAAACCAGAAATGATCGGCGCCTTCCAATATGGTTCAGATCAGCTGAATATCGAGGCGGATGCCACCTTTCCCGGCGGATTGGGGACTTTCGGGTTTGACGATGAGGGGATGAAGGCCCAACGGGTGCCCATCATCTCCCGGGGTAAGCTGGTCAACCTGCTGACCTCGCGAGAAACAGCCCCGCTTCTGGGAAAGGAAAGTAACGGCACCATGCGAGCCGATGGTTGGAATCGCCTCCCTTTAATCCGAATGACCAACATCAATTTGGAGCCGGGGGAATGGACGCTGGAGCGGATGATCGCGGATACGAAAGAAGGGCTGTTCTTAAGTACCAATCGCAGTTGGTCGATTGATGACAAGCGGATCAATTTTCAATTCGGAACCGAGATCGGCTGGGAGATCAAGGCCGGGAAGCTGGGCCCAGTGGTGAAGAATGCAACGTATACCGGAATCACCCCGCAATTTTGGAGTTCCTGCGACGCGGTGGCAAATCGGGATCATTGGCAGATGTGGGGTACGCCGAATTGCGGGAAGGGTGAGCCCGGGCAGGTGGCGCATGTGGGCCATGGCACAGCACCAGCGAGGTTCAGAAACGTGCGGGTGGGAGTTAGGCAAGGGCCTTAAATCAGCAGCCTCGCCGCGCCAATAAGATGACCCCCTGAAATCCTACAGGGCGGACCCCCATGAAATGGGCTTCAGGGGGGATCACTTTGGAAGATGGAGGCGAATGGATAAGAAATCGCCTTTGCGGAAGATCATGGCCTGTACAGGAGCCTTGCTCCTCGCCAGGGCACCCTTCAATTTCATCACGTCCCCCATAGTCTCTCCCCCTACCTGCACAAAGATGTCCCCTCGTTGGATGCCATCCTTTTCGGCCTGGCTTCCCTGGCGGATGTCAGACACCAGAACTCCGCGGGTTGACTCAAAGGAAAAGGATTGGGCCAGTAAGGGGGTAAGCTCCTGAACGGTTAGGCCGTAGAGTTCCTCGGTCCCCCTCTTCTCCCCAAGGGGGACAGCCATTTCGCCAAACAGGCTCTTGGAAACGAAAATAGGGGCCTTGAACTTCAGCGCCATGACGAGGGAGTCGCTCGGCCGGGCATCGATCTCTACAAGGGAGTTTCCCCTTTCCATCACCATCGTCGCATAGTAGATGCCTTCCTTGCTATGCGTGACGACGATCCGCTGAATCTTCCAGTTCGTCTTCTGAATAATCCTTTCAAGGAGGTCATGGGTAAGGGGACGGGGGTGTTTGATCCCTTGTAACTCCGCATAGATCGCGTTAGCCTCGCATGGGCCGATCCAGATGGGCAGACCACGCTCCTCCAGGGGGTCAGCGAGAAAGACCACGGGTTGCAGGCTTGTGGGGTCCGTAATAAGTTGGTAGATCTTCACCTGGAGGAGTTCCTTTTGTTCCAAAGCCACGGGCGTAACCCTCTCTGCCATTGTCTCTCCAGACAGCCAAATCGAGGCAGCGAGCCAGAGCCCAACGGTCGCCAAAAATCGTATCCTTCTCTCCTTCAGCATAAGGAATCCCCCCAAGGAAAATCCCCCGATGATCCCAAAATGGGAGACCTTGATGTTAGGGTTTTCGCCTAACCCATGGATTTTTACACCCCATCAAATAATGACATTATAGACGCCACCGCCTTTTTCTGGCAAGGATAATAGAACCTGGATCCCCCTCGAAAACAAAGGACAAGCAGCTGGAGGCCCTGAAGCGAGCGGAGCAGAAGTCGAGAGCTTCAATCTGCCCGGCATGAATATCAAGCCTTGCCAGACCTGTTAGGCTTGTCGGGAGGAAGCGGACTCGGATGCAATATGCAGGATGATAGGCCAAGGCTACACCCGAAACTCCGGGGGCCGATGCGATCGTGGTGGTTGGCCCCCATGAACCTGTTTGATATTTTGAATGGTTTTGGCTAAAATCATATTCGTCTCCTCAGTTCTCTTTGCGAGCATAGGATTGTGCCATGAAGTTTCGAAAATCTTCTTTAACCTACAATCCTTTCCAAGACCTGAAAGTATCACTCGAAGCAAAATCCATTTCTTTCCCTGATTGTCATAGATTCGATCTCGCCCATCCCGAGAATGAACAGAATCCTGATTTTGAGGAAAGACTCTTTAGCGAAGCCATGGAGGGCGTTATTCCAATCCCCAGAGACAATTGTGTTGAAAGAATTTTTCAGAAAAGGCAATCAGAAATCGGGAGACCAGAAGCTCCCAAGAAAAAAGAAGATGCTGAGACCTTATTAAGGCTTACAAATCTTGTTAAATATGGAACGGGCTTTAATGTTTTTGAAACACCGGAATATGTCGAAGGCACAGGGTATAATGTCCATCCGGAGATTGCCAGGCGTCTGCATCGGGGAGATTATTCAATACAGGCCCATGTTGATCTTCATAGATTAAACGCTAACGATGCCAGAGAAGTTCTCCAAAGGTTTT
This sequence comes from uncultured delta proteobacterium, assembly GCA_963760605.1. Classification (GTDB taxonomy): domain Bacteria; phylum Desulfobacterota; class SM23-61; order SM23-61; family SM23-61; genus CAVXFA01. Next base: position 27,134 of record CAVXFA010000101.1, on the reverse strand, counting down.
TAAAATGGGCGGTAAGGACAGGTAAAAGAGGTGTTTTAATAATACATGGCCGTGGTCTTTCTTCCCCTCAAGAACCGGTCTTAAAGGAAAAGGTCATGGAATGGCTTACGCGGGGCCCATGGCGAAAATGGGTCATCGCTTATGCCAGCGCCAGGCTTTGTGATGGCGGGGCCGGGGCAACCTATGTACTGCTGAGAAGACGGCCCGTCTCGAAACGATTGAAAAGATTTCATTCTCCCCAGTAACGTAGACGCCTTTGGGGATCTTGTGGAGGATAATCCGGGGCTTCGAACTGAATCCCGCGAAAGGCGGGAGAATCTGGATAAGAAGATGGCGACGTTGTTTAGATCATTAAGTTTCCATTTGGGATTCAAAGCGGACTATAGCCTGAACGGTGGCGGATGTGGTCACCCCTAAATTCCGGGCAATCTCGGCCATCGGCATCCCCAATTCCCGACTCAAAATATACGATATCCTGGCCCTGTCCTGCGAAACTATCCTCCTTTGCCCCCCCTCGCCGAAGCTCCTGCTCGTTGACCCCTTCCTTCACACATACCTCGCGAATCACCCGATAAATAAAATATCGTTTGCGGGTTAACGAGGACCCTCAACAGAAAGGGGGTAGGCATTTACCTGGGCCGGAATCAGAAGACGGTCTTGACCGCCCCGAAGTGCTGACTTGTGAGTTAAAAGAATTAAGTTTTGACCGTAGGCGTCTGGAGGAACTCCAGGGTGATGCCATCCGGGTCTGCGAAATATACAGCCAGGGTACCCTTGTTGGGCCCGGCCGGAACCTCCTGGGGTGCTGACTTGAAGTAGATCCCTTTGGCTTTCATTGCAGCATACATTTTGGGCAGGTCATCGACATTGAAAGCCAGATGGGCGCAGCCGACATTATTCGTTTGCAAATCAAGCTTCTTCCCCGGGGGGCTCAAATACTGGATCAACTCCAGGCGGTGTCCAGGTGCCTGCAGGTACGCGACCTTCAAGTTCGCGCCCGGAATCCCAGTGATCTTTTCCACGAAGGCGGGATCTCTTCCAGCCAAGGACATAAGTTCCATGCCCAATAAATCCTGGTAAAAAGATATGGAACGGTCCAGGTCGCTTACCGTAAAACTCGTATGGTTTACGCTGTTGATCATAACTTACCTCCTTTTTTATTTTCAAAAAATAACCACAGAATACACAGCGCGGCATAGCCGCAACCAAAAGAAAAAGCATTTTAATCACCCCCTCACCCCATCCCTCTCTTCCGGGGACGGGGGAGAGGAGAGGGTGAGGGGGAAAGCCCAGAAGATTTCTGTGCCCTCTGGGGTTTCATTTGTTCTCCAATCGCCCCCTCAGGGCCATAAGGCGAGCTCGGGAGGCTTCAATCATGGCCGCGGAAATTCGGCCCCCTTCAACAGCCCTGACAAGGGTCTCAAATATCCGCATAAAAAGGTTCGGGTCATAACCTTCCGGGCTGTTGTTCGAGACCAGGAGAATATCCACCCCCGCCTCAACAGCCAACAAACAGGCTTCCTCCAGGCTGAATCGGCTGACAATTGCTCCCATGAGCAGGTCGTCGGAGATGATCACTCCCTGGTAACCCAACTTATCCCTCAGAAAGCCACGCAGGATTTTAGTAGAAAGGGTAACGGGATATTCTGCATCCCAGTCGCGGTGAAGGATATGTGAGGTCATAACCACATCCGCCAGTCCTTCTTCGATCAGCCAGGAAAATGGATATAGCTCTTGCAGCTGATAAGAAGAAGTCACATCAGCTACCTGGAAATGGGTATCCTCCCCGGCGCTCCCTTTTCCGGGGAAATGTTTTAGCGTGGTGAAGATACCTTGTTGCCGATGGGCCAAGATGAAAACTTTGGCATGGCGGTAAACCAGGTTGGGGTCAGATCCGAATGTTCGGCCGTTTTTAACGATCAGACCATCTGGGTTAAGGGTTAGATCAACAACCGGAGCCAGATTAAGGTTAACCCCACTCCGTTTGAGGTCTCTGGCAATGGTTCTTGCTGCGTTGGCGGTTACAGCCAGGTCATTTTTCTCTCCGAGAGTCTTTGGACTTTCGGTTTCTGCAAACCCTGCTGCAGGCCCCAGACGACTCACCAGGCCTCCCTCCTGGTCAATGGCGATAAGCAGGCGATTCTTGGAGTAATTTTGGAGGCTGGATGTAAGATTTCTTAGCTGCTCGGGGGATATAATATTTTTCGGACAGATCCGGGCAGCTTCTTGGCGAGTTAAATCAGGTTTTTTCTTCTTCTCTTCCAGATAACATTTTAAGTCGATGTTGTAAAGGATCACACCGCCGAGAGAAAAATCTCTAATCGCTCGCACGATGGGGCAATCTTTGGTCAGCTCTGCCTCCTTAAATCCGATCATGATCATCTGGCCGATCATGTCCTTTAATTCTCGATTGATCACCTTTCCTCCTTTGGCATCCAGGCCAGGGTAGGCTTCAAACAGGGAATGAACAAAAGAGGGACAAGGCCGATCAGGAAAGTGGAGAAGAAAAAGATTGGGTAACCCAAAAAGACCGCGGTATAGCCGCTCAGAACTCCTGCCAGAGAACGACCCAGGCCGAAAAGGATGCTCAGAAAAGCATAATGGGTAGCGCTGAATCTCTTATCGCAGAGCTTCATCAGGAAGCTCAGAAAGGCTGCTGTAGCCAGGCCGATGGCCAGATTTTCGAGAAGGGCGGCAAAGTAGAAGGAGTAGGACGGGGCCAAAGGAAGAGAAGCGAGCGTGTAACCCAGGCTGGCAGTGGCCTGAATTGCGCCCAGAACCCAGAGTGACTTAATGATTCCCCAGCGGGCGGTCAAAGCCCCTCCGGCAATGGCTCCGACAATGCTGGCCAGAGTGCCCAGGGTGCCCACAACAAAGCCGATTTGGCCCCCGGTGAACCCGCGGTCGATCCAGAAAGGGTTGGCCATGGCCACCAACATGGCTTCCCCAACCTTGAAGAGCAGGATAAAGATCACAGCCAACCAAAAATTCGGCTTCTGAAAAAGTCTCTTGATCGGTTCCGCATACTGCTCCCAAAGCTTCGGAGGTACGGAAAGGACCGGCCTTCTCCGGCGAAAAGTCTGCAAACTTAAAACTACCAAAGCCAAAATGGCCATGATCATGGCGGCAGCGAGGAATGTGAAGGACCATCCCAGATCCTCGCTCAGCATCACCAGAATTCCTCCGGCAGCAATCAGAGCCACTCGGTAAGAAGCGGAACGGATCCCGTTCGCTGGTCCCAGCTCTTTTTCTTCCAGGATATCAATCGTATAGGCGTCGGCGGCGATGTCCTGAGTGGCGGAGGCCAAACAAATAGCCGAGAGCGCCATCCAGAATAATACTTTTTCAGAGGCCGGGTCGAGAAAAGCCAGCGCCGTGCTGCCGAGAGCGACGGCCAACTGGCTGGGGAAAATCCAGAAATATCTCCGCCCAAATCGATCGACGAGGGGGGCCCATAAGATCTTGAAGGACCAGGCTAGGCCTAAAAGACTGATCAGCCCGATTTCTTCCAGGGAGATCTTTCTTAGGCGGAAATAGACCGATAGAGCATTATGGACCAGGCCGAAAGGAAGCCCCTCGGAGAAGTAGAGGAGCGCTACCATGGCCATTTTGGTGCGGGTGGAGAGCAATCTTCAACCCTCGGGCCTCACCGGAAAAACTGCACCACATCGAAAACCGCCTTCCGGGCCGGAACTCTCGGTTTCTCCGCAGGATATCCAACGGGGATCAGGTTCACGAAGTCCCATTCCGCAGACACCCCGAGGAGGTGCTCGATTTCTTTCTTGGCCTGCTGGGGCCCCGCCATCCAGGTTGTTGCTAGACCAAAATAATGGAGGATGAGCAGGAGGTAAGTGATGGCAGCGGCCACGCTCTGGAGGCTGGAATTCCCCAGCTGGCGGTAGGAGCGAATTTCCCCGGCAATCGGATCCGTCTCTCCCCGGGCCTGCAAAATTTGATCCGCGATGCTGGAGTACTTGCCCATGAGTATGGCGATGCAGGCGGGTGCGCCCCGGAAGAAGTCAGAGGTCTTGCGCCATCGCTCTACGGCTTCCCCAAATTGTTTGGCTTCAGGCCAGGAAGCCAGGAGTTCGGTCCTGGCCTTGACCGCGTCGGCCATCTGCTTGATCAGGTCTTTGCGGGTGATGATCAGGAACCTCCAGGCCTGATAATTTCCCCCGTTTGGCGCCCAGGTGGCCAGTTCCAGAGCCTTGAGTAACAGGTCTTCAGGGACCGGTTTATCCTGAAACTTGCGCACGGAGCGACGGGTTTTGATGAGCTCATCCAGTTCTTCAAGAACAATCATCTTCTACCTCCTCAAAGAAACGCGCTGGGAATAAAACAGGGTAGTATACCTCCATCGCCTACTACCCTTCCAGGTAAGCTCCTTGCATGGCCGATGCAGCCTGAGTTGCGTATCTCCGGAGAATTCCCGGGGGATGGTGAAGCTTCGGAGGTTTCCATTTCTTTCGGCGCCCCTCAAAGACGGCCTGTATGGCGTTGGGATCCATCTTCTTCCCCTCAATCCCTACAACCGAAAGGATGCGTTTCGGAATATCGATGAGAATCAGATCCCCATCTTCTACCAGGGCAATCGGGCCGCCCTGGATAGCCTCTGGCGAAACATGCCCGATGCAGGGACCCCGGGTGGCACCAGAGAATCTTCCGTCAGTTACAATCGCGGAATTATGAAAGTCAGGATTGGTCACCAGGGCTTCGGTGGTGCTCAGAATCTCGGGCATCCCGCTTCCCCGAGGGCCTTCATAACGGATGACAACAACCGAGCCGGGCTTAATCTTTCCCCGAAGAATGGCCCGGTGGGCCTCTTCTTCCCGGTCAAAAACCCGCGCCGGGCCCTGATGGGTCATCATCTCCGGGGCAACGGCGGCATATTTGACCACTGCTCCCTCCGGGGCGATATTCCCCTTGAGAACCGCGATGGACCCGAATGCCTTGCTGTCCTTGACTTTGCGGATTATATCTTCTCTTCTCAACTTATAGTTGGCTAAATACCCTTCCCCCCTTCGGAAGAATCCGTCTTTTTCCAGCTGCTTCAGATTTTCCCCTAAGGTCTTTCCAGTCACCGTGAGGGCTTTCAGGTTCAACACATCCCGTAGCTCCATCTGAACCCGGGGAACTCCGCCGGCATACCAGAACAGCTCATTCACATAGGTTCCCGAAGGCGCGATATTGGTTAGGTAAGGAATCTCCCGGTTCATGCGGTCAAACCGCTCAGGCTCAATCCGGATCCGCAACTCATGGGCAATCGCCGGAAGATGGAGCAGCGCATTGGTTGAACCGCCAATCGCAGCATGGACCTTCATGGCGTTTTCAAAGGCCTCGGGCGTCAAAATGTGGGAAGTCCGGATTCCTCTCTTCGCCAACTCCATGATCTGACGGCCTGCCTGCCGGGCCAACCGGTTAATCTCCGCAAGGCTGGCCGGAATTAAGGCAGCTCCCGGCAGGGCCATTCCCAGCGCTTCTGACATGCACTGCATGGTGCTGGCCGTCCCCATGAACTGGCAGGCCCCCACTCCCGGACAGCCTGTAAGCTGGTAATCCCGGACCTCACGGGAAACGTCCTCTCCCTGGCGCCACCGGGTAGCAATCTCTCCGACCAGGAGACTGTGGGTCATGTTCGGAGCAACCCGGTTGCTCCCTCCGGGGATATGAATCGCCGGGATGTTCAAGCGGCTAATGGCCATCAGATGAGCGGGAACTGACTTATCACAGGAGGAAATCACTACCATTCCATCCCAGGGTATCACCCGACCATGCACTTCCACCAGGTCACAGATGACTTCCCGGGAAGGGAGGATAAAGTTCATCCCGTTGTGCAGCATGGCCCAGCCATCGCAAATATCGGTGCCGTGGAAACGGGCGGGTTTTCCTCCTTCCTGAAAGACCCCGATGGAGGCCTCTTTTCCCAAGCCGTCCAGGTGGACACTGCCGGGATGGCTGTCCCCGAAAACATCTTCAATCAGGACCTGGGGGTTGTTCAGGTCCGTTTCATCCCAGTCCATCCCGCAGCAGAGGGCATTAACCTGGAGCCACTCTTTTCGAATCTTTTTGCTTTTCTGTTGATACTCTTCAGCCACAAAAATCCTCCTCCAGGAATGAATACACTTTTTGATACTCTACATTGACAGAAAATTTTTTTCCATGTAATAATATAAAAAAACTGACACTTTATACATTTTTAATCCAGTGTTCTATTCATGAATATCCCAAATCATCCAATCCTCTCCCCTCGGGGAAAATCAAGCCAAACTTTCCCTGCCCTTTTGCATCCTTCCGATCAAAGACATGGCCGCAGATGCCTTTTTGCGGCTCCAATACCGCAGAACAGCTAGTTAAAGGAGAAAAAAAGAAATGATCGAGATTCGATTCCACGGAAGGGGCGGACAAGGAGCGGTCATCGCCTCCAAAATTTTGGCTTCGGCGCTCTTCAAGGAGGGGAAATATGCTCAAGCCTTTCCGGCCTTTGGAGCGGAGCGCCGGGGAGCGCCGGTCATGGCCTTCACGCGCTTTGACAAGAAAACGATTACCCGTCGGTCTCAGGTCTACGAGCCGGATCATGTCGTGGTGTTAGATGAACCGATCCTCGAAGTGGTCGATGTAGCCGCGGGCCTGAAGGCGGGCGGATGGATTCTCATCAATTCCCCCAAGCCTACCTCGGCCTTCCAAAATTTCGCCAAATATCGGGTCGCCACGGTGGACGCCAACCGCATTGCTCACGAAAACGGCTTGGGTACCGCCACGGCCCCGGTGGTAAACACAGTCATCCTGGGCGCGTTCGCCAAGATCACCGGACTCGTCGGGCTGAAGGCAATCATCGAGGGAATCCAGGAGAACGTGCCGACCAAGACAGAAGCCAACATGGCCGCCGCCAGGGCCGCCTACGAGCAGGCCTTTTTATGAAGGATACGGAATAGGAGAAAAAGATGAAAAATAAAAAATTGCTAAAGAAAAAAATATCCATCCCGCCGATGTCACTTTCCTACGAAGGAACCCAGGCATCCAGAACCGGCACCTGGCGCTACCTCACCCCCACCTACCTCAATAAGCTGGCCCCTTGCAACGAGGCCTGCCCGGCGGGTGAGGATGTGGAAGCAGCGATGGTCTTGGCCGGGCAGGAGGATTACCTCGGGGCCTGGGAGAAGATTACCCAAGAGAACCCCCTTCCCCGAGTCTGCGGCCGAGTTTGTTTTCATCCCTGCGAAGGAGCCTGCAATCGCAAAGAATTCGACGAGGCCACCTCCATTAATACCCTGGAACGCTTCGTCGGAGATCATGCCTTCCAGTCGGGAAAACGCTTCGCCCCCTCCAAGGAGAAGAAAAATAAGAAGGTGGCTATCATCGGTTCTGGCCCGGCAGGCCTGTCCTGCGCCTACCACCTGGCTTCTATGGGGTACGGGGTAACCCTTTTCGAGGCCCAGCCCAAACTCGGGGGCGTGCTTCGCTACGGCATCCCCTCCTATCGTTTGCCCAAGGACGTTCTCGATCAGGAGATCGATAATATTCTCTCCTTGGGGGTGGAAGGCAAGCCAGGGTCTCGCGTGGGCACAGAGGTGAAGTGGGAGGAGCTGAAAAAGTACGATGCCGTATTTGTGGCCGCGGGAGCTTGGAAAAGTTTGCCGCTGAAGGTCCCCGGGGAGAAAGCGCAAGGCGTAATGTCCGGCTTGGAATTTTTGCAGAAAGTCAACTCCGGCCAGGCCGTTGACCTCGGCCAGCGAGTGGCGATCATCGGCGGAGGGAATACGGCCATGGACTCAGCTCGCTCGGCTCTCCGTCTGGGAGGAAAACCGTTGATCCTTTACCGCCGAACAAAAGAAGAAATGCCCGCCTGGGAAGAGGAAGTGGGTGAAACCGGTGAAGAGAATATCGAATTCGTCTTCCTGAGCTCTCCAGTAAAAATCCTCACGGAGAACGGCAAAGTGAAGGGCCTGGAGTGCATCAAAAACCTCCTGGGCCCTCCCGGGAAAGATGGCCGGAGGGAACCCCGACCCATCGAGGGCTCCAACTTCACCCTTCCGGTCGATTCGGTTATCTCCTGCATCGGGGAAGCTCCTGATTTTTCCTTCCTTCCTGATGAACTGCGCAAATCTGCAGGCTCCTTGCCGGTGGATGAAACAGGGGCTACCGCCTTGAAGAGAGTTTTCGCCGGAGGAGACATCATCGCTCAGCCGCGAACTGTATCCTACGCCATCGGCTCGGGAAAGAAGGGGGCCATAGCCATCGATGCAACCCTCAGCGGAAAGGATGTGGCCGAGGCGTTACGGGGCGCACGCTGGGGAGAGAAAGGCAGCATTTCCATGGCCCGTTACAAAAAGGGTGGCGCGGATGGGATCGCCCAGGAAGTGGTTAAGTTCTCCGACTTAAACCCGGCTTATTTCAAACGCCAGGCCCGGAAGCCGAAGGGAAAGCTCTCTCTTTCGCAGCGGACCATGGATTTCTCCGAGGTCAACCTCGGGCTTTCTCCGGCATCCGCCCTCGATGAGGCCAAACGCTGCTTTAACTGTGGAGTCTGCAACCTCTGCCACAATTGTTTTATCTACTGCCCGGACCTAGCCATCGCCGCCAGGCCGGACAAGCAGGGGTATGAAATCAACTACGAATACTGCAAGGGATGCTGCATCTGCGTGGAGGAATGCCCCCGCGGGGCCATCTCCGTGGAGGTGAAAAGATGAAAAAACTGATGACTGGAAATTCGGCCGTCTCTTACGGGGTCATGCTGTCCCGGCCCGAAGTGATCTCCGCGTATCCCATTACCCCGCAAACGACCATTGTAGAGGAACTCTCAGAGATCGTTGCTGACGGGCGGCTCAAAGCCAAGTTCATTCGCGTAGAATCTGAGCACTCCGCCATGGCCTGTGTGGCTGCGGCTTCCGCTGCGGGGGCCCGGGTATTTACTGCCACTTCTTCCCACGGGCTGGCCTACATGCATGAGATGCTCCATTGGACCTCCGGGACGCGTCTGCCTGTGGTCATGGTCAACGCCAACCGGGCCATTGGCTCGCCCTGGTCAATTTGGTGCGACCACGGAGACAGCCTCTCGCAACGGGACACGGGCTGGTTGCAGCTTTACTGCCGGAGCGCGCAGGAGGCCCTGGACACGGTCATTCAGGCCTACCGGATCGCCGAGGAGCTACTCCTACCGGTGATGGTCCTGGTGGATGGATTTTTCCTCTCGCACACCTCCGAGCCCGTGGATGTTCCCGACCCGAATGTGGTAGATCGTTTCCTTCCACCCTTCCGTCCTCGCTACAAACTCACGCCCGACGACCCCCATACCTTCAACATCATGGCCGATCCCTCTCGCTTCATCCTTTTCAAGCATGAGGCCCAGAAGGCGATGGAGAAGGCCAAGGAAGTTGTGGTCCGGGTGGACCGGGAATTCAAATCCCATTTTGCCCGGGGGTATGGTTTGTATGAAAAACTTCGATGCACCGACGCGGAAGTTGTGCTTCTGACCATGGGCACGGCGGCCGGCACGGCCCGCGAGGTGATCGATGCCTATCGTAAGCAGGGAAAGAAAGTTGGCCTCTGTCGGCTGCGCATGTTTCGTCCTTTCCCTTCGGAGGAATTGATCAAGCTATTGAGTGGCCCGAAAAAAGTCGCCGTGCTCGACCGGGATAATTCCCTCGGAGCCGGCGGGATCGTGGCCCAGGAATTGAAAGCAGCCCTCTACGGCATGGCTCGAAAACCCAAGGTCTTCGAGTTCATCGCGGGTCTGGGCGGTAAAGACATCACTCCGCAGACAATCCACGAGGTAATCGAATTGACTTTAAAAAACGCGAATCCCAATGGAGCTCCAATTTGGATGGGGGTGGAAGAATGAAGGCGAAAGAGCTATTGAACGAATATTTACATTCAGGCCATGGTTGCTGTCCGGGTTGCGCGATGCCCATCATCATGCGCACCGCTTTCCAGGCCCTGGGAGAAAACACAATCGCCGTCATCACCGCCGGCTGCTTCGGAACCATCTCGGGTACCTTTCCGACCTCTCCCATCAAGCTGGCCACGTACAATACGACCTTCGCCTCTGCCGGGGCCGCAGCTTCTGGCGTGCGGGCGGCTCTGGACATGAAGGGAGGCGGCACGACCACGGTTTTGGCTGTTGCCGGGGACGGTGGCACTTTCGACATTGGTATCCAGGCAATTTCCGCAGCCGCCGAGCGGAACGACGATTTCATCCAACTCTGCTATGATAACGAAGCCTACATGAACACTGGAATCCAGCGTTCCTCGGCTACCCCCTGGGGTGCCTGGACCACGACGACCCCTCCGTCCAATCTGAAAAACCAGCCAAAGAAGGACATCGTCCAGATTATGGTAGCCCATCGTATCCCGTACGTGGCCACGGCTTCCATCGCCTATCCAGAGGATTTTATCCGCAAGATCAAGAAGGCCAAAGAGACTCGCGGATTTAAATTCATCTACGCCTTTTCACCTTGTCCCGTTGGATGGCGTTTTTCTTCCGAGCTTACCATCCGTCTTGCCCGGTTGGCCGTGCAGACGAAAGTCTTTCCCCTGTACGAAGTGGAAAAGGGTGAGCGCTACATCCTCAATGAGGAGCCTGAGGGAACCCCGGTAAGCGAGTATTTAAAGTTCCAGGGACGCTTCGGCTTTCTAAGAGAGGGGGATATGGAGCGTATCCAGGAGAATGTAGATCAGGAATGGAAGCGCCTGATGAATCGGATGGAGAGTCGCCCGACTGGATGAACCGCAGGGAACGGGGGTCATTCGCCGGGAGGAATTCCCCGAATAACTTTGCAGCGAAATCTTCCCCATGTTCTCCCAGCAGGTAGTCTTCGAACGCACCGCCAATGGCCCTCCAGTTAGCGGTAGGGAGCGCTTTCCGCGTTGCCCGGATACGGGTGTGGATGGACTGTAGAGGGCTCGGGAGAGGGACCCCCTTAAAGGTCTGGACAGAATGATATCGAAAAATTCTACCATTTTCTTTCTCTTCATCCTTTCAAATTTCTTCTTGTTCTATCCGCTTTCGGCTCAGGAGAGGGCCGTGGGAGAGGGAGAACATAAAGGATTCATCATCAATGAAGGAGAACAAGTCTTAAAAGTTAGCCCCATCAAACCCGGGCAGACCATCCAGGTCTCTTTTACCCCCAGATGGATCGCCGAACAAGCCGGAAAAGTAAACTGGGGGTTGGGTGACCAGGATGGAGTTAGATTGAGGGCAGCGAGCCAGGACAACCCAGAGGTAGAACCAGTTTTCATGGAGTGGACCTCGAATTCCGAGCCTAGGCCTAGTACCTATTCCGTTCATATTCAGGGGATGGGCGGAGCCTTTCCTGGAGAAATTTTGGGGGAATATACCCTGCGGATTATTCTCTGGGACCAGAATGATGGAGATTCGGGAACGGATGCACCAGAAACGTTTGAGAGGGCCCTTTCTTTACCTGTATCCAAGCCCGGGATCTACCTTTTTAGCGAATGCTTCATAAGCGGCACAGCCGACATCTACGACATCTACAAGATCCTCATCAAGCCAAATCACACTTTAACTCTCAGAGCCCAACCCCTGCAATGGAAAGGGATAGGGCAGAAAGGGCAAGCGCGCTGGGAATTTTTGAACAAATCTTTCAAGCGGATGAAAGAGGGTATCCTTTTATTTCCCGAGACGTCCCCTTTCATCGTAAAAGTCTTTCATCCTCGGGTGAGGAGCGACACGAAGCCCGGTCTCTTTTATATTCTCGTAAAGATGGAGGGGGAAGTCAGTATGGTCTATGCCCTTGAGGTCGTGATAAAGGAAGGGCGATGAAGGAGGCAGAGCGCCTCTTCAAAATATTTGGCCGGAATTTCCCTGCGGGGACTATTCTTTTCGAAGAAGGCCGGGCCTGCACGGGAATGTTTATTATCCAAAGAGGAAGGGTCCGCTTGTACAAAAGGGTGGGAGTCAAGGAAATTACTATTCATGTCCTGGGAGATGGAGATTTTTTGGGGGAGATGGCTTGTTTGATCGAAAAGCCCCGCTCGATCAACGCCGTCGTTCAAGAAGATAGCCAGATTTAAGTCATTCAACCGGAGGTCTTGGAGGATTTATTCCGAGGAACTTCCGGCCTGGGTATAAAGGTCTTGGGCAACCTGGCTGCCCGCCTGAACAAAGCCTATGCGCTCATCGAAAGATTAATCCAAGAGCGCGAATGGATCGAAGAGAGGAAGTAGCTGTTTTTCATGCAGAAAGAAGAGCAACTTTTCTGGAAATTCGGTAAAGATTTCCCCAAGGGGACCGTACTTTTTCGAGAAGGGGACCTAGGCCGGGAAATGTTCATCATCCAGAAAGGGAAAGTGCAGGTGCGGAAGAAGGTTGGAACCGCCGAGAAAGTATTAGCCGAGCTTTCGAATGGAGAATTTTTTGGAGAGATGGCCTTGCTGATGGGCATGGATCGCTCGGCCACGGTGGAAGTTATCGAGGACAGCAGGCTTCTGGTCGTCAACCCTGATACCTTCGAGAGCCTGCTGAAGAGCAACCTCGACATCGCCCTGAAGATGCTGAGAAAGATGGCCTCACGCCTTCGGGCTCTGGATGAACATTTCGAAACCGCAATCCTGGAGGCAGCCAAAGGAAATAAATAGGTTTCCTTCAGGGTGGCAAGTGGAAAAAAGCCCCCCTCCCCAAGGGCATGGGGGGCTTTTCTTCATTTGCTTGCTGGGTCTGTGTTAAAGGTTATTCTTTCCCGTAAAGCCCTTGCTTTTAGTACATTCCTTCCATCCCGCCCCCTCCTGGAGGCATGGGCGGGTATTTTTCTTTCTCCCTAGGCTTCTCGGCTACCATGGCTTCGGTAGTGAGCAACAAGGAGGCTACGGAAGAAGCATTTTGCAAGGCGATTCGCACCACCTTCGTTGGGTCGATAATTCCAGCCTTGACCATATCCGTATACTCTTCTTTCTGAGCATCGAACCCCGTATTCCCCTTCTCGTTCTTAACCTTCTCGATGACGATGGACCCATCGTACCCGGCATTCTGAGCGATCCAGCGGATGGGTTCTTCCAGAGACTTCTTCAGGATGTTCAGGCCAAACTGCTGCTCCTCGGGAAGTTTCATTTTTTCCAGGGCTAGCAAGGTGCGCAGGTAGGCCACGCCGCCACCAGGGACGATCCCTTCTTCCACGGCTGCCCGGGTTGCATTCAAAGCATCCTCCACTCGGGCCTTCTTCTCCTTCATCTCCGATTCCGTGGCTGCGCCGACGTTGATTACAGCCACCCCGCCGACCAACTTGGCCAGCCGCTCTTGCAACTTTTCTCGGTCATAATCAGAGGTTGTCTCTTCGATCTGCGCGCGAATCTGTTTCACCCGGCCTTCAATGGCCTTGGCTTCCCCAGCTCCCTCGACGATTGTGGTATTATCTTTGTCGATGGTAATTCGTTTGGCCTTGCCCAGGTCTTTGAGGGTGATCGACTCCAGCTTCACTCCCATCTCCTCGGAGATCATCTGCCCGCCGGTCAGAGTGGCGATGTCCTCCAGCATGGCTTTCCTTCGATCCCCAAACCCTGGCGCCTTAACGGCCGCGCACTTTAGCGTCCCTCGTAGCTTGTTCACCACCAGAGTCGCCAGGGCCTCGCCTTCCACCTCCTCGGCGATGATCAAAAGGGGTTTGCCCATCTTGGCGATTTGCTCCAGGACCGGGAGCAGGTCTTTCATATTGCTGATCTTTTTCTCATTGATGAGGATTAGAGCATCTTCGAGCACCGCTTCCATCTTTTCCGGGTTGGTCACAAAATAAGGAGAGATATACCCTCGGTCAAACTGCATACCCTCGACGATCTCCAGGGTGGTTTCCATGGACTTGGCTTCCTCAACTGTGATGACGCCCTCTTTGCCTACCTTAGCCATGGCTTCGGCGATGATGTTACCGATCGTTTCATCGTTGTTGGCTGAGATGGTCCCGACCTGGGAGATTTCCTTCTGCTCTTTGGTGGGCTTGGAGAGCTTCTTAAGCTCCTCGATCACAGCCTCCACTCCTTTCTCGATTCCGCGCTTTAATTCCATGGGATTGTGGCCCGCAGCCACTAATTTCGAACCTTCGCGGTAGATGGCCTGAGCTAAAACAGTGGCCGTGGTGGTCCCATCGCCGGCTACGTCTGAGGTCTTAGAGGCTACCTCCCGGACCATCTGAGCACCCATGTTCTCAAACTTATCTTCCAGCTCGATCTCCTTGGCTACGGTTACGCCGTCTTTGGTAACATTGGGCGAACCGAAGCTCTTCTCCAGGATTACATTCCGACCCTTGGGCCCCAGAGTCACCTTCACCGCATCGGCTAAAGTATTTACGCCCTTAAGAATTGATTCCCGGGCTCTCTGGTCATAACGAATTTCTTTGGCTGCCATTGTTTCATTCCTCCTTTAAGGTCTTATGATTATTTCTCGATCACGCCCAAGATGTCATCTTCGCGCATGATCAGATGTTCTTCACCTTCGATTTTCACTTCCGTGCCAGAGTATTTGCCGAAAAGAACCCGGTCCCCCACCTTTACGTCAAGGGTTTGCAGCTTCCCGTCATCAAGAATCTTCCCCTTTCCAACGGCAATCACTTTCCCCTCCATGGGTTTTTCCTTCGCCGTATCGGGGATAATTATCCCCCCCTTGGTCTTATCTTCTTCCTCCAACCGTTTGACAATAATCCGATCATGTAATGGTCTAATCTTCATCGTTCAGCTCTCCTTTCTGCAATTAAATGGTCGGCCAATGCCGACTTCCATAAAAAAAGAAATCCCCCTTTCTATGCAATTTTATTTGGCTCTTTTCTTTGTCTTTTGAGACAAATTCTTTCGTTAGCACTCTTTCTGATTGAGTGCTAGTAACAATATAAATCTCCGCACCATAAAATGCAAGGAAAAAATGCAAGGGAGCAAAATTTTTCTTAGTCGTCTCCAAGAGAGTCGCGGCCTTCCTATTTTCCCCCGGTCCCCCAAGAGCTGACCCCCTACGACTCTATTGCGTTGGCCAAGGCTGGAGCCTGATTTGTCTAGACCCGACAGCCGCTCGGATTAAACTGTTTTACCCCGTAAATGAAAGATGGCCAGACGGAAGAAACATTGCATTGGGCTTTATTCTGTGTTAATTCATGGATAACCTCTTCGTTCCCCTGAAAAATGAGGTCATCCTGTTTATGGTTTGAATCGAAGAAGAAACAAACGGAGATGTCAATGCTAGGGATCACGAGGTATGGGGTATATATTCCCAGATATCGCTTGGGGCGTGACGTCGTTGCCAAGGCTTGGGGCCCTCAGTTCCTCTCTGGGGAACGCGCGGTGGCCAACTATGACGAGGACAGCCTCACGATGGCTACCGAGGCGGCCTTAAACTGCCTTCAGGGGATCGATCCAAAATCGGTGGATGGATTGATCTTCGCTTCCACTACGTCCCCCTACCTGGAGAAACAGGCCTCCACATTGGTGGCCACGGCCGCGGATCTCACAGAAGAGATCTTTACGGCCGACCAGCTTTCATCCATTCGGGCAGGAACGGCCGCCTTGAAATCGGCCTTGGATGCAGTAAAAGGGGGGAGTGCCAGGAACATTCTGGTGGCGGCAGGCGACTCCCGTCGGGGAGAACCAGGCTCGGACTCTGAACAACTTTTCGGAGATGGCGCGGCTGCGGTGATGGTCGGGGACACGGGGGTTGCGGCCAACATCGAAGGAATCTATTCCCTCTCTGAGGAATTCATGGATGCCTGGCGCAAATCGGACGATATTTTTCTGCAGAAAGGAGATGCCGCTTTCGTCCAGGCATATGGGTATGCCCGGATCGTCAAGAACTGTGTCGCAGGAATTCTGAAAAAATATGAGATGAAAATTTCGGATATTTCTCAGTTCGTCTTCTCCGCACCGGATAGGCGGGGTTATTCCCGGGTGGTAAAGAGCTTGAACCTTCCTCCAGGATCTTTCATGGAAGACCCCCTGCTGACCACGGTGGGAGATACCGGTACTGCAGCACCCTTGATGCTTCTTGTAGCCGCCTTGGAGAAGGCCACGCCCGGCGAGCGCCTCCTGCTTTGCAGTTACGGGGCAGGGAACAGCGATGCTTTTCTCTTCCAGGTCACCCCAGAGGTGGAACGGTTGAGAGATAAGCGGGGCGTGGCCGGTTATCAAGCCTTCAAGAAGCCCATGACTAACTACGAGAAGTTTCTCAAATTCCAAAACACCCTGCCCAACGAACCCCTCGCTCCTTACTCTTCCTGGGCGCTTCTCTGGAAAGAGAAGAAGCAGAACCTGCAGCTCTATGGCACCCGCTGTAAAAAGTGTGGGACGTTCGCCTACCCCAGGCGCAGGGTTTGCCAGAAATGTAACGCCAAGGATGAATACGAGGACGCCAAGCTTCCCAGGAGGGGGAAGATTTACACCTTTGCCAAAGATCACCTTTTTCCCAGTCCCGATCCTCCCACTGTGATGGCTGTGGTGGATATGGACGGGGGAGGTCGTTTCTACGGGCAATTGACGGACTGCGATCCCGCCCAGGTCAAGATCGGCATGCCGGTTGAGCTGACCTTCCGCAGGTTCCATCAAGGGGAGGGGTTCTATAACTACTTCTGGAAGCTTCGTCCATTGGAGTAAAGAAGGGAGGTCCTCATGAGCATCAAGGATCGAGTGGCTATCATCGGTGTAGGGACGACAAAGTTCGGTGAAAATTTTGAGATGACCTACCAGGATATGGCATTAGAAGCGGTGTATGAGGCGTATAAAGATGCGGGACTGGAAACGAAGGATATGGATGCCGCCTGGCTGGGAACTCTTTCTCCCGGGCTTACCGGACTTGAAGGGGATGCCGGGGCCTCTCTGGCTGAGCCGCTGAACTTTTACCCCCGCCCCGTGACCCGCGTCTCTGCCTACTGTTGCTCAGGGATGGAAGCCGTGCGCAATGCAGCCTTCGGAGTGGCCTCTGGGGAATACAAAATCGTCCTGGCAGTGGGCGTGGAAAAGATGCGTGAGGTTCCACCCCGGGGCAGCTTGGTCGCCCGCCATATTCACGAGACCCATCCGGTCATCTCCAAAGGACGGACCGCTCCGGGGATCTTCGCTCCCATCGCTACTCGCTACTTTTATCAATATGGATACAGCAAGGAGACCCTGGCAAAGGTGGCGGTAAAAAATCATTACAACGGCTCGTTGAACCCCAAGGCTCACTTCCGTTCCCCGATCACCGAGGAAACTGTCTTGAAAGCCCCGATGGTGGTAGACCCGCTGGGCCTATTCGACTGCTGCCCGACGACAGACGGTGCGGCCGCAGCCATCCTGACTACCCCCGAAATCGCCAAAGACCTGAAGAAGGATTACGTCTTGATCAAAGGTATGGGGTTGGCCGTGACCTACGGCTACTTCAGTATGGCCTTTCAGGAAGATAATGATTTTCTCGGGTTTAAGTCGACCCGCGAGGCTGCGGCCATGGCTTACCGCCAAGCTGGTATTCAAGATCCCCGGAAAGAGATCGACCTAGCTGAGGTGCACGACTGCTTCACCATCACGGAGCTGGTCAACTACGAAGACCTGGGATTTTGCGGGCGGGGCGAGGGCGGGCGGCTCATCTCCGACGGGGTTACGGCCTTGAGTGGAGAACTTCCTGTTAATACCAGCGGAGGACTGAAGTCTTGCGGTCATCCAGTGGGAGCTACAGGGGTGCGCATGGTAGCCGATGTGGTTACCCAAATGCGTGGCCGCAGCGGAAAGCGCCAGGTGAAGAAGGCCGACATCGGCCTCACCCATACTCTGGGTGGGCCGGGGTCGATTGCCTGCGTCTTCGTCTTGGGAAGGCCTTGAGAAGGAATATCCATTCACCGCAGAGCGCGCCGAGAACGCTGAGGTAAGGATCCTCAACAAAAAGAACGACCCCTCGGTCTTTGCCATTCTGTTGCAGAATAAAATTTTTTCCTCTGCGTGCTCTGCGGTAAATCTCTATGAACAGAAGGAGACTTCATGGACCCGGTAATGCGATGGTATATGGAAGATCGCGGGAAGCGGGCAGTGGAGGCGCTGAAGAAAAGGGATTTTAACGCCCTCTACGTGGAAAATCAGGCCCAGGCGAAAGAAATCGTGCTCAAGGCAATCCCTGCTGAGGCCACGGTGGGAGTGGGAGGTTCGGTCACAATCCGAGGCATGGGGATCCTGGCCGACCTCAAAGCCCGGAAGAACAAAATTATTGACCACTGGGTGACGGCTTCCCTCTTCTCGGAGGAAAACTTCGAGCTGCGGCGGGCGCAGCAAACCTGCGATGTTTTTATCACGAGTACCAATGCTGTCACCCTGGATGGGGTCCTGGTGAATACGGACGGCGGGGGCAATCGGGTGAATGCCATGGGGTTCGGGCCTAAGAAGGCGATCGTGGTGGCCGGTGTCAACAAAATAGTTTCAGACCTGGAAAGCGCCCTGCGACGGATCAAAGAAGTCACCGTGCCCCTGAATTGCAAGAGGATCAACAGCAGCCCCCCCTGCCTCCTGGCCGGGAAATGCGTCGACTGCCGCGTGCCCCAGAGGGCCTGCCGCATTACCACGATCATTGAATGGAAACCGCCCTTCTTCTCTGATTACCTGGTCATCATCGTGGGTGAAAACCTGGGATATTAGATTGTAGGGCGCAGATTTTCACCGATCCTCATAGAAGAAGATTTTCTATTAAAACCTTGACAATCTGCCCTTATCTCAGTCCAAAGTTGAATTTCCTATGCTACTCAATTAGAAGAAGGGTTGAATATGGGAAACACGGAAGATGAAATCCGGAAGGTCGCCGACTTGATCGGTCATTCTGAAAAGGTCATCGTATTCACGGGCGCCGGAGTGAGTACGGAGTCTGGCATTCCTGACTTCCGCAGTCCAGGCGGAATCTGGCATAAATATAACCCTGAGGATTTTTATTATCAGAAGTTCATCTCCAGCGAAGAATCGAGGGAAAAGTACTGGCAAATGAGCCGGGAGTTCTATGAACCCTTGAAAAATGCCCAACCTAACGCCGCTCATAGGGCTGTAGTGGAACTGGAGAAAATAGGCAAGCTGGACTGCGTGATTACTCAGAACGTGGATAATCTCCACCAGCGGGCGGGGAGCTCACCCCACAAGGTCATAGAACTCCATGGCACGGCGGTCTCAGTTTCTTGCCTGACTTGCCGGAAAAAATATTCTCGCGAAGAAATCCAGTCCTGGCTCCAACGGGGCGTACGCGTACCAAAGTGCGGCGAGTGCGGCGGGATTCTCAAATCCGACACGGTTGCTTTTGGACAGTCCATGCCCCCCAAGGAGACTGAAGAATCTTTTCGTCGCGCCCGAAACTGCGACCTGCTGATTGTCATTGGCTCCTCTCTTGTCGTCCAGCCAGCGGCCTCCATCCCCCTGGAAGCCAGGAAGAGCGGGGCCAAGCTGGTGATCATCAACCGGGATCCTACCCACCATGACTCTTACGCCGATGTAGTCATTCATGGCTCGGCGGGAGAAGTCATGAGTAAAATCCTGGATTACCTGAACGCCCTGTAGGTTCAAAGTTGATTGCCTCCCCCTAGACAGCGGGGATATTATTACTTTTTTTCTCGACCGAACGATTTTCCATGAATGTAGAAAAAATTTCCTGGAAGAGCAATGGTTTGAAGATCCTCGGGGAAGTTTACATTCCTGCAGGTCGAAGCCGACCCTTTCCAGCCTTGGTGATCTGCCATGGGATTCCGGCCAAGGTCAAAGAGCCGCACGACCGAGGGTATCCTTTGTTAGCCGAGCGGTTCTGCCAGGAAGGGTTTTTTGTTCTGATCTTCAATTTTCGCGGAGCCGGGTTAAGTGAAGGGAATTTTGACATTCTGGGTTGGACCCGAGATCTCGAGGGGGCTCTGGATTATCTGGCCCTCCGGCCGGAATTGGACCAGAAACGGGTCTTCCTGATGGGGTTCAGCGGGGGGGCGGCTGTTTCCATCTACGTTGCGGCCCACCGAAAAGAAATCGCTGCGCTGGTCTCTTGCGCCTCACCAGCTGAGCTCAGAGACCTGACGAGGGGCAAAGGTCTGGAAGATTTTCTGACCCATGCCCGGGATGTTGGAATCATCAAGGATGCAAATTTCCCAGTCTCGATTAAGGAATGGAAAAAAAGTTTTCGGACTGTGAAGCCCTTGGATTGGGTAGATCGAATCCCGCCCCGGCCATTCCTCATCATCCAGGGCACGGAAGATGATATAGTGGATGTGAGCCATGCGAGGAATCTTTACGAGAAAGTACGAGGAAAAGCGGAACTCTTTCTCATCGAAGGTGCGGACCATCGGCTGCGCGTAGATGAGCGGGCCGTGAGAAAAGCTATAGAGTGGCTGAAAAGAATAGCTTTCAGCGCTCAGCTTTCAGCGGTCAGCTAAAGACGAATATAAAAGCTGGACATTTCAAGTTCAACCTTCATTTGGAACGGCATTTCTGTATTTGCTGAAAGCTGATTGCTGATCGCTGAACGCTTTTTGAGGTAAACATGCCCATCAAAGAGAGCTACGAAAAAGCCTTACGGCAGGCGGTAGAATCCGCCCCCTATTATCAACTTTTACATCTCACCCTGGAGAGAATCGATATTGGCTTTGCCCGGTTTCGCATGCCCTTCAGGAGAGAATTGACCCAAGTGTATGGCCTCGTTCATGGGGGAGCTATCGCTTCCCTAGCGGATACGGCGGCGGCCTTCGCCCTGATGACCCTCTTGGTTCAGCCGGGAGAAGGAGTCACCACGGTGGAGTTCAAAATCAATTACTTAAGATCGGTCAGTGAAGGCGAGATGTTCGCGGAGGCTCGGGTCGTTCACAAGGGAAATAGGCTGGCCACGGTGGATATGGAGGTGAAAAACGAAAATGGGAATCTGCTCGCCAAGGGGCTGACGACCTACCTGATCTTGAGTTCTCCCAAAACTGGCGAGCCATGAAAACGAGTCGAATGCAGAAGGATCGGGGTTGATCTCAGATTTAATCTCTGATATCAAATCTCCGATATTTGCTATGGAAAATCGCTGAGACTCCTGCCCCTATGGAAAATCAGAAGCGACGCTGGAAATGGCTGCTGGGATATGGTTTTTTTCTCCTGGCCCTCGGCCTTTTGTTTTACTATTACCGGGAAGCCTACGAGGTCTTCCGGGAAGGTTGGCATTTTTTCTCGAGCAAAGAGCGACTGAACGAATTTATTGCCTCGTTCGGTCCCTACGCCCCCTTGGCCTTCATTGGGTTACAGATCCTGCAAGTCCTTATGGCGCCGATTCCCGGTGAATTCACCGGTTTCATCGGAGGATATCTTTTCGGAATCGGCCCGGGTTTTATTTATTCTACAATCGGCCTCACCCTAGGCTCGTTGTTTGCCTTTTTAATCTCCCGCCGTCTGGGACTGCCCTTCGTCCGCCGCTTTGTGGGGCAAGAAATCATGGGCAAATTCGATTACCTAATGGAGCATCAGGGGGCCTTTTTTTCCTTCGTTTTTTTCCTCATTCCCGGCATGCCGAAAGATTACTTTTCCTACCTTTTGGGGCTGAGCCCCATGCACGTGCTCACCTTTTTTGTCATCTCTACAGTCGGAAGAATTCCGGGAACGCTTCTCCTGACCATGCAAGGCCAGGCTGTTCGATCTGAAAATTACCGGGCGTTCTTCGTCGTTCTTGGCCTGGCTTTGCTTTTTTTCGTCCTCACCCTACTTCACCGGGATCGAATTGAGAGCTGGTTGAAACACAAAAAAGCCGCTTAGCTCTTCATTCTGCATCGTCGCACCAAAGCAATTTCCCCTCCTTTTGGATTCCCAACCCGTGTTTCCCAGTAGTTTTTACCTGCGGCAGCTTCCTGGCGTCGCTGACCAGGTGGCTGACTGCAGAGTTATTCTGAAGAGAGACAAATGCCTTGAACATCCCCATGACTTTTTCCTTGGCAACGGCCTATGAATGAGAGAAAATAGGTAGCGATGGAACTCTTTCATTCCATGACCCAATACCTTAAGGATTATATCCTCTTCAACCCCATTGTTTGGGGAATCCTGGCCGTTGTCCTCTGGATCGTGGGGTCAGCCTTTATCAGAGCTTTGCGCCGAAAGGATGAGGAGTGAAATGGTCAAATATAGGGAATGGGTGAATTGCTGCAATGAGGCTTGCGCTCAACTGATCGAGGTCGAATTTACCGAAGCCACCCGAAAATTGCGGGTTACCTGCCCTTCCTGTGCCCAGCTCAACCAGGTAGAGATTATTTTCCCTTCGGACCGGGGGGGGTCTGCGGATCGATACGGCAGCCCTGCGAACGGTGAAAAAATGAAGATCATTGTTCTGCCCGGCGATTAAGAACCCTAAGGCGTAAGGGGTAAGTCATAAGGAGTAGAGAATTAATGCGTTCCTCTTCATTCCTCACAACTCACACCTCCCGGCTTTTCTAAATTCCCAGGTACGCTTTCCTCACGTGCTCGTTGTCCAGAAGGTCGTTGCCCTTCCCTTCCAGGACGATGTGACCGTTCTCCAGGACGTAGGCACGAGTGGCCACGGTCAAAGTGTGTTTTACATTCTGCTCTACAAGAAGGACGGTAACGCCCTCGGAGTGGACCCGCTGAGCGACGTTAAAAACTTCCCGGACCATAAGCGGAGCCAATCCCAGGGAGGGCTCATCAAGCATAAGAAGCTTGGGACGGGCCATCATTCCACGCCCCACAGCCACCATTTGCTGCTCCCCGCCGCTGAGCGTTCCGGCGAGCTGCTTGCGCCTTTCTTGCAGGCGGGGAAAGATGCTGAAGACCCAATCCAACGATTCCTTTCGCCGTTTCTTGGCTTCGGCCGTGAAGGAGCCAAGCTCCAGGTTTTCCAGAACAGTCATCTCCGGAAACAACCTGCGACCTTCCGGAACCTGGGAAATTCCCAGATCCACCACCTCCGCGGCCGGGGCGTTATCGAGGCGCTGCCCGTTAAATTCAATAGTTCCCGAGCGCGGGTGGAGCACAGACGATATCGTGTTCAGGGTAGTGGACTTGCCCGCTCCGTTCGCTCCTATGAGAGCGGCTAATTCTTTTGGCTCCACCTTGAAGGAGACTCCCCAAAGTACTTGCACATCGTCATAAAATACTTCGATCTGCTTAACGCTAAGCATAAGCTTCTCCCAGATACGCTTCGATGACCGATTTGTTATTGGCCACTTCTTGAGGTGTCCCCTCCGCGATGGTCTGGCCGTGATTGATGGCGTGGATCCGGTCGGAGATGGACATGATCACCTTCATGATGTGCTCGACAATGAGGATGGTCACTCCCTGCTCCCGGATCTTCTTGATCAGAAAAATGGCCTGGTCTAGCTCAGCCGGGTTAAGGCCGGCAGCCGTCTCATCCAGCAGGATAGCCTCAGGACGCGTGGCCATCGCTCGGGCAATCTCCAGGCGCTTGCGGTCCCCAATAGTCAGGCTTTTGGCCAGAGAGTCTTGGCGATGAGTCAACCCGCAGAATTCCAAAGCCTCCAGCGCTTCCTCTCGAGCCTCATTTATGCTGTTTACCCGGCAGAAGGCCGAGACCATGACGTTCTCCAGGACAGTCATGCGCGAGAGCGGCTTAACTACCTGAAAGGTTCGGGCGATCCCTTTTTTGCAGACCTCGTTAGGCTTGCGACCGGTAATGGGTTCTCCCCTAAAAAGGACTTCCCCTGAGGTAGGCGGGTAGAAACCGTTGATTAGGTTGAAGACCGTGGTCTTCCCGGCTCCGTTGGGGCCGATCAAGCCGAAGATCTGGCCTTTCTCCACTTTGAAGGAAAGATTTTGAACAGCTGCTAGCCCTCCGAAGTATTTCGTAAGATTTTTTACCTCAAGCATATTTTCTCCTCGTCAGGTATTCCCGGAGGTCCATGAGCCCATTCGGAATAAAGATGATGATGAGGACGATCAGGACCCCTAAAACCAGAAGGTTGGCGCTGCCGAAGTATATCCGGAAAACCTCGCTAAAGATGACCATAATTACCGCGCCGATGGCTGGGCCATAGAATGTCCCCGCCCCTCCCAGCATGACGACTAAAATCATCATGATGGACACATCGGTCAGGGCAAAGACAACGCTCGGATCAATGAAGGCCATGTAGTTCATGTAAAAAGCCCCGGTCAGACCGGTAAAGAAGGCAGAGATGAGCAGAGAAACGAGTTTATACTTGGTGGTGTCGATTCCCATGGATTCCGCGGCCTCCTGGTCTTCCCGGATGGCCACGAAGTAAAATCCCCATTTCGATTGGACCACCCCGCGGATGACATAAAAGCTTAAGGCGGCAAGGGCCAAGGCCAGGTAGTAGTAAAAGACTTTGCCCGCGGTTGGGACAATCAGGATTCCCACAGAGCCATTGGTGAAAGAGATCCAGTTAGTGGCAATGAGGCGGAGAAGCTCGGCTAATGCCAGCATGGACAGCGCAAAGTAAGAACCGCGGAGCCGAAAGCAGATCAGGCCCATGGGCACGGCAACAGCCATGGCCATCAAGGGGCCCAAAATCATCCCGTACCAGGTGGAGGCGTCAAAGTGGAAAGCCAGGAGCCCGCCGGCATACGCGCCCACTCCGTAGAAAGCGGCATGCCCGAAGGAAACCTGCCCGGTGAACCCTCCCAGCAAGTTCCAGCTTTGGCCTAAGCAAACCCAGATGAAAACCATGATGATCATATGGAGAAAGTACGGGTTATTCAGGAAGAGAGGCACCAAGGCTAGCCCGGCCAAGATCAGCCAGGGAAGAAAATCTTTGAATTGCCTTTTTCTTTCCACCTTATTTCCCCCCTATACCCGCGTCAGACGTTTCAATCCACCCGGCAGGAAGAGCAAAACTAGGACGAAAATGACAAACCCAACCGCTTCCTTGTACCCCGGGGAAATATAAACCGCCCCCAGGGATTCAGCAATGCCCAGGACGAGGCCACCGACCGTAGCCCCAATGGTGCTTCCCATCCCCCCCAGCACAATGACGATAAAGGCCTTGGTCGTGAAGGGTTTGCCCACATTGGGAAACAGATAGTAAACGGGCAGGAAGAGAGAGCCGGCCGCACCAGCCAAGGCGGCTCCAAGGGCGTAAGTCAGGACCGTAATCCGCTCCGTTTTAATCCCCATCAGCTGGGCTGCATGTCGATCCTGAGCCGTGGCCCGGATCGCTTTCCCTGTATCCGTCTTCATCAGGAAAAGGTAAAGGAAAAATGTGATGCCGGCGGCTATGACGAAGGCGATGGTCAAAGCCACGTTAATCGACAAACCGCCAACATACCAAGCTGCGCTGCTGTATTCCGTTCGTAAAGTCCGATAGTCCCCCGTGAACCATAGAAGAGCGATGTTGCTCAGGACTAGGCCAATGGCGAAGGTGAGCAGGACCTGGGTATGGGGGAGAAGGGTTTGAACCCGCATCACGGGCGTGATCATGTACTTCTGGATGAAAAGTCCGATCAGGAAAAGCAGGGACATGGAAAAAAGGACGGATAAATAGGGGTCCATCCCGTAGAGGGTGAAAAGCCAAAAGGTCACGTACATGCCGACCATCATCAGATCGCCGTGGGCGAGGTTGAGAATCAGCATGACCCCAAAGATCAGGCTAAACCCGACTCCGATGAGAGCATAGAGACCCCCCATCAGGACGCCGCTGATCAACGTCTGGAGAAACATCGCCAGATCAGTCATAGAAACCTCATTTTCATTGGGTTTGACCTCGACGGCGCATGGAACCTCGGGGCCAAAAGAAACTCCGAGGATCGAACTTTCCTCAAGAACTCAGCGCTTATCTTTCCATTTTGGCTGGGGATAGATATATTTGGCAGCGGCTGCATCTGCGGGCCAGATGGTCTCATGTTTTCCCTTAATAACCTGGACCACCAGGGATGGAATCCTATTTTGATTGGTGAATTTCTTGTAATGGGCGAACTTCACCGGGCCAAAGACAGTCATCATGTTGGTCTCGGCGAGGGCCTTGATCAGGTCTTCTTTAGATAGAGATTTCGTTCGCTCCAGGACATCGTGAAGGACGTAGGCGGCGGAGTAAGCTTCTGCGCCGTGATAGGTGGGAGCCAATTTGAATTTATTCTTAAAATAATCGTAAAATTTCTGTGCCCCAGGATATTTCACATCGTGGCTCCAGAGAACAGCCGTCATCACCCCTTCGCTCAACTTCCCCACCCCATCGAGATATTCCGGCAGGGCGAAGCCGGCGGCCCCGCCGCAGAATAGCTTAGAATCGATGTCCAGCTCGGCGGACTGGCGAGTTAAGAGCACCGCATCCATAATGTAGGAAACCATAAAGATCGCTTCGGGCCTGGAGGACTTCACCCGGGTCAGGAGAGGCTTGAAGTCTGCGGTCCCGGCTTCGTACGGTTCGAACATCAGGACCTTGATCTTGTTCTCTTCGCACCACTCCCGCATGGCCTTCGCCGTGCTAGTGCCGAAGAGGGTGTTCTCGAAGAGGATGACCATGGAAGTGGGTCTCACGATCTTTACCATGAAATCCTGAAGGCCAGAACAGTATTCGCTGGCCGGCTGGTTCAGGCGAAAGACATTTTTCCATCCTTTTTGGGTGATCTCATCCGCCGCCCCGCTGGGTGAAAGAAAGGGCATGCCGTACTGCACGGTTGTCCCAGCGATGGCAAAAACCTCTGAGCTGGCGTATCCGCCCATGATCATGGGAACTTTATCCCGGGTGATGAGCTTCTCGGTTACGGCCTTAGCCTTTTCCGGTTTCCCCTCGTCATCCTCGAAGTGGAATACTAATTTTTTTCCCTGGAGAGCCCCCTTGCGGATTCCTCCCCGGGCCAGGATCTCCTCCAGGGCCATTTTGTACCCGTTATGGTGTTGTTCCCCAAACTTGGCGTGGATGCCTGTGATGGCCAAGGGGATGCCGACGACCACCTCATTCTGTGCTCCCACGGATTGCGGGATTGCCCAAAGGGCTAAGAAGGATGCAACCACCAATAGCGTGAGTCGCTTAGCCATTTTCCCCTCCTTTGATCTAAAATTACCGTAAGGAGACCAGACCACTTGCGAAGCATAGCCCTGCCATTGATTTCCAGACCAGCTTTCTTTCAATCCAAGGGGGCGTCTTATAGTGTTCCCGCTGGGGCCAAGAAATTTTTTGGAAGATGACCATCGTGTAGCATAAACCAAAGAAAAATGACAAGGAAAAAGTGATTAAAATTGCTGAATGGTTAATTAAAGAACGGGAAAAGAGCAAGACAACAGG
>CAVXFA010000100.1:0-28580 GCA_963760605.1 uncultured delta proteobacterium | reverse complement strand
TCCTTGATCCAGGAAAATCATTTGCAGGCCTATCTCTCCATCAAGCTCACCCAATTTGGCCTCAATGTGGATGAAGAGTTTTGCTATGCAAACGTGAAGAACTTGCTGACGATCGCTCACGGCTATAACAATTTTGTGCGCATCGATATGGAGGATTCGTCGATCACGAGTGCGACGTTGAAATTGTACCAAAGGCTGCGGTTGGATGGTTTTGAAAATGTAGGGGTGGTCATTCAGGCTTACTTGAGGCGAAGCGAGGAGGACATCAAGCCCTTGATGGAGAAAAAAGCGAATGTCCGACTTGTAAAGGGAATTTATGTAGAGCCGGAAGCCATCGCCTTCAAAGACCGAGAGGAAATCCGGCGCAATTTTTTAAGACTCTTAAAAATGCTTCTCGAGGCCAAGTGTTATGTCGGCATCGCAACTCATGATGATTTCCTGGTGCAGGGGGCCTATCAATATATCCAAGAGATGAACCCGCAGAAATCGGATTACGAATTCCAGATGCTTTACGGCGTGCGGATGAAACTCCGGGACCAAATTGTTGCCAGCGGGCACAGGATGCGCATCTACGTTCCCTTTGGCCGGCAGTGGTACTCTTATTCAATGCGCCGCTTCAAGGAAAATCCTCAGATCGCCCGCTATGTACTCCAAGCCCTCTTATCTCGAAATTCCTAATATTCCGCCGACAAATTGAAAGCCCTCTCCGGCCCAGCTCGCTTTGTATCGGTTCATTTTATCCTATAGTCAACGACTTAAAAAAGTTGACATCAGTCGACCAGCCAGCGCCTTTTTAAAATCCGCCCACAAAATCCCCCCTTGCCCCCCTTTCGTAAAGGGGGGTTGGGGGGATTTTTCGAGGAAATGCCGCGCATACAATGCCAACGTTCTTTTGCCGTTCACTATAATTCTCCAGTGCTGCGGGGATCGCGCGGCTCCCAACGGCCAGCATCGACGGCAGTGATAAAATCCAGCACGGAGCGGTTGAACCGCTCTGGTTCTTCCAGGTTCACTGCGTGGCCACTCCGGGGGTAAACTTCTAAGCCGGCGCGGGGGATGTTTCGCTTCATGAAAAGGCTGCCTTCGATACCCGGCTCATCCTCATCTCCCAGAATGATCAAGACGGGCAGGCTCATCTTTTTGAGTTGATCACCCAGATCAATAATGGAAGGCCTCTTTCCCTGCACTCCCAGAAAGGTGAAGGCGGAGCCTTTAGCCGAATGTTCCTCGAACTGCCGGCGGAACTCCTCCCAGGCCCGCGGGTTCTTATTTTGCAGCTGGACGCGCGTCGGCCCCTGGGCGTAACTCTCGGAAACAGCCTTCATGCCTCCTTTTAATATTTTGTCGGCCACCTCGGCCACTCGCTGGTGAAACTCCTGGCGGTTCTTCCCGCTGCCATAGCCAGAACCGGCTATGGTCAAAGAACGGACGCGGGCAGGGTACTTCAACCCGAAAAACAGGGCCGTGTTGCTACCCATGGAGAGCCCACAGATGTGAGCCCGGTCAATTCTCAAAACGTCCAGCAGCCCTTTTAGATCCTCAATCTGCAAGTCCTGGGAGTAAGCTTCAGGGGAATCCGGCACGTCCGAGGGCAGATAGCCGCGGGCCGAAAAGGTAATGGCTCTGTAACGGCTGGAAAAAAAGCGCATCTGTGGCTCCCAGCTTCGCCAGTCCCCGGCGAACTCATGCAGGAACAGAATGGGGATACCGCTCCCCGCTTCCTCGTAATAGAGGTTAATGCCGTCGACGAGAATTTTAGACATATTGTCCTCCTATTCTTTTTCCCAGCGCGCAGCCAGGAATGCCCCTGTACCCAAGCCCTTCTCCCGTCCTGAACGCTCAATCTCAGGCGCTATATTTGGGTCATCTTCCTTTTGAAAGTGTATGGCCGTACGAATTACACCCTTTGCAGAGGCCAGAGACCGCAATTCATCGGGAGACCGGAAGATCGCCTTCGTAAATAGGGTTTGCCTCTTTTGGGCCTCAGCTGCTCTTCGCGATGCCCAGGGGCTCATACGATTCAGAGTCGCCGCCACAATACACCCACCCATTTTCGTTACCCGGAATAGCTCCCCGATGGCACCTTGGCCATCTTCGATGAACTCCAGGGCAGTAACCGAGACCACCCGATCAAAACAGCCCTCCGGAAAGGGCAAGTTTAACATGTCTCCCACAACGATTCGGAAGGGATCGTCCCCGGCTTTCTTTCGTGCCCGCCTGAGCATGGGCAGGGAGATATCGAGTCCAATTACACGTGGGCCAAAGGTGAGGATGTCGAGAGTGAAGACCCCGGTGCCGCAGCCCGCATCCAAGATGATCTCTGCGGGACGGGGTCCTAATAGGTCAAGGAGCAGCTCGGCTTCATACTTCCTCACCAGGGCGCCAATGGGCGTGGTGAACCACCGATCATACTGATCGGGCCATTCATCGAAAAGTCTGCTCTTTGCTCTTGGGGGTATCAAGGAGAGTCCTTTCATTTCTTTTTTTTCGGCCCTCTCAATTTTCTAATTTCCTCCTCGTCCATGTGAAAATAATTTTCTTCGGTGGGAAACTTTCCCTCCTCCACGTCTCTTTTATAGTCCTGCAAAACCTTCGTAATCTCTTCGGCCAGGTTGAGATAGCGCCTGGCGAACCTGGGAACGATTCCCAGGGAGAGACCTAGGATGTCGTAAAGATTCAGCGACTGCCCATCCAAATAAGGTCCTGAACCCGCACCGAGGGTAGGGATCTTCAGCCTCTCCGTGATCATTTTGGCCAGCTCCGCCGTCACCGTCTCCAGCACAATGCAGAAAGCCCCCGCCTTTTCCAGGGCCAGCGCGTCTTCGATAATCATCCTGGCCGTGGCGGCCTCCTTTCCCTGCACCCGGTACTTTCCAATCAGGGAAACCCTCTGGGGGAGTAGGCCGATGTGTCCCATGACCGGAATCCCGGCCCCCACGATGGCCTTGACCTTTTCTTGTATGTCCGCACCCCCTTCCAACTTCACCGCATCAACCCCCGTCTCCTTCATGAGCCGACCGGCATTCCTCACCGCCTCTTCCACGCCCGTCTGGTAAGACATGAAAGGCATATCACACACGACCAGGCAATGTTTGGCTCCCCGGACCACGGCTTTGGCGTGGTGGATCATTTCCTCCATGGTGACCGGGATGGTATTTTCGTATCCCAGAACGACCATTCCGATCGAGTCCCCGATCATGACGATGTCGATCCCCGCCCGGTCGGCCAGAGCGGCCGTGGGGTAGTCGTGCAAGTTTACCTTGGTTATTTTCCGGCCCTGCTTTTTCATCTGTAAGATATCCGGTACGGTGACTTTTTTTCTCTCCATTTATTTCCCTCCAATCTTTTTTAAAATGGGTTCATCTCCAAGTTATTCATTGGCGCCGACCGCTCCCTCTTATTGGCGACTAAGGGGCAATCCGTTGCCGTCACGAGGGTACTTTCCAATTGGCTAGACGTAGCACAAGAATCGAATCATTTCAAGAAAGCTTTTTTGCAGACAAGGGTTCCTCTAGTCGTGCAAGTTAAACTTGATGATCCTCTGTCCTGGAGGAGCAGTTTCAATAAACAATTTCCTTCCTCAAAACCCCTTAGACCTTTAACCCCAGTCGAATATTTCTCTTGCCCAATTACCATTGCTCTGCCTTCTCTGTTTTGCTAGAATCGGGTAGAATTTTTTGAAACCTTACCTGGAAGCCAGGGAGAATAAGCGGGGGTTGTGACAATGGATTATTGACAAGTTTCCTTAATCTGCTATTATCCCATCAGAAATCCTACCCGCTCTAATATCCATTAACCCAGAGGGTGGCCTATGGCCCGCAAAGAATCAAACCCCATTTCTTGAAGCAAGAGGAATGGGGTTTTTGCTTTGGCTTTATGATGAACGGGGAAGGGGGAAAGAATGGAGACAACGTGGGATCGCTGGCAAGATATTTTAAGGACATTCAAAACTGTCTAATTACTTTGATAAAGAGCAAAAACGGATGCAAGTGGCTGATATTGGAGGAATTGCTGCAGAAATATTTGCCCTATCAACGGCCTGTTATATGGACCGGAAATCGATTTTCCGCATAATATGCGGGTCCATCTAATCACTGTTAGTCTTTTAAAGGAGGACCGAATTATGCATAAGCTTTTATTTGTTACCCTATCGGTATCTATATTATTATCTGGTTGCGGATTAGCAGCAGATGTCCAGGCAAGAAATGATGTGGAAAATTCGAAAGCCGAGTATAAGGCCTGTCTTAAACAGCACCCCGATGATTTATCAAAATGCGATGCTCTTAAAAAAGCATACGAAGCCGATTTGGAATATTGGCGAGCAACAGTAAGAAGGTGGCAACCTTCTGGTACTGTTACAATTGAGGATGAATCAAAAAAATAGAAAAGCGCTATAAGAGGTGTGTATGGCCAAAAATAAATAAATCAAATTTGGCGAATTAGAACGGCAGACTGTAGTAGGCCAACTTCAAACATTTTTCAAAATTAAGCTTACTCCTGTTATAAAAAAGAAGTTTCTTTCAGGAACCGATGGTAGGTTTTATTGCATAGTAGGTGGTGTAGAGGATTGGCACGGTATCCCATTTGATGTGGTTAGTTTCTGTAAGAACGAAAATGTACCTGGAAAATCTTTCATTGTCATCGCAAGATTGTTGAAAAGTCGAATTGAACTGTATATTGGTCAAATGAAGCCGCTTATCGATAATATTGAGAAATTATCTATTTCAGAGGTTAGTGGCAACCACACATTTAAAATTAAGGAGGTTGCAGACGAACGAATGTACCTTAAGGAAATACCAGATTATCGTTTAACAAAACTATGGCAATTTCCTTACGAGGTGGTATCTGAAAGAGAAGAATTTAAAAGAATGGTAGAGGAAATTGAAAGGCTATCTCCCGAAAAAAAAGCTCAAATAGCAAAAATATTAGGCAACAACTAGACACCTAACAAATCTTTCCAGCGGATGGCTTACAGTTACCGCTTTTTCAGTTTTTGGGGGAGGGGGTTTGGTGGAGGGTTTCTTAATCACTTCTCCCTGAAAGAGTGATTTAGGAATTTTCCCTAAGAATAGAAAAGATTAAACTGAAATCAATAAAGAATGGATAACCTTTCTACGCAACCAATTTAGGACTTTTGTGAAAAGTTCTTCCACTTTTAGGCTTCCCAAATAAGAGGGCTTTTTTTGAAACAGTTTGCAAAAATAAGCGGTTATAATAATTTCATCCATTTGGCATAGGAATTGCTGATTTTAAAATGGGGGAATAGAAATTCCAGTAACACAACCTTGCACCTTTAGGAGAGAACGGGAGGTGAGACATGAAAAGAATCTCTGGCAAAATCTATTTAATCCCTCTCGCGGTCATTCTTATCACTCATTTGGTCTTCTTTCCACCTGCGGCCTTGGCAATAGAGTATACCTTTACCCCGATCGATGTCCCCGGCGCCTCCTCTACTGCTGCCGCCGGGATCAACAACTCCGGGAACATCGTGGGATCGTATTTTGATGGAGGGGTGAGCCACGGCTTTCTCGATGTAGGGGGGACCTTCACTACGATCAATGTCCCCGGCGCCACTACTGGCACTCAGGCCTTAGGGATCAACGACTCTGGCAACATTGTGGGATCGTACAGTGGCTCCACAGGGGCACACGGCTTTCTCGATGTGGGAGGGAATTTCACCCCGATCGATGTCCCTGGCGGCATCAGCACTGCTACCGATGGTATCGGGTTCAACAACTCCGGCAACATCGCGGGTGCCTACGCTCAAGCTCCCCCCATAGGGGTACGGGGCTTTCTCGATGTAGGAGGGAGCTTCACTACGATCACTTTCCCCGGCAATAATAGCTATACTACGGCCAATGGAATCAACGACTCTGGCAACATCGTGGGAACGTACGAAGATACATCAGGGTTACACGGATATCTCAAGGTGAGCGGGAGTTTTACTACGATCGATGTCCCCGGCGCTGACCATACTTGGGCCAACGGGATCAACAACTCCGGCAACATCGTGGGATGGTACCAAGGCGCCACAGGCATACGGGGCTTTCTCGATGTCGGCGGGACCTTCACTACGATCAATGTCCCCGGCGCACTCTTTACTCAGGCCTATGGGATCAACAACTCGGGCAACATCGTAGGATGGTATAGAGATGCCACAGGGGGGGACCACGGCTTTGTAGCATCGCCCGTCCCTGAACCCTCCACCATGCTCCTTCTCTGCTCTGGGCTAATTGGTCTTTTGGGATTTAGGAAGAGTTTTGGAAGAAGTTAATCTACCAAGAATCAATGCATAAAAAAGCCAGAGCTCATCACCCCGGCTTTTCAGTTTTTGGAGCGGGAGGGGCGAAAGGCCAATTTCCAAACTAGGCCCCGAATTTCATTGAAGCCACATCTCTGGCAAGGTGTGCAAGATCAGGAAAAAGGTTAGATTCGCGAATCCCAATGATGTATAATTCTTTTTTAAGGGTGGGCTTTGCTGATGCTGGTATACAGAATTTGATGAGGAACTTTTCCATATCTGGAAGATCATCAAGTGGCGTCGGAGTGCCATGAATCGTGAAGACAGATAACTGAACCATCATACGTATGTCATTTTCTCTCGTAGAAAGGGCAATGATCTTTTTATCGCAAGGGCGAGATGCATTGAATGCGTTTCTGAAAATTGATAAAGCATCTTCGGTGCCAGTGCCGAAAATTTCATGTTTTCCCACCTGATTCTGATTAAGTCTAAAAGGAGCCAGTCCCCACAGGCTTGCCGGTTCTGAAGGAAGCTGCCACACTGTAAAGAAGGTTGCTATCATAATCGATTCTGTCCAGTCTAAAAGCCTGGTAGGTAATCCCCAATGCTGCATTAAAAAAAGCCAGCCAGGCAAATCATCATCTTGAGGGCATTTATCGTATCGGGTGGTTGCTTTCTGAATAAATCTTAATATTACATTCTGCTCGTAATTCACGCCCCCATCTCTTGGACGGAATACCCCTGGATTTAGTTTCCAAAGGGGACCGTTGACTTGCCCTCGCCACCACATTTCCTCATCAGGAAATTTATCGGCAGCATATCTTGCCGAATCTAATACATCATGGATGCTATTGATTTCTCTTATATCCATGGGCACTATCTCCTTTTCTTCAATTTAATCTGGCTTATTACCACAAATCCCAGACCAAATAAAGCCCCATCGAAGGGGCATCGAAGGGGCTTAGGATTAAGGGTTAATCTTGGTCGGGATTCTTACAGGGTTATCTTAGGAATTTTCAATATACCAATTAAACTTGGTTATTTTCCGGCCCTGCTTTTTCATCAGTAAAATATCCGGTACGGTGACTTTTTTTCGTTCCATTTATTTCCCTCCAATCTTTTTTAAAATGGGTTCACCTTCAAGTCATTCCTCATCTCCGAATCCCCCCTCTTTTGGCGAGAGACGAGCCATCTAGCTGGTGCCAGGAGGGTGTTTCCCATTGGCTATGAGGTAGCACAAGAATCAAATCATTTCAAGATAGCTTTTTTGCAGCCGTTGGCGGAGGGAACCCTACTCTCAATCCATGAATTTCAGCGATAGACGGGAAGGGGGGAAGTGGTTCCGAATTACGGAGGTATCGAAACTACCCCCCTCTTCTCCATAAAAGGGAGAGCAGAAGAGAGAAGCTACCTTTGGCCCCATGGGGGTAGAGGTACGGAGATCATCTCTCTTTCAGCGTACTTTTTGGGCCAGACACAGTAATTGAGACCATTCTGCCACTGCATCATGACGTGAACTCAGGGACGCTGTTGACTAGGTTAACTACTTGCCCTTAAGAACTTCAGGGTAGGGGTTAAACAAAGCAATTTCAGAACGAACGTCTCGTCCTCCACGTAACACCTACTTATCTACAATGGCGAGATGATTTAGGAGTCGATGATTACCGAAAGAAATAAAGAAAGGCAGGGCCATCTCTGACCCTACCTTTCTCATCTCTTGTAGCTGAAAACCAAGACAATTACCATTCAGGGCACTTCCAATACCGGCCTACCTGGGAAATTCCACTTCATATTCGCGATCTGAATACCACTGGGTGGGGGTGACCCTTTGGCTCTTCCAACTACCCCACATCTTCACCCCTTTCCATCTGCCGGTTGCTCCCACCCAGGAGAACCGCCCCTGCGCTCTTCCATCCGGCAAGGGCTGACCCTCCCATTCTTCGTAGGCTTTAGCGCCGTCCAGCGAAGTGTGCTCGTCGTAACCACGCACGGTCCCTGTACGGCTCTTGGTGTTGATATCAAAAAGACCCACATTTCTGATTGCTGCTCCGTCCGCAAATTTGTTCCCCTCCAAAACTGTGAAGATCCCCTGGCCCTCACTCACTGCCACGATGTGGCCTTCAACGTCTCCGACCTCAATTTGTTGCCATTTGATACTACTGAATACGGCACGCCCTTTTCCCTTCTCGCCAGCCAACGTATCGCCCACCAGGACTATACCTATGGTGAAAACGATCAATGCCACGATTCCTACAATTTTTGACTTAGACATGTTCCTTTCCTCCTTATGCTTTTGATTTGTTTATAGGGACTTTCTTGATTGAGCCTTGGCTTCTTCCCTCAATTGCCCAGCCATCTAGGTATTCAAAGATTACTTGGAACGCAAGGTGTACGTGCCAGTGCTATCTATGTAATATTGGGCACCGATACCCGGCGTGGGCGCAAGGCGCTTGCCGGTCCAGGTTCCGACCCCCTGGATTCCTTCGAACCGGCCAGTCCCCTTGATATATTCAAACGTGCCCTCCCACCTGCCGGTCTTCCCGTCTGGGTTGGCTGTTACGGTGACTTGAGTCTTATACCATAAGGTGGACCCATCCTCATAGGTGTTCAGACTATATCCCTGACTCCTGCCGCTCCCTTTGGTCGTGTCACCCGTGGACTTACCAGAGGTGGTCGCAACACTGCCGTCATCGCAGGACGAAACGCCTACGCGTTCCCCCGCGAAGAGAATGTGGCCGGGCACGTCTCCGACCTCGATAATTTGCATCTTGGGGAAGTGCCCGTTTTCCCGGCATTTCATTGTATAGGTCTGTGCGCCGGCCTGCGTGACAGAACCAAGGAGCCAGGCTGCGATTATCAAAATGCTAAGAATCGAAATATAAATGGACTTTCTTGGAACCATGGCCGTTTTCTCCTTTCTGTTTTATAGACGGAATATAGATAAAAGCAGGAAAGGCTCCAAAGAGAATAAAAGAATCCCCCTGGAGCCTATCGCATGGGCATCTTCTGAAAAATCCACTTCATAAATCCTCCAGAAGTTCGAGGTCAAGTTGTTAGGTTAAAGAGAAATGAAGGGATTACGATGACCAAAAAATAGATAAAAATGCAAGGGTTGTCAAGGGTGAAATTTAAAAAAATATTCCTGCCCTCAAGTTCCCCTATGTTGCTGATTCCCGGTTGTAATGTAGCATGCCGAAGGAAAATCCCAAAAACACCCTTACAGGAGAGACTGTCGAAAAAGTCGTCTGGATGAATTATGCACTTTTTTCATGGGCCATTTGACCCCTCCTGATCTGAAGATCGTCGATCCTGGACCATTCTACGAGGTCGTTTTATGTTCATAGAACATCAAATTTATCTTTTGAGACTTTTTCGACAGTCTCGGAAGTACTCCTCATTCCCCCAAAACTGCCCCCCCCCATAAATTTAAAGCTAGCACCTACGAGTCCTGACATACGGTCTCTGAGACAGACTGAGGATTACTATATGTTAAAGGGGACGGTTCTATTTTTTATCTTCGGTAAACATGCAAATCGGGGGCGTTGTTGCCTAGGTAAACTTGCCCTTAAGAACCTGGGGGTAGAAGTTAAACGAAGCAATTTCGGAACGAACGTCCCGTTCTCCACGCAGACGGGAAACCACGCCCGGCCCCGGGCCTATTGAAAACCCCTCTTAATTCTCAATGCGGTTGTAGTAACAAATTATTGACAATTCTTCCCATGGTGTTATCATCCGCTTAGAAATCCTACCTGCTCTAATATCCATTAACCCAGAGGGTTGGCTCATGGCCCGCAGAGAATAAAACCCCATTTCTTGAAGCAAGAGGAATGGGGTTCTCATGCGTTTGTGAGGGGTGATATGAATGTTTGGGAAATTGCTATTCTCAAGAGCATCGATTCAAGGGGAGGCAGGGCAGATACGAAACAAATATACTCTGACATGGAAAGTGGCACATTTAAAACCCTTGATGAAAACGACTTACGTCCGACAAAATGGTGTGGCCGGCCAGCGTATCGACATCAGGTCCGCAGCCATTTGTCCAACTTGTGCCAATCAAAAGACCTGGAGAGCCCCACTCGGGCAGTATATGTCATAACAGCAAAAGGGCGTAAGCGGATTGGCAAATGATCTTAGTCGAGTTAGTAGGGTTTACAGGTTAAGATTAGGTTAAGGGAATCTTGAATGGAATTTTGAATCGAATATTGGATTGTCAATTTCGGGCGACTATCTTCATAAATGTCTTCTACTAGACCTTCTTTTTCTTTTCAGCCTTTGGTTCCGCGAACCTTTAATAAGGCTGTGTCCACGTCCGCCAGTTTTAGAATGACAGATTTCACAAAGAACTATTAAGTTTTCAAGACTGTGATACCCCTCTTTTTCCGATCGAGGTATTACATGATGTATATGAAATGGGACTTTACTTCTATACTTATTTCTGCCACATTTTTGGCATCGCCCTTTATCTCTTTTAAACACTTGTTCCCGTCTATTCTCCCAATCGGGTGGAATCTCAGGATAACGCTCATAAATAAAATTAAGTTGATCTCTCATATCCTTAATTTTTTCCTTAATCGCATTTCTAAGGGGTTCTTTTATCTTCTCTGATTGTTTTGAAATTAACCCATAAAGCCAGGCTCCCATTATTCCCAGCGCAAGAGAAGCGAGGATATGAACCTTTATTAATGAATAAATGCATAGGAAAATGAATGATGGAATTAGCACGTAGCCGATGATGTCCCATTCATTTCTGGGAGGTCGAGTCGCTTCATATTTGGAAATTTGCTCCCCCAGACGCCGGATGCATGAAAGACAAACATCGTCGCCGTTCCTTAGATGAACTGTCTCATGAACACAGGGATTATTACAAATCAGGCAATTCTTCATTGCCAAAGGGCCTTATAGCATCTGGAATTGTTTCATGCTAAACTCAATCTTTCATTCCTACTATTTACAAGATTGATTTATTTTACCACCTGCCCAAGACAAATAAAGCCCCATCGAAGGGGCTTAGGATCAGGTGGTTAATCTTGGTCGGGGGGCTTTGAGTTCTTATAAGGTTATTTCAGGGATTTTAATTATGCCAATTAACCTTGGTTATTTTCCGGCCCTGCTTTTTCATCTGTAAGATATCCGGTACGGTGACTTTTTTTCGCTCCATTTTATGGACCTCCAATCTTTTTTAAAAAGTCCCAGTTATCCCTTGGCGCCGACCCCTCCCTCTGATGGGCGACTGACGGACAATCCGCTGCCGTCATGAGGGTGCTTTCAAATTGGCTATGAGGTAGCACAAGATTCAAACGATTTCAAGAAAGCTTTCTTGCAGCAATTGGCGGCAGGAACGCTACCCTAATATTGCATAAGTATTTGCAAGGTGCGTGTTCGTCATTCCTGCGAAAGCGGGAATCCAGGCTTTTCTCAAGACACTGGATGCCC
This sequence comes from uncultured delta proteobacterium, assembly GCA_963760605.1. Classification (GTDB taxonomy): domain Bacteria; phylum Desulfobacterota; class SM23-61; order SM23-61; family SM23-61; genus CAVXFA01. The sequence continues at coordinate 16,906 of CAVXFA010000100.1, read as the reverse complement.
GCCTACGCGGGCATGACGGAAGGTAACTTCCAGTGGAAGAGCGGTTCCGAATTACGGAGGTATCGAAACTACCCCCCTCTTCTCCATAAAAGGGAGAGCAGAAGAGAGAAGCTACCTTTGGCCCCATGGGGGTAGAGGTACGGAGATCATCTCTCTTTCAGCGTACTTTTTGGGCCAGACACAGTAATTGAGACCATTCTGCCACTGCATCATTACGTTAAAGGCTCTTAAATTCGTTCCCTGCATGGGATGTCCCTCTCCCGCATACTTAACCCCCCATCCCATATGAGTTCCTCCTTCGGGGATATCTACCTGCAGGGCGGCCGTCCTTACAGCGTCTGGATCGGTCGAGCCGGCGGCTTTGGGAAGAATGTAGTTATATAAAACCCAGGCACCTGTAAATGCCGACATGGCATGCAGATCGGGATAATCTCCGTACTTGCTCTTATATCTTTCCATCACCTCTTTCAGGGGCGGAGTCAATTTAGGGTCCAAAGCTGCAGGGTTTTTCACTAAAGGAAAGTCAGAGCTAAAAACTCCATTGGCGTCGTTTCCTACCGCTTTGGCAAAATCCAAAATCCCGTGCCCCCCACCCCCACCGACTAGCGCTTTTACCTGAAAATTTAGCTCCTTCGATTGCCGTTGAAATAAGATCGCGTCGTTCAGGTAACAAGTGGCCACAACGATATCAGGCTTCAAAGATTTAAATTTCATCACCAGAGAAGACATATCGGTGACCTTATTATTGTAGCTCTCCTTGGCCAGTATTTTAATGCCCAATTCCTTCAGGCGCTTCTCCGCAGCCCCTCCTACAGCGGTCCCATATAATGAATCCTCATGCATGATGACTACCTGAAGATCCTTGGGTGTTTTGCCCAGCTTGGCGGCTAAGACTTCATTGGTAAAATCTGCCTGGGTATTGCCAAACTGGCTAGCAGTAGCGCAGTTCCGTAAGACATATTTGAAACCTCTTTGGGTTATGGGGTCAGCAATGGCTCCAGTCTCAAAATAGATTACCTTATTTCTTTCCGCCAGCGCAGAAGCCACAATGGATAGCGAACTGGAATAGGTACCCATGATCAATTTTAGCTTTTCTACATTGATCAGGCGTTCCGTTTCGCTCTTAGCGGCATCCGGAGTTGGTCCATCGGCTTTGATCAAAGTTATCTTTTTCCCTAAAACGCCGCCCTTTTCGTTCTTCATAGCCGTTGCCAGTTCTACCCCATTGTAATCGTGAGTGCCAAGCAATGCCAAGGAACCCTGAAAGGGGATATAAGGCTCCCACTCTTAGGGTCTCCTGAGCCAGAGCGTTGGCCGAAATAAAGGCCAAGGACAAAGCCAGCATCAGGCAAGCCCAAAACAGGGATGAATGTTTCTTCATGGCACTCCCTCCTTTAATAGCAAGTATTCTCGCCAAGGCTTCCAGTAGTATTTCTCCCAGCCTTGATTTACTCCTTCCAAATCGTGATCCGCCACATTTACGTGAACCAGTTCGATCCTCCCGGCCGCGCCTTCCGGCCAAAAGGTAAGAATCAATGTGGAGTCGAGATCTTCTGGGTTCCAGTGCTCGGCCCGCCAGGATTGGACGATCAAACGTCTGGGAACCGTGTAAAGCATTTTTCCAGAGATCATATTGTTGAAGGCCCGGAACTCGGACCCGGGATTAGGGCTAATCACCACAGGAGCCCCCGTGAACGCTGCATGGATCTTTGGATCGAGATACATGTCATAGAGCCTTTCGGCCTTGGCCGGGAGCGTCATGGTTTGCTGAATCGTCTGCGGCATGCATTCCCTCCCTTCAAGGACATAGGATCGGGTCTTGAAGTATCCCTTTCTGCTTACGGCTGCCTTCGCCATCACCTTGCCGACGGTAGTATAATGAATTCGCAAATAATCCGCAATCTCTTTCAGAGCATATCCCTGATCCCTGTGAGCAGCATTGATCCTTATATCTCTTTGGGCCTTCGCCTTCGGTCCGCTGAATATCTGATCGAACTCGGCCTGCTTACATACCTCTCCGGGCGAGGAATCTCCTTCACCCGCTTCTTATCCTCCAAAAGATGCGCAGCTGAAAGTATGATTTTCTCTCTCCTAGTGCTTCGTTGTAGAAATTGGCGTTAAATAATTACCGTTGAATCCCAAGTTTTCAAGCGCCAGAGCCTTAATAAATCCCCCCTAACCCCCCTTTTCCAAAGGGGGGGTGGGGGGGATTTGGCGGAATTTCCCTCGGGGACCAATGTAACGCGAATTTATGCAACGAAACACTAGCACAAATCATAATATCAGGAACGTCCCTCAAGCACCTCCGTGGTAGAAATAACATCGGCGGATTCATGAACGTAAAACTTTACAGATAGGTCGATGTATGGTAGTGAAATGTCATGCCCCACAGGGAAGGTTAGAAACTTCAGTCCCCTTCCTCAGGAAAGGATTCGGGGGTTGAAAGGTCTCTGATATTTAAAGCGGATCAAGCCCAGCGAGATTTCTTCCGGGACCGGGACGGTATCTCGGGGTTAGGAGAAAGGGAGACTTTCATCAAATAGGGGGAAAAAGATATGAAGATTTTAAGGGTAGACATGAAAAATGAAAAAGTATCCTTCGAAAACCTCCCGGAGGACTGGAAGAACATTGGAGGCAGCGCCTTAGTTGCCAAGATCATGAACCAAGAGGTTGCTCCGACTACGGATCCCCTCGGTCCTGAGAATCACTTCATTGTTGCGGTAGGCCCTCTGGCGGGCACTGGAGCACCACAGCTCGGGCGTATATCCGTCGGGGCCAAGTCCCCTCTCACGCTGGGAATAAAAGAGGCCAACTCGGGAGGCCCAGCTGCCCAAATCCTCGACCGGCTGGGGATTCGGGCGATTGTTGTTGAAGGTGCACCCCAGAATCACAAGCTATACTGCTTATGGATCTCCAGGGATAAAGCAAAATTAATACCGGCAGATGAATACCGCGGTTCGAAGAATTATGAATTGGTGGCCAAGCTTCGGGGAAAATACGGGGAAAGAATCGCTGTTCTATCGATTGGAATTGCCGGGGAGCGAAAATACAAGGGGGCGTCGGTCTCCTTTACGGATATCTTCGGCGATCCATCGCGGAATGCCGCCCGGGGTGGGCTGGGTGCAGTCATGGGATCGAAGGGCTTCAAGGCGATTGTTATAGATCCCGCACAAGCCGGGCAGGTTGAGATAGCCCATCCGGAAGAATTTCGCCAAATCGTAAAATCATGGGTGTATACCCTCAAACATGATGTCAGCTGCAGTCTCTTTTCCCGATTCGGCACTCCCTTTGCAATTTCCAATTCCGCCAGCCATGGAACCCTCCCGGCGAATAATTATCGTTCGGGCAGACCCGATAACTTTATCGCCGTAAGCGGAAATAGCATCCAGAAAATTCTCTTTGAACGCGGCGGCAAGATGCATGGCTGCATGCCCGGCTGCGTCGTCCAGTGTTCCATCATCTATCCGGGTAAAGATGGCCACCGGCTCTGCGCCGCTTATGAATATGAGACGATCGCCATGCTGGGAACCAATCTGGGAATTACCGATCCCGATGCCATTGCCCGGCTAAAATTTATATGCGACGATCTGGGGGTCGATGCCGTAGAAACGGGAAGCAGTCTGGGTCTCGCGGCGGATGCCGGTAAAATGATCATGGGGGACTGGGAATCCGCGGCCAGGCTTTTGGAGGAGATTGAAAAGGAAACGCCCCTGGGCCTTGCTTTAGGGAACGGTGTAGTAGCGACCGCCCAATATCTAAACGTAAACCGGGTGCCGGCCTTTAAAGGGCAGGCCATACCCGCCCATGATCCCAGATCGGTAAAGGGAACCGGCGTTACTTATTTTTCGAGCCCGATGGGAGCGGATCATACGGCAGGGCTGACCTACCGGTTACCCAAGAACAAGGATAAACAAGCGGAGAATTCGCTTAAATCCCAGATTCAGGCAGCCACCTGCGATGCCTTCGGCTACTGCTTGAATTCTGTGCCCGGTCGCGGGTCCATTTACCAATTTTTTGCCGATCTGATGAATGCCAGATACGGGCTCCGGTTGACTCCTGAGGATATCATGGAGATTGGCAAGCAGACCCTGCGAGACCAACTTGCCTTCAATGAAAAGGCCGAGTTCAGCAAAAAGGAATCAAAAATGCCGGCCTTTGTCCGCGAGGAGACCCTTACTCCAACGGGTCAGGTTTTTGATATTGATGATGCCGAGATCAAGAACGTATGGAAGGGATTGGATTCGTTTCAGGAAAAGGAAAAGGTCTGGGAGATCCGCATCCCGCCCCTACCGGATATGATGTTCGGCGCCGGGGTCGCAGAGAATATGAGCGCGCGAATCCATCAGCTGAAAGTAAAGAAAGTATTCCTGATAACCGATCCGGTCATGCTCTCCATGGGAAGGGCGGGTGAGGTTCGCAAGATTCTGGAGGCAAAGGGTATATCAACGATCCTATTTTCGGATGTAGAGCCCGATCCACCCATTGAACTCATTGAGCGGGCCGGGAAGATATATAAAGAGAACGGTTGCGATGGAATCGTGGGCCTCGGTGGCGGGAGCTCAATGGATACGGCCAAAGCAATTGGGCTCCGGGTAACGCACGGCGGCGAGATGAGGGAATATGAAGGGATTGTGGGCGGGGGTGGCAAGATTAAACCAATTCTCCCACCACTCATCTGCATTCCGACAACCTCAGGGACAGGAAGCGAGGTAAATCCCTGCGCGGTCATCACCGATAAGGAGAGAGACCTAAAATTTATCATGATGAGTAATCATTTCATCCCCAAGTTGGCCGTCATTGATCCCCTCTACTGTAAGACGATGCCGCCCGGCCTCACCGTCGAATCCGGAATGGATGCCTTGGCTCACTGCATCGAGGGGTACGTTTCTTTGGCCACCCCCTATCATCCCTATTTTGAGTGCATGGGGCTATACGGGGTAAAGCTAATCGGACGAAGCCTCCCCCGGGCATATAAGAACGGAAATGATATCGCTGCCCGTACCGATATGTGCATGGCGGCAGTCTGCGGCGGCCTCGCCTTCCTAAAGGGCTTAGGGATCGGACACGCCATTACCCATGTTCTTGGCGCTCATTACCATATGCCGCATGGCCGTGCAGCCATGTACGGGCTCCTCTGCTTTGTCAAAGCCAATCAAGAGACTTGTAAAGAACAGTTTATGGATATGGCCCAACTGCTAAATCGCTCCAATGATCTTGAGGCAAGCCTGCTGGACTTCTATCGAAAGCTTGATATCCCGCTCAGCCTGAAGGCTCAAGGCATCCCTAAAGGCGACTTGGAGAAAATTGCCTTTTATACCACGAAGGATGCAGTGAATATGGCCACCGATCCCACCACCCCGAGCCAAGAAAAGATCCTGGAGCTTCTCATGGAGATTTATGAGTAGCCTATTTCGATAACTAATTAGCCATGGCCGTTTGGCCACCCGGGAAGCATTAAAATCCCCCCTTGCCCCCCTTTAGTAAAGGGGGGGTGGGGGGGATTTAGGGTATTTTCTACGTAATACGAATGCATTTAATTCTTTGAGAATTGTCCTCTCACCTTCCCCCTCTCCCCACCGAGGGAGAGGGATGGGGTGAGGGGGAACCCGGTAGGATATAAAAATTAATTTGGATTATTAAGTTGCCATATCCTTCCCAGTCTGCTGCAAACCGCCAGAAGACAAGGCGTCCATCCAAGAGAGTTTCTGCAAACCCTCCTCACTGCAGATACGCCAACGGCTCAAGCTGCGCTGTATAACAATTCAAGCTGATGTCTCGATGGCCAGCGGGTAAGATAGGGACTAAACTGTTGCCCGCCGCGAGCCCGAAGAAAATGTCAGGAAATGTCTCACAAGGATAGGGATCGAGCCGGAAGAAAAATAGAACAGGCGATTATTCCTCCCCGGAACCTCGAACTTCAAAAGCTACCGAATCGATCATTTTTTCTTTTTGATCCGTAATCGCGAGAAGGTATTTCCCCGCCCGGGGAGACCAGGGGATGGATTTCCCAACCCAGCCGATGAATTGGCCGTTCAAAGTCCAGCGTAACCCTTCTTCTCGGGTCTGGGAAATGAGAAAGATCTTTTGCAATTCGGGAGGAATATCCGGGTCCAGAGCAATCACAGTCCCGGAGGGAGGGTAAACGATTCGCTGGTTGCGTTGCCCGATCCAGTTCCCTTTCAAACTTGGTTCTGTTCCTGCCATGAACCACTCTTCCCGGGGAGGCTCCAGTCCTGGGGGAAATTCAACCCGTTTCTTCACCAAATTGGCTGGGAGTTCGATTCGGGAAGGGATCTCTCTTCGATGAAGCCAGTTCATGATTTCTACCCAGATGGGCGCCGCCCCGCTGATCCCGCTCACGTTCCACATCGGCTCCCCGGAGAAATTACCCACCCAGACCCCAACGGTGTATCTCTCTGAATATCCCAGGCACCAATTGTCCCGCATATCTTTGCTGGTCCCAGTTTTGACCGCCGTCCAGAAACGGGTGGCCAGCGGGTTTTCCAGGCCAAAGGTTGTGGACCGGGCCTCCCGGTCCGATAAAATATCGGAGATTAGAAATGCGGCTTCTTCAGAAAATATCTGCTTTTTCCGAAAAGCCGAGTTTCCGCCCGGGATAAGCCGAAGTTCATTCCATTGCCCTCCATTGGCCAAAGTCCGGTAGGCATTGACCAGCTCCCACAGGCTCACATCGGCGGACCCAACGGCCAGGGACGGGCCATAAAAATCACCGGATTCATTCAGCTCTTTGATACCCAGCTGCCGCAATTTTATCAAGAACGGCTCAATCCCTACCAAAGACAGGGCTCTAACGGCGGGCACATTCAGCGAGGAAGCCAGGGCGACCCTTGAGGTCACCAGGCCTTGGAATTGCGAATCGTAATTTCGGGGCCGGTAAAGTCCGCTGAGAACGGAGATATCAAGAGGGGAATCATCCAACACAGAGGCGGGCGTCAGGATCCGTTCCTCAAAGGCGAGCGCATACAAAAAGGGTTTCAGAGTGGAGCCAGCCTGTCTCTTGGCCCGGACAGCATCGACAAATCGACTGAGGGATGGCTCGCCGCTGTGACTCACGTAAGCCCGGACTCCTCCAGTCCGATTATCTACGACCAGAACACCTCCATCCTTGACGTTCTGCGAGCGCAGGAGCGATAGATGATGCGCCAGCTGATCAGAGGCGTATTGCTGAATCCTCCTGTCCAGGGTACAAGGAAGGGCCGTTCCAGGCGGTTGGCCCTGCAATAACTGCCGGGCCACATGAGGGGCAAGGGCGACCTGCGGACGAAGGGGATTGGCCCCCAAAACCATTTGCCTGATTCTTGAAGAGATTTCCGGATCGCCAGTCTTCCATTCCAACTGTTGTCCGAGATGGGAGGCTCTTTTGGCGACGCTTTCCACCTTGGCATTGGGCGAGCGGATGTAAGAGGCGAGGATGAGGGACTCCAGTTGGTCCAGTCCGTGGGGATCTTTTCCGAATAAACCCCTCGCTGCTGCGGCGATGCCCTGAAGTTCTCCCCGAAAGGTCACCAGGTTGAGGTACGCTTCCAATATCTCGTTCTTCGCCCAGGTTTTCTCCAATTCCAGGGCCGCCAGGCCCTGTTTCCATTTCTGCCCGAAGGATCTTCTCGCCTTTCTTGATTGCAATTCCCTGTCCAGCAGAGAGGCCAGTTGCATGGTGATCGTACTGGCCCCGCGAAGACTTTCGGAAGTCAGGCCTTTTATGACAGCCGCCCCGATCGACCGATAGTCCACTCCTGGATGTTTGTAGAATCGCCGATCCTCAGCTTGAATCACAGCCTCCGCCAGAGCCGGGGAAATGTTTTGGAGGGGGGTCCAGTCCAGCCTTCGCCGGTCGTGATCGACCCTCAATTCCTGGAGAATCTCTCCGTGGCGATCCAGGAGGACAGAATCCGATTTTACGTAGGCCCGGCGAACCTCCGGAAACGTGGGAAGAGCATTGGCCGACCCCGCCGCAGTTAGGAGGAAGAAGAAAAGGAAGCAAAGCCGCCGGGTCACGGATGAACCTCGAAGATTCGGTTGGGAATCTCTCCAAACATCTCGGGAAAATAGAGGGACTCCGCCCTCGTCGTGGGCATCTGAAAGAGTCCGCTCTGGTTCAGGCGGAGGGTGTACTCAACCACCCAATGCCCTTTGGGAACGAACTCATAATAAGCCCGGAAGGCTTCGAAAGAACGTTCCTCGTAGGCGGGCCAGACCCAGCCCTTTCTTTCCTCTCCTTTGGTTAGCAATTGGGAGTCTCTTCCCAGGCCGCTGCCCAGGATCGTGCTCCCCGCCGGAACGGGGTCGCTCACCACCACCCAAGTCTGGTCGGCTTGGGCTTCCACCTCCAGGCGTATGCGGAGAATATCTCCGCGGGTCCACTTATCGGCCTCTCTTTTTTCAATGGGAACGATCGTCTTTTTGATCTTATATCCCGTGGAGAGGGGGTCTTTCAGAGGAATGGCCGCCAGACTCTGGATGGTCACCCATGGTTTGCCGCCCCCTTGATGAGATATCGTCAGGTCTTCTCTGTCAGCCGGCCAGGGGAAGGAGAAAGTCTTCCCCTTCGGGGAGGTCTTCCAATCGAGGGCTTGGGAACGCTTGGCCAGAGTAACCGCTGTGGCGCCGGAGACAGGGACTGCCTCAAAGGCCCTGGAGAATTTCTCCAGGGCCAGAACACCCCAGGCATTGGCCAGAGTCAGATCCCATCTTCCTTTCTTTTGCCTTCCCAATGCCCCCTGGACAAGCCTGGGCATATCTTCTTTCCACTTTTCGAAAGACAGCAAGGTCAATACTGTCCGCACCGCGTTGACATCATTGGAGACCATCAGCCACCATAAACAATCAGACCCTTCGGTTGAAAAGTTCATTGTTGTCCCCTGAAAATTCAGGCGGGACCTCAAGATCTGCTCGACCTCCATCAGACGCTTTTCTCGATCCGGAATGGTGGTCATATTCTGCAGGATATTCAGCCAATCGATCACTGCGGAAGTGGGCCAAAGATTGGGCTCAAGGGAGATCGAACCCAGCCACCGGGCCTCTGCTCTCCCGTAGCGAGACAAGGCCTCCATGGCCGCCAATTTTCGGATGGAAAGGTCGGCGGTGGGCAGAGAAGACCCCCGGAAAATCGAACCCTCGACGAAGTTCTTAAGACCTTTTTCCATCTTTTCCCGGCAATCAAGAGGAATGGCCCAGTCAGCCTCATAAGAGATGGCCAGGATATAAGAAGTCAGAACGTCGCTTCCATAGATGCACGGGGGGAAGTATTTAACCAGTCCATCGCCATCCAGATGGGAGGGAAGCTGAGCCATCACCCCCTTCCAGAGTTTTTCATCTCTCAGGGCAACAGCGATGGATGCCTTCTGCTCCAGGCATCCATAGGGGTACCATTTCATGTATTCGGAGATGCCACCCAATCCCTCGGCGATCTTGGGCCGGGAAATGACTTTCACACTTCCGCTTCCGGGAAGGGCATCCGAGGGGCGTTCAATTGTGATTCCAAATTCCTTCTCCACTTGAGTAATCGTGGCCTGAAAGGTTCTCACTGGGACGGCCGGAGTGACCTTCTGAGAGATCTTGATTCGGTCCTTTTCGGAAGAGCCTTTGTCAGTGAGATCCACCTCCCAGATGAGCTTTTCCACGCCTTGGGGTACGGATACGTCCCAGCCGATTTCCTTTGTCTCTCCGGGGGGTAAAACCACGGACAGAGGTTCAAGGTTTTTCCCCAGCCCTCCTGCTTTGGCTGCTACGGCCACCTCCATATCCCGGTTCGTCGTGTTGCGAAGAGTAAATTCCGCTCTGAAACGGTCGCCCTCCCGGACAAGAGGAGGCAGGCCGGACAGAACCATCAATTCCTGGGTGGATTGAATGGAAGTGGAACCTGTCCCAAATAGACCGACGCCAGCGGTTGCCACGGAAACGATCTGGAAGCTTGTAATCGAGTCATTAAGAGGGATTTCAATCGCTGCCTCGCCATTTGCGTCGAGCGGGAGGCGGCCTTTCCAGAGAAGGAGAGTATCGAATAATTCCCGGGTAATCTGCCTTCCGCCGCCGCCACCTTGAGGCAGTGCCTTGAGGCCGAAGTGCCGCTTGCCGATAACCTGCCCCTGCGCCGTCGAGTTTCGAACCCCATATCCCCTGCGGCCCATCATGGCCGGCAGGATCTTCCAGCTTTGGTTGGGCATCAGCTCGAGGAGGCCTTCATCCACCGCAGCGATGGCCACCTCGCCTCCCGGGGGAGGAATTTTACCATCCCAGGTCCTTACCCGGACATTGACTCTTGCCTTTTGCCGAACCTTATAAACCCGGCGGTCCGATGATACATTTACCTTCAGCTCGTGCTCTCTCCATCCTACGTTAATTTCGGCAATGCCGAGTTTATAAGCCGGCTTCCCAAGGTCCACCATGGCTGTAGGTTTTATTTCAGCCACTCGCCCTCTTACCGGAAGGATGGAGACGAATACATTCGGGGCATAGGACCCTTTGATGGGTACCTCAATGATCGGCTTTTTGCCGGAAATTTTCTTGACCCAGGCCTCCATTACCCCTTCCCTCTCTACCGCCACAAGGGCGGTGGCTTCCCGGAAGGGCATACGGACCTGAAAAGCCGCTGTCTCGCCCGGTTCGTAGCGCTTTTTCTCTGGAAGAAGATCGATCCGGTCGTGATCGCTAACGGCAAACCACCAATCCTCTTTATCGGCTACCCAGACATCGCGCTGGGCGACTGCCCTCCCCCCTGCATTGTCAACGGCCTCAGCCTGGATGATCACGTTGCCGGAAACAGGGGAGCGGATCTCGCAAATCAGGAGGCCCCGCGAGTCTGTCTCCCCCATGCAAAAAGTGCCGAGTTTTTTGGTCTCTTCGACATGGTCGTAGGCGTAAAATCCTCCGACGAGGCGTTTGCGGTGGGTAAGGGTTCTTCGTTGGAAAAGGTCCGTTTTCACCTTGACCCCCTGGAGGGGTTTTCCAGAAAGATCCAAAAGGGCTACCTGAAATTTAAACGCCTCCTTGGCAATCGCCCATGAGTCCGGCTTAATTCCAATCAAATCTTTTGAAGGCCATAAGGGAATCTTGGAAGAGACCGTTTGGATCTCGCCGTTGGGATCCCGAAATTCGAGTTCCGTCAGTATTTCCTCGGGCATCTGGACTTTGGGCAGATTCGAAAGGGTTGTTCGGGCAGAGCCCGACCGGTCCAAAACCAGGTCGAGGGTGGGAAGTTTCATCCCTTTCCGGTCATCCAGGAGCCTCTTCGTCCGCTGGCCTCTCGACTTTCCCCTCTTCCTCGTCCTCTTCCGGTTCTGCCCCGCGGCGAATAACTCCTTCTTTTACAGGACCGTTGCTGAAGACAAACTCATCAAACCCTTCCGGAGGGGAAAGCTGCTTGGGCCGGATCTCGCTCCTTACCTTGACAGGGATCTGGCCGACTCCTCCTCCGGCAAGGTATTGAACGCTCAAAACGAGAGGGATTTCTTTGGCATTAACTTGGGGTTCTACGGGCGGCTGGATAATCCCCCGCAGGAGAGGAACCCGAAATTCTTCTACCCGGAATGTGCCCGAAGTCCACTGGTACTCCGTCCCAGACTGGCGAATGAGGTTTACCCCATAAGTCCCCAGCTTGGCATCTTTGGGGATGGACCAGGTCGTTTCGGCGATTCCATTGGCGTCCCATTGCAGAGGGAATTCATATTTCTGGTCGCTTCCCAAATGCTCCGCCGAAACCTTATTGGGCACCTGAGCCCTGGGAACGAGGGCGAATCCCCTCATCATGTGTTGTCGCAGGAAATGTTTCATATGGACGGTTTGCCCCGCCCGCAGCAGGGTCCGATCGAAGACCGTATGGGCGATGATGGGTCCTCGGTAATCCTCGTAAGGAAGTTGAAAGCGCCACGGCTCAATTCCTTGATTCCAGCTGGAATGAACAAAGGCCATGTCCTCGGCGGTCTGCGCCGTAATGAAAAGACCGCTTTGCAGGAAATGTAATGGGCCTAAGTCAGAATAACCGTGTCGGTCCGCTGGGTAGTCACAGCGAGGAAGCTTTTCTTCCAAAGTCAAATTGTGATCGATTCGGGCGATTCCATGGGCATCCGTCTTCCCGGTCCACAGAATCTTTTCCCGGCAATCCCTGACGGTTACGGCCGCATCTTTCACTGGGTCTGCTTTGTCGAGAGTGGTTACCCAGACCAGGGAAGATTCCCGTCCCCATTTGAAGTGGACCGAAAGGTTGGTCACCAGAACCGCGGTTGGAACAAATGCCGGTTTGGGTTGATTGAGCAGAGCCGCTCCCAGGATGGCACTTTCCAATTCCACGATGTAGAGCCCCGGTTTTTTTAAAGGAATCCCTACAACCTCAAAAGCCCGAGGTCCCATGGGTTTGGGAACTTCGAATTCTCGCATGCCCTTCTCAGATCTCAGGATGGAACCTTCCCGCGATGCAGAGGCAACTCTCCTCAACCAGCCCTGCACCTCGGCGCCCTTCTCGGGCGGAACATCCAGGATCTTTCCTATGATCCTTCCAATAATATTCTTCTCTTCATCAATTTTTATCACTCTGCCCTTCACCTGGGGGTCCAGATTTCGCAGCGTGACAGGAAGGACGGGGTCGGCGTTCAATTCCAGAATTCCAAACCGCGAGGAAAATTTGGCCAGGGGAGGGTACCGATCGGTACGGACCGAGAGAGGAAATTTGTCGGCATTTACCAAAGGCCGGCCCGCATCATCTTTCAGCCCGGGTGGCAGGTGGAGGCTGAGATTCGTGTTCTCGGGAAAGGGACCGCTGAAGGAGACCTGGTATACCGGCTCTTGTTCTTCTTCCCTCCGAAACTGGGGGTTCCACGACATCTGTCCCGGCCCCTTCAGGGATATTTTCCCGGCCTGATCTTGGGAAATGGGACCGGAAAAAGTCAGGGTCATGGGCCGCAGCGGGATGCACCCGGCCTGGGGATTTTCCCGGTCACAATGGAATTCCGCGGAAAAGGATTTCCTCGTTTGGAAGTTAAGCAGCTGGTCCTGATCGCTCGCCACGCGTCTTTTGGACAGGACCCCTTTCCCCCAGATCAGGGCCACTCGGGAATCTGGGGGGAAACGTTGCTGGCACTGAATCAGGATCAATGGCCAAGAAGGAATCGCCCGATGGCGAAATTGGGCTTTCAGGATCTCATCTCTTTCTTTTCCGGTAATGATCTTGATTCCCACCCGGTCTTGAATTCCGGCGATGGAGAAGGAAACATTCTCAATCACCGAGCTTTCTTCGGGCTCGGCGTCGAGAGAGAGAATAAATATCTGCTCCTCGTCAATCCAGGTTGCCCCTTCTCTAGGCAACGACTCTTTGATCGCGGGACCGCCCGTGGAAAAGAAAAAGGATTTCTGGCCGGAAATTTCTTTCCCGGAAAGAGTTTTTACCCCGGCTTTCAAACTGAATTCGCAGCGGATCCCGGCGGGCAGGTTCCGATCGAAATCATAGATCCAATTTTTTCCGTCCGCCCAGCGGGCGGTCCCCTTTTCGGGACAATCCACATCAAAAGGCTCTGTCAGGCCGCGGGGGTCCCCGAAGGGAACCATTTGTTCAGAGAAGCGGACTTGAACCTGGCGAACTCCCCTCACCGTTCCCTGGGGGTTAAAGAGTTCAACCTGAGGAGCTTCCTCTGCGATGACGCCTGAAACTGGGAGAAAAAAGAGGTATAGAATGAATGCCCAAGATTTGTGTTTCATAGGAGCCTCCAATTTGGAATGGTGCAGATCCCGGGAGGGCGATAAATCCCTCTTAAACTGGATGGTTAACCTTACCATCCCTTATCGACCTTAACCTCAATAAAATGATGAAGAAAAGAGCCCTTTCATCCAGATTATCACAACTTGGAATGACCGTATTTTGCTCTCGACCAGAGAGCCCGATAAACATGTAAAGTCAAAAAAGCTCCTACCCTAAAAATTTCGGAACAAAAATTTGCCCATAAAGTGGTAAATCCCTAATTTGTTATTTTTCTTAGATTTTTAATTAAATTATAAAAATCATATAGTTATCTCAAAAATAAAATCCAAGGGTATCTTCTGGCATAACTTTTGCTCCGAAATTGAGAAAAACCAAGCAAAAGGGAGAAAACGTTAATGCTTTTATTAGAAAGGGACACAGTATTAACAACCGATGAGGCAATTAAATACTTAAAGATTTCAAGGCCAACTTTCCTAAAATATATTCGCAATGGAAGGATTAGAGCCACCAAAGCAGGAAATGGATGGAGAGTACATCAATCTGAATTATATCGATTTTTGAAGGTGGATGAAAGATAAGCGGGTTCACCATAAACGGAGGGAAGAATTTACCATCGGAAGGAAGTTGTCAGACGTAAGCGGGTCAACAATGGAACACCCGACCCATTACCTGGGCCTCCAAGCGAGAGGAGGCTGTGCTTCGACGAAAAAGCCCCGCAATCCCAGGGATTGCGAGGCTCTGGAGATGTTGGCACGCCCGGGAGGGGTCGAACCCCCAACCTTCAGATCCGTAGTCTCCGCAGCCAGCGAACCCAACTCGTTTTCTGTCAGGGAGTTGCGGCTTCTGGCGCATCACTCTCGGCGGCTGCTTGGCGGAACGTCATCCGTCCCCGTCCGTTTGATGTTCTCCTTCGCGTCCGCAGGCTTCGGCTCCAGGTCCGGTAGCATGCTGATGGCGCGCCGCGCCCGTTGCATGTCGACGTGAATGTACAGGTCGCGTGTGATCTTGGCGTCGCATGCCCGAGAATGCCCTGCACCTGCTTCTCGTCCAGGCCGTGCTCGTGGTACAGATAGGAGCGTGCCGCAGGTGTGGCGCAGCGCGTGCAGGTCGACGTCTCGCCAGTGGCGGCATTCACCTTGTCGATGCCCGCGGCCTGGAGGTCATCATTGAGGATCCGCAGGAGCCTGTCCGTCACCCGCACCACGCGGTCCGCGTCCGAGGCGCCCGTCGCGCCACTCTCGGAGCGCGCGCACGAGCTGCGGCGGCAGGAGCTTCATCTCGTCCCGGCCGTCCCCCCGACTTTCGCCCTTTTGCTGAACAGCGCCCGCACCGTGAGCTGCGTCCGCTCCAGGTCGATATCCGACCAGGTGAGGTTGCGCACGGCGTTAAGACGAAGGCCCAGCCAGATCATGAGCAAGTAGATCAGGAAGATGTTCTGCCCCTCGCGCTCCATGCGGGTTTTCGTGAGCCCGTCCAACTCGACCTGCTTGTAGGTGCCGTCCTTCCGAGGACGATTCATGCGCACGCGCAGGGCTCGGCGTATAGGGCCAGCCAGCGCAGCGGCGAGCAGCCGCTCGCACTCGTCGGTAGTGAGGCTCCGCCGCTTGCGTACGACCTCTCCCTGGAAGCGTTCCAGGCAATCCAGGGGATTGTATGGGATGAAGCGGCGACGCACGGCCCAGCGTAGCATGCTCCGGATGGACACGAGGTAGTGATTGGCCGTAGATGCGGAGAGACCCGCATCGATACGTTCGAGCAGATAGTCGTTCACGGCGTCAGGCGTGATCTGCTTCACGTAGACAGCGTTGATAGCAGCCAGTAGGGAGGTAGTCGCTGTCGCGCGCCCTTGATATGGGAGACGCCGTCGTCCGCGATAGATAGGTGAGGTACTGCTCGGCCAACTCCAAGACGGGAATGTCCCCGGCTGGCTTCGTGGGCAGGCCGTGCTTCTGATCCAGGACCTCGGCTTCTCGCTTGTGCATGTCCCGTGCCTGTTCCTTGGACGTACCGATCGTGCGCCGGACCGTCTTACCGCCGAGGTCAGTGTACTCGATGCTCCACTTCTCCGATTCGAACCGCTTCAGCACCGACGCGCCGGTCTCATCCTTGACGGGTGCGCCATCCGGGCCGGTCTCGAAGATCCCTTTCTTCGTGTAGTAGGCTCTAAATAATTCCACCGATGGGATTGCTCCGGATGCGGACTGCGCCGCGCACTTGATAACAGATATCGCAACGTTTCGGAGGCCCCGGACCGCAATCCCTTCGCGGATACTCTCACGGCCGCAGCCGGCGGGCAGCCCCGCTCCACCCAGGCGATGACCATATCTGGGACAAATCGAGGGCTGCGGCCGATCCGGGGACGTGGGGGATGGACCCGGGCTGATCCGCGGGAATCTGGATTGCGTAGCGCACCCATCGCGGTGAACGGCGCAGGTAGACGGCGACCTCACCCACCGTCCACAGTGACGCAGTGGCCCCGAGGTTGGCTGGAGTGCTCCGGAGCTGCACTCTGCGAAGGTCTGCTGCGGCACCCCCATATCGTACAGACCATCAGGAGGCACCAGAAAGCCACGGAGCATCAGGACTCCTTGATCAAGAGCGCTCATCGGGCTCTACGCTTGCCGGATGTCGACCCTGGCATCTGCCCGCAGCGCCTCGGCCGCCGATGCCTGGTTCTTTGTCGTCCACACCGGTGACACCCACGCGCCCAGCGGCATAGTCGGCGCGGGTCCTATCTCCTGGAGGGCATCGGCAAAGACCTTGTCGGCGACGTCGATATCCGTGCCCGTGCTGACAACTGCGCAAAGCACTACCGCGGACCTTGAACGAGGGCGTGGCGGCCACGGCGCGGATCACGGCGCCGCGAGCAGCGAGCGCATCCCGCGCAGCTTCTGCAACCCCATGGGCCTCCCGCTGGCGGAGTGACCAATCGGGAGATGATGCCCTGGAACGCCACGGCATAGGTCGGACTCAGGCCCGAGTCGGTCATGTCGATCGCCGACAACCGGAACTGGGCATTCTGTCTGCCGGTGGACGATCTGCGCACAGCGCCGAGCGAGCGCGGGCCAGGTGATACGCGTCAACGGAGGTAGCGAGTTCCTGTCGTAGGACTGCCGCGCAGGAAGATCTCGACCTCCGTCCTCACCCAGGACGTGGATCAGCCCCCACCCGATCTTCGGCGGCATGCCCGGCTGCGAG
>CAVXFA010000099.1:0-8930 GCA_963760605.1 uncultured delta proteobacterium | reverse complement strand
GAGACCTGCTAAGAGGGTGGCCAAGAGGAGGGGAAAGAAAGAAAGACGATGGGGAGGCGATTGTAGCGGGGAGGAAGAAGTAATAGTTGATATTAGGGAATAACCTCTTTTTTCGAATGTGGGATACCCGGCTTCTTTCCTTTATTGTTCCCCTTCCTTCCTTTTCTGATCAATTTCTGGACTTCACCCATGTCGAATCGCCACGAATCCCCGATCTTAAAACCTGGGAGTTCCCCTGATCGAGCTAATTTGTAGATGGTCGCTTCTGAAAGCTTCAGCTACTGCCCCCAATTCCTTCGCTGTCACAAAATCGAACCATGGCCCAACTCCATAATTATTATCGACATTTAAGGGAAATAGCTTTAAATGAATTTAATGGCCCAGATTAGGCCACAAGAGTCAATTAGCGATAAAGAAGGAAAATCTAGGGCTTTTTGGAATGCCCATTACGGTTATCACTCAGAATCAACAAAAAAATCAGACAATTCAAATGCTTTTGGAAATAGGCGATAAGATCGATGCGAAAATGCCTGATTATCCAGAGGGGAGCACATTTCCGGCCACAAAAAAGCCCTATCGAAAGGGCTCAGGGTCAAGGGTGATTAATCTTGGTCGGCTTGCCGGGAGCTTAGGAGGTGGAATTTCAATGCTGCCGGGGTTTTAAATTCGAGAGTTTTTAAAAAGTTTTTCAATCTATCCATATCCTGCGGGGAAATATCAACAAATTTCGCTCCGACTCGATAACCGCCGTCTTTTCCCACGTGAGTATCTTTCCAAACCATCTCTACCTGCACAAGTGCTAGAATGGAATCTAAGTCAGGGCCAAAAGTCACAAAGAGTGTCAGTCCGAAAACCTGCCCGATCTCCGTGGACTCGGAAAGGTGAAGTAGCAGCCCGCCTTCGCTGACATCAATCGTTTGACCAGGGCGACTCCTGGATTTGTCAATTTGCCAGTATTCAATCGGCAGAGCGATTGAAAATCTGGGATGCTCCCTTCTTTCAAAATTGACAACCCCAAAACGAGGTTCTGTTTTTTCCTTTTTCATTTCCCTGCGCTTCTCCCTCCCCATTTGTCTTTATGATTCTTTACCACATTCCCCAGAACAAATAAAGCCCCATTGAAGGGGCGTAGGGGGGAGGGGTGGGGAAATTAAGCCGACCGCCGGTCCTCAGGCGGAATGATACATTTCTTCAAATCACCACCACAGGGAACAGAGGGACCGGTGGTATTTCTTAGGTACTTTGATTTGGGATGGGCACAGTATTCCTTCCGGGAGATATGAGGATGTTTTAGATTGCGGTTGGAGGAAATGGTTTTGTTCCGCAGAGTAGTTACCTTGATTTTATAAAAGCTGCAGGGTTCTTGCACGGAATTACCCCCCTCTTCTCCAGTTTATGAACGTATCTTCCGTTACGCCCGATTGGTCAGCTAGTTCCCTTATCAATAGCCCTTTCTCCATTCGGAATTTTCTGATACACTCCCTCAAGGTCTGGGGATTTTGGGATAAGCCGGGCCGACTCGCCCGTTAGCGGTATTGAATCACCGATCAAACGTAAGGATTGGAGGCTTGCTCGATCATTCCGGTTACCCGTGCAGCGAATCGACTCTGTAAAGTTTTCAGCTTTGGCGAACGACCTTTACATTTGTGGCTTCGGGACCTTTCAAGCCTGTGGATATTTCGAATCTCGACCTCGTCACCCTCTTTCAGGGACTCGAATCCTTCACCCTTGATGGCGGAGGCATGGACGAATACATCCTTTTGCCCCTCCACTTGGATAAATCCATAGCCCTTCCTGGCATTGAACCATTTGACTCGACCTTTTGGCATTAAAACCTCCTGATAAAAACCGCAAAGAGTGAAACCCCTATTGCAGTCGCCTTTCATTCCAAGTCTATCTTAATTTCCTGAGGGAAACAACAGGAAGCTACAAAAGCAAAAAAGCCAATCCGACCCGAAGGTCAGCTTCTGTTTTTCTTTTGAAATTCCCGTTTTCTACCCTGGCTCTCGGACAGCAACATACCATAAAAATTGTTCGGTTGCCGCTCCCAAAACTACTGCGCTGGTTTTTAAAAATTCCCTTCTGTTCATTTTTGTCTCCTTTCATGAAAAGGGTTCATCAGCCATCCTCTCCCTTTTTGATATTCTGCTGTATCAGTCCTAGGCACCACGTAGATGGATAAGTTCCCTTACAATGGCCAAACATTTTTCGATCTCTTTAATAGAGGCAATGGATAGATCAGCGAGTTGCGGAGGCCTCCGAAGGGATAAGAAATCCCCTGGAGGCGTCATATCGGCACCTTCTGAGAAATCCTTTTCATGCTTCCCTCCAGAAAGTCTGGGGTTAAATTGTTAGATTAACGAGAGCCTGTGAGGGCGACAATAATGTTCTCTTGCAGCCATTTGGGGGAGGGAGTCGGAAGACGGTGAGGCTTGAGCATCGGAAGAACCGGCATAAATCCCCCTGATGAAACTTACTCCATATTTGAAAAAATTTAAAAAATCCTGTACTCTAAGATAGCTTCCAAACTCTCTTGATGAGGTTGTCCCGATGGAAAAGACTCAAGCAAAACCAGTCGGCATCTGGATCCGGGTCTCCACCGAAGACCAGGCCAAAGGCGAAAGCCCGGAGCATCACGAAAAACGCGCCCGCTTCTATGCCGAATCCAAAGGCTGGGAGGTCAAAGAGGTCTACCATCTTGAGGCGGTGAGCGGCAAATCAGTCATCGGCCTTCCTGAAACCCAACGGATGCTTGAGCATATCAAGACCGGCCATATCACCGGTCTTATTTTCTCCAAACTTGCCCGGCTTGCCCGAAATACCAGAGAACTTCTTGAATTTGCCGACATCTTCAGAGAGCACAATGCCGACTTGATCTCCCTTCAGGAATCTATTGACACCTCAACTCCAGCCGGACGACTCTTTTACACCATGATCGCTGCCATGGCCCAGTGGGAAAGGGAGGAAATCGCCGAAAGGGTGGCTGCCTCAGTGCCGATAAGGGCGAAGCTCGGAAAGCCTCTCGGCGGAGTAGCACCTTTTGGCTATCAGTGGAAGGACAGAAAACTGATCCCCGATCCCAATGAAGCACCGGTAAGCAAGCTGATCTATGAGCTCTTTCTGGAGCATCAGAGGAAAAAGACGGTCGCCCGAATTCTCAACGAAAGAGGATATCGAACCAGAAAAGGCGAGAAATTCTCCGATACCACGATCAGAAGGCTTCTCCGTGACCCTACGCCAAAGGACTCCATCGGTTGAATTACACCAAAAGCCTTGGGGATAACAAGAAATGGGTGCTCAAGCCAAAAGAAGATTGGGTCTATATGAAGGTTGAACCGATTGTCTCTGAAGATCTCTGGGATCAGTGCAACGCCATCTTAGATGAACAGGAAAAGAAGAATAAACGGCCAGCCCGAAAAGCCGTCCATCTTTTCACCGGATTTGCTTTTTGCCATTGTGGCAACAAGATGTACGTGCCTTCCAATTCTCCAAAATATATCTGCTACCAGTGCCGGAACAAGATAAGCACCTGATGACCTGGAAGAAATCTTTCATCAGCAGCTCAAGACCTTCTTTTTCTCACCAACCGAAATAACAATTATCTGAATGAGGCTGACCGGGTGATTAAAGAAAAGGAAGAACTTCTCAAGGCATTGGTAGAAGAAGAGCGAAAAATCAAGGCAGAAATGGATAAAACCTATCGGCTCTATATTGATGATAAAATCACCACGTGAAGGCTTTGGTATCAGGTACAAACCCTTAGAACAAAGGCTCAAACAAATACAAGATCAGATCCCGGAGATCCAAGGCGAGATCGACTTCCTAAGAATTCAATACCTCTCAAGCGATCAGATCCTCACATGAAGCGAAAGACCTCTATTCCCGATGGTCCGATCTCAATTCCGATGAAAAACGAAAAATCATTGAAAACATTACCGAAAAAATCATTATCGGCAAAGAGGACGTTACCATCAACCTCTGCTACCTTCCCACCTCTTCTAAAATCATGGCATCTTGGCAACGCAACTTCAGGGATTCATCGCCCCCACGAGCATGAGGGAAGACGGAAAGGTAAGAGAGGAAAGGGCTCGAGAGATGGTGACCTTCCCGTCTTCCAATGGCTGGCGCAAGACCTCCAAAACATTCTTCTTAAACTCGGGTAGTTCGTCCAAAAAGAGAACCCCGTGGTGCGAAAGGCTCACCTCTCCCGGCTTGGGAATCTGGCCCCCACCGATGAGGCCGGCGTCCGAGATGGTGTGATGGGGAGAGCGGAATGGGCGGGTGGCAATCAAAGCGCTGTGAGGCGGAAGCAATCCCAGGACGCTGTAAATCCGGGTCACCTCGATGGCCTCTTCAAAGGAGAGATCGGGGAGAATGGTGGGGATCCGCTTGGCCAGCATCGTTTTACCCGCTCCCGGCGGGCCGATCATGATGATGTTATGCCCTCCGGCGGCGGCGATCTCCAGGGCGCGCTTTACGTGCTCCTGGCCCTTGACTTCGTTAAAGTCTTCCGAGTAGTTCCTTTCCCGGCGAAAGATCTCCTGGAGGTCCACCAAGGTGAGGGGCAGGGCTTTTTGGCCGTTGAGAAAATCTACCACCTCGGAGAGAACATCCACCCCCAACACCTCGATCCCCTGGACCACTGCCGCCTCCTCGGCGTTTTCTTTTGGAAGAACGACGCCGCGCTTGCCCTTCCCTTTTGCCGCAATGGCGAGGGAGAGTGCGCCCCGGATGGACTTCACTCGACCATCGAGGGAAAGCTCTCCCAAAAGGAGGTAATCTTCCAGGCGTTCCCCGGAGACAACTTCCAAGGCCGCGAGAATGCCCACGGCAATGGGCAGGTCAAAACCGGCTCCTTCTTTCTTCACGTCTGCGGGGGCGAGATTGACGGTGATTCGTTTCGGCGGAAAGTCATAGCCAGAGTTCTTGATTGCCGACTTCACCCGTTCTTTCGACTCCTTGACCGCTCCATCAGGCAGCCCCACGGTTGCAAAAACGGGAAGGCCCTGAACGATGTCCACTTCCACTTCCACCAAGTAGGCATCGATTCCTAAAATGGCACCGCTCAGTACTTTGGCCAGCATCCAGGGTTTTCCTTCCAGGGCTGAAAAAAAGACCTGATTTAAGCGTTGCTGGGAGGAGAAAATTTTTTTATACTTATAACAAAAGGTTCCTGGCAAGGCAAGGTTTTTTAACTTCTTCCGCAGCCAGCGCAGAGGAGACATTTCCATCCCAGGGAGAGAAAAGATGGCCAAATTAACCCATTTTGACCGGGAGGGGCGCGCCCGGATGGTAGATGTGAGCGCTAAGCCCGTGACCCATCGAATGGCCGTAGCCTCCGGACGAGTGCTCATGAAGGCCCAGACCCTGCAGCGAATCGTAAATAAAGAGATGGAGAAAGGGGACGTCTTAGGTGTGGCCAGGGTGGCAGGGATCCTGGCCGCGAAGCGCACGGGAGAGATGATCCCCATGTGCCACCCGTTGGCCCTCGACAGCGTGGAGATCCGCTTCCGGACGGATGCCCGGCATTCAGAGGTGCATATCGAGGCCCGGGTGAGATCTACGGGAAAGACGGGGGTGGAGATGGAGGCATTGATGGCCACCGCGGCCGCGGCCCTGACGATTTACGATATGTGTAAAGCCGTGGACCGGGGGATGACGATTTCGGACATCAAGCTCATGAAAAAATCCGGGGGGAAAAGCGGGACCTATATTCGGCCTGAAGAATAAGGGTACCCGGCCGCAAATTTTAAGTAAACCTAAACGTTACATAAATATTCCCAAGGAGCGGGTTTGTCATTCCCGCGAAATTTCCCATGCCCCGGGGCGTGGCACCCACGAATGGATGAAATGGTACACCATATTAAGTAGTTAGCTCTAAGGTCACCCTCGGATCCATAGAAGTTTCGCCTGAGAAAGAAGGCGTATTTCTAACGAAGCGGGAATCCAGTAAGGGTCCGAAGCACTGGATGCCCGCCTGCGCGGGCATGACGGAAAGAAACCGCCGGCTGAATCCCAAAAAATGCGGTTATTTCCCTTCCAAGCCTGTCTGCGAAAGGGTTTCGCGAAGATCGCTTAACTTTTATTACAACTAGGAGGTAAAAATATTCTTTTTTCATCCGATATATGATATAAATATGTACGATTCTACGAAAGATCGAGGCAAGTAAGAAAATGGAAAAGGAGAGGCTCGCCTATTTCAGGGAGCTTCTTAATGAACGTTTGCAGACTCTGCTCAATGAGGTGGAAAAGACTGTCACCGGCATGACCATCGAGAACACCTTTCCCGACCCTACCGACCGAGCCAACCTGGAGACAGACCGCAATTTTGAGCTGCGTATTCGCGACCGCGAGAGAAAGCTGATTCTAAAGATCAAAGAGGCTTTGGCCAAGATCGAAGAAGGAACCTTTGGCATTTGCGAAGAATGCGGTGAGGAGATCTCCGAGGAAAGGCTGAAGGCCCGCCCTGTGACCACCCTTTGCATCGATTGCAAGACCAAAGCCGAAGCGGAAGAGAACAAAAAAGAATCCCTCAGCTAAGCGTCAGCCCTCCCCGATGAGAGGCCAAGTCTCGGGCTGCGAAGGCGGCACCCAGGGCGCCGATGATCTGGGGTTCTGGAGGGACGAATAGCTTTACCCCTAGCCGGTCCTCTAAAGCGTGGACGACTCCTTCATTTTTCGCTACTCCCCCGGTCAGGGCGACCTCTTCCTCTATTCCCACGCGGTGGACCAAACCCAGAATGCGGTCGGCAATGGCGTCGTGTAGCCCGCGGATGATCACTTCCTTCGGCTGATTCTCGGCGATCAAAGAGACCACTTCTGATTCAGCAAAGACGGTACACGTGCTGGAGATCTTGATCGTCCGCGGGGCGCTCCGGGAAAGTCTCCCCAGGTCCTCCAGGTTGACCTCCAGGGCATGGGCCATGACCTCTAAGAAACGCCCCGTACCTGCGGCGCACTTGTCGTTCATCTGGAAGTCCACGTTTCGCCCCCGTCCGTCCAACCGGATGACTTTACTGTCCTGGCCGCCGATATCGATCACGGTCCGCGTTTCAGGATGAACAAAGAACGCTCCTCGGGCATGACAGGTGATCTCCGTGATCCTCTTATCGGCAAAGGGGAAGGAGGCCCGGCCGTATCCGGTGGTGACAATGCCCAGGAGGTCTTCTTTCTGGATCTTTGCCTCCCTGAGGGCGGCAGCTAAAGAGCGCTCTGCGGCCGTCCGGCTGTTTGCCCCGGTGGGCAAGATGGAGTAAGCCAGGACTTGGTCGTCTTCTAGAATCACAGTTTCAGCCGTGATCGAACCGATGTCAATTCCGGCGACGATCATGGGGGGTACCACCTTGAGAGAATCGTTTTTTTGGAGTATATTACCCACCAGCTGAAAAAACAAGTATGCTTCCCGCACCGGCTCGCTGAGAGCTGAAATTTTAAAGGGGACTACCCATGGACTTCCGTCTCACGGAAGAGCAAAAGATGGCTCAGGAGATGGCCCGGAATTTCGCTGAAAAGGAGTTGAAGCCCAGGGCCGCCGAGATTGATGAGACCCGTTTGTATCCCCTCTCCATCCTAAAGGCCATGGCTGGCCTGGGGCTGATGGGCATGAATATCCCTGCGGAATATGGAGGCTCCGAAGCCGGGGTGGTGAGTTATAGCTTGGCCATGACGGAAATCGGAAAAGGTTGCGCCTCCACCGCCGTAACCATGTCGGTAACCAATATGGTGGCAGAAGTGATCCACGCCTTCGGCCAAGAGGCAATTCGCCGGGCTCACCTGCCCAAAATCTGCGACGGTCGATACTCTGGAGGAGCCTTTGCGCTGACAGAATCTATGTCTGGTTCAGACCCTTCATCCATGAAATCCAGCACCCGGCTGGACGGAGATCATTATGTCTTAAACGGGTCCAAGACCTTTATCACCAGCGCCGAGTTCGCCGGGGTTTTCGTGGTCTGGGCCAAGACGGACAAGAATGCCGGGGCCAAGGGCATCAGCGCCTTCCTTGTGGAAAAAGGACAACCCGGGTTCGTGGTCGGTCGGAACGAGGAGAAAATGGGTCAGCGGGGCTCCTGCACCAATGAGATCGCCATCGAGAATTGCCGCCTCCCCCGGGGGAGCCTTCTGGGTCAAGAGGGCGACGGTTTCAAAATCGCCATGATGGCTCTCGACGGCGGCCGGATCGGCATTGGATCCATGGCCGTGGGCATCGGCCTGGCCGCCATCGAATACGCCACGGATTACGCCCGGAACCGCGTTCAGTTCGGGAAACCCATCGCATCGTTCCAGGCCATCCGATGGATGATTGCCGACAGCTTTACGGAGCTGGAGGCAGCCCGGCTGATGGTTTTACGCGCCGCCTTTTTGAAAGAGAGGGGACAGCGCTTCACCCGCGAGGCTGCCATGGCCAAGCTACTGGCTACAGAAACAGCCAACCGCGTCTGTTACAGGGCTCTGCAAATGCTGGGGGGATATGGCTACGTGAAAGAATACCCCTTAGAGCGTTATTCCCGCGACTGCCGGGTGACCACTCTTTATGAAGGGACCTCCGAAATACAGCGCATCGTTATCGCCCGGGAAATATTGGGGCAGACGTTCGTATAAAAAAAAGGGGCTGCTCTGGGTCAAGGGGTCCAGGGTTCGAGGATTCAAGTGAAGAAACAGGTAAAGAAAAGTGCAAAGTGTTGAGTGATGAATTTCTTTACGCCTCACGCCTCACGCCACAATCATTGACCCCTGTATTTACTAATACAAACGTAATAAATAAAGTGAGATCACCTTCTCCTTTACCCTGTGGAGTAGTTGAATTTACTCCACAGGGCAAGCCCTCCCCCCTTGAGCTGACCTTTACTCATACTTGACACAGGGGGTTAAGGGCCGGATTGCATAGGATGAGGATAGTATTGACGAGTAAGAATTGCATACATTTCCGTTGC
>CAVXFA010000098.1:0-38538 GCA_963760605.1 uncultured delta proteobacterium | reverse complement strand
TGGTCCGCATGGAAGAGGTATTGGTTATCAAAGGCCCGATTGGCGGGGTCGTGGGTAAAGAGAATGTCCGGCTGGTATTGGCGGATCACGCGCACCAGTTCACCGCGAAACTCCAGCGAGTATTGCAGCTCGCCGTCGGGTTTGCGCAAAAAAATGACCTCCTTAGCCCCGATGACGGCGGCGGCGGCGCGTTGTTCTTTCTCGCGCGTCTGGGCCAACGCCAGGTGGGTCATGGCCGGATCATCCGTCCCTTTCTCTCCGCTGGTGCAGATCGTATAAACAATCTCCGCTCCCTCCTGGGCCCACGTGGCTAATGTTCCGCCGCAGCCGAAGTCTACATCATCAGGGTGCGCGCTGATGACCTGGACCCGCAAAGGTTTCTTTCTTTTTTTTTTCAGCCTGCTCAAAAGATCCTCCCTGCACCTCAATATAGGATGATTCCCCGGAGCTGTCAAACAGAAATAAATTTCCCGCGCGGCTGCCAATCTTTCTTGCCTTCGGCCCGGGAGCGGTCTATAATCAGCCATAACGAACTGCTTTCCAATGTAAAATGCAAAATGTGTAAATTCTGTAGTTTAAATTTTGACGTTGGCAATTTGCAATTTTCATTTGGCAATATGCCAGAGCATCTTTTTTAAGTTAATTTTTTTTTTTTTTTTTTTTTTTTTTTTTTTTTTTTTTTTTTTTTTTTTTTTTTTTTTTTTTTTTTTTTTTTTTTTTTTTTTTTTTTTTTTTTTTTTTTTTTTTTTTTTTTATGATCCGCAACCTTTAGGTCGCGATCAAGGAAATGTCTCAGCCATGGACCGTTCTTCGTTCGCCGCAGACTTTGAGAAACTCTTGAACCTGGGAATCGCCCTTTCCAGCATCCACGACCTGGAGAAGCTCTTGAACATGATCCTGCAAGAGGCCCGGCGTCTGACCCAGGCCGATGCTGGAACGCTTTATCTGGTGAAGGGTCACAGGCTGACCTTCCGGGTGAGCCAATGCCAGACCTTGAGCGATCGATTGGGAGAGGACTGGATGCGGCAGATGTACCAGGCCTTTGAGATGCCCGTCTCCAGGGAATCCATCGCCGGATACGCGGCGCTGACCCAAAGAATGCTGAATATCCCGGATGTGAAGGAGATCCCCCCGGAAGCTTCCTACCGTTACAATCCTTCCTGGGATCAGAAGGCTGATATGTCTCTCAGTCCATGATGGTGATGCCCATGCTCAACCGGGATGATGAGGTGGTCGGGGTTTTGCAATTGATCAACGCCTTGAGAGATGGAAGGGTGGTTCCTTTCCTGCCCGAGTATGAGAAGTTCGCCTCCTCTCTCGCCTCTCAGGCGGCGGTGGCTATTGAAAATGCCGAGCTTACCGAAGACCTGAAACAGGCCCATCTAGATACCCTCTTCCGCCTAGGGGTGGCCGCGGAGTACCGGGATAAAGAGACGGCCAACCATATCAAGCGCATGAGCCGTTACTGCGCGCTGATCGCAGAAGGCCTGGGATGGCCTGCGGAGGACGTGAATGGGATGCTCTGGTCCAGCCTCATGCACGACGTGGGAAAATTGGGAATCCCCGATGCCATTCTCCAAAAGCCCGGCCGACTGACAGCGGAAGAGCGGCGAATCATGGAGTATCACACGGTCATTGGGGGGAACATCCTCAAAGGTTCGGAGGCCCCCGTGCTCAAGCAATCCCGCGTCGTCGCCCTCACCCATCACGAAAAATTTGATGGAACGGGATATCCCCGCGGCCTCAGGGGAGAAGAGATTCCCGTCGAAGGCCGGATTA
Source organism: uncultured delta proteobacterium (assembly GCA_963760605.1). Taxonomy (GTDB): domain Bacteria; phylum Desulfobacterota; class SM23-61; order SM23-61; family SM23-61; genus CAVXFA01. The sequence goes on along the minus strand of CAVXFA010000098.1, from coordinate 36,759 downwards.
CCCTCCTGGCGGATGTTTTCGATGCCCTGTCCTCGAAGCGGATTTATAAAGAGGCTCTGGTGGAGGAAGAAGTTTTGTGCATTCTGGGTGAGGGGCAGAGTTCTTCTTTGATCCAAAGATCCTGAATATTTTTTTCCGCCGTCTCGATGCGGTGCGGGAGATCCGGGATCGTTATTTGGAGCGGGCGGAGGACTTCCATAAGTTCAGAAACCTGGACCACCTGGTGATCGAAGAAGCGGGAGAATCGAAGAAAAGCTGAAAGAGATTCGCCAAAGGAGCAAACCATGGCTGAGGTGATGTATGAATAATTCCTGCGAGAACACCTCGATTCCCTTCCCACCGGATACCCCAAAACGCAGAGTGGGGTGGAGATGAAGCATTCTCCAGAAGCTTTTCACGCAAGAGGAGGCAGCAGATGGCCTGCCAATTCAAGCCTTTTCCGGAGTCAGCAGAGCAGGTCGCTCAGCGCCTCGGCCGGAATCCCCGGGCGGTATTTAATTTTCTTTACCGCATGTCCCAAAAAGGGTTCATTCTGCGGATCCGGTTTAATGGGGTCAGGAATACTAGCTGGCTGTCGATGTTTGTTGTCGTATTCCCGGATTTCAGCTAAAGAACCTGGACCGGGAGATGGCCGAAATTTTTGATGAGTATATGAAAGAGTCTTTTGGCCGGGGAATGATCGGCCTGCAAACCCCCAGCTTCGGGTCGTGCCTGTTAAGGAGAGTTTGGATGCAGCCATGGAAATCCAGCCTTATGATGAACTTAGGAAAATCATCGAATCGCAGAAGACGATCGTTTTGGCCGACTGCATCTGCCGGAAGAAGAGCAGCCTGCTTGGGCATCCCTGCAGCAAGCCCAGGAAACCTGCTTTGTCTTTGGAGCCATGGGGGAATACTACGTCGAAAATGGGCTGGGCCGGAAAGTGACCCAAGAAGAAGCGCTGAGCGTCTTGGCGAAGAATGAAGAAGCCGGCTTGGTACCCAGCCCAGCCAATGCCCAGAAACTGGGTGGGATGTGCAGTTGCTGCGCGTGTTGTTGTGGAATGCTCAAGGCCATCAAACTTCACCCCCAACCCAGCAGCCTGGTAAAGTCCAATTACTTTGCCCAAGTGGATGAAACCCTCTGCGCCGGCTGCGAGACTTGTTTGGAGAGATGCCAGATGGAAGCGATCTTCCTGGAAGAGGACCGAGCGACCATTGACCTGAAGCGCTGCGTGGGCTGCGGGTTATGCGTGACCACCTGCCCAACGAAGGCGCTCTCCTTGGGCCGGAAGCCACCCCAAGAGCTTTACGTTCCCCCCGCCACGCCCCTCGATACGTACCAGCAGATCGCCCGGGAAAGGGGGAAGATTTGGGAAAGGAATCGCTAAGCGCTTAGCGCTATGCCCATAGCGTTCTTATTTCTTCAGTCCCGGGGGGAGATTTACAGAGTCCCCCACATGGATTCCATTCCTTTTAAACCATCCCTGATTCGTCTCCAGGGCGTATTTGGCTGGAGAGGACGAGGCATGTGTCTGCAGGCTGAAAGGCTCCATGTCCTGGATGTCCACGATCTTCCCCTTTTTATCGATGAAAGCGATGGAGAGGGGAATGCGAGTATTTTTCATCCAGAAAGAGAGCGTTTCTTCTTCTCCATAGACGAAAAGCATCCCTTCGTCTTTTCGCAACCGTTCCCGAAACATGAGGCCCTTTTCTTGTTCCCTCTCCGTGCGGGCCACGTCGACCTTTATGGTTTTCCCTTTGATGGTCAGCGGTAAAAGAGATTTCTTTCCCTCCTGCGCCCAGAGCTCCGGGGCGCAAAAAGTTAAAAGGAAAAAGAAAAGAAAGGCGTACCTTAAGAAGGTTTGCACTTGAACCCCATGATTTATCCAGTTAATAATAAATTTTTGGAAATTATAGCGGAATATTATTTCCATTTCCACTGTCATTTCCCTCCAAAAACCTTGACGAATCGGTTTTTTCCTTATAAAATTAGAGAGTTATTAAAATAATTTTCTAAAAAAGCTCCTCTCGACGGCAGACCGTCGTGAGGAACGGGCTCGCCTCTGAGGCGCAGCGTGTTCTACGCCTGCGGCGGGCGAATCCCGCCGCAGCGGGACTGGAGCAGACGGCCTTCGGCCGCAGCTCAGCCGCGAGCACGTTGGCAGTGAATAATGAAAGGATAACCCATGCCTGAGATTTGCAGATTTTTCGGAATTATCATTAGAATGTTCTTTGATGAACATGACCCTCCGCATTTCCATGCTGAGTATCAGGGAAACAAGGCGGTTTTTGATTTCAACGGCAACATCATGAAAGGAAGTCTGAATTCAAAGACGGCAACAAGACTCGTGAGAGAGTGGATAGACCTGCGTCTCGACGAACTTGAGGAGGATTGGGAACTGGCAAGGGCTGGTAAGGAAATAAAGAAAATTGCTCCTTTGGAGTGAGGTGAACCATGTGGAATATGAATGATGTGATAAAGATCGAATACAAGGGTGGCTTTGTCTATCATGTTGTTTTTGATGACGGCAAAAGCGGCGACATAGACTTCTCGGAGTATATCGGGAGAGGTCCTGTTTTTGAGCCTCTGCGAGATACGGCCTTCTTCAAGAAGGCAACGATAGAGGGCGGAACTATCTCCTGGCCAAATGGCGCCGACATAGCTCCAGAAACACTATACGAAAAAATAGGCCGCCAACAAGTCGCTTCACCGGATGCGCAAAAAGCCGCGCACCGGTGAACTTTGTGTTCCTCCCGACCGCAGGCGGTCGTGAGGAACGTGCTCGCGTCTGAGGGCAGCGTGTTCTACGCCTGCGGCGGGCGAATCCCGCCGCAGCGGGACTGGAGCAGACGGGCCTTCGGCCCGCAGCTCAGCCGCGAGCACGTTGGCCAGAGACAATAACGACATTGATCAACGAGAGGGCACCATGCAAGTTGTTCTACTGCGGGTCGGGATCGATACGGGATCGGGAGGAATTCATGGGCCACTATTTAGCGCTGGAGGGATGGGGTCGGACCAAGAGAAGTGATTGATTTTTAAGGAGAATGGTGGGGAAAACGGGGCTTTTGGGGGGCTTAGAGCCGCATTTTTAAGGGTAAAATTGCCGAATTTGGATTTGAAGGATGGCTCGGGCAAATCGACATTTTCTTCCTGGATATATCTGGCATATTACCCATCGTTGCCATAAACGGGAGTTTTTGCTGAAATTTGCCCGGGACCGGCGGCGGTGGTTGGAGTGGCTTCTGGAGGCGAAGAAGCGATACGGGGTTTCCATTCTGAATTATTCGGTCACCTCAAACCACATTCATTTAATTGTGAGAGATCATAAGGGGGAAGAGGCCATTGCTCGGTCGGTGCAATTAATTGCGGGAAGGACGGGGCAGGAATTCAATCAGAGAAAGAAACGGAAAGGAGCCTTCTGGGAGGATCGGTATCACGCAACGGCGGTGGAGGGGGATTCGCATTTGGTTCGGTGCATGGTTTATGTGGATTTGAACATGGTACGTGCCGGCGTTGTGAAACATCCTTCGGAGTGGGCTTTTTGCGGGTATAATGAGATCCAAAATCCTCCGCAGAGGTATTGTTTGATTGATATTGAGGAGTTGATGGGATTAATTAATGTTCGGGACACGGGAGAGCTGAAGGAGGCGTATCGGAGTTGGGTGGAGGAAGCACTGGAGGGGAGTGGACATGAGCGGCGGCCTGAGTGGACGGAAAGCATAGCCGTGGGCGGCGAAGCCTTTGTGAGGAGGATCAAGGAACGTCTTGGGATAAGGGCAAAAGGAAGAAAAGTGGTGAGAGGGGAGAGCAGGTTTGAGTTAAGGGAGATTTCCGCCCCTTACGTTGATGTTTTTGGGGGAGAAAATGTGGATTTAAGCGGGAAAAACACGTTCTTTTGGAGGCAATCATTCAAAAAATCAGTATCTTAGCTTGGTCCGACCCCAACAAAACATAAAGGGTAAAATTGCCGAATTTGGATTTGAAGGATGGCTCGGGCAAATCGACATTTTCTTCCTGGATATATCTGGCATATTACCCATCGTTGCCATAAACGGGAGTTTTTGCTGAAATTTGCCCGGGACCGGCGGCGGTGGTTGGAGTGGCTTCTGGAGGCGAAGAAGCGATACGGGGTTTCCATTCTGAATTATTCGGTCACCTCAAACCACATTCATTTAATTGTGAGAGATCATAAGGGGGAAGAGGCCATCGCTCGTTCGGTGCAATTAATTGCGGGGAGGACGGGGCAGGAATTCAATCGGAGAAAGAAACGGAAAGGAGCCTTCTGGGAGGATCGGTATCACGCAACGGCGGTGGAGGGGGATTCGCATTTGGTTCGGTGCATGGTTTATGTGGATTTGAACATGGTACGTGCCGGCGTTGTGAAACATCCTTCGGAGTGGGCTTTTTGCGGGTATAATGAGATCCAAAATCCTCCGCAGAGGTATTGTTTGATTGATATTGAGGAGTTGATGGGATTAATTAATGTTCGGGACACGGGAGAGCTGAAGGAGGCGTATCGGAGTTGGGTGGAGGAAGCACTGGAGGGGAGTGGACATGAGCGCCGACCTGAGTGGACGGAAAGCATAGCCGTGGGCAGCGAATCTTTTCTGAGAGCGATAAAGGAACGGCTTGGGATACGGGCAAAGGGGAGAAAAGTGGTGGGAGGGGAGAGCAGGTTTGAATTAAGGGAGGTTTCCGCCCCTTACGTTGATGTTTTTGGGGTGGGAAATGTGGATTTAAGCGCAAAAAACACGTTCTTTTGGAGGCAATCATTCAAAAAATCAGCATCTTAGCTTGGTCCGACCCCAACAAAAAAATCAGCATCTTAGCTTGGTCCGACCCCAACAAACACAACCCCAACAAACAACAAAAAAACAAATCAACAAATTTGACGGAAAGAATCCCGTCAAGAATACCTTGTTCTTCAAATGAGCGGGGGATAGGGGTAAACCCTTGACTATAGACAGGCCAGTCAAAGAAGACTTAGGGGTCACTGACAGAGGACCTTTCATGAAACGTAAATATCCTGATCGGCCAATTATCGGAGTCGGAGGGATTATCTTCCATGAGGATCGGGTTCTGCTGATCAAAAGGGGGATGGAGCCGAGCCTCGGTCAATGGTCCATTCCGGGTGGGGCCGTGTGCGTGGGTGAGACTTTAGAAGAGGCCGTGAGACGGGAGGTCCTCGAAGAGACTCATCTGGAAGTGGAGGTTTTAACCTTGGCCAAAGTTCTCGACCGAATCTTTCGAGACCCGGACGGTCGGGTGGCTTACCACTACGTCCTGGTGGATTTTCTCTGCCGATGCAAAGCCGGTGAGTTAAGGTCGGATTCTGATGCCCAGGATGCCCGCTTCGTCAGCCTCCAGGACCTTCCTTCTTATCGGATCGCTCCGATTACCCTGGAAGTTATTTACCGGGCCGACCGGCTGCGGAAAAATCCAGAAATCTGGAATTCGCCGGCTGCTATCGGAAATTTCTATGAATAAACCCTCCTGCTTATCGCTCTTTCCTCTCCGGGGGAGGGGGCGAGAGTGAGGATGGTAAATCCGTTGCTCTTTGGCCTACGTTGTGCTATCCTACAAGGAAAAACGATGTGAGTGACAGGGTGAGTGAAGAAATATTTAAAATCTGACACTGACACTCACAGGGATACTTTTTTTGTCATTCACATGATTGGATATCGTTATTTTTGCGGCAAGGAACCCGTTTCTCCCAAAGGAACGGAGGCCGAAGAAATCCTCAAAAACCTCTCCGATCTTCTTCTCCGTGAGAATGACATCGCCAAATCTCTAGATCTGTTGAAACAGCAAGGCCTAAAAGGGGATGAAGAATCGCCGGGGCTGCAGGGGATCCAGGATTTTCTGGAAGAGGTGCGTCGCCTGAAGCAGAAGCTCCAGAAATGCGCGTCTTCCTCGGATGCCTCAGCTGTGGAGGAGCTGAAACGCCTGGAGAAGCTGGAACATGAGTTACGCCGTGCTTCCTGGGGACTTGACCTCGAGAAAATCAACGCTCAAGAAATCCGGGAACTGTTAGGGGAACAGAGCTACCAGCTCTGGAACAACCTCAAAGCCATTCCCCGCCTCCTGGAGGTCGATGGCTACATCGAGAAGCTGGGGGCCAAGTATGTGCTCACCCCCAAGGGAATGCGCAAGATCGGGCAGAGAGCGTTGCAGGATATTTTTGCTTCCCTGACCCGGGATGCCCTGGGAACCCATGAAACGCATTTCCGGGGCAACGGAATAAATCTCCTCCTGGAGGAAAGCAAGCCTTACCAGTTCGGGGACCCTTTTCACCTCAACCTGAGCCGCACGCTGATGAACACTCTCGGGCGGCAAGCCCTTTCCTCTCCCCGGCCCAAGAGCGGCCGCCTCCTGGACCTTCGTCCCGATGACTTTGAGGTCTATCAAACAGAAAAGCGCACCCGTTCGGCCATTGTCCTCATGCTGGACATGAGCGGCTCCATGGCCCGGGACGAGAAATTTTTCGCCGCCAAAAAAGTGGCCTTGGCCCTCCATACCCTTATCCAGACCCATTTTCCCCAAGACCGCCTGCTACTGGTGGGCTTTTCTTCCTACGCCCGGCTCCTGAAAGGCCAGGATCTCCCCTGTCTCAATTGGGACCTGGACAACCCCTACACCAACATGGAAGAAGGGCTCATCCTGGCCAAATCTTTCCTCAGCCGGGAGCATGCCCCCAATAAGCAGATCATCTTGGTTTCAGATGGCGAGCCCACCGCCCATCTGGAGGGCGGCAGGGTCTTCTTCCAGTTTCCTCCTCATCCCAAGACGCTGGCCAAGACCCTCCTGGAGTTCAAGAAATGCGCTTCTCGCGGGATCAACCTGAACATCTTCATGCTCGGGCAGGATGCTCCCCTGCTGCAGTTTGTCCAGCAGGTCTCCAAGGTCAACCGCGGACGTGCTTTCTACACCACCCCCAATAACCTGGGCCAATATCTCCTGGTAGATTTCCTTTCCCATAAGACGCAAGTGGATCACCGCATAAAAAAAGGGGGCCGAAGCCCCCTTTTCCATCACCAGCTACTCAGGCCTATTTAATCCACCCCAAAACCTTTCCGTACGCCATGATCACAAACCAACCGTAAAAGATCACGAAGCCGATCAGAACGATCGCCCTCCAGATTGGAGGATGAAGTTCCTTGGGCAGGTGCTTGTAGTTGACCACCAGGATGTGGATGCCCGACACCACAAATACAAGCCCGGCAACGTTCGCCCCGATCATGATGAGCATCAAGGGTTGGGCCAGGTTGATAGCGATACATCCCCAGCCTACGAAACTCAACAAGGCGATATAATAGATGATCCTCTGCCCAGCCTTCCAAGTATGGGGCTTTTTGGTGGAGGACCATACGATGTCAGTGACTGTTCGAACGTATCCATCTACCACCGCCAGCTGCGTGCCCCAGAGAATCCAGAACCCGGTGAAGAGCGAGAGGAACCACAAGGGCTTCCAGAATTTCATCATATATTCAGCCTGGTAAGCCCCGCTCGCTATCCCGGTGATTTTTGTTGCAGCAGGAATTATGCCGTAGGCGAGGAGGACGCAGAAGTACATGCCGAGGACGCAACCCACTCCCCAGACAACCCCTTGGTCCATCCAGAGGTATTTCCACCAAGTCCTCCAGGACTTCATATTGCTCTCTTTGGCAGGGTCAAAAATACTGCCGATTTTGGAGAGGCGAATTTCTTTCCCGCCGAATGCGCTGGGAATGGCTCCCACGATGCTACCCATACCAAAACCTTTATCCCGCAGCCAGCTCAATGTATAGATATTCCCAATGCCTCCAGCCCCCGAATAAGCGGCAAAGGCTCCCAGGAGGAACCAGTCCACGCCCTTAGGAATCACGCCAAATTGAAAGAACCCTTTGAATAGGTCCCACCAGACGCTAAAAGGCACGAAGATCAGATTGAAGGCCAGGAGGAAGACGAAAATCCACAGAACGATGAAGGTAGAGATCTTTTCCAGCCCCCGTTCGACTGTCCCGCCGAAGAGCAAGACTAAAACTACGCCCGCAAAGCTAACGTATCCCCAGGCCAGCATAGCCCCCTTATCTCCGGCTCCGGGAATATGCCCGACTACGGCTGAGAAGATGGCGGCAGCCGATGCCGCGGCCCACCCTGGCCAGCCTTGTTGCAATGCTCCAATAATTACATAAAACCAGCCCCAGAACCTCGGGCCTGGCTTGGTCCTCATGAACCCGGAGAAGGCAGTCTCCCCGGTATACATCACGTAGCGGGCACACTCTTGGTTGAAAATGAGCTGGGTGAAGACGGCCACTGTAGTGATCCACAGGAGGGCCGGTCCAAACGCAACTATTGTTGCCGGGCCCATCAGCCACTCGCCGCTTCCTATGGACATGGAAAGAGCAATGGTTCCGGGGCCGACGACCGTGAGGATATTCTTAAAAGTAAATGCTGGGGGGGCGGGAAGGTCTGCCCGTCCCCAATCCGGCATTTTGCCAGGGTCAACCTTCAATTCAGCCATTTTTTACCCTCCTTCCAGAATCTTAAGAGCTTCGAATATGAGCAGTAAATGAAGAACAATTAATCATTAACGCAAAAGTTTTTTCAGTTCTATTCCTTTTAACCCTCATTAAGGAAACACCACCCCCTTTCGCAGGCCGTAGATCTTTTTCTCCCGCATGATTTTTCCCCTTCCGCACCAGCGGGGTTATTGAAACTAAGCCCTCCTCTCAAAAAATCAAAATGCCTTACGGCGAAAAGAATCGATGTCGAATAAACCATGGCCAATCTCTTTCTTGGCGACTGCGCCACTCCCTTAATAAACAAGATGGTAGCTGTCAAGCGGGGAGTGGTCACTCATATTTTTACGGGGAATTGAATCTCGATGAGGACATCTTGTGGGATTCCCCCTACCTCTCCGACTCCTTTGTGGTAGACTTCCCGGGTGGGGCTGGCGATCTTGTAACCATTTTCCTCGATCCACTTTAGGATCGTGTTATAAGTATCCGGCAGTTTTTCGATGGAGCCGGAGTGGGTGATGCAGGCGAAGGCCCCCTTTTCCAGCTCTTTCGATTTGAGTTCCCCCTCTCCTTTGATCTTTCCGGATATCGGCAGGCAGACTTCGAATTGGGCTTTTTGGAGATCGATAGATTTGGGATCTTCATGGAGCAGCCCCATGGCTGCGTCCGCAATCTTCACCTTTTTCTCTTTGAGGGACTGCGAGATTTGCTCCACGGCTTTGCCAAGCTCTTCCCGGGGCACCCTTTTTTCCATGGAGGCGACCTTCATAGGCATTAAGAACTTGATGGAGACCTCAGACATGGGAGTGTCCTCCTTTCTTTGTTTTTACACATTCATTGGGAGAGCCAAACATCCAAAAACAGAAAGACTACGCAGGTTCAGAAAAAATCGGAGTGAACTCTTTCACCAAAAATCCAACCCCCTTCTCGCGGCCCCGGGAAAGATGGAGTCGTTAGGTCAAGAGCAATTCAGAATACTTTACAAAGGGCAAGAAAAGCGCCCCACTCTTAGAACGCTTCGGGGGTATTCTACCGGAAATGCGAAAATCATGTCAATTTCTTTTTCAGCCCCACCCTTCTTCGGCGGCCTCGACGATGGCCCGAAGATTCCGCAGGGGGGTTTGCAGGGGAACGGCGCATTCCGGGGCGATGATGTCCACGCCGGCGGCAACGCTGTAGCGTACCTGCTGGCGCACATCTTCGGGCGTTCCGCGCAGGAGAGTGGTGGGGTTGTTGATATTTCCGACCAAAGACATCTCCCGGTTCACCACCCGCACCGCCTCCCTCGCATCCACCTGCCATTCAAAGTGGTAGCCTTCGAATCCAGCCTCCACAAACATCCGCAGCCGGTCCCCGCAATTCCCGCAGATATGCAGGATCAATGGCCCTCCGATCCGCTGGACCAATTCCTTATGCACGGGGAGGAGGAATTTTTCGTAGGTCTTGGGGCTCACCAGGTCTCCCGTGGCATGGTCGGCCAGAACGACCACATCCGCTCCCGCCTGGAACTGCGCTTTGGCGAAGAGCACGGTGACCTCTTTTAAGGCCTCCAGGTAGCGCCGTACTTTTTCCGGCTCGGTGATGACCCAGAGAAGAAAATTCTGGGTCCCGGCGAGGTGGTAAGAGATGGTCCAGGGTCCCATCACCTTTCCGATGATGGCGACTTCGTCGCCGTACTGTCGGCGCAAAAGGCTCAAGGCCTCCAGCACCACCTTCAGGGAGGGTTTTTCTAAAAGGTTTTTGGGAATAACCAGATCTTCGATTCGCTGGATGGGATGGGTCCGGGCATCGGGCATCATGGCGGGGCTCCCCCAATCCATCTCACACCCTAAGGCCGCGGCCTCCTGCTGCACGCTGTATTCGGGCATGATGGAATCGAAGCCCAAGATCTCATGGCCGGCAGCAGCCAGTTCGGCCATCGGCTGCGCTTCCAAGTGGGCCTGGGGAAAGAAAATTCCAGTCTTCTCCATCAGCTCCAAGCTGACGATGGAAGTGGGATTACCGACAGGGGGCCGGTCTCCTCTGCGCCCGCCGAACAGGCCGGACAGGAACCGCCGTTTGGGGGAGATTTTCTTTGCCATCCTGTTCTCCCTAATTGCCTATCGCAGCTTCGCCAGCCGCGAACGATCAAAATCCCCCCTTCAGCCCCCCTTTTTCAAAGGGGGGTTGGGGGGATTTGAGGCTTATTTCTTATGTAATTACGCTAAGCGCTTAGCGTTTCCTTTCGAGGAGTTTCATCGCCACTTCAACCGCCGAGACCGCATCCGGGCCGTATCCGTCAGCCCCGATCTCTTGGGCGAAGGCTTCGGTTACCGCGGCTCCCCCAACGATCACGTAAGGTTTGACCGCAAAGGAGCTCCCTTTGACGGCCTCAATCACCTTACCCATTTCCAGCATGGTCGTGGTCAGGAGCGCCGAGAGACCGATGATCTGCGGCCGGTGCTCTTTGACGGCAGCGAGGAATTTCTCGGTAGGAACATCAACCCCCAAGTCCACGACTTCGAAGCCGGAGCCGGTCATCATGATGGCCACCAGATTCTTGCCGATGTCGTGGATATCCCCTTTCACCGTGGCCAGGATGATTTTGGCTTTCGACTCCTGGCCCTCTTGGGAAAACATTGGCTTCAGGATTTCGATCCCCCGCTGCATGTTTCTGGCTGCCAGAAGGACATCGGGAACCCAGAGTTCCCGGGCTTTAAACTCCCGCCCTACGATAGACATTCCGCCAATCAGTCCTTCATTGAGAACTTGCGTGGCCGAATGCCCATCCGCGACGGCTTTTTTCACCAACCCCTCAACCAGGGTAAACTCGACTTCCCTTAAGGCGCGATAGAAATCATCGGGCTTCAGCATGGCTCTTCCTCTCTAATTTTTTATCTGGCTTTATATTGCGGCCTGCGCTTCTCGGCGAAAGCCCTGGGCCCTTCGATGGCATCTTCGGTTGCCAGAAGATAAGATTGGAGAACGGATTCCAGGCGAAGTCCTTCTTCCAGGGTCATGGAAAGGCCTCGAATGATGGCTTCCTTGGCCGCGCGTACAGCAAGGGGTCCATTCTGCAGGATGGCCTCGGCCATTTTCATGGCCGTGGGCATGACCTCTGGCAAAGGCACGACCCGGTTGACCAACCCCAGGCGCAGGGCTTCCTGAGCGTCTATGCGCTGCGCCATCAGTATGATTTCCATGGCCTTGGCCATGGGAATCATCCGCGGAAGGCGCTGCGTGCCACCCGCTCCGGGGATGATGCCCCGGCTTACCTCCAACAACCCAAAGGTGGCATGATCCGCGGCCACGCGGAGGTCGCAGGCTAAGGCCATTTCCAACCCCCCGGCTAGGCAGAACCCGTTGATGGCCGCGATGATAGGTTTCCAGATATTCAAACCCCGGGTGATTCCCCCCAAACCCGGAAATTTTTCCTCCCTTTCCCGCCGCGCGAGGGGAGATAATTTCGCCAAGAAGGGAATCAGTTTCTTCAGGTCCGCCCCGGCAGAAAAGGCCTTGTCGCCCGCGCCCGTGAGAATTCCCACCCACCGGTCTGGATCATCTCGAAAATCCAACCAAGCCTTACCCAGCTCCTCGGTAGTTTCCGGGTCGATGGCGTTCATGGCCTCGGGACGGTTGATCGTGATAATCGCGATCTTATCTTTCTTCTCGTAAAGAATGGCCATCGGTCTTCCTCCTTTTTACAAAACCAAACTTCCCCTGATCTTCCAAAGTGGTTATAAGAGATTGTCTTTGCGCTGTCAAGGAGAAACTCTCCACTTGCTCCCCAGTTTTTTATACCAATCTTTCCCAATTCTGTTCCGGCCCAACCGCAAAGGTGCCTCGCGAATCATCATAAGGCTGTGATTCTTCCATCGGGACGGGCGGAGCAATCCATATTCCTCGTATCGCCTTACCCCGCCGGCCTTCGCGGGATCGCAGTAGGCCTCTCCGGGAAAGGCCATTTCCCGCCGATCATGAGTCGTTCCCCTCCTCTGCGGCTGGGCCCGGGCAAGGTAACAACGTTGGGTCCCGGCGAGGAGATCGAAACTCTCTCTTGCCTTCCGGCAGATCCTCAAATATAATGAAGCCGCCGGGCAAATCTTTCCCTGTCCATAGGAGAAGAAACGTGGCTAAAGATAGATCTTTCGTCGGAAGAATCGTTTTTATCCTCAACTGGATCCTCTGGCTGGCCTTCTTGCTACTCCTGGTGATTACCTTAACTCCCCTGACCGGCTACATGTTGAAGCCTTTGATGATAAAAGAAGACATTCGCAAAGCCGATGTTATCGTGGTCCTTTCGGGGGGATCGATCAAGGCCGCTATTTAAGCCTGGTCTCTAATCAGCGGATGGTGCGAGGAGCGCAACTCTATTTCGAGGGGAGGGCGAAGAAGATTCTTTTCTCCGGTGGGATTCCAAAAGAAATCGGAGTGGCGGAAGCGACGGTCATGGCTCAGGAGGCGAAGAGGTTGAATATCCCGGCGGAGGACATCTTTTTGGAGACGCGGTCTCAAGACGCCTATGGCCAGGTAGAAGAAATCAAGAAGATTGCCGGGCCCTTGCACTGGAAGACCCTCCTTTTGGTCACTTCCTACAGCAGCATGAAGCGTTCCCTCATGATCTTCGAGTATGCCGGCTTCAAGGTCTTTCCTGCCCCCGCAGACCCCTATGAAAAATACGTAGATGATCCTCTTGGCCGCCCCAGTCTTTTTAAGCAATTGATCCATGAATACTGGGGGATCCTATACCACAAGATCAGGGTGCAAATTGAAAAGAAGGCATAGAGGGATCGGCAAGAGGCGATAGGCGGAAGGCAAATGGCGCGCCCTGGAGAAGGCCTCCTAGAGAGTGTCATCCCCCCGGTTCGTTCTCGATTGTAGCTGACCCTGAAGTTATTAGTCAGTCCATAATTATATAGACACCGAAGACCAAATCCCTCCTTCCCTCCCTTTACAAAAGGGAGGAATTTCCCCTCTTTGGAAAAGAGGGGTCAGGGGAGATTTTGGAAGAATATGTCTGGTCAATTATGGACTCCTTAGTAAACCTGGACCTAGCGGCTCTCCTCACGCAATATTTTTGACATTTTCTCGGTCGTTTTTAAACCATGGCCCGTTAGAACAGAAACAATGATCTCATCCGCATGGGATGTTTGCAGGTATTTGCTCAGGCCAGCCGTGGTCGCCGCAGAAGTCGGTTCCACATAAAACCCTTTTTTCCCAAGATCTCGCAATGACTTTTTAATTTCAGAATCATCCACAGCGATCAAATCTCCCTTGCTCTTTTTCACGGCCCCAAGAATTTGTTTTGCTCGAATCGGCTCGGCGATGGCGATCCCTTCCGCAAGAGTGTCTTTCTTATCGATCTTAGGAATTCCCTTCAGACCCTCTTTAAATGCTTTGTATAAAGGGGCACAAGAGAGCGATTGAACTCCGATAATCTTGGGGATCCCCTGAATAATTCCGGCATGTAAGAGTTCGTTGAAGCCGAGGTAAGCTCCCAAGAGAAGAGTTCCGTTGCCCACGGGCACGACGATTGAACTTGGGGATTTCCAGCCGAGCTGTTCGCATACTTCAAAGGCAAAGGTTTTTGTCCCCTGAAAAAAGAAAGGGTTCCAGGAGTGGCTGGCATAGTAATATTTATCGGCGGCTTTCAGAACGGCGCGCCCTGTCTCCTCTCTGGAACCGGGAATCTTATTTAATTTTGCCCCATAAAATTGAATTTGGGCCAATTTCCCCGCCGAGGTGTCTTCCGGGACAAAAATCTGACATTTGATTCTGGCTTTGGCACAGTAGGCGGCGATGGCACAGCCCGCATTTCCTGAAGAATCCTCCACAACGCTTTGGATCCCCAGTTCTTTCACTTTACTGATGAGAATGGAGGCGCCTCGATCTTTATAAGATCCGCTGGGGAATAAGTGATCTTGTTTCATCCAAACGATTTTGCCGCCGAAATCTAGCGGGATTAAGGGAGTAAATCCTTCGTCAAAGGAGACGATGTTCCCATCATCCAGAATCGGGATCGCTTCCCGATACCTCCACAGGGTAGGTTTTCTCTGTCGGATTTTATCGATGGGGAAATGAGGCTGAAAATCTACATCCAGAAGTCCCCCGCACGTACATTTCCAGATCTTTTCTTCCAAGGAGAATTGTTGGTTACAACTTGGGCAAATTAGCTTATTCATGCCATGGCCTCTTGGAGAGAATCCACTTTTTAGTTTCCAGCCCAAATGAACATATAAATGAGTTGATTTTAGCCCATATTTTTCTCATTCCGCCGCCATCTCGAATTTGGACTCAATTTCTGCCCACATACAGTTGCCCCGGTTGGCCATTCGGCGGGACTCAGCCGCCTTTCCCGCGGCGAATCGCACAAAAGACCTTTTTCTAGATGCTTATTCATCTAAATAGGTTTAAAACTTCCAGGCTTCTATCTTCCCGATTTAAATGGGTCTAACGGCAGAATATAAATTTAAATTCAAACCTTCTTCCCCAAGGCCGCGCGGGCGATGCGCGTAATATAAACCGTTACCGCAGCGGTGGCGATTAAACCGAGAATGTAGAGGGCCCACTCTACTGGGGTTCGCGAATATCTCTCGCCGCCAATCTTGGCAATCTCGCCAGCCAGGGAGCCGATATAGACATACATGACCGTCGCCGGCATCATCCCGATCCAGGAAGCAAAGAAGTAGTCCCGCAGGGAGACCCGCGTTAGGCCATACGCATAGTTTAGGAGGTTGAAAGGAAAGACGGGGGAGAGGCGAGTGAGCCCGACGATTTTCCATCCCTCCCGGGCGACGGCCTCATCGATGGCCTGAAACTTCGGGTTGGCCCGTATCTTTTTTGCTACCCAATCTCTGGCCAAGTACTTTCCGACCAAAAAAGCGCAAGTGGCCCCAACTGTCGCTGCGACGGAGACGATGATCGAACCCTTGACGACGCCGAAGAGGACCCCAGCGCCCAATGTCAAAATGGACCCGGGGATAAAAAATACGCAGGCCAGGATATAGATGACCATATAGAAAAAGGGTCCCCAGGCTCCCAGGTCAGCGACCCAGCGGAGTACCCTCTTCAGCAGTTCCTGAACGTGGAAATACTTCATCCCGGCCAGAACAAGGAAAACGACCAGGATGATCAGGAGCAGTTTGAATATGAATCTTGCTTTTTGAGGAGCAATCTCTCCCTTCATGCTCGCTCACTCTTTGCAAAATTTCGGGCTTTTTGGACCGGTGCAGCGGTCCGGCGGGCGAAACGATGGATCCGAGAGGGAGAAATGCCCAGGTAATAGGCGATGAGGACCAGCTCATTGATCAGGGTCGTTTTCCATATGCCCAGCATGCTCCAGCGTCGGGCCGAGGTGATGGCGGGTTGGGGAAGCGTAAGAATGCGGCCTTTTCTCTTCAGGCGCCGGATAAGCTCGAAATCCTCCATGATGGGCATGTCTAAAAAACCACCGATTTCGCGGAAGAGCGCGGACCGGATAAAGATCGCCTGGTCACCGTAGGGCATCTGCAGCCGCCGGGATCGCCAGTTCGCTACCCGCTCGATGATTTGCAAACTGCGGCTGGATACATCCAGGCGGAATTGGAAGGCCCCAGCAGCGATTCCTGGGCGGGCCAGAATCTCCCGAACCCAACCGTCAAATTTCTCAGGCAAGCGAGTGTCCGCATGGAGAAAAAGAAAGAGGTCGCCTAAAGCTGCTTCGGCTCCGACATTCATCTGCTGTGCCCGGCCAGCCGGGGAGGTCAGCACCTTGGCTCCGCAGGCGAGGGCGATCTCGACAGTCCGATCCCGGCTCCCGCCGTCCACTACGATTCGCTCGGCGTTCTTAGCATTCTGGGTGCTCGCCAGGCACTGGGCAATGTTTTCCTCCTCGTTCAGCGTTGGGATGATAATGGAGATCTTAGGGAGAACCCGATCCGTTGAAATATCTTTGGTTGACTTTTCCCAGAACGGCAGGTCTTCCGGACGATCCACGTCACCCAGGGGATCGAGGAGAAAGACCCGGAGTTTCATATCCTCGGCGATTTCTAAGGTCTTGGGGAGCACCTCTGCGGTTCCCCAGGGAATTTTTCCAAATAATTGCGGAATGACCCGGCAAAGCCCAATCAAATAATAGCCGCCATCCTTGGCAGGTCCAAGGACGATATCGTTTTGATGGAGTGCTGCAAAGGCTTCTCGAACGAAACCATCCCTGAGATCCGGGCAATCCGTTCCTACGATGATGGCTCGGCCCATTCCGGCCTGAAATGCCTCCTCAAAGGCTCGGGCCATGCGCGCGCCGAGGTCCCCGTTCCCCTGATGAAAGAAGAGGATATCCGAACCAAACCACTGCCGGAATCGATCTTCGTCACCGCCTTCATACCGGACTTCCAGAGATACAGCCGAAATGTTTTCCAGTTTCCTGGCCCAGCTCAAGGTGTGCTCGCTCATCTGCCGCTGCAGATCCGCAGCCCCCTCCGGGCCAAGGGCGGGAATCAAGCGGGTCTTGGTCTTTCCCGGATCAGGATAGCGGGTAAAAATAATGAGCCGATCCAGAAACATTTTTTCTCCTTTGGCCACAGAGATCTCAGGGCAGCTTAGCCGCAATCAAAATCACATTCGCCCCCCTCACCTTCATCCTCTCCCCCTTAAGGGGGGAGAGGGCTGGGGGAAGGGGGGAGTTTCTGGAATTTGCTTAACAAAATTTCAAGAAGCTGAACGTTAGTAGCACAGGGGGAAATATAAATCTCCTTAAATCTGATATTCAATCTACAAACAAATTCAGTAGTGTCCCAACGTTATTGGAATAATTTTAACTGGTTGGAGAAATCGCCCTCTTTTTCTTCCGGTTGAATTTGCGAAAGTAGTTGAAACAGTGGAGTTTTTTCAAAAAGAGACACACTTAGAATCTGTAACATGGTATAGAGGCTCACTTTCAGCTGGAGCTTCTTTTTTACGATGGCTACCAAGACATAAAGGCTGATAGCAATCCAAATCTGGGTCTTTACGGCATTCTCCGAAGTACCGTAAAACGCCTTAATCCGGAGATGCTGTTTGATCCATTTGAAGAATAATTCGATCTTCCACCGACAGCGAAAAAGCTCGGCAATCGTGAAAGCCGGCAACGTAAAATGGTTGGTTAGAAAAATTAATCTCCTTCTCTTTTCGACATCGTAGTAGCGAATCCGGCGGAGCCGGTCGGGATAATCGTGGCGGGCATAAAAGCCATGGAGTTCGATGATCTGATCGGCTTGGACGCCCTTTGCTTTGTCGGCCTTCTGAGAATAGAGACGCCGGAACCGTAAATTGCTTTTGGCACGAATGATGAAAAAAGCTCCGGCCTGATGGATCTTGTGGAGGCGTGCAAAGTCGAGATAGCCTCGGTCGAAAATATAAATGGCTCCCGGCTCTACCATGAGGTCGTCGAGGAGATTGACCTCGTGGATTTTGCCATGCGTTACGAAGATTAGCGTGGGAATGCTGCCTCGCAAATCCATCAGGGTATGGAGTTTGATCGCTCCTTTTCGTTGGCGGAATTGCGCCCACGGAAAAAGAGACAGACAAAGATCGATGGTCGTGGCATCGAAGGCATAAACCGTTTGATTTAATTCGATGCCAAAATCTTCGTTGGCGTAAAGAATTCGGGCTTGACCAATCAGGATGTGGGCGAAGTCGGCATAGATGCGCCAATCGCGGACTTGGTTGGCGTGAGCCAAGGTATTGCGAGAGACGTTTCCCCGAAAGCCCATATGATAGAGTCTTTCTTGGTTGCCCCGAAGGCAGGCTTGAATGTCTCGGAGGCTTTCTCGGTAGGTGAGTTGGGCAAAACCCATACAAAGGAATTGATCCCAGCAGGAAAAAGATTTGATCTTGTAGTTGCCCTCGTATCGCTCGACACATTTTTGAAATTCGTATTGGGGAAGGAACTGCATTAATTGAGAGAAGACTGTTTTTCCAACATTCATATGCCATCTCCTCGGAAAGAAGTAAAGGAGTATGGCATTTAGAGGATTTCAAATTCAAATCGAAAAATGGCATTTTTTCTGAATATAGAAATGCTTTCTGGTACTTAACTTATTCCTCAATTACAACGTTGGGACACTACTGAAACAAATTAAATATTTAATCCTCTGTGACCTCAGTGTCCTCTGGGGCAAATGAATCTTGAGAAATTATCTCGTCCAGGCCAGCCATCGAGTAAAGAGTCTCTTCATAAAAGGAGTCAACCGGGTACGGTTGTAAGCATCGGCCACCTGCTTGATCGCCTCGGCCTGGGTGGGATAGGTATGGATCACGTTCGCCAAGGCTCTAAGGCCCAGATTGCCCACCATCGCCAGGGTTATCTCACTGATCATTTCCCCCGCGTGGCGGGCAACGATGGTGGCTCCCAGAATCTTATCCGTTCCTTTCCTAAGATGGACCTTGACAAATCCCTCTTCCTCTCCATCGGCGATGGCCCGGTCTACCTCGTTCAGAGGTCTTACAAACGTATCGACGGCAATTCCCCTCTCCCGGGCATCCCTCTCGTACATCCCCACATGGGCAATCTCCGGGTCGGTGTAAGTGCACCAGGGAATCCTCAAGGCACTCTGCTTTTTGCGCCCCCCAAACAGGGCATCCTGGATGACGATGCGCGCGGTGGCATCGGCGGTGTGGGTGAACTTGTATTTCAGACAGATGTCGCCAGCCGCATAGATGGAAGGGTTGGTGGTCTGCAACCGATCATTCACCCCTACGCCTTCCCTCTGGTCGTACTTCACGCCCACGGACTCGAGGTTCAGACCCTCGACGTTCGGGGCCCGCCCGACACCTACCAGGATCTCGTCTACCGCCACCCCTTCTTCATTTCCCCGGCATTCGAAGTAGATCACCTTCTCCCCATTTTTCTTTTCCACCCGTTTGGTCTTGCAGTCTAGGATCAGGCGAATTCCATCACGGATGAAGGATTGCTGAAGGATTTCCGCAGCGTCGCTGTCCTCGCGATTCAGGATATGAGAAGCACTGTGGAAAAGAACCACTTCACATCCTAGGCGACGAAACGCCTGGGCCAATTCGCAGCCGATCGGTCCCCCGCCGATGACCGCCAGTCGCCGGGGGCGCTCCGTCAGGGAAAAGACGGTTTCATTGGTGAGAAAGCCGGCTTCGGCCAATCCTGGGATTGGCGGATGAACCGGCCGGGTTCCGGTGGCGATCACGGCTTTTTTATACCGCAGGGTTTTTCCGCCGACCTCTATTATCCCTGGGCCTGCGAAACGCCCCTCCCCCAGGAACACATCCACTCCCAGCTCCTGAAATCGCCTGGCGGAATCGTGAAAACTGATCCTGGCTCGCAGGCGTCTCATCCGCTCCATGACGGCCGGGAAATCCACTTCTGTGCCCTCTGGAATCCGCAGGCCGAATTGTTTGGCATTTTTTAGGTCGGCATAAACTCGGGAGGAACGAATGATACATTTCGAGGGCACACAGCCCACATTCAGGCAGTCGCCCCCCAGGAGATGCCTTTCCACGAGAGCAACCTTTGCCCCCAGGCCCGCGGCACCCGCAGCCGTGACCAATCCCGCCGTTCCTGCTCCGATCACCACCAAGTTATAACGGAAAGCAGGTTCGGGGTTTTGCCAGTCGGGCGGGTGGACATTGGAAACCAAAGTCGCATTGTGAACATCATGGGGTAGCACTTCCGAGATGTGTCCCATCGCGATTCTCCCTCATACCAGAGCCCCGCCGCACGATGACCCGGATCCGGCGGTGCAGGCGAAGCAATGTTCTCCGGTGACGATTCGCCGCATCCGTAGATCAGTCAGGCTGAAGGATTGGATGTGATCCGGGGCTCCATGGTTTACCGGGAGTCCAAGGGCCAGGTTGAAGTCGCAGTCATACAGGGTTCCATCCCATCCGACGCTCATTTGATGGCGGCACATCAATCCCCCCACGGTTTGTGGGTTAAAGGATTTTCGCAGAAGTTGCAGATAGTCTTGCTCCTGATTTTGGCGGCTTAGCTCTGCCCGAAATCGCCCCAAGGGCATATTCGTGATGGTGAGAAGATGGGTAAAAGAGATGCCGAAGCGCGCGCCCAGCTCACGCCGATAATCTTCTTCCAGGACGTTCTGTGGAGGTGGCAGAAATGGCCCTCCCGGATTGTAGACGAGGTTCAGAGCCAGGGCAGATATAGAGCCGTAGCCCAGGGCATTCAACCTTTTGATGGCCGCTATGCTTTTTTCATAGACTCCTATCCCCCTCTGGGCTCGGACATTTTCTTCCAAGTAGCACGGCATGGAAGCTACAAGCTGAACTTGGTGTTCCCGAAGAAATTCCGCCAAATCCTCCATACCCGGCTCCAGGAGGACGGTGAGGTTTGTTCGCACTTGCACCCGATGGCCTTCCTCCCGAAGAGCCGTCACAAATTTTCGGAAATGAAGATTCAGCTCCGGCGCTCCGCCGGTCAAATCGACCCGCTGACAACTCGCACTCCTGGCAGCCTGCAGGACTAACTGCATGGTCGGCCATTCCATCATCTCCGTGCGATGGGCCGATGCTTCCAGATGGCAGTGCCTGCATTGCTGGTTACAGCGGAGGCCCAAATTTACTTGGATGGTCTCGATCTTGAGGCTGCGCAATCCTTCCTCGTCAATCCCGCCGATCTGTCTTTCAAAGTCGTTCATGGCCGCTCACCTTCTTGTGATTCTTTATGGAAGTTTATCCGGATGGAATTCGTCGGGCAGTTGTTACGGCATTTCATGCATGTGTGCAGCAGACATTTAGGTAGATTTTCCCGGACCATGTGCGATTTGTCATTCACCAGCTCGAATATTTCCACCGGGCAGCTAAAAGCACACATCGTTGCGCCAACGCAGGTCTTATGGTTAATGCTGATCGTTGCCTTTTTACCCTGATACTCTACCTCTCCTTCGGTTACATAGGTGAGAGGATGCCCCCATTCTATTTCCTGGGCCTTATGGATTTTCCTCCACTCTTTCCCTTTGTGCTGTTCCCGGCCTCCCCGATCATGCCGGTACATCGGCCTGCCGCACCGGGGACAGATTTACAGCTCTTCGAGCTTATGCAAATATTCCAGTACCGTGGTGACAAAGGCCGCATGGCTCCATGTCAGCGGAGATACCGAAATCGGTTGGTTGGTATAGGGGTGAACCTGCTCCGCCAAGACCCCGGATGGCAACGCTCTGGAAGCAACCCATTCCAGGATCGGAATGGCTTCCTGAAGTTCTTCCAGATCCTTCTGCCCTGGCGATATACCACTGGGCCACCCAGAGAGTGCAGATAAACCAGGGATTTCCTGGCACCTCTTCGAATCTGCCGAGTAACCTTATAATAAGATCCCCTTCGTACCTGGCAATCCCTCCGACCTCGGTCTTTACCCAGAGCCGTCTCTTTGTATGGCCTTCATCGTGTTGACGACCCTCTCATCGTCCGGGTCCGAATGACGCCGAAATAAAAAGGGGCGTAAATGCTCGCATCCACGGTGAGGTCTGACGGCAAATGAACCGTCCTGGATTGGGAGAGATGCTCTTTAAAAATCTCTTCTGTTCCCTGCTGTAAAGATATCGATCCATGGCCGCCTTCACCTCTTCCGCGGCTTTTTGGTATGATCCGGCCCGCTCGGTTTCTCCGAAGAAATTGGCAAATTTCTCAACGGCTGCCCAGATCCCGCATACACGGCGGATACCGTGAAGGTGTGGACCCCCCATTTTTCTTCCCATAAGTCATAGGAGGGAAGGGGTAAGGCTTGTCTTGTTGATCCCGGTAGGAGGCCAGAAAGTCCCCGCACCGGATCACCAGACTTTCATACTGCCTTACCACAAACTCTATGTCCCTGAATTTGTTAAAATGAAACCATAACGCCCAGAGGACGAGTCCTGTACCGTCTTCCTGTATGGGCAGTAATTTTTTCACCGTTCTTTACCCAGGGATGCCATGAACTCCCGAGGGACCCATCCGGGTTATATTTGTGGAGAAAATAGCCGCTGGACTCTTTCCCTTTACTGATGATGTTCAGACAGAAATTGAAAAACCTTCCGGTCACTCCCATGATAACCGGCCCTGTCCAGGGCGTGTGCGGTCAGGGCCGCATCCCTCGGCCACATGTAACTGTATGTATCCCTGGCAAAATGCTGGATGTCCGAATCATTGGCGGCAATGATCGCCCCGTTCGCATCAATATTGGTTCGCAGGATCAAAAGACTTCTTTTGTACAGTTCCCGGATGGCTGCCGGGAAGGTTGAGCAAGGTTAAGACTCCTCCTTATTGACCCATGCCCTCCAGTAATTATCTGTTCGCCGGATGAAATGTTCCGGCTCCATGTCCCGATGACTATCTTATTCAAGCGGCTGACCTCGGCATAATCTTTCTCCGGCAACGATCCAGTAATACAAGGTCTGTTCTCCCTTGGGGGGGATATTGAACCCAGAACGATACAGACAGGAATCCACAGAACCCTGAGCGATGGGACTTCCCTCAAGCCTCCCGTCTTCAGCATCTTTCCACGTGCCTTCCATGCCATGAAATTCCTTGATGCCAGTGCATACTGGTCGATCCCCTGAATACCGTTTCGGATTCCGCTCATCAAAAAATAGCGGGTTCCTCTTGTAATGGATGATCGCCTTTTCGTCAGGGTCGTAGTAAGCCGTATCCCCGATGGGGGATTCGAGGATGTGGAAGTCATGGTGGAAGAAGAGACGACACTCTCTTTGGCCTCTCTGTCAGGTTTCTCACCATCACCTTTTTCAGGTAAATATTCTCTCTGTATCAACCAGGTCATGACACTGAAGGCTCACGCCCAAAGAGTCCATTGGACCGCCGTAACTTCATGGTGATCAGACTTTCATGGGCATAATCGAGATGAAGATTCCAATCTCTGTTGATCCAGGCGAATTGCCCATCCACCCAGATGCCAAACCTGCATTTGTGCCCGTCGGCATGATCTTCTTTTCCCGACACAGGGATAGTAAATGTCCCTTAGGGAATAGTCCTGATCGAAAGTGACAAGTAAAGTCCCGTTTCCGACGGGGATATCCCGGGGCATACCGTATCTACCTCATGAGGTAAAAGAGTTTCCTATTCGCTTTGTAGCCGCGCCGGCCGCCGCCTTTAACGTAGATTCCCTTCGGCATCAACCTGGGCTACTTCTGTCTTGGTGCCTCCCAGATCGACCCCGACTGCCTACAAATCCTCTGTAGACATTGCCAACCCAGTATATTTTTATTCATCCTGAGAATATAGTAAATTAATATCCTACTCTACCGGACTAAACCTTAGAATCCTATAAGCTGGAACCCGTATTTCACTATGAAAGAAACTGTATTTTTAGGCTCCGGACGGGCCCGCCCATGTTCGAGGGTTCTATGTTATTGGCATTGACTTAACAGGTGAGGTGGGGGAATATGGATACAGACTCCTTTTCCTTTACTCACAGTTTATCCAGATTGAAATTAGGTTAATACGATGAATGAAGTCATTCAGTTCCTCTTGCGCCACGGGTACACCGTGCTTTTCATATGGGTGCTTGGCGGACAGATTGGTCTGCCGATTCCGGCTGCGCCATTCTTGCTTGCGGCAGGGGCATTGGCCGGTGAAGGACAGTTGAATCTTGCTATCGCCTTTGCCCTGGCCGTCATTGCTTCGTTGCTGGGCGATATCCTCTGGTACCAGATCGGACGCCACAGGGGTAGCCCAGTCTTATCCCTGCTCTGCCGCATCTCTTTCAATCCCGACTCCTGCGTCCGGCGGACCTTAGACATATTCTCCCGGCATGGTGCCCGGTCGCTCCTGGTGGCCAAGTTCATCCCGGGAATAAACAGTGTAGCAGCGCCGCTGGCGGGAATCTTTCACATGCACCTTTTGCGCTTCCTCCTATTCGACGGCTTGGGGACGTGCTTCTGGGTGGGTTTATTTGCAGGGCTCGGGTATCTGTTCAGTGACCAACTCGAACAAGTTGCCGATTACGCCCTCAGGCTGGGCACCTTCCTTCTGCTGGCCCTAGTCGGAAGCTTGGCAGCTTACCTCGTCTGGAAATATGCCAAGCGTCGCCGATTTCTACGGCATTTGCGCATCGCTCGCATCACTCCGGAAGAACTGAAGAGCAAGCTCGATGCGGGTGAAGACCCGATGATCTTAGATGTGCGCCACTCGCTGGAATTTAAGGCCGACCCGCAAACGATTCCGGGTGCTTTGTTCTTGCCCTTGGAACAGTTAGAAAAGGGCTGTCCCCCAATCCCCCGCGATCGCGAAGTTATTTTATTCTGCAACTGACCGAACGAAACCTCCAGCGCCCGGGCGGCGCTATCCTTGCGGCAAAGGGGAATTACGCGTGTCCGCCCCCTGGCCGGTGGCTTCAACGCCTGGCGGCAACACGACTACCCCCTTGAGTCGCGAGAATATCAGGAAGAGACACCGAATGCCGCGTCCCGAGAGGTCGGTTCATAATTTTCCCAAAAAGACCCTCCCGGCCAACTGGTATTTAGGACGCCGGCGGAAAATTACTCGACCTTTACCTGGGAGACATACTTGATCCAATTGCTCCCATACTGTCCCTCGGCCACCACCCGAAGAGGGAATCCATGCCTTTGAGGAAGGCGCTCCCCATTGACCCCATAGGCCAGGAAGACTTTCCCTCCCAAAATTTCCTCCATGGAGAATTTTTGGGTCCGCTCGTAGGTCCCTTCTTGGGAAATGAAAGTTACAGAGGTCAAATTTTTTTCGGCCTCTGTCATTTCGAGCAGCTCTTCCACCCGGATTCCTCTCCAGAGGCCATGATTGGCAAAAAACCCCGGGCATATGAGCAGAACCCGCTTTTCTGTCACAGGTAAAGCTTGAACCTGGGAATAAGTTAGAGCGATGGGTTTCTTTACCCGGCCGGAGACCGCAAGACGCCACTCTTCTACATTTATCTTGTAATCCGTGGTTCCCATGGTTTGGAAGTCTTTCAGCGGAGTGATATCCAGATTTCGGGTGTCGAGGTTGGCAGGATTTCTATGGGCCAGACTCTCCCTCTGCGTCCCTTTGGGGAGGATGATTCTTCGCTCCTCCGCCCACAGCGAGCGCAAGAAGGAAAAGAAGGGGTGGAGCAAAAACCCTAGCCCTGCTATTGTGGCCAGCGCTGTTTTCAGGAATTTCCTGCGTCCTTTCATCAACAACCTCCCAGCTATTTTCTCTGATTCTTCCTTGCTTAGAATAAACGAAAAGGATAAAGACATGATAAAGGAACGGTAAAGATTCTATAAAGAAAATATCAGGGCGAGCATGGGGTGGCAAGCGAGCCGCAGCCAAACACAAGGGGACTTCCTTGCTTATCTTTGGAGGTTCTTAGGGGGCCTTCCCTTTTCCCCGATTTTCGGGATGGCAGACCACGTAGCATTTGGAGCAGGCATTATAATTGAAAGCTCCCCGGGCAGCCTTGTCCCACGGGAACCGCTTTTCTCCCGCCAGGAGAAATTCCAGTCGGACCATTGCAGCATCGTCCTCCGGGTCGATTTTCGGCATGGGGAGGTCTGAAAGTGCATAAAACCGGTCCCCCATCACCATGCCCCCGCAACCCCACTGGCAGCGTAGGTACGAGAGCCAGCCGTAGCGATACTCTTTGCCGTCCATTACGATGACACGGTCACGATCCTTGCGAAGGGCCTGCACAGGACAAATCGAGACGCAGGGCTGAGGGCATCCTTGACATAGGTCTTCTTCAAGCACGGGATCCGGCAAAAGAGGGGCGGTCGTCAGGATGGTGATCAACTGCACGGCGCCGCCGTATTGGGGAGTCACGAGAAAGCCCCCCCGCCCCAGCCGCCCCAGGCCGGCGGCCATGGCCACGTGCTTGTGAGAAATCTCTCCCACCCCTTTTTCCTGGTAATAGTACTGATTCGCGGGGACCGGAAGGCTTATAAAATCCAAGTCCTCCAGGAAATTGGCCAAATCGAGGGCCATCTCGTCCAGTCGCACTTTGGGCTCCAAGCCCGCAAAACGAGAGAACGGCATGGGGCTGGTGACCGCGAAGATGGAGCAACTGGACGCCACGGTTGATTCTAAAGGCCATGGAGATCAGGCTTTTGGCTTCCGGCAACAGCCTCTTGGGGTGGAGGTCCGGTGGAGCATTTTCCATCCGTTCCATGGGAGCGATCCCCACCAAGTGGGCCCCCAAGGAAATGGCCTTCTCCTTCACCGCTCGCGTCAAATCTTCTGGTGAATGCCGATCGATTCCATTTATCGTACCCATCGTCCTCCCTCTTAAGGTTGTCTTCCTTTTTTTGGGCCAGGCTCTAATTGTCCTTGCCGAAACCGCGGGCCATCATGTGTTCCACTTTGTGCCCTAGCCGCTCCCCGAGGATGCGGGCCGATTTGAGAACGCCCAGCTGATTCTCGATCGGATTGTACATGCCTTTCCCGATCCGTTCCAGCATTCCGTAAGCCGCGACGACGTTGCTGTATTCACAGGTTTCGAGCGAATCCGGGCAGCCCAGACATGGGTTCGCTCCGGCCGCAGTGACACGCCCCAAAGGGTTCATCCCGTTATTGCGCATAAACTGGAGCAACGCATCGGCAAGATTTCCCGCCAATTCCAGATTATTTCCGACAACGACAGCCCCACCAATTTTTCCGCGGGTAAGCTGCCGATGGTGGCGGAATGACCAGAAGCGCTCCATCAAAGCCTTGGTCGCCGAATCCATCATCCCCGAAAACGCCCAACCGCCGATGACCACCGCATTCGAAGCAATGATCTTCTTCTGGAGTTCCGGCCAGTCATCCTTAACGATGCAGTCATTATCACGCCGGCATCCGTTGCATGCCTTGCAGGGCCCGATTCGGATCTCGTGGAGGCGAACCAGCTCGGAGCGCAAGATGAGAAGAGCGGAGGACCTCCTGCAGAATGGTTTCCACCTTGCCCCCTTTTTGCGGAGAGCCGCTGATCCCTAAGATTTTTCCCGGCATAACGATTTCCTTTCAGCGGTAAGAGTCCAGAGAGGTTTTTCGATGCTGATCTTTGGGGACCCCCTGTCAGTTCGGCTCCCCGATCAGGGTAATCTTTTTCTTGTCCTGTATGATTCTGCCCGCCCTGCGGAGCTCCTTCATCGCCCGCGTGATGCTCACGCGATGCACTCCGACCAAAAAACTCAGCTCCTCGTGCGTGAAGGGGAGGTCAATCACAAAACCCTTGCTCTCCTTTTTTCCGTATTCACTGGCCACCAGCAGCAAACTGCGATAGAGCTTTTCCGCGATCGTGGTCAGCGCGATACTTTCCACCCGGTCCGAGAGTACGGTCATTCGTTTGCTGAGATTCTTAATGACCTGCAGGCCGATGGAAGGGTAATCCAACACCAGTTTTTCAAAAATTTTCTTGGTGAACCCGCAGGTCAGGGTATCTGTCAGGCAGGCGGCGCTGAGGGGGTAGTCGATCTCCTCGTGGAGGATGTTTTCTCCGATGAAGTCCCCCCCTTTGCGCAGGTCGAAGATAATTTCGCCCCCTTCCCTGGTCAATTTGCTCAGCTTGACTCGGCCGGCTTTGATCAGGAACATCTGGTCGGCTTTTTCACCCTGGGAAAAGATCACTTCCCCTTCACGGTAAACCTTGCGGATGGCGGAGGCAGCAAGTGCTTGCCGTTCCTCCGGGCTCAGGTCTTCAAAGATCCAGACGCTCCCGATGCAGGCCGGCACCAAATCGAATTTGTCCCCGAATATCTGCTTGCATTGACATCCCATGGCGGCTCTCTCCTTGAACGAGAAAAAGTGGCATCCCCATGAGGTTCAAACCAGATAATCCCGCTTCACCAAAATCTCCTCGTCGATTTCCGCAACCGTCCGGCACCCGGTCACACTCATGATCCGGCGCAGTTCGGCCGTCAGGACATTTACCATCTCGGTAACGCCCTGGCTGCCGTCGGCGGCCAGCCCCATCAGCAGAACCCAGCCGACCAGCACGGCGTCCGCGCCCAAGGCCAGCGCCTTCATCACATCCGAGCCCCTGCGGATGCCGCTGTCAACGAAGATCGGCATTTTGTCTCCGATGATTTTCTTGATCTCCGGGAGGACTTCCAGCGGATGGGCCGCATAATCGATCACCGAGCCCCCATGGTTGGAAACGACGATCCCTCCAGCGCCCACGTCCAGCGCTTTCTTGGCATCCTCGGCGCTCAGGACCCCCTTGAGGATGAAAGGGCGGCGGGTGGCCTTGACCAGCTTCCCAAGCTCCGCGACGGTCTTTGGCCCCATGGCCTTGGGAGCAAAGACCTTGTCCCCCCGCTTGCCCCCGTAAAAGAAGTCGATATCCGTCCCGACGGCGATTGCCCCTCCCTCCTCCGCCTCCTTTAGTTCCCGGATCATGGCCTCCATGTCCTGGTATGGCTTGACGATCCGGACCGTGGGCACCCCGGTCTGCAGCACCTCTTTCACCTGCTCGGAGGAGGCGATCCCGATCCACATCATGGAGCCGCTCTCCTTGATCCCGGCGGCAATTTTCCCCAGGGGCTTTTCCGCGATATCGACCATGCCGGAGAGGGCACCGCTCAGGATCGGGGTTGAAAACCGGCGATTGTAGAGGGTGACCTCCGTTGAAGCCTCCTGGGAGTCGATCATCCGGAATTTGAACCCGAATCGCTCAAAATACGAGTGATTGAAACGGCCGACGAAATTCGTTTCAGCACCTTCCCTGAGCGAGCTTCCTTCCTGCGTACAGTAGTTTTTCAGAATGCCTTTGCTCTTCAAATTCGCTTCTGCTTTCGCAAGGAGATCCCGGTACTCCATTTTCCCCTCCTTATGGGCCATATTCTGCCCGTAAAATATCAGACTTGCAACAGTAAAAGGAACGGCCTCAAGATCCGACCCATTCTAATCAAATGGATGCCTGCCATCCCTGTCCGAAATCAGCAAAGGGCCTCAGTTCCTGTACTTCAAATGTGATGGCGGCATGCATCATGTCGGCAGCCGCTTTTCCGACCTTTTGGGCGAGCATGGCCTTTAGTTGATCGAGCTTTTCACCTGCGGTCTGGCATTCGACCATCTTGAGGTAAATTCTAACCCCCTTCCATTCCGGGGCTGACTTTCCCGGTTCCATGATCACAAAGACAGCATTTGGGTTTTCCTGAAGATTGGCAAAGGTCCGGTTCTTGCCGCACCCCATGAATATCGTTTTTTCATCGATCATCCGGGCAGAACCAAAGTACGCCACATCGACCTTTCCGTCTTTGCTGGCGGTGCTTAGCGTCCCCAGCCTGGGCATCTTGTTGAAGAATTCTACCAAATTGGCAGCCATAAAAACCTCCTTTTTTGTGGTGAAGTTGTCGCTCTGCACAGCATAGGCTGTCGAAGCAACCCCGGATTATCCGGCGGTTTCCTCGATCATTAATTCATTCTGTTGGTTCATCCAATCACACTCTGTGCCGCCGTGCAGCCACTCAGAAACCCGGAAAAGGCCTCACTGCTTTCGCCAACTTTTCCGCGGATCCAGAATACAGTTTAAGAATAGATCAGTGGCGGGCCTTGTGCGGTAGCATCCGCTACAAAATATGAGGAAAAAAGGAGGAACATGGCCGAGAACCTAACAAAGCAGCAAATTACCAGAAATTGGCCATCGCCCTAAACGGAAATCCAAGATTTGTATTCGCAATGTTGAATTCTGGCGAATGACTATGAAAGCAGGACTTCAGGGAGAACTCCCCAATTCCCCAGGAGAATTTCTCCCTCTCCTCGAATCTAACTCTTCCACAAGTATTCAGGGCCGATCTCTAAGAAAGACTGGGGATTACCGCAAGAAAGTGAGTATGACAACATTGGTAATAGTTTACATAATTTTTTGGCGTCTATTGAGCAAAATTGCGACAGGATGACGCGATTTGTTATCAATAAGTAAGGAAAATAAAGGGATAGGGAAAGAGAAGAAATAAAAATGTCGCCTTTTTATACGGAAGGCGACAAAGGTGATTGAGGCCAGAGGTCAAATGAATCGATATTTAGAAATGAAAGAGGGGATACCACTGCTATTGACCGGCATGGAGGCGACGCGGTTGAGGGCCCGGTCCTAATCGGGCGTTAGGCGCTGCCATCTCGGATTCGGATATTCCAAGTTACAGAAGCGTATGGATGAAAATCAGGCAGATAGCTCACAATTTTCCCCTCTCGGAAATAGTGATGCGCAATCCTAGGAAATAGCTCCTCTGGAACCGGATGAATTGCGTTCGGGTTATGAAACATTGACAGTCCTTCTGCCCACGTTTCGTTGCAGGTTTCGTCGACTTCGTAACGAAAAAACTTCGGGACGGTAGCGTTTGGATCACGGTCGTGGCAGGTTCCAAGTCGGATCATGACTACTTTCGGATCGTAGAACCCCGCCTGCCGACCGATCCGATTAAACTTTGAAATAGTCCCGCTGGCAGAAAAGAGTATGGCACTTACGTGCTCTGCTTCTGGTTGAAAGAAGTATCCAGATGGAATTTCTTTCCCATCGACCTTATGTGTTTCGATCTTTATGGGCGTAATGACAAGCTGCCCTCTTTCGTCGTAGTAGAATTCATGGCGAACCCCGTAAAGGTAGTTAATCAGTGCTGTAGACGTCCAAAGCATGGACTGATCATCGTGGAAGTCGGCAATGGCAAACACGAGTGGTTTTCCCATGACGTGAGGAAGATCCCAATATTTTTTGTTGAGTTTTGAATAGAGAGGGCTGCCGAACTTGATTGGGATCACATGTTCCTGAGCTTCGAGAATATCTGGGGGGGCCTTCCGTTTTGGTAGCTCCTTGAAGTATTTCGGCGGATTGTCTTGCTTGCGCCCAACGATTACTGCTTCGATCGCCACGGTTTTGTCGTACTTGGTGACTAGGAAGTCGGGGGCGGGGTGAGTTCGATCCAGAAATAGCTCTTCCTCGGCGATGTACGCGTATAGATACAGACTCCCAAAGCCGCGCGTCGAATCCCGTCGATTGAAACCCCTCAACGAAATTGCCATCAACATCAACGTAGTGAGGCATTATCCGACTGATAATTTCTCGTGCTGGCACGAAAACCGAATCGCTCGCCAGGTGAACAAAATCTGGATGCAAGCGTTCGGTAGGCAAAACCGGAGTGAACAGATCAACCCCCTTCTGGGGGTCGCCTTGCGGGTAAACCTTTAAGCCTGCTCCCGTATGCCACTTGATCGCTCTCTCAAGCCAGCCTCTCGCTGCTCTTTCGGTGTCAATTGAGCTCTCCACGTCAAATGCACGAAATCGTCCGCCCTCGTCCCGTGCGAGTACGACGGCAGCAAAATCATCGTCGATGATGTCGTGGAGAACCACACCGATGACGGTCTCATCCTCGTTCGAGAACCAACCGAGTTCTTCGCTCACATAGGCTGCTGCGGGGCTTCTAGAAAATCCGGCGAGGGCATTAAAGCGTTTCCTATCTAGTGTTGTGTCCCAGAAATAAGCTGACAAAGTCTCTTGATTTTATCGAGTATCGAATCGGCTGTCGCTGTCCAGACGAAGGGTTTCGTATTTAAGTTGTGTAATTTGACAGCGTGATCAATCTTGGCAACCAGATCTTTGGTACTTTTAAAGGTTCCTCTGCGAATCGCTCTTTGCGTGATCAGGTGAAACCAGATTTCGACTTGATTGAGCCAAGAGGCATACGTAGGCGTATAGTGCACTTGATACCGGGGATGAATGGCCAACCACCGCTTAACTTGCGGATGCTTGTGAGTAGCGTAATTGTCGACCACCAGATGAACATCTAAAGTTTCTGGAACATTCGCCTCAATAGTCTTAAGAAAGTTGAGGTATTCCTGATGGCGATGTCGGCGATGACAGCGGGCCCAAACCTGACCGGTGGCAATATCCAGTGCGGCAAAAAGGGTTGTGGTGCCGTGCCGGACATAGTCATGGGTGACCCCTTCCACATAGCCCAGTCCTATGGGCAATATCGGCTGTGTGCGATCCAAAGCCTGGATTTGACTCTTTTCGTCAACGCACAGGACGAGGGCTTTATCCGGGGGGTCTAAATAGAGCCCAACAATGTCGCGGACTTTTTCAACGAAGAATGGATCGGTAGAGAGCTTAAAATTACGCTGACGATGGGGTTGGAGGCCAAAGGCATTCCAAATTCGATGAACCGCCTCTCGGGAGACGGTCGTTCCTTTCGCAAGGGAGCGAACGGTCCAATGGGTTGCATTTTTGGGCTTCGTATCCAGAGTTTTTCGGATCAGGGCCGCCACCATTTCGTCGGTGATGGTGCGGGGCCGTCCCAGCCGCAACTCGTCATGCAGTCCCGAGATGCCTTGTTTCAAGTAACGCTGGCGCCATTTGCAAACCGCTTGGGGACTGAGGCCGATCTTTTCTGAGATTTGGTTATTGCTGATCCCCTCGGCGGCCATCAGGACAACGCGAGCGCGAGCGACAAGTCCCGAGGGGAGGGAGCGGGAAGAAATGATGCTCTTGAGTTGTATCTGTTCTTGTTCGGAGAGAATCATTGGGGCTTTTGGCCGTCCCGTTATCATGGGCTTTGCCTCCTTGTAAGAAGTAACCCAGGATAACACAAACTCAATAATTAATCATGTTATTTTTGTGACATAACACTAATACAAACGCATTAAATAATGTTACATAATGGCTCAGATTATGTTATACTAGGGGCATGAAAACATCCCCCTTACGTTCAAAAGAAGTCTCCAAGGAACAATTGTTGGCCTTAGCCAAGAAAGTACCCGGGGCGTGGGTCGGAATAAAGATAGCCACCCTTCTTTTGGTGCTGGAAGGGCAGCGACCGGCCTGGATCTCAGAGGTTCTAGGGCAGACCCGGATGAATATAAACCGCTGGACGCGGGCGGTAAATAAGGATGGGGTCGAAGCCTTGGTACCGAAAAAACAGCCAGGCCGTCCGGCCCGGCTGACGCAGGAGATTGAAGCCCAGGTGGAACGTGATCTGGAGGAATCGCCCCAGAAGTTCGGATTGAACCGCGTTCGATGGGACGGCCCCACATTGACGATCCATCTTCAGCGGCAGTTTGGAATAAAGCTGAAAGTTCGCCAGGCCCAGTACTGGATGCATCAGCTTGGGTATGGGCTGAAGCGAGCCGGTCATGCCTATCTGCAAGCAAAGGTTGAGGACGCGAAGAAGTTTGCGAGGAGTTTAAAAAAAACTCAAGACGCTGGGGCCTAAGGAAACTGTTGTTTTTCAGGATGAAAGCGGCTTTACCCTGCATCCCCGGTTGGGCCGGGGTTGGGCGCCCATTGGCAAACGGCTGAAGGTTCCGACAACCAGCCAGCATCAGAAACGCTTGAATGTTTCCGGCTGGGTGGCTCCTGTTATGGGCCGCGTAGGGGTGATCCAGACGGAACGTGGTAACCGAGATGGATTTCTCAAGGTAGTGCAGCACCTGTATGGTCGACTTCGCGGCTACACTATCTGGTTGTATGTGGACCGAGCACGCTGGCATAAGGGCGATGCGATTCGGGAGTTTTTGAAACAACATCGAAGGCTCCGGATTGTGTACATCCCGCCGTATCAGCCTGCCTTGAATGTGCAGGAGAGGATATGGCGTCAAATTCGATATGAATCAACCACCAACCGGTGGTTCGATGATCTTGAAGCGATCTGGGCCACAGTCCAGAAGACGATTGACTCGTGGTCAAAGCAAAAACTCAGGCGCCTTTGTAACTTCACTTAATGCGTTTGTATTAGTACACCCCTAAGAGCCATTCCCTGAAAGCACTTTTCTGAAAGCATCTCTCTGAAAACAATTACTTCCAATACCCCTATTTTTGGTTTTAACGCGCCACGGCCACATACAGGAAGGAAAGGATGCGACCTTTTTATCGGAGGAAATGTACGCAAATGGCTGGCGAAATCACCTGTGAATAACCCCGAAAAGCATCAACAATTCTCCCCAATTTCCTAGCTTCGGAAATCGCCAAATTATTAACCGCGGCATGGAAAAAACTCTGGAAGGGTAGCAGTAGGGTATCTAATTCAGATGATTTATAGAAATATCTATTCTAAAACAGCACCTTATAAATCCAAACCAACGGATTGGAAATCCGTTATTTTATTTACTTCTTCATAAATAAGCCCCCTTTCATACCGGCGTGCTGGCTGCATAAGAGGACAGAAGGAAGGTGAGCAAAAGGATTCCTTTATTTTCGGGAGGCAAGCAGTATTAACTGGCCGAGGTGCGGGGGGATTGATCTGCCTAACACTTATAAGGCCTCCGGTTGTCAATAGGGAAAAGTCTCCCAAAACGAAAAAGAAGTAATTGTTTTCGTTTTACCTGGCAACGAGTCTTTATGCGTGTTGGCAGCCGTTCCAACATGGTTTCTAAGCGGGTACAAGAAGAGATCCTGCACCAAACATGGCCCCCCGCCTCGCGGTCTTTTTCAGGTTCCCGGTTTAGCGGGCTGAGAAAACGCCAGCGAAAATTCCGGTCTGGCCAAAATCAGGCGCCATTGCCCAGAGATCAGCCAAAATGGCTTGCCCACCTTCACTTTCCGCGAAGCCGTTGGAATCCTTAATTGACATACATACAGCAATATGATATCCTCCTTTCAACCCCCAAAAAGGAGGATGCCATGGAAAACAAAATTCCGGATGGACTCTTAACACTCTATGAATCCTTGCTATCAGCCCAACTCCACATCGTTCGGCAACTGAAAACCCCCAAACAAGTAAAACCCAAACGGGAAACCCAACAAGGTATGTCTAATATTGACATGGTTTTAGACATACTCCATCAGGCCCATCAGCCCCTCCATGTCTCCGACATCCTGGCCCAAGTCAAAGCCAAATACAAAATAACCCTGGATCGCGAATCCCTGGTCAGCGCCTTAGTCAAAAAAGTCCACCGCCACCAGGGGGTGCTCCGGACGGCCCCCAATACTTTCGGGGTGAAGTGAAAAAAAGAGGAGCTCCGCACCATTCCAATCGGGAACACCTCACGGAGGATGACCTCCTGCGCAAACTTCTACAATTATTGTTCCGCTACCGTGGGCTCGTCCGCATCACGATCCTGAAAAACATTGCCCTCTTGACCCATTCCGTATTGACCTTATTCCAGGGAGCTCGAGGGGACAATGGCTGGCTTTCTCAAGCCGCGGTCGCCCGCTGTCTGCCCTTGGAGATCGAGCCCAAGGGAAGGCAACTGCGCTTCTTTCGGTTCTTAACGAATCCCAGAGTCATGCCGGAAACGCTGATTCCTCTCCAGGTCGCCTTGGTCTGTGGTCTTCAATCCGTCAGAGAGCGGTTGCCCATGATTTTGGATCAAACGACCATCCGCGGGATTCCAACCTTGCTCATTGGGTTGGTCTTTGAGGGACGAGTCCTTCCCGTGGCTTTTTCCTGCTTCACGTATCGGATGATCCAAAAGAGCCAAAACATTTTGGAGCATGCCTTGATTGTGGCCGTCATGAGCTGCTTTCCCGGGGAGAGTCGGCCGCTTCTCATCATGGACCGCGGCTACGGGCGGGCAAGTTTGCTCTGGCATCTTCTTCAAGAAGGCATCCCTTTTCTGGTCCGAGCCAAGAAGAATGTCCTGGTTTATGATCAAGGCCAAGCAAAGGCCTTGAGCCGCTTTTGTCTCAAGACGGGCAAGATCCAATGTTATTCCGTTCTTTATCATTCTCAGAAAAAGATCCCTCTGCGCCTGATTATTTTTCGGGGCAAAGGGTATCAGGAGACTTGGTATCTGTTAATTCCCCGGCAGCTCCCTTTGTCCCCGAAGGAAATCGTGAATCTCTATGCCCGGCGCATGTCCATTGAACAAGGGTTTCGAGACTGGAAGACCCATTTAGGCGTGCGGGGATTGGTCTTTTACTGTGATAATCCAGCTCCCCGGCTTACCCGGCTCCTGTTGGCCTTCTCTTTAAGCTATCTTCTCTGTCTGGCCTTAGGGGCCAGCGGACAGGCTCCAGCGGTCCGGGCGTTTGTGGAAATTCCTCGACGCCAACCCCGCCACGGCACCCGCAAAACCCTCTCCTCCCTTTCCATCGGCATCCTGCGACTTTCCCTGCCCAGATTTGCTGACGAAGCTTACAAAGACCTTAATGCCCTCCTTCGACTCCTCGCCATCGGTAAAGGCTTAATCTCCCTTTGTCCACTCCCCCCTTAATGATTCATTCCCGATCCGAACCTCTCCCCGCCATTCCTCTTCGATTCATGGGACCTCTATCGTTGCATCCCGATTCGGCCCCAAAATCTGCTCTCCTTTGCACAATTTTCCTCCCCACCCATTCCAACTATTGACTTGAGCGGCTGATCGGACCTCTTAACTTCCCCCATTCTTACCCAATTCCTCGATGAAAAACTTCTCCACCCAGATTTTCACCCCTCCGAACCATCTCAAAACTGAAGGTGGGCAA
>CAVXFA010000097.1:0-42407 GCA_963760605.1 uncultured delta proteobacterium | reverse complement strand
ACAGGGAAAAACACTCCTTCGCGCATCTGCAGCCGATAACTATTCATTTCGATGGTTCGATGGACAAACGCAAAGTGGAGGACGGACGGGAATACTCAATGGATCTGTTTTTCGCCCGTGAGGGGGACCTTGTTGTTTCAAAAATTGACCTGAAAAACGGAGCTGTTGGAATCGTTCCGAGTAATTGGCCGAACGCGATTGTAACCAACCACTTCGCTGTGTATGAAGTCGATAGAAACCAAGTGCTTCCTATGTGGATTCACCGCATTATCCAGCAGCCCGATTTCAAGGAGTACTTGTGGCGGAACAAGGTCGGCGCAGAGGGGCGGAAGGAAGTCAAGATCGATTTCTTTGAATCAGTTCTAATTCCTGTCCCGACATTAGAGATACAAGGTGAAATCCTTGCAGAGAGGGATCTGATCAAAGCCCGAATCGTTAGATTGGAGGAAATGCTTTCGCGTTCGGAAACGCATCTGACCGAAATGATTCATGGCCGGACAGCGCCGCGTCAAAAAGACGATATTATCAGAGACATCCAAGAAGCGATTGTTGAAAGGGAGACACCATGAGCCGCGGCAGACAGGAGATCTCATTCGAGGGACTGCTGCAGGAGAATGTTCTCGGGACCTTCAAAGTCATTCGCGGATTCGCCGACCTGCGCGATCTCGCCGAGGTCTCTGTGGCGATGCCGTATCAGGGGGCCAAGGATGGCCGAGGCACCGGCTATCAAAGGCAATTGGACGAGCAGCATGTCGAGGACATTAAGAGGTTCCTGAGCAAGGGCCGCTACCGCTTCTTCCCCGAGATCGTGCTCAGCCTTCGCAGCAAGGGGGCGAAGATCCCATTGTCACGTACGCCAAGAGGAGAAGATCACCGACCGACAGAGCCTACCGGGTCACCGTGAAACTCAAGGCGCTACATGAGGGCGGTTCACCCGAATCTACAGGATCGACGGCAACCACCGTCTGGAGGCCGCCAAGCGCCTCTTCGAAGAGGAGAAATCCTCCGCTTCTTTCAAGGATTTCAGCAAGGCCCCTTCTGCTTCGTCGTCTTGGATTCGGACAGGCCAGAGGATGACGAATTGGCCGAAGCCATGCTCTTCAATCTGATCAACAGCAAGGCTCTGCCGATCGCTTCGGAACATAGTCTTTCGGTCCTCATGCGCGATGACGGCGCTGCCGCCGAACGTTTTGTGGAAGATCCTCAAGTCTACCTGACGCGCTGGATACACGACAAAGTCAAGGATTGGCCTCAGGGGTTCTACGACCGCGATGGGGGATACCCCTCTGTCTCGCCTGCATTCCGCAGCGGGCGTGCTGCTCCGCCCCGGTGGAATCTCGAAGGCGACTCAGCAGGACATGGAGACCGAAGCTGGGCACCTCTTTGGTCCCCTGTACGATCTCGCCGTTCGGCTCCGCGACCAACACGAGAAGTTCGTACACTCCTACGCCTTTCTCCCTATCGCCGCCGAAGTCTATGCCCGCCACTCGAAAGTCGACCCTGCCAAGGGGGCGAACACGGAAGCGGAGCGCCTCCGCCGTGCGGAACGCTGGCTCCGTGACTTCGCCCGATGGTTCGACTGTGTCGGTGCCGCAGACATGCCCTTGCCAGCCGATCCCTCCATCCTCTGGACCGTCTTCAAGTGCGATTTCGACAAGCGAGCGGGCAAAGTCTTTATTGCCATGTCCTTCAGTAATGATCAAGCCCTTCAGGAGGTGGGTACAGCAATTGACGAAGCGCTTGATCGTTTCAATGCGGATCATCCTAACAGCCCTCTCGCGCCAAGACGCGCCGACAAACAGAAGGGCGCGAGCTTTGAGATTCCTGCATGGATATTCTCAGAAATCGACCAGAGCCGGTTGGTAATCGCAGATCTGACCGATGAGAGGCCAAACGTTTACTGCGAAGTGGGCTACGCTAAGTCGAGAGGGATCCCGTTCATCCTGACCTTCCACAAACGGATGCCCAGCGACAAGCCACCATGGGACCGGGAATCGTCGCCGGGCAACAAGGTTCATTTCGACCTTATGCCGTATCGCTACATCGCATATGAGAGCGCGTTCGACCTGAGGGACAAACTGAGACAGGAACTTGAAAGTTTTCTTGGGCGAGCGATTTAGAATCCGCAAAGTTCCTGGAGTGGCGTGGTGATAAAAAAACGGCCTGACTTCCTCATACGACTTAGGAATGGAATTACCCTTGCACTGGATGTTAAAGGACAAGATGGCTAGCAAGGCATTACGAAACGTGAATTATTGGAGGAATGGGTGGAAGCACTCAACCATGATGGAAGTTTTGGCCAGTGGGAAGGGGCCGTATCGAAACTCCCTAGAAATGCCTATGAAATCATTTAATATTTCATAATTAAACGATTAATTATTAGCCTGCCAATTAATCACTTTACAAATATCAGCGCCACTTCCAGGTAAATATTCTTGACATATTTTTAACTTATAAGTTAAAATAAATCATATTTTGGCTAAAGTATCCTCGAATTAAATCCGATAATCCTATTGACAGGAATTTAACCTATAGGTTAATATGGTTCTCTTTCAGCTTCATAATAGAAGCGACACTCTTTATCACCTTTTCGCGGTGGGGTCCACAAACAGAAAATGCGAGCTTCTTGAATTCTTAAATAAGTTAGAAGAAAACTATCGGGCGAACCGTGATGATCTGTACCTCCTTTTAGATCGCATTGCCCGCGATGGTCCCCCCAGGATCGCTGACATATGCCACAAAGTGAGTCGTGAAATTTGGGTCCTGGTGAAGGGCGACTTAAGAATTTTTTGGTTTTATGGGGAAGAAAGGCGCATGATAATTTGCACTCACGGCATAATTAAAAAAGACCAAAAAGCAAAGCGGGCTATCAAGCATGCAGAGGAGATAAGGGAGGCATATCTTAGAGAGGCGAGCAAGGGAAAGTTAGTTATAGTTCCAAGCGCGGAGGAAATACAATGAAAAACTTTAAAGAATTATTCGAGGAAGCCCGGAAAAGGGATCGTTACTGGGTGGCATCTGCAATTCTTGATTTTACCGAAGAAGTTTATCGATTAATGGAGGAAAGAAAATTAACCAAAACGGATGTTGCGAAATCGATGAATGTAAGCCCAGCGTATGTTACAAAAATTTTTAAAGGAACTGAAAATTTCACAATTGATACGATGGTCCGGCTGACCAAAGCGGTAAGTGGAAAATTGCATTTACATGTGGCACCAGAAGATATTGAAGTAAAATGGGTTGAGAATTTTGCAACCAACCTAACACCCCCTACTTCCAAAATAGAAATACATGTCCAACCCCTTCAAGAAATCGTGATGGACTGGAATTATTCCGTCCCACTTTTAGGCTGGGACCAAAGGGTGCATGTATTGAATGTCGTGAGTGGAACTGCGTATGAAATTCCTCCATTTAAGCTCCAGAAAAAGGAGGCTCCATTTGAGCTTCAGAAAAGGGAGGATAAAATAAATTATGACTTCGCTACAGCTTAACCATTATTTCTATCCAAATATAAGTATTAAAGCCCATCCGAAAAATAAGCCTTCGGGTGATGAAAAAACCCAAATTGATGTTAAAAGGGAATTCCGGTGTATCGATAAGGAAGAGAGAGATTGGAGCGTTCATCTTACCCTAAAAACTGTTAAACAGGGGGCACTAGCCCCTTATAGAATTGAAATCGATGTTGTTGGATTTTTTAAAGTGAACAAAGAATATCCCACCGATGAAGTTGAAAAACTTGTCCAAATTGGAGGCGCTTCGATCCTTTATTCAGCCACAAGGGAATTCATTCTAATGCTGACCTCACGAGGTCCATGGGGGCCGGTTTTTCTTCCTTCGATTACTTTCAAACCGGAGGAAACCGAAAAACCTCCCGAAACCGAAGAAACAGAACCCCGGAAAGAAAGTGCGACAGTTCTCAACTCCTAAATAGGTGGGAAGCCCGGGTGTCCGGGCTTTTCATTTCCTTTTCCTCACGGTAGCGGGGTCAGGCAACCGTAATAGCTTGCCCAGTTGGGGAGCGGGGTGTATTTCCGCTTGTTCCGTTATATTGCTGATCAAAACAACATAACTTTCCACTTGAATATTATTCGATTGCCGGTATCGAGGACCGGAGGTGGCTCTCTGGAGAGGCTTTTGTGCAAAAAAGAATGGTGATCCTGGTAGCTGATGGAGAATCGGGAATTAGGATTCTGGGCACGGCAGAATAGCTTATGGGTGGCTGGTGCTCTTTCTAATCCTCGAAGAGAAGTTCGAAATCCCGCGGCGTTATGATTCGAGTTGCCTTGAAATGTTTCATTACCAATAGGTCTTCATCCCCGGTGACTAAATAATCCACCTTCCCCGCCAATGCACACCCCAAAATGCGGTCATCCTCCGGGTCCCGGCAGACACCCGTCACCGCCCGCTCGGATTGGGACATGGCTTCAACGGCTTCCATGATCACCTGCAAGGCCTCCTGGCTCTCTCGGCGCGTTGCCGAAAACTTTCTGATGAGAACATCTTGAAATTCCTGGAGGATCACAGGGACTGGAGACGAGAGAAAATTGCCTTTTCCGGGCCCGTCTCATGAGTTTGGCGCAGACTCCCTCGGAAATGAAGGCGGCGATGAGGACATTGGTATCGAAAAGGACCCTCAAGAAATCACCCGGAATACATCTTCTTCGGTCACAATGCCTGCCTTCTTGGCCTTGGCGCCGAGGCGTCGGCGGACGTTCTGGAAGCGGGCTTCCCAGAGATAGATCGTAAGCGACTCCTTTACAATGTCACTTTTGTTCCGCCCGGTATTTTTCGCAAATTCATCCAGATCCGCGGCCACCTTCTTGGGCAGGCTTATGGATAACACGGAACGCATGCTGCACCTCCTGTATTACAATACACTACAAGCAGGGATCTGTCAAAATAGAAACTGGCGAGGTCACGGCCCCTCAGTAATTTCCCTTCCCCGAAAGGAGATGGGCTTACCCTCCCAGCGATAGGGCATCTCGATCTTTCCCCCGGGCTCCTGGATCGACTTTGCGGCTTCCAGGGTTTCTTCCAACACTCGTCTCTGTTTAGTCCCATTCCCCGGTTCTCCGAACATGGCCCCTCTCGGGAAGCGGACATAGACCCAACGCGGCGGGCGCACCAGCTCGACTCGGGGTACCACGTTGCCCATCATGATGGTCGGGATCCCCCAGGCCTCGATCTCACGCGCGACCAGACCCCCGGTCTGGTGGCAGAGGGGTCAGACCGGCACGATCAAGGCCAAAGTGACCTTGTCTTCAACCATGGCGGCCGCAATGTTAGGCGCCATCTCGAGCGCAACCTCATCGGCCCGCGTTTGGTATCCCACAAAACTGAAAAACCGAGCGGCCAGGCTTCCGATCTTCTTTTCCTTTACCAGATCCCAAAGGTGATCGAAGGGAAGAGCGACGTTTACATCCGCCCGAACCGGTTCCTGGGGGATATGAGTGTGGGCCGTATCGAGAGACTTAGGGTTGATATTTGAGGGCAGTTGGATCACCGCCGGGTCACCCTCGGCCGTGTCCGCGAAGGGAGCATCAATCCCTTTCCTGAACAAACCAGCCGTGCTGACTACGGAGAGGCACACCTCGGAAAGGGGGATCCGGAGCGGCGTCCAAGGAGTCTGGCTGAAGGAAACGAAAGGATAGGTCTTGAAAGCCGCCGGACCCTGGTGAGCTTCAAACAAGGGCTTCGCTCCTTGAAACCATTCCTGGTATCTTTTCCGGAATCCCTGAACCCAGCTCACATCTGCCTTGGGAGAAACTGCGACCATAAAGGCCTCCTTTATCCCGATTTCAATTCAGCAAATCTGTTTATAGATAGCACATTGTAACAAAGGTTGGCAATCCATTGGCTTAGGAGGTTCATAAGAATATAAAAATTCTATCTAAATGAAATCGGACGTGAAACGGGACGTAGATTCATGCGGTGGGCTACGGAGTTGAGGGAGAAAAAAGGGTCAAGCTGCGGAAATGGGTTTTGAGAGAAGCTGCCCTATGATTTTGAAATGCGCTCGTGGGGCGGGGTTAGCGGGTTGAATTGTTGATGCAAAAAAGAATGGTGACCGGGCCAGGAATCTGTCATGATAATATTCAGGGCCAGGATAAAATTGGGGCTGCAGAGATACGATATTATGTAGTGCCGTTTGTTCCGCTAAGTTAGGTCAGAATATTAGGAAAGCGGGCGGATGCTGTCGGAACAAGTACCTCGTCATTTGCAAAAGGTAGCAAATAAAAAAATACAGAGAATGCCATTATCCCGTTAGTAAACAGGCTTTTCTATGTCCCCAGGGTGGAACGCCGTATCCGGCCAAGGAGAAATGGGGCGGATAGGGTCCCAAGTGAAACGCGGCCCCGATTTTCTTCGCCTTGCAAATTGCCATCTCGGCGTTATATTCTAAGGGTATCGAAGAAAAACGACTCCATGGCACAATGCTTCTGGCCATGGCGAGTTAAGAGCAGACGGGTAGGAGGTTTTATCATGACCATTACGGACCGAATTGAAATTAACCCAAAGGTGATGATGGGGAAACCGGTTATTCGTGGGACCCGGATTCCGGTAGAGCTCATTCTCCGAAAGATCAGTGAAGGGGCAAGCGAAGCAGATCTCTTGGAAGCTTATCCCAAGCTTACGCACGAGGATATTCAAGCCGCCATTCGATATGCTGC
This sequence comes from uncultured delta proteobacterium, assembly GCA_963760605.1. Lineage (GTDB taxonomy): Bacteria > Desulfobacterota > SM23-61 > SM23-61 > SM23-61 > CAVXFA01. The sequence goes on along the minus strand of CAVXFA010000097.1, from coordinate 35,736 downwards.
GGATACACTGGCCCATGAGGAGATTGTGTTCTTAAGTTAGCCAGATCGGAATCTGGGGAAATTATGCGCTTTCTCGCCGACGAAAGTTGCGACTTCATTATGGTTAGAGCTCTCCGAGAGGCTGGTCATGATGTTCTTGCAGTATCGGAGGTCACGCCCCGGGCAGAGGATTCTGAGGTCATAGAACTTGCTTTAAGGGAAAGACGAATTCTATTAACAGAAGACAAGGATTTTGGTCAACTGGTCCACGCGCACGGGAAAAAGACGATCGGGGTGATTTTCCTGCGATTTCCTTTTTCAGCCCGGCAGCAAATTTCCAGGGAAGTTTCCAGCCTGGTAAAACAAAAAGGAAAGAGTTTGACCGGATGTTTTGTTACTGTCCAGCCTGGTCGTATCCGAATCAGCCACCTACCAGATTAAGTCAGAGAAATTGGTATAAAGTTGGCTCTTACGTTTGATAAGCAGTTCAATCCTTGATTCTTCTTTAGATTCCAACCTAATGAGCTGAAAGGAATCGAAGTTTTATTCTTGGCCATCCTCCCGCATGGGAGTTAAAGGCGAAGAAAGCGGGTGAAGACCTCATCAACAAAGTCATCGACCCCATACTCGCAGTCTCGAGTGGAACGGAAAGGACGGAGTAAATGAAGGTCGTTGGATTTAACGGTAACCCAAGAAAGGGTACGCCCATGCGGAATGGCGGATGACGAAAGGAAATCCTATCCCATCAAATATTTATGAATCGCGTCTGCCGCCTTGCGGCCGGCACCCATGGCCAAAATTACGGTGGCCGACCCGGTGACGATATCCCCTCCCGCATAAACCCCTTTCTTGCTCGTGGCTCCAGTCTCGGGATCGGCGATGATGTAACCCCATTTGTTCGTCTTGAGGTCCGAAGTGGTGGAGGGAACCAGGGGATTTGCTCCGGTGCCGATGGCCACGATTACCATGTTAACCCCCAGGGTGAATTCCGAACCGGGAATGGGAACGGGCCGACGGCGCCCGGATTCATCGGGCTCGCCCAATTCCATCCGCAGGCATTCCATCCCGCAGACCCAGCCATCTTCGCTTCCCAGCATCTTTACGGGAAGGGTTAAAAAATGAAACTGGACTCCCTCCTCCTCGGCATGATGGACCTCCTCAATCCTTGCCGGAAGTTCCTTCTTCGACCGCCGGTAGACGATGTATACATTCTCTGCCCCCAGACGCAGGGCGGTGCGGGCAGAGTCCATCGCCACATTTCCCCCACCCAGGACCGCCACGTTCTTTCCTTTGGCAATGGGTGTGTCGTACTGAGGAAAGAGGTAGGCTTTCATCAGGTTCGACCGGGTTAGGTATTCGTTGGCCGAGTAGACCCCGTTGAAATTTTCTCCGGGGATGTTCATGAATGTCGGCAGGCCGGCGCCGGTCCCCAAAAAGACCGCATCGTAGCCGTTGGCCATCAGCTCGTCCACCGTGTAGATCTTGCCGATGACCATGTTCGTTTTTAATTCCACGCCGATCTTCTGCAAGTAATCGACCTCTGACTGTACGATCGCCTTGGGAAGACGGAATTCGGGGATCCCGTAAACCAGAACCCCTCCCGGCTTATGCAGGGCTTCGAAGATGGTCACCTGGTGCCCTTTTTTGATCAGGTCTCCGGCGAGGGTCAAGCCGGCCGGGCCCGAGCCCACAACCGCCACTTTTTTCCCCGTGGGCGCAGCCATAGAGGGCATGGTAAACTCTCCATGGGCGCGGTCGAAATCAGCTGCGAACCGCTCCAGCCGGCCGATCCCTACGGGCTCCCCCTTCTTTCCTAGAATACAGACCTTTTCACACTGGTCCTCCTGGGGGCAAACTCTCCCGCACACTGCGGGAAGGCTGTTCATCTCCTTGAGCTTGCGGGCCGCCCCCAGAAAATCATCCTCGAGGATCATCCCGATGAATGAGGGGATGTCGATGGACACCGGGCACCCTTCTATACAGGAAGGTTTTTTGCACTGCAGGCAACGGCTGGCTTCGAGCTTGGCCAGCTCCGGATTATATCCGAAAGGAACCTCATCAAAGTTCTTCGCCCTGACCTTAGGCTCCTGCTCGGGCATTTTCTGCCGGGGAACCTGGGTCCTTTTCTTTTTCTCAGTTGTCTCGACCATCAGCTCTTACCTCCCAGGCAAACCCCGCTCGGATGCAAGAAGGATTCATAGGCATGTTTCTCCTGATCCAAGTAGGCTCTCTGTCGCTTGACCAGTTCGGCAAAATCTACCTGATGCCCGTCGAACTCCGGTCCATCCACACAAACAAACCGGGTCCTTCCGCCGACCGTGACCCGGCAGGCCCCGCACATCCCCGTAGCATCGACCATGATGGGATTCAGGCTGACGACAGTTTTGATGTTCTTATTCCGGGTGACGTTACAAACCACGCGCATCATGGGCACAGGGCCAATAGCCACGACCAGATGGATGGTCGTTCCCTGGTCCATGAAATCCTGCAGAACATCGCTGACAAATCCATGGTAACCATAGCTCCCGTCGTCTGTGGAGACCTTGAGGACATTAGATACCTTGGCCATTTCCTCCTCCAGGATCAGGAGATCCTTCGTCCGGGCACCGATGATGGAGAGGACGGTGTTTCCGGCTTCCTGCATGGCTTTCGCGATGGGATAGACCGGAGCGATGCCGATGCCCCCGCCGACGCAGACTACAGTTCCAAATTTTTCGACGTGGGTGGGGACCCCCAGGGGCCCGATCAAATCGGAGATAGAATCCCCGGCCTTGAGTTTCCCCAGTTTGGCCGTGGACGTCCCCACTTCCTGGAAGATGAGAGTGATGACTCCCGCCTGCGGGTCCGCATCGGCAATGGTCAGCGGAATCCGCTCTCCCTCCTCGTTGATGCGCAAGACCACAAACTGACCGGGTTTTCTCCTCCTGGCGATCTCCGGAGCAGCGATCTTCAATTGCTTCACCGCTGTCGCCAAGAGCCTAGCTTCAATGATCTGAAACACAGCTACTTTCTCCTTTTCCAAAGGGGGTATGGAGTTTGAGGTTTCTCGCCACTCATTGAATACCTATTCGGGTTAAAGGATTTTTCCAGCAAGCCTCGTGGCGAGTAATCATCATCCTCTTTAAAAAATATCCTGAACATCGAGAATCTGTCAATGATTTGACTCCCTTGTCCACCTTCCTTTCTAAGTTTCCATTATCCCAACCATCTTCTCCGCCGCTTATAATGCTTCACGTCGCGATAACTTCGCCTTTCTCCCATCCTCGTAAATCCGAGATAGAATTCCTTGACGTCTTCATTTTTCTTCAAAATCTCTGCCGGACCATCCAATACAATTCTTCCATTTTCGAGAACATAACCGTACTCGGCCAATTCTAAAGCAATATGGGCATTTTGCTCCACTAACAAGATGGATACCTTACCTTGCACATGGATCCTCTTGGCAATATCGGCGATCTCCTCGACCAGTAAAGGAGCCAAACCCATAGAAGGTTCATCGAGGAGCATGACTTTAGGGTGTCCCATCAGGCAGCGACCCATGGCGATCATTTGCTGCTCCCCTCCGGAGCAATAACCCGCCGTGGCAGTTTTAATCTCTTTCAGCCTTGGGAAGTAGCCATAAACCATGTCCAAGTCTCGTTTGAATCGGCTTCCATTTCCTTGGATGATCAAGCCACCGGCCCGTAGATTTTCTTCCACGGTGAGATGTTCCGCTAAACGCCGTCCCTCCATGACCTGCAGGATCCCCATCCTGGCAATATCTTCAGGATAAAACTTATGGATGGGGGTTCCTTCATAATAAACACCCCCGTCCGTAACTTCTCCCTCCTCAGTTCGGAGTAATCCGGATATGGCCTTGAGGGTCGTCGTTTTCCCAGCACCGTTGGCCCCTAAGATGCAGGCAAAACCCCCTTGGTCAAGTCGGATGTTTACCCCCTTCAGCACTAGAATTGTGTTGAGATATTTGACCTCCACATTCTGCAATTCCAACATGAAGGATCGTCTCCCAAATGGGGACCGGCGAAAAAGCAAGAAGGTCCCCTATTTTCCCCTCGCTATTTCACAGGGATATAATGGATGTTGATCGTTTCATCTTTGAAAAAACCTTCTTTCATCATCTCATCGGGGACCAGTCGAGGCACCTTATACCACGGGGAAAGAACCGTCACCTTGCCATTCCGAATGCCGATTAACCGGTCATGATTCGCGAGACGCCGATCATCCTTACCGGCCGGGGCGCTTTGAAATTTAGCCGTCATGTCATGGGCTGGATAACTGGCTAAGGTCTGAATGCCAAGCTCTTTCACGTCCTTTCCCGTTATCCGTTCACAGGCCTTAGCTAAATCGACCTTATCTCGTTTCATAATTCCCACTAAGGCCCGTCGCACGGACTCCAATATATTTGCCTTCATTCGGATCCCCCGCATGTATTGGATATTGGGCAGGGTTGCCTCTTTACGGTATTTCTCATTGAGCATCTTAGCGAATTTGACGCCAGGTGCCTCCGGCTCCGCTGCTGGGATAAAAACCGGTTGGGGACACATATAACCCTCGGCCGATCCGGGACCCACAATATTCAATAATTGATCGGCAGGCGCCCAAAGATTGGCCATATGAGCCATTTTGCCCGCTAGGCCCAGCTTATGGATGCCTTTCATGATAACCGCCGGGGTTTGAACGATGGAATTTGACCAGATGATGTCTACCCCCCGTTTTTCAAAGTCAGAAAGAAAACCCATGGTTTCCGGGTCCGTTGGCATCAAGGTGCAAAATCGTTCCGCGACGACCTCATATTTCCCGGTTTTCTCCCCATGTCTTTTGGTCGGTTCAATCGCCGCCCGACCGTAGGCAGTATCCCAAGTTAAATGGGCTACCTTCGCCTTTAATCCTTGGCCCTTCTTGGACCATAGATGATCGATGTAATATTCGATTGCTCCGGCAGCTGATTCACCATAACTCCAGCAGTCCATATAATTCCAGGCAGGCGGATAGAGTTGCGGGTCGCTAAAACCGATCCCATAGCATACGATGCCGTCCCTTTCGAGGATGGGTTTCATCATCTCTTGGTTAGGAGAGGACCACATCTCAATGATCGTGGGTTTAGGCTTTCCCATCCTGAACCTCTTATAAGCTGACATGAAGCGGGCATCGATATTACCAAATTCAGCCCACACATATTTTACCTCCACATCACCCTTCCCATCGAGATCGATATCCAGTCCTCCTTGGTCGGCAATCCAGGCCAAGTAGTCCTTGCCCCCCTTCTCCGAAGGAATGGCAATGGGAGCATACGCTCCCGTGAGGTCGATAATATTATGGATGGTAACGGACGGCTTTGCAGCAGCTAAACCATCCGGGAGAGCGAAAAGGGAAATAAAAACCGCGAACGCTGCCCCTAAATACAGAACTTTACTTTTTGGTTTCATTTTCTTCCCTCCTTTTCCTAAAATCACCCCGTAGATTGCTCCTGTTTTAGCCTGCGGCATTCCCCAGGTCATCCTCAATAAGGAAAAGGATGGAGTCGATAAGACCTCTTGATGATTTCCCAACGATGGGCAATTCCCCTGGGTTCAAACACTAGGAAGATGATAATGATCAAAGAATAAAAAATTAATGAAAAGGCGGCCGAGGCATAAAACGCGGTGCCCGCTAAAAGAGTTTCTGCTATCGGAGTAACCAGGGTACTGAACTCATCCATGATTTTCCAAACAGTCGCCCCCGCAATCGCCCCGAAGATGCTGCCAAAACCGCCTACGACGAGAAATCCCAAAAACCAGATAGAGTCATCCAGGCGGAACCATTCGATGTTAACGTATTCGTAATAAGCTCCTCCCAGGGCTCCGGCAATCCCCGCAAAAAAGCAACCAATGCCAAAGGCCATGATTTTGGTGTGGGCGATATTGATTCCCATAACTTTCGCAGCAATATCATTGTCCCGGACGGCAACGAAAGCTCGGCCCAGTTTGGTCCGGGTTAAATTGGTAGCCAGATAGATCATGAGGATGGTGATCGTTAGAACCAGAAGGTAATAATTTCGGTCGGTCTGAAAGTTGATTCCGAGAAGAATGTCCGGACGTTTCATCCACATCCCATCTGTGCCCCGGGTAACAGAACGCCAATTACTGATGACATAGACAATCACAAAATGGGCGGCTAAAGTCGCAAAGGCGAGGTATAAACCTTTCATCCTAAGAGCCGGGATCCCAAAAATCATTCCAATCGACATGGGCACCAACCCGGCGAGCGGCAGACAGACCCAGAAGCTGAGCCCGAAATGTCTCTGAAGAATCCCGACCGTGTACATCCCCACCCCCATAAAAGCAGCGTGTCCGAGGGAAATCAGGCCACAATAGCCTGTAATGATCTGGAGGCCCAGCATGCCCACCGTAAAGGCACAGATGAGGATCAGGATCGAGATCCCATAATCGCCCATCCCGAAAGGTAACAGATACATACCGATCAGGAGGAAACCCAATAATCCCTTGTGCAACGGCGTCCTGAAAAGTTCTTTCGCTTGATAGTAATTGCGATCAAACGTACCACAAGGTCTATTAATATTGATATTCATCAACTATAACCTCTCGATCCTGACTAAACCAAAAAGACCATAGGGCTTAAGGAAAAGGATCAATAATAAAAAGATAAAAGGGATCATCATCGTTGTCTCCCCAGGCAGCAGGGGGGCGATATAGGTAATCGTCAACATCTGCAGGATGCCGATGACCAGGCCAGCAATAATCGCCCCCGCAAAGGATTCTAATCCTCCAAAGAGCACAGCAGCAACGGCGATTAGGCCGTTCGCATCTAGAGCGAGGCCGACCCCTTGGATGTTGCCCAGCAGCATACCCGCGACCACGGCAATGATACAAGATATGACCCAGCTATACTGAAAGATTCGTTTGACATTGAGCCCCAAATTTTGGGCCACCACATGGTCTTCATGAAGGACCCTCATCGCTAGACCGATTCTGGTTTTAGCATAAAATAGCATGAGGGCTCCAATCAAGGCAGCGCAGAGAACAAAACCGTAAATCTGAATTTTGGGGATATGAAAAAAACCGATCTTCCAGGCCCCCAAAGGCAGGAAGGATTCACCAAAGCCCTGGATATTCCCCTTCCCCAGCAGAATTCCAACCCCTCGCAGGAGGAGCATAAGACATAAGGTAACGACGATGGGGGCTAGGATGGGTTGCCCGATCAGAGGGCGCATGAATGCCCTTTCGATGGCCAATCCTAAAATCGCCCCGGCCGCGCAGGAAATTAAAAACCCGAGCCATATCGGGAGATGCCAGACGATCAAGCAAAACCACATCATATACGCCCCGAGGATCAGAACCGCGGCCTGGGAAAATGGAAATATCCGGGTGGATTTATAAATGACTACGTAAGAGATGGCCAATAACGCGTAAATGCCACCGCTGCAAATGCCTAAAACGATAGACTTGAGGGTCTCCTCCATCCTCTATCCCTTTCCTAAATAAGCCGCGATGACTTTAGGGTCCCCTTTGATCTTTTCGGGGGGTCCTTCGGCAATCTTATGGCCAAAGTCAAGGACAACAATCCGATCCGCTATGTCCATCACCACCCCCATATCATGCTCGATCAATACAATCGGGATTCTCAAAAATTCATTGATATCGATAACAAATCGAGCCATGTCTTCCTTTTCATCGAGATTCATCCCGGCCATCGGTTCATCGAGGAGGAGAACCCTTGGTTCCAGAGCCAAGGCTCGGCCCAGTTCCACCCGCTTTCTCAGACCATAGGCCAACGTGCCCACCCCCGATCCTCTTACCTGCTCCAATTCCAAAAAATCGATAATGTCCTCGGCGATGGCTCGCTGTTTCACTTCTTCATGATTGGCCCAGGGGAAATAGATCATTCCGGCAAGAAAGGGGTAATGGATAAAGGGATGCCTGCCGACAATGATGTTATCGAGGACCGATAAGCCATTATATAAGGCGATATTCTGGAAGGTCCGACATAACCCGAGTTCAGCAATTTTGTGAGAAGAAAGGTGGGTAATTCGTCTTCCTTGGAAAAGGACCTCACCCTCTTGGGGGTGATAGAAACCACTGATCACATTGAGCAGGCTTGTTTTCCCTGCCCCGTTGGGACCGATGATGGCTAAGATCTCTCCTTCTTTTAATTCAATATAAACCTGGATGAGAGCTTCAAGCTTGCCGAAGGCCAAGCTGATATTCTCCAGCCGGAGGGGTATAGAATCCTCAGTCCCCGAAAGATGGGCATCAGCGAAAGGACGCTTCTCTTCAATACATTCACGAAGCAAGGTTAACCCATAGCTATACCGTTGTTCTCGTCTTTTCGTGATATCCCGGGTCCTTTCGGCCATGGATTATTCCCCTTGAATCGTCTCGATATAAATCGGGACCCGCATCATTGAATTTCGGCCATCCCGGTACGTAATCGTTGATTCCATATCTACCTTGGGCAGTCCCTCATACATTGCCCGAATGATCTTCTCGTGACGCCGCTCCATAAATTCCCGTCGCAGTTTTCGAGTCCGGGTCAGTTCAGCCTCATCTGGGTCAAAATCCTTGGGGAAGATGACAAACTTTTTTAAGCGAGTTGTCTCAGGCAAGGTGAGGTTCACTCGGTGGATCGTTGCGGAAAAGAGTTGCCGCACTTCCAGCTTTTGGGAAAGATCCGAATGAGAAGTATAGGGAATATGATTTCGTTCAGCCCACCGACCCGTATTTTCATAATCCATATTGAGTAAAGCCGTAACGCATTCTTTATTGTTTCCCATCACCATCGCATCTTTGATAAAGGGGCTAAATTTTAACCGGCCTTCAATATACGTAGGAGAAAACTTTTCGTTGCTCTTTAGAGTCTGCATATCTCTTACCCGGTCGATAACATAAAGTTCTCCTTCTTCATCCATATATCCACCATCGCCAGTATAAAAGTAGCCTCCTCTAAAACTTTTGGCCGCCTCGGTCGGTTGCTTATAATACCCCTGAGCGACACCTACGCCACCGAGCAATATTTCCCCATCTTCGGTGATCCTCACCTCTACGCCCGGAAAAGGTTGCCCAGATCCTTCGGACCGATAATAGTCCTTTTCGAGTTGGAGGACATCGAGGCCGGAAACCTCGGTTGCCCCATACCCTTGGACGATGGGCACACCGATCGCGCGGAGAAAGCGAAAATTATCTGGGCTCAGTGCGGCCCCGGCCGTAATCGGGGTTCTCGTCTGGGTCAGGCCGATTTTGTCTTGCAAGTGTCGAAACACCGCCCCATACCCGATAAAATTGAGAACATGCCAGAACCAGGCCACTTTTTTCCGGTCTTCTTGGGCTTGGGCAATCTTGTAACCCACCGGCAGGAAGGAATGATAGAGAAACTTTTTCCAGAAAGGGGAATCGATCATCTTGCCCTGAATCTCAGAACAGATCATCTCCCATTGACGGGCCCCCAGAAGGATGACGGCCGGGGCAATTTCCCGAAGATCGAAACGGACAGTCTCGGCCTTTTCGATGAAATTCACCACAATCCCTTTTGCTAAATTCGGGGCCACGGTAAAGATCTGCTCTCCAATCCAAGCCGGGGGCAAGAAGGAGAGGTTTTCATCTTTCTCCCTCCAGGGTAGGGCCGCATCCCACCCATAGAATAAACTCAGAAGGTTTCGGTGGGTGACGACGGAACCCTTTGGCCGATCGGTCGTACCCGACGTATAGAGCAAGACGGCGATGTCATCCGCCTTCGTCCGATCGATCCATTCCCCAAAAAAGTTGGGATGGGCTTTTTCGTATGCTTTGCCCCTCTCCATTACATCATCAAAGCCGATCAGCCAAGGATCTTCATATCCCCACATTCCTTTCGCTACCCAGTAGATGATCTTTTCCACCTTAGGGATCCGTTCTCGGCTGGAGAGGATTTTATCCACTTGTTCTTGATCATCGGCCATTACAATTTTGGCGTCGGAATGAACGATGATGAATTGAAGCTCAGAGGGGATGGAATCGGTGTATAACCCCACGGAAGCTCCACCAAGGCTTTGCGCAGCGATTTGGCCCATGAACCATTCGGGGGCGTTCTCCCCGCAGATGGCGATATGATCTCCCGGCCCGAAGCCTAAACTGGCCAAACCTCCAGCAAACCATTTAATCCGTTCATAGAGATCTTTCCAGGAGAGTTCTCGCCAGTATCCGTAATCTTTATACCGGTAGGCCACCCGATTTCCCCCCCACTTCAGATAATTGCGTTTTAATAATTTGGGGAAGGTATCCTCCCCCGAGGAGGGTCGGAACTTGTTCCAAGTCTCTTCCGTGATCGATTTCCCCACTCGTTTCTCTTCCTTCTATTATAATTTGGGCATGGTGAACTCGGTGCTGAATCGATGGTGAACAATTCCTAAATTAGGAAAATCAGGGAGAGAAGAGACAATTTTGCCATCGATTAAGAAATTTCTCTTATCCGCTCCCAAGTCTTTCCAAAATTCTTCCAGCTTTTGGGCTGCCCCCTTAACCCCCTCGGCTCCTCCCATACCCCGCAGAATATAGGAACCGAGGACTCCCCCATAGATATAAGGCTCCGTCCAGGACCACATCATCTCCTCCTGAGCTGAAATCACACAGTTCGGCATGGACCCTGCCAGCACGATCGTTTTCTCAGGAGTGCCATCTTCTACCTTAAGCTCAAAATGGAGGTCATCCACTTTTGCTAGCACAGGGTTGGGATTGGAAAGTTTGAAATTTACCCTGAAAACTAAGGTATCGGTTTTTTGAAAAGGAGGCTTCGCTGCTACATCATTCAGTCTCTCAACGCTATTGACCTCAACCAGAACAGGGAGAATTTCAGTTGGAGCGGCGGCGAGAACCGGCTTTGGTCCAACGCAGGCAATTAAAAATACTCCCCCCATCCAACTTAGCCACCAGATCATTGCTTTCTTATCCATGGGCCCCTCCTTCCTTCGCTCGGCAACATTAAAAGACGGTAGCGACTTGACTCATCCACTCTAAGTGTTTGCATCAACCCTCGAAAATACATCTTCTTTGTAAGCCTGACATAACGAACATCCCTGGGGTCCATGGCAGCCGAATGGCCGACGATCATTTTGGGCGACGACCCGATGCTTATAGAAATAACCACAATTTGTCCTTCCATCTTTATAAACAATGATCGGGACCCACCTTCTTACAATGTTACAAAACAAGGTTGTAGCTGTTAGTCGCCAATACATCTGAGCTCGCCTTCTGAACTTCTGCAGCGATAGCCCTTCTGCAAAACACCCCATGATTCATTGCCGATCAAGCAATCCAGAAGCTCCCAAAGGTGTTTAGGAAAGGGATGGTTTTTTCCCTGGCTTGACGGATTTGCGAATCTATGCGGTCAAGGATCGAATTTATACATCACGCATCTTCATAGGGCTCAAAGATCTATAGGGGAGAAAAGGAGGGACTTTTGCTCTGGAAAATCCTATTCTTCCATCTCTCTCCAGCGGGTCGAGAATGCACTGGGCCTTTGGATTTATTCTCTTCCCGACTCAAAATCAAGGCCGGACCCATTTCCAGCTATGGATCAGAAAGATGAGGCTACGAACCCAATTGGCTGTAAATTTAGAATAGGACGATCAAAGGTGTCAAGAAAAAAATAAGAAATCTCTGAATGAATCAGAAAAGAGTCCAGGGAGCAGCCAACGCCACCTTTTTCAGAGACCTAGGCAAGAAGGGGGGGGGAACCGGGTTGTTCAATGCCGGGAGATCAAGGGTATAATTTTTCCAGGCAGGGTTCTATTTCGGCTGATTTGGCCAGATAAAATTCTATTCTTTTTCCTTCCGGGCTAAACTTTTTTATCTCTTGTATTAAGAAAAGGGTAGGCTCGGGCAAGGCCAGTTTTATTTTTTCATCCTCCTTTTGCAATACGATAATTTTTTTCGTCCAAGCATAATATTCTCCAACCAGTTTTTGCAGGGGCTGGGAAGGAACAAATTCTCCTAAGGAAATAATTTGCATGATGAAATGCCTTGCCAGAGCCTCGAGATATTGTTCGTAATTGATATAACCCAACTCCAACAATATTTTTCCTAAAGGCTTACGATCTTCTTTAACCTCCTTTTGTTTTTTTAGCGCTTCTTCTAATTGGGAGGATGTGAGGATCTTGGCGTCCAGCAGGACCTCCCCGATTCTTTTTCTCTTGTGGTAGGAGTCCAATGCTCCATGGATCTCATCCTGAAAAATGCCCATCTCGAGAAAGATTTGGCCGAGGTACTTGCCGTTTTCTTGCCTTTGCCGCTCCAGGGCCCATGTAAGCTGTTCCAGGGTAATGATGCTCTTTTCCAGGAGAATCTTGCCCAAAGGCTTGTTTACCGGCTTAATAGTTTTGGGTCCCATAGATTATCGCCAGCAGAAAATGAAGGTTACCCCTTGCTCCCAACGGCGAGGTTTCGATAGATCCTCCGTGGTTCTGTATTTCCGGGCCTAGAGAGGAATGCCGCTTCTTCAGACCTGGCATCCCTCTTGCTTGTTATCGGTTTGTTTTCCTTTAAACTTTAATGTCTTTCGATACATGCAGGAGATTTCAGGAATTTGAAAAACCCAATTTGATTATGCTATTTTAAAAAAAACCACCCTTTAGGCCCAATGGTCGGGTCTAAGTTAAAGCTGGAGAAATTCTCTTGCCTCTCCCCTCTGGCGAGTCTATGATAGAAAAAATACTCTGAAATGGATTCAACCATGGGGTTCTACCTGATCAAACGTTTGATCCTGATGGTTCCGCTCTTCATCGGGATCACGATTATTTCTTTTGCGGTCATCCATCTGGCGCCGGGTTCCCCCATCGACATGGCCACGGACCTCAATCCCAAAGCCACAGCCGAGGTGAAAGCCAGGTTGCGGGCTCTTTACGGGTTGGACAAGCCCCTGCATGTGCAGTACTGGAACTGGATGAGCCGCTTGGTGACCTTCGATTTCGGTAATTCTTTCTCGCAGGATGGCCGAAAAGTCACGGATAAGATCCTCGAACGTTTGCCTATTACCATTTATATCAATGTTATTTCTTTAGTCCTCATCCTCCTTTTGGCCATCCCCATCGGCGTGCTTTCAGCCACTTATCAAAATTCTTTCTTTGACAAAGCGACGACCGTCCTGGTCTTTGCAGGTTTTGCCGTGCCCCATTTCTGGCTGGCACTCCTTCTGATGATCCTCTTTGGCGTGCAATTGGGCTGGCTGCCCATTTCGGGTTTGAAGTCGCTGAACTATGAGTATCTCCCCCCTGCGGTCCAACTCTGGGACCGGGTCAGCCACCTCATTCTGCCCATCTTCATCTCGGCCTCCGGAGGGCTGGCCGGGCTCTCACGGTACATGCGTTCGAACATGCTGGAGGTGCTCCGCCAGGACTACATCACGACCGCAAAAGCCAAAGGTCTGTCCAATCCGACAGTCATTTTTAAGCACGCCCTGCGTAACGCCCTTTTACCGGTGATTACCATTTTGGGCCTTTCGATCCCGGGGCTGATCGGCGGCAGCGTCATCTTCGAGACCATCTTCGCCATCCCGGGCATGGGCCAACTTTTTTATGCCAGCGTCATGGCGCGCGATTATCCGACGATCATGGGCATCCTGGTGATCGGAGCCGTGCTCACCCTGATCGGAAATCTGATCGCCGATGTATCCTACGCCCTAGCAGACCCGCGGATCAAAGCAACATGAAAAGAAGTTTTCCTGAGAACATGATCGATTCATCGGGAACGGAAAGATGAGAGAAAAGGCAGCCCTCGAGAGCCTGGGGGAGAAAGAAAAATTACGCCACCTTTTCTGGAAGAGGTTCCGAAAGAACGGCTTGGCCCTCGACGGTGCTTTCATCGTCATCCTTCTGTTTATCGTAGCCCTTTTTGCTCCTTTCATCTCCCCCTACGACCCTGGCCAAATTGATATCAAAAGGGTCCTGCAAGAACCGACGGCAGGGCATATCTTCGGCACAGATTCGCTGGGGAGAGATGTCTTCAGCCGGATGGTCTGGGGCTCAAGAATCTCTCTTCTGGTGGGCTTCGTGGCCATGGGCATCGCCACCCTGATCGGCATTTTCTTAGGGGCCTTAGCCGGCTATTATGGCCGCTGGGTGGACAACCTGATCATGCGTTTTGTGGACATTATGCTCTGTTTTCCTACTTTCTTTTTGATTTTGGCGGTGATCGCCCTCCTGGAGCCCAATATCTGGAATATTATGATTATCATCGGGGTCACTGGCTGGATGAGCGTGGCCCGACTGGTACGAGCTGAATTTCTCAGCCTGAAGGAAAGGGACTTCACCGTGGCTGAGAAAGCCCTGGGAGCCAGGGATTTTCGCATCATCTTCCGCCACATCCTCCCGAACGCCATGGCGCCCATTTTGGTTTCGGCCACGCTGGGAGTAGCGGGAGCGATCCTCACCGAATCCGCGCTCAGCTTCCTGGGGATCGGCGTTCAGCCGCCGACGCCCAGCTGGGGAAATATTCTCACCGCCGGAAAAGACAATATCGAAATTGCCTGGTGGCTTTCGCTCTATCCTGGCTTGGCCATTTTGATCACCGTATTGGGTTATAACCTTTTGGGAGAGGGCATCCGGGATGCCATCGACCCGAGGCTGAAACAATAAAGAAGTCTGTAACGGTCAGCCATCAGCAAACAGGTAAGGAAAAAAATTTTAGCGGCAAGCGTATGACGGAAGGCGAAGGCCCTGCCGCTATGCGGATAAGGAGGCTGGAATGTCAGAGAGGGAGATCGTGATCATTGGTGGAGGCCCGGGGGGGTATGTAGCGGCCATCCGGGCGGCCCAACTGGGGGCCAAAGTAACCTTGATCGAGAAGGACGAACTCGGCGGGACATGCACCAACTGGGGATGCATCCCTACGAAGGCTCTTCTGCGGGGAGTAGAGCTCCTGGAGTCGGTGGAAGGGGCCAAGGACTTCGGAATCCAGGTCGGGCAGGTTGCGGTGGATTTTTCCAAGCTCATGGCTCGCAAAGATCGCGCCGTGAAGACTTTGGTCTCCGGGGTCGGCGGCCTGATGAAATCCAATGGCATTGAAGTCATCAAAGGGAAAGCCAGACTGATCTCCCCGCAGAAAATCGAAGTCGTCGACGAGAAGCAGCAGAAGGTTACCTATCAGGCCCGGAAGATCATCATCGCCACTGGCTCGGTCTCTGCGGATCTTCCCATTCCCGGCGCGAAGCTCGCCGGGGTCATCGATAGCGACGGAGCTTTGCAGTTGACCCACATTCCCGAATCCATGGTGATCATCGGAGCCGGGCCGATTGGTCTGGAGTTTGGGACGATCTTTGCCGCGTTAGGTACGAAAGTGACGATCTTGGAAATGCTGCCGCAAATTCTTCCCAGCGAAGACCCAGAGGTAGCCTCGGCTTTAGATAAATCCCTCAAGCGTTTCAAGATCCTGACCCTGCCGGGCTGTCAGGTGAAAGAGATTACTACAGGGTCCGAGGGGAAGGGAAAAGTCGTGGCCCTCACAGGGGAAGGAGAGAAAGCCTTTGAAGCGCAGTATGTCCTGGTGGCCGTGGGCCGGAAGCCGAATATAGAGGGGTTAGGGCTGCAGGAAGTTGGGGTTCGATTCAGTAAAAAGGGGATCGAAGTCAATGAGAAAATGGAGACCAGTACTCCCGGAGTCTATGCGATTGGGGATGTGACTGGACAGTGGCTCTTGGCGCATTTCGCCTCGGCCCAGGGCGAGGTGGCTGCAGAAAACGCCATGGGACATGAGGTGCTCATGGACAGCCGGGTTGTGCCCCGCTGCGTTTACACCCTCCCGGAAGTGGCTGCGGTAGGCCTGACCGAGAAGCAAGCCCAAGAGGCCGGGTACGAGCTTAAAGTGGGCAGGTTTCCTTTTGCGGCTAACGGGAAAGCCACGGTCATCGGGGAACGAAATGGATTTGTGAAGATGGTCGCCGAAACCAAGTATGACGAAATCCTCGGCGTGCATATTTTCGGCCCCCATGCCACGGACCTGATTGGAGAAGCGGTTCTGGCCATGCGCCTCGAGGGCACGGCCGAGGATATCGCCCAGACCATCCATCCTCATCCGACGCTAACGGAGGCTATGAAGGAAGCAGCGTTCGATGTGGATGGCCGAGCGATCCACATTCCGCCGCGGAAAAATAAATAGAAATCTGGGCTCCCTTCAAGTAAAATAAAATTAATGAGAACGCAGATTGGCCCAGACGGACGCAGAAAATCTGCCGTTTTGTCTTTTTCAGGGGAATCTTACGAGCGGCGTTTATCCTGCAATATATATAACAGGGTGAATCTGCGTCTCCAAAGTAACTCTTCCCCGCAAAAAGAGCCATGGAATTAAAAATATTGATGCAAACATTTCGTTTGAAGAATATAGAGCTACGCAACCGGATCGTCATGGCCCCGATGCTCTCGCGTCTCTGCGATCCAAACGGGATCGTGTCCCAGAAACTCATCGATTACTACGCTGAACGAGCAAAGGGAGGGATTGGCCTAATCATCGTGGAATATTGTTACATCGATGATAAGGAGAGCAAGGCGAACCCGGGACAACTGGGAGTCTATGACGACCAGCTCATTTCCGGGCTGGGAGACCTGGCGGAGGCCATTCAGGAGTGGGGGGCCAAGGCCATTCTCCAAATCTGCCATGCCGGGCGCTCCACTTCGGCGAAATACATGGGCCGTCAGCCGATCGCTCCCTCCGCCATGCCCAGCTACACAGGGGAGATGGCCCGGGAGATGACGGCGAAGGAAGTCGAGGCTACGATCGAATCTTTTGCTCAAGCGGCTCGCCGGGCCAAGACTGCGGGGTTTGACGGCGTGGAACTTCACGGTACCCACGGCTACCTGATGGCCCAGTTCCTTTCCCCCTACACAAACCGCAGGACGGATAAGTACGGGAGAGATCGAGGCCTCTTCGCCCTGGAGACGCTGGACCGCGTTCGGTCCAGGGTGGGCAATGATTACCTGGTGGGCTACCGGATCAGCGCCGAGGAGTTCGTCGAGGGCGGCGTCACGCTCAAGGAGGCGAAAGCCTTCGCCAAAAGGCTGGAGGAACGGGGCATTGATTACATCCATGTATCGGCTGGAATCGCCGAGACCGGACAGCACATTATCGTTCCCATGTATCTTCCCAAAGGCCATCTTCTCCCGTTGGCTGAAGGGATCAAGAGCGCCGTGACAGTTCCGGTTATGGCGGTGGGAGCCATTCATGACCCCGACCTGGCGGAAGAGACGCTCAAGAAGAATCGAGCCGATTTGATCGTCATGGGCCGGGCTCTGATTGCCGACCCCGGACTTCCCCAAAAGATTCAGTCCGGCCAGTTGGAAGACATCCGCACCTGCCTGCGGTGCAACGATGGGTGCAGTAGTGGAATACCCCAGAACAAGAGCCAGCGCTGTGCCATCAATGCCGAGGTCGGACGGGAACGACAGATGCGAATCCATCCGGTCTCCCAGGCCAAACATGTCTGTGTCATCGGCGGAGGGCCGGCGGGGATGGAAGCCGCGCGAGTCCTAGCCTTGAGAAGACACCGGGTCACCTTGATCGAAAAAGAGAAAGACCTCGGGGGGCTCCTGAGGTATGCCACGGTTCCAGATTTCAAAGCCGAGCTGAGAAGTTTTTTGGAATATCTCAAGACACAGGTGGTCAAGTTGGGAGTGGAAATCCTGGTGAATCATCGGGCGACCCCGGAGTTTATCAAAGAGCTCAAGCCGGACTCTGTAGTGCTCGCTACGGGGTCGACGGTGCGCGTTCCGGATATTCCTGGGGCTGGTAAACCCTTTGTCTCAACCTTTGCAGAGTTGCTCTCCGGAGAATTCAAAGCCGGGGAAAAAGTGGTGGTGGCAGGTGGGGCGGCTATGGGATGCGAGATTGCCGCACACCTTGCTTCTGCGGGGAAGAAAGTGACCCTGGTGGAAATGGTCGGCGAACTGGCGACAGACCTGGAGATGCGCGCCCGCCTGACCCTCCTGCAATTGTTGAAGGAAAGAGGGGTAAAGATCCTAACCAACTGGAAGCTGGAGAAGATCGACAACGGTTATGTCCTCCTGATCGGCCGCGACTGGAAGAAGCAGGAACTGGCCACAGACTCTCTAATCCTGGCATTGGGACTTACCCCTAACCAGGAATTGATCAAGCCCTTAAGAGAAAGCTTCAGCGACCTATACGTGATCGGGGACTGCGTAGCGCCGCGGAAAATCTACCAGGCGATCCATGAGGGAGCATTTGCCGGCAGGGCGATCTGATCCGTGCCGAGAGCTAAGAGCAAAGAGCTAAGAGCAAAAAGGCGTTTGCCCTTTGCTCTCCGCTTTCATCAACCTATTGCTAAGAGGAAAATTGGGAGTGACTGAAATTCGCAATGTGACGATTGTCGGCGCGGGCACCATGGGCCATTCTCTAGCTCAGGCCTTTGCTCAAGGCGGGCATAACGTCTGGCTGAATGATCTCAAAGAAGAGATCCTCGCCAAAGCCATGAGCCTGATTGCCTCCAACCTGATGACTTTGGCAGAGCTGGGGCTTCTGGAGAAGAGTCAGCAGGCCCTCATCCTTAGCCGCATTCAGACCACTACCCGAGTTGATGAAGCCGGGAAAAATGCCGACTTTGTCATCGAGGCGATCCTCGAAGACGCCGGGGCCAAGAAAGAGATGTTCCGAACCCTCGACAGGATCTGTCCGCCGGGGGCCATTTTGGCAAGCAATACCTCTTACATGGACATCTTCAATTTCGTGGAGACAAAACGGCCAGAGAAGGTGCTCATCACCCACTGGTTCGCTCCGCCGCATATCGTTCCCCTGGTGGAGATCGTCCGGGGTCCCCAGACGGCTCAGGAGACGGTGGATGGGGTCAAGGCCCTTCTGGCCAAGCTGGGGAAAAAACCTATCGTCCTTTCCAAATTCCTCCCGGGATTCATCGCCAACCGGCTGCAAAGCGCGCTGGGGAATGAGGTATTATTTCTCTTAGACAACGGCTACGCGACTCCGGAAGACATCGATGAGGCGACCAAGGCCAGCTTCGGTCTGCGAATCCCCATCCTGGGGTTGGTGAAACGCATGGATTTTACCGGCTTGGATTTGACCCAAAAGATCATCCGCAACCGTCTCTACGAGCCGCCGAAGCCCCGGGGAAAATCGCCAAGCGTGGACCGATTAATCGCCCAGGGGAAACTGGGGGTCAAAAGTGGCAGCGGATTTTATGATTACGGCGGCCGCTCAACAGAAGAGATTATGAGGGATAGGGATAGGAAGCTGATCAAACTGAGGGAGTTTTTAAAAGAGCTCGGGGAACTTCCCTAACCCCCGAACCCTTGAATCCTAGGACCCTTGTTTAAGCGATGCTCATTGATTCTCACGCCCACCTGGAAATGAGGGATTTTGATAAAGACCGCGCCCGGGTGATCGCCCGGGCGTTGGAAACAGGGGTGAGCCATATTATTACCGTGGCCACAACGATTCCAGACGTGCGGAAAGCTTTCGCGATCGCCCATAAAAATGAATCGGTTTATGTGGCCATCGGCATTCACCCTCATGAGGTCAAGGACATCTCCGAGGGGGATTACGATGAACTCCGCAGCTTGGCCAAGGAGAAGAAGGTAGTCGCTTTCGGAGAGATTGGGTTGGATTTCTACCGCAACCACTCTCCGCGTGAAGTTCAACTGACCCGATTCAGAGAGCTCCTGAGACTGGGGAAAGATCTCGGGCTGCCCATTATTCTGCATGACCGGGATGCCCATGAGGAGATTTTGAAAGTTTTGCAAGAAGAAAGAAATGGCCAATGGAGAGGAGTTTTTCACTGCTTCTCCGGTGATTACGACCTTGCCAGAGAAATCTTACGGATGGGTTTTCTTCTTTCCATCCCGGGAACCATAACTTTTAAAAAATCCTTCACGCTGCAGGAGGTCGTCCGGCGCATCCCCTTGGAAAAGATTCTCCTGGAGACCGATTGCCCTTACCTGGCTCCGGAGCCCTACCGGGGAAAAAGAAATGAGCCGGCCTACCTTCGGAACACGGCCGAAAAAGTAGCTTCCTTAAAAGGGTTGAGCTTCGAGGATGTGGCCCGCATAACTTCCTTAAATGCTAAACTTCTCTTCGGGGTGGGAGAAGGGATTCCCAAGGGGAAGATTGTTTACCCGATCCGCAATTCATTGTATCTGAACATTACCAATCGCTGCTCAAACCACTGCACCTTCTGCGCCAAGAACGCTTCGTATATCGTCAAAGGGCATGATTTGGAATTGGCCCGCGAACCCAGTGCCGAGGAGTTGATCCAGGCTGTAGGAGATCCGCAAAGGGTTCAGGAAATCGTCTTCTGCGGGTTTGGTGAACCCCTGCTCCGCCTAGAGACCGTCAAAGCCGTGGCTGCGGAGTTGAAGAAGAAAGGAGCCCGGGTGCGCATCGATACGGATGGTCAGGCGAACCTGGTCTACGGCCGGAACATCTTGCCCGAGTTGAAAGGCCTGGTGGATGCGATTTCAGTTAGTCTGAATGCTGAAACCGCCGAAAAATACCAGCGCCTGTGTCGCTCCCCCTTCGGAGAGGAAGGGTTTCGGGGGCTGCTCGATTTTATCCGGGAGGCAAAAAAGTTCATTCCGGAGGTCGTGGCGACCATCGTGGAGATGCCTGGCGTTGACATCGAAGCTTGCCGAAGATTGGCTGAAGATGAGTTAGGTGTGAAGTTCAAGCGCCGGCCTTACGATGAGGTTGGCTAGAAACAGGAAAGGATAAGTCCAATGGGGTTATTGGGAAAAGAGAAAGGGAGGCAGTTTTGGGGGATTTTTTGGGTCTTCATACTTTTTCCCTCTTTTTTAGCAGCTGCTGCCATGGCGCAGGAAAAGGGAGTCCTTTGGGTAGACCGCTTTTCCAATGGAGTCAATAAAGGAGGAATCCCAGTTGGCTGGGTTCAGGAAAAAACTCCAGGCAGCAGCTCAAAGATTGCCATAGGGGGGAGAAAGAAGATCATTTTCTCGATCTTCTAAGCATGGGAGATGCATTCGGTTTGAGGAAAGAGATATCATTTGACATCCGTAAATATCCCTACCTCTCCTGGAAATGGAAAGGCAGCAAACTTCCGCGGGGCGGGGACATACGGAAACGGGAAACCGATGATCAAGCCGGCCAGGTTTACGTATTATTCCCCAAGTTCCCCACCACGATAAACACACGATCCGTAGGATATATTTGGGACAGCCTGGCCCCCGCGGGACTTTCAGGAAAGAGCACGGCCTACAGGAAGATGAAGTACGTCGTCCTTCAGAGCGGTGCGGCCAAGCTGAACCAGTGGATTTCCGAGACTCGAAATGTTTACGAAGATTATAAAAAGCTTTTTCAGGATGAACCCCCCACCGTGGGTGCTCTCCTGCTCTACATCAACTCGCAACACACCAGAAGTTCGGCCGAATGTTTTTACGGCAACATCTTTTTTTCTGCCAACCCTCCCGACAATCCGAGAAAATAAAAAGATCGGATGGTCTCCTTCCCGGAGGGCGAAGAACTCGCAGCGGAAAAATCTTGCAGAAAATAACCGCAGATCCTAAAAGAAAGGCTTGAAAAAAGCCCCTATACCCGGGATAATATTTAGAGGGCGGCTTATTGAGTCGCTGCCCATCAGCTGTCGCTGGCCCATCCTAAGCGAAGTGAATTTATTCGCCCCAGGGCGGATGACAGCCATTTTTCTCTTCATGCACCAAACCGAACCCTATCGTTAAATCTACCAAGGATAACAAATTTACTTCGTGGTTGAACCCAAAAACAGGAGGAACGCATGAGCTTAGATTTTAACGCGGATGAGATTTTCCAGATGGCTGAACAGATCGAAAGAAATGGGGGGGAATTTTACAGCCGGGCGGCAAAAAGAATGGGAGAACCCCGCACCGCGCAATTATTGCTCGGGCTTGCCGCTATGGAAGGTGAGCACGAAAAAATTTTTGCCAGCATGCGGGCCGGCCTGTCAGAACAGGAGCGGAAGGCCACGGTTTTCGACCCGGATCATCAAGCCTCGGCCTACTTGCGGGCCTGGGCAGATGGGCATGTCTTTGATGTGCGTAGCAACCCTGCGCAAAAGCTCACGGGGAAGGAAAAAGTAGAAGACATCCTGCAGATGGCCATCGGACTGGAAAAAGACTCCGTCGTCTTCTATGTGGGTATGAAAGATGCGGTTCCCGAAAGATTGGGCCGGTCCAAGATCGACGGGATCATCAAAGAGGAGATGAGCCATATAGCCTCTTTGAGCAGGGAATTAGAAACTCTGCGCCACCAGGCGATCTGAAAATAAATAAACGAAGGCCAGAGCCCCAAGAAGATAGTTTTTTAAGAGGGAACCTACCGTAATCAACGGCGTTTAACCTCTACAGATAGTTTGGAGGAAAGGAGAAAAGGATATGAAAAAGTACACCTGTAATATATGTGGTTATGTTTATGATCCAGCCATAGGAGATCCGGAAAACGGGGTCGCCGCAGGGACACCCTTTGAGAAACTTCCCGAAGTTTGGATGTGCCCGGTGTGCGGCGCGAGTAAATCTGATTTTTCTCCGGAAGGATAAGCGGCTGCAAGGTTTCCCAAGTTCCCTCCCCATCCCTGTTTGACAGTCTAAGGACGGAGATTCCCGTCTAAGAGAATTCGGTGTGAACTGGAGCCTTTCCCCCAGAGCCCGAAGAACAAAAGGCCTCCTCACCCTTATCCTTGTCCCCCCAAGGGAGAAAGGAGTGGGGTTGATCCATGGAAGAACCACCGCCTTATGGTTCCGGGAGAATACCCTCTCGCCTGGGCCACGGAATGTCATCCATGAAACGCTCCTAATCACATCATTACCCAAAGCTTAAGGACCCGCATCATGCCGATTCCGGGAAATCTGCTCACCACCGCCATGGCGGTCATGCCCCATAGAGATGTGGACCGGGCTCTCGAGTTGTGCTTGTCTTTAGACGTGCCCTATTGGCCCCAACTGCCGAAGGTCAGCTACTATGAAGATATGTATGTCCAGGCCTCCGAGCATTTTCCTGGAATGGTGTTGGACCTGGAAAAGCGCACGCTGCGGTTTTCCAGGGAAAAGTTTGTCGGCGAGTTTGAAGAGACCCTGCGCCATTTCGATGAACCAGAATATTTTGACATCAGCGGAACCTATTCCGTGGTTTACCACCGCTTTTTAAAGCTGGACCTATCCGGGCGGCCGGCCATCCGGGGGCAACTGGAAGGCCCGATCAGTTTTGGCATGAATGTCTTAGATCCAGATGGCCGCCCCATTCTTTTTGATGACACCATTCGCCCGTTCATGCTGGAGGTGATGGCCAAGCGGGTAAACGTTCAACTGCATCGCCTGAAGGAACAAAACGCCAATGCCTTCATGTATATCGATGAGCCGGGATTGCAGTTTTTGTTTAGCGCCCTGTCGGGTTATAGTGACCAGGCGGCCAAAGGAGACCTGGAAACTTTTTTCTCCCTGGTAGAAAGGCCCCGGGGAGTTCACCTCTGCGGCAACCCGGATTGGGATTTCTTATTGGGGATGGACCTGGACATCCTTTCTCTGGATATTTACTCCAACGGCGAAGTCTTTTCCTCTTACGCCCGCTCGATCGGGAAATTTTTAGATCGAGGAGGAATCCTTTCTTGGGGGATTGTGCCCACGAATTTCGAGCCCTTTGCCAAAGAGACCCTGGACTCCCTGGGAAAAACGCTCACCGGGGTTTGGAACAACCTGCACAAAAATGGGATTGACCTTGAATTTCTTCTGTCCCGGAGCCTGCTGTCGCCGGCCACTTGCTGTTTGGTCAATCCGGACGCGGAAAAGACCGTGGAAAAAGCCTTCCAAATGGTAAAGGATTTATCCGCCAGATTGCGTGAAAAGTTCAAACTATCCTAATAAAGGAGAACCGCATGGTTCAAACCGGCAAAGAAAACCATCGACCCTATAATCACCTGATCCGCGAAAAAAGTCCTTATCTCCTGCAACATGCCGGGAATCCGGTAGACTGGTATCCCTGGTGCCAGGAAGCGTTTCAAAAAGCCAAAAAAGAAGACCAACCTATCTTCCTCTCCATCGGTTATGCCACCTGTCATTGGTGCCACGTGATGGCCCACGAATCCTTTGAAGACGAAGAGGTGGCCAAACTTTTGAACCAATCCTTTGTGTCCATCAAGGTAGACCGGGAGGAGCGTCCGGATATAGACCGGATCTACATGTCGGTGTGCCAGGCCCTGACAGGGCAGGGGGGTTGGCCTCTCACGATCTTTATGACACCCGAGGGAAACCCTTTCTTTGCCGGCACCTATTTCCCGAAGTCAAGCCGGATGGGCATGGTGGGTTTTACAGAACTCCTGACCCGAGTCTCCAGCCTGTGGCGCAGTGATCGAGAGCGCATCCTCCAGGATAGCGAAAAGATTCGCCAGGCCATTCAGAAAGAGGCTAGTTTGGATGCCGCCGGGCCGGTCCTGGATCAGGGAGTTCTGGGCAAGGCATACGGACATTTTTTGCAGGCCTTTGATGCAGTCTCGGGCGGGTTTGGAAAAGCCCCCAAATTCCCCACTCCCCATTATCTAACCTTTCTCTTGCGATGGTACCGGCGCAGCCAGGATCCTCAAGCCGCAAGCATGGTGGAGAAGACCCTGGAGGCGATGCGCAGCGGCGGTATTTTTGATCAGATTGGATTTGGCTTCCATCGCTATTCGGTCGATGAAAGGTGGCTCGTCCCGCACTTTGAAAAGATGCTCTATGACCAGGCCTTGCTGGCCATCGCTTACACGGAAGCTTATCAAGCCATGGGAAAGGTGCAACATGGGCAGGTGGCCCGCGAAATATTCACCTATGTACTCCGAGACATGACTTCCCCGGAAGGGGGATTCTATTCGGCCGAAGACGCCGATAGTGAAGGCAAGGAGGGACTTTTTTACGTCTGGACACCGCAAGAGGTTAAAAAGCATCTGGGCGAGAACCTCGGAGATCTTTTTTGCCGGTTTTACGGAATCAGCCCTGAGGGCAACTTCGAAGAGGGAACCAGCATTCCTTATACCTCCCAAACTCCGCAAAGCTTTGCCACCCAAGAGAAAATGGAGCTGAAAGAACTGGAGAAAGCGTTAAAGAAAGGCCGGAAAGAGCTCTTCCAGGTTCGGGAAAAGCGGGTCCACCCTCTTAAAGATGACAAGATGATCTCCTCCTGGAATGGCCTGATGATCGCCGCCTTGGCCAAAGGCTACCAGGCACTTCAGGATGAAGCTTATGCCCAGGCAGCCCAGAAAGCCGCAGATTTCATCCTGCAGCGGATGCGTACAGCCCATGGTCGGCTCCATCGTCGGTACCGGCACGGGCATATCGCTTACCCGGGGTTCCTGGATGACTATGCCTATCTGGTCTGGGGGCTGATCGAATTGTACGAGGCTACTTTTGAGGTCAGATACTTGCAGGAAGCCATCCATCTCAATCAGATCATGACCGAACTTTTTTGGGATGAGGAAAAAGGTGGGTTTTACTTTTCGGGGAGAGAGGGCGAACCTCTTATTTCCCGCCCCAAAGATATTTATGACGGGGCAGTGCCCTCGGGAAACTCTGTGGCTGCTTTAAACCTTTTGCGCCTGTCCCGAATAACCGGCAAATTAGATTTGGAGAAAAAGGCCGCCCAATTGCTCCAGGTCTTTTCCGCTTCGGTTGCCGAGTACCCCATGGCCTATACTCAGTTCCTCATCGCCCTGGATTTTATGATTGGGCCCAGCCAGGAGATTGTCATTGCCGGGGACTGGGACCTGGAAGAGACTCGGGCCATGATCGCCTTTGTGCAGCAGTCGTTCCTTCCCCATAAAGTGCTGTTGGTTAGGCCTGAAGGTGACGCTGGTCAAAAGCTTTCAGCCCTGTCGCCTTTTGTTGAAGGGATGCGACCGTTAAATAAAAGAACAACGGTATATCTGTGTGAAAACTATACCTGCAAAACACCGCTGGCAGGTTTGGCCGCCCTGAAGGCGGCTCTAAAATAATGCAATCGGTTTCAATATGGCGGGAAATGATAAACGACACATTCAAATTTATGAGGAATAAAATTTACCGTCTGCTACGAAACAGGGATCTGCTCTTAATCCTGTCCATCCTGCTCGGATTGCTTTGGGGAGAGGGTGCCCGGTGGACCGGGCCCATGGTGATTCCGGTGCTGGCCGTGGTGATGACCCTCGCCACCATGGGGGTCTCTGGGAACGTATTTCTTTCCCCTCGAGCCATGCTGGGACCTGCCCTGGCCGGGCTGGCGATGAACTACGGAGTCCTCGGGGGCGTAATCTTCGGCCTGAGTACTTTGCTGATCCGCGAAGAGGCCCTGCGGGCTGGATTTGTCATTATGACCGCCGTTCCTCCCGCCGTAGCCGTTATCCCCTTTACCGTTCTTTTGGGCGGAGACGGCACATTTTCTCTCATCGCGACCATTGGATGCTACCTCGGAGCGCTGATCATCACGCCGCTCATTACTCTGGAATTCCTCGGAGCTGGCTTTGTTGACCGGGTTAAACTGATCACCATTATGGTGGAACTGATCCTTGTGCCGCTGATGCTTTCCCGGATCTTGCGCCGCATCGGAATGGCCAGACGAATCGAGCCAGTAAAAGGGGCTATCACGAACTGGAGCTTTTTCCTGGTCACTTACACGATTGTAGGGCTGAACCAGGCGACCTTCCTTAACCGGCCTTTATCCCTCCTTTGGGTAGCGGTCATCGCTCTGGCCACGACCTTCTTTCTGGGATTTGTGATCGAGGGGATGAGCCGGATGTTACGGCTTGACTCCAGAAAGATAACCAGCCTTGTTCTGCTGGGCACGCAAAAAAACACCGGACTCGCGGCGGGACTGGCGCTGGCCCTTTTCAGCGATAAGACCGCGCTGCCAGCTACCGTTTCCACCATTTTTAGCCTTGTTTACTTCATCTGGCTAAGCGTTAAACGGCGCTTAGCCCAGAATCCAAATGGGCAATGACGATCACGGAATGGGGCCCCTTATTCTTTGATTCCGAAGTTTTAATTTACCTGGTCTTGCTGACCGCTGAAAGCTGATAGCTGAATTGCTATTTTTCAGGAGGCACGGATGGAGAAGAAATGGAAATGCACGGTTTGCGGCTATATCCATGAAGGGGCAAAACCTCCGGCTGTTTGTCCGGTTTGTGGAGCCCACAAATTCCAGTTTATTCTTTACGAGGTGCTCCCTGATTCCCTGGAAAAAAAGCTTAAAGAGGCCTTTGCCGGAGAGTCGAAGGCCCATATACGCAACCTGGCCTTTGCCCAAAAAGCAGAAGAGGACGGATTTCCCCAGATTGCCAGACTCTTTAGGGCGGTGGCTGATGCAGAGAGAGTGCACGCGGCCGAGTATATCAAGTACCTGGAGGGAGTCATTGGGGAGACCGAGGATAATCTGAAGGCTGCCTTTGAAAATGAGATCAAGGCCAAAACGGACCTCTACCCCCCTTTCATCCAGGAGGCCTTTG
This sequence comes from uncultured delta proteobacterium, assembly GCA_963760605.1. Taxonomy (GTDB): domain Bacteria; phylum Desulfobacterota; class SM23-61; order SM23-61; family SM23-61; genus CAVXFA01. The sequence continues at coordinate 8,349 of CAVXFA010000097.1, read as the reverse complement.
CCCTCCAGAGAGAAGATGTGGCCTGGAGCTTTTCGCGCTCGCGGGATGTGGAAGAGAGACACGCCAAACTTTACAAGGACGCCCTGGCGGCCCTGATCAAAGAACAGGAAACCGAATATTCCGTATGCCAGGTCTGCGGGTATGTCTTTGACGCCGAATTACCCGCCGAATGCCCGGTATGTAGGGCAAGAAAAGAGAGCTTCAAGAAAATTTCTTAATTCAGAAAACCTGCTGATAGAAAGGACCCCGGGTTGGCCACCCAACAGCGGATCTTTGAGGATGAAATAAAAGTGCGGATGCAGTCCCTTTCCTTCCGTATCGCCTTTGATCATTTCTTGAATTTCATGATAGTATGAAATAGTATTTCAGTAGCCAGGATTCTCTTATGAAGAAAGAATATGCTTTCCTATTCGTAGTGATTGCCTTCATCGCGGGAGTGGTTGTCGGGGTGATTGCAACTGTTTACTATGAGGATAAGGCGCCCATAATCGCTCCCACGATAAAGCAACCCGCCCCTTCATCGGCCCCGGCCGTCCCGTCTGCGGATGTGCAGAAACAGATTGGCTTCCTTCAGTCCGTTCTCAAGGACGACCCCAAAAACCTCAACGCGCTCATGCAGCTTGGAAATGCTTATTTCGATTCCGGACAATTCGATCGGGCAATAGAGACTTATTCCAAAGCCTTGGAGATCGACCCCAATAATGCCGACGTACGCACTGACCTGGGGATCATGTACCGGCGAAAGGGCGATTATGACCGGGCCATCGCTGAGTTCAAGAAGGCGGCGGAGATCGACCCCAAGCATGTTAACAGCCGTTACAATCTGGGGATCGTTCTCCTGCATGACAAGGGGGACATCAAAGGAGCCATTAAGGCTTGGGAGGATTATCTGAAAGTCCAACCCACCGGTCCCCGGGCTGAAAATATCCGCAGTCAGATGACCAAGATGAAAAGTATGGTAAAATAACAACAAAAATGTCAATTGCTGTCCAAAAAGAACACCATAAGAGATCGGACAAAGGGTCCCTTCCATGTTTCTCCAATTATTTAAACTCCTCATTTGGTCTCAAATTTCTGAAATCAATGATATTTTAAGTTTTCCCCGGAAGGAAATTTCAAGCCTCCTTGTCAGTTATGCTTGGCACAAGATATGCTGTATAAAGTTAAACGGTAAGTTGGAATTAGAAGAAAAGGAGGCAGATCAAACATGAAAAGTAGGCTTTCAGAGTGGGTACTCGTTATTTTAATCGTCCTTTTCTTCGCTATCCCCATTTGCAGCTTGGCCGTTACGGAGCCTGTGACCTCCTGGCCGAAGTGCCCGACTTCTCTTCTCTATAATTTCTTCTTGAGATAATCAGAATCACCGTACGTTCCTGCTTCTTTCTTTTCAAAAGGAGGCTGGTTTTCCTTCGCTTGCCTGTGCCTTCCAGCAGCACTCCGCCGTCTTTCCTTTCTGCTCATTTTATGATAGGTTGAATCCGTTCCTCTCCCAATTCAGAAACGCCTAAGAAAGGAGCCTCTATGTCCGGAGAGAAGAATCTTCAAAAGGAAAACCCCTACACCGCGGCCCTAAAGATGCTCGACGCCGCCGCCGAGAAGATCAACCTCAACAGGAACATCTGGGCGCGGCTGCGCCATCCGCGCAGATGCTTGATTGTCACCCTGCCGGTGAGGATGGATGATGGGTCTCAGAAGATCTTCGAGGGTTACCGCGTGCAGCATGATTATTCCCGTGGGCCAGCCAAGGGAGGGCTCCGCTATCATCCAGACGTTACCCTGGATGAAGTCAAGGCCCTCGCTGCGTGGATGACCTGGAAGTGTGCTGTGGTCAGCATCCCATACGGCGGGGCCAAAGGAGGCGTTCGGTGCAACCCCAAGGAAATGTCCCGAGCCGAGATTGAGCGCCTAACCCGGCGCTATGCCACTGAAATTTTAATCATCATTGGGCCTGACAGAGATATTCCCGCTCCGGATGTTTATACGGACGCCCAGGTCATGGCCTGGATCATGGACACGTACAGCGTGGCCAACGGGCACAGCGTCCCGGGAGTGGTCACTGGCAAGCCAATTGCTCTGGGGGGGACCTTGGGCAGAAAAGAGGCCACGGGGCGTGGTTGCGTCTTCACGACCCGCGAGGCCACCAAGGCGCTGGATATGGATTTAACAAAATCAACCGTTGCAGTTCAGGGCTTCGGCAACGTGGGTTACAGCGCAGCCCGGATCTTTCATGAGGTGGGGGCGAAAATCATCGCTGTCAGCGATTCCAAGGGTGGAATCTATAACCCTAAAGGCCTCGACCCCGAGAAGGTTTTCGACGCTAAACAAAAAGGATCCTCGGTCCTGGATTACAAAGCAGGCGACCGTATCACCAATGAAGAGTTGATCACCATCAAATGCGATGTCCTTGTTCCCTCGGCCCTGGAAAATGTCATCACCTTGAAAAATGCGGCTAAGGTCCAGGCCAGGATTATTACCGAGGGAGCCAACGGGCCTACCGCCCCAGAGGCCGACGAAATTTTGCAAAGCAATGGCGTTTTGGTCATCCCCGACATTCTGGCGAATGCTGGCGGGGTCACAGTCTCATATTTCGAGTGGGTGCAGAACATCCAGGAGTTCTTCTGGAGCGAAGAGGACGTCAACCGCAAGCTGGGAGAGATTATGGTCCGTAGCTTTAACGAGGTCTTCAAGATAGCCCGGGACCACAAAGTTACCCCTCGCCTCGCTGCTTACATGCTGGCTGTGGGCCGAGTGGCCGAAGCCATCCAGCTTCTGGGGTTATACCCATAAGAATAGCAAAGAGGAGAGGGCTAAGAGCAGTGAGTCAAAAAAGCCATACTTCTTAGCCCATTGCGCTATGCCCTTTGCTCAATGCTCCCCCAAATAACAAAACCACTTAAAAAATAAGCCCGATTTCTTACTTGAGGAAAGGCGATAAAACCTGGATTACCTCTTCCAGCTTTATGCCTTCCAGCCCTTGACGGAAGCATTCCGATCGCGCCTCGGAAGAGCATGGGGAACAAAGATTTTTTCCCCACAAAATCCGCACTCCCGGTCCCCTTGGGCCCCAGACAGTCGGGTTGGTAGGGCCAAAAAGGGCTACCGTTGGCAAGCCCAGCGACGCCGCCAAATGAGTAATCCCCGAGTCATTTCCCAGATAGGCTGTACTGGCTTTGAGTACAGCGGCCAAGTGAACCAGCGGAAGATTATCCGCAACCAGAGGGCTCGCTTTCTTCATGGACCGCCTGACCTCTTCAACTCCATCCTGAGCCGGGCCGGAGATGAGGAGTACTTTGCACCGTTCGCTAGCCCAGTCCGCAACCCTGGCAAAATTTTCGGGGCCCCAGTTCTTCGCCTGGCTGCCGCTCCCCGGGTGGATGGCCATTACCCGCTCCTCTTCCTGCAAACCCTGTGCGGCCCAAAAATGTCTAGCAAAGGCCACCGCATCTTCCGGGAGACCCAAGGGGGAGAATAAATTTTCCCCCCCGATGCCCGCAGCCCTCAAAGACTCCACTAAATACTCGGAAACGTGGATCCCCGCATCCTCCGCGGGAAAGGAGGGAACCGTAATGACCCTACCAACCCCCACCCTTATTAAATTTCTCGCCAAAATACTTCCCTGCGATTTCCCAAAAGCAAGCACGATACCGAAGGAGGAGAAAAAAGTGGATAGCCCAGAAGGAAGGGTCTCTCCTTCTAAGTAAAAATAGGCCATTCCAGCCTGGTCGATGGAGTGGATGGACGCTGCTTGCAGGTCAAAAGCAACTAAGGACAGCCTTTCTGCCCGCCCCATGAGTTCCAAGATAGAACGAGGAAAGTTGTGGCGGAAGATGCGCAGGGCCGGCAGAGCCAAAAGCAAATCGCCGATTCCCCCAGCATGGAGAATTAAGACTTTTTGCGGGGGCGTGACCGAATTATCCGGGGAAGTTCTCAAGCTTGGAATTTGCCAATTATTTTTTTCTTACCGCTTCAAGGGCAGCGCATCGGGGGCAAACCGGTTGGTCCTGGTCTTGAAAAGTTAGCAGGAAGTGTTTCCCGCAGAGTGGACAGGGCTTCGTCTTGGTAAAACAGGCGGAGCAAAAATATTCTCCTCCGTCCATGTATTGTTTGATGCGAACATACTCGGGGTTCTTCAAATCCTCCTTCCTTTTGGCCAGCGGCAAGAAAGGCTCGGTGAACACCCGGTTGCAGCCTGCACAAAAAACCGAGGGCTTCATTTCATGAGCTCGAATCCACTCATCGATCCTCGCCCTCAAAAAACGGAGTTGCCCGCCAACCCGGGAGCAGGGGATCTCACCGCTGGCCACCATGCGCTGGATCTGCTTCACACTAAAACCCAGGTATTTGGCTACTTCTATCACCGTCATCACTGATCTTTCCATATTTTCACTCACCCCGGCCAGCCCGGCCTCAGGATTTCGCTCAGGAAGGTTCTGCTGGGCTGGATTTCATCCCGACTTTAGACTCCCTTGCCACCCAGCAAGCGTTCAATATTCTCGCGGTGACGGTAGAAAATGAGTACTCCTATGATAAGGGCAAAAGGGATATAGATCCGATGGGGGTTGAGTAAGGCGAGCAGAAAGAGAAAAGCCGCGGTCGCCGATAGAGACCCCACAGAAACGTAACGCCACCTGTACACGACTGCCCCAAAAACCAAAAGGGACAAAATTGCCGGCAAAGGGGATAGGGCCAGAAATACACCCAGGCCGGTGGCAATCCCTTTCCCCCCTTTGAACTTCAGGAAGATCGGGTAAAGGTGGCCAAGAAAAGCTGCCAGGGCCACGGCTCCAATCCAGAAATACGAATCGAGAGTCCCTCTGGCAATGGCTACCGGGATCAGGCCTTTCAAGATGTCCCCCAAGAGCGTGATGACTCCCAGTTTCTTACCGGCCGTGCGGAAGACGTTCGTGGCCCCGATATTCTTGCTTCCCTGGGTGCGGGGATCTATATTACCGAAGGCCTTGGCCAGGATCACTCCGGTGGGAATGGAGCCCAAAAGGTAAGCAAGGATTAAGAGGAGAAATGTCATGGATGAATTCCCCCTTACGGCGTCAGTCCCGGGTCGACCCCTGCCATTAAAACCCGCATAGAAATAATAACCTTACCTTCGATTATGTCAAGGGGGTTTTCTCCCCTGTTCCCTTCCAATTTGAATCCATTCCCCGGCGCATTAGTTTTTTCCAGCGGCCCGGAGGGCGATCCGCAGCATTGAAGGAAAAGATATTGAAGACGTCGCGGAATACTTAGATCCTCATTCTGGAAAATACCCAAAGATGGTAGAGTGGATCCGGAGGGAGCTGGGAGCGACCACCCTTAGATACCAGACCATCGAAGATATGATCCGGGCCATTGGTCTTCCCCGAGAAAAACTGTGCCTCCATTGTTGGGTGGGGGAAAAGGATAACCTGGGTCCCACATAGATACCCAAAAAGGAAAAAGGACTTAACCCTCTGGAGGCAAGTCCTTTGAAATTTCTGGTCGGGGCGACTGGATTTGAACCAGCGACTCCCTGCTCCCGAAGCAGGTGCGCTACCAGGCTGCGCTACGCCCCGACTGGTTTTATACTAAAAAGAGCTGGTGGAAAAGTCAAGGAGAATTCAGTTTGTTGCACAGTGTTCAGTGTTCAGCCTCAATGATCACTGGTTTGGCCCATTTCATTTCTTTTTGGCCAGACGCTTCACGCCTTACGCTCTTGCGCCTTTCGGTTTAAAGGTGCTTCAGGGACTGGATTTTCCAGACTATGCGGCTTAGGGGCAGAACCAATGATCGCATCTGGTAAGCCAGCTTGGGGAAATAGGCGATCTTGAGGAGGTTCTGGTATAGCTCTTAAAATCTTTCCGTGCGGAAGCGGATGATTTTTCCGTCTTGAGAAAAACCCCACGGATTCACTCCGCCGGGCCTCGGCTTCTTCGCGGAAGATGACCTGGCAATCGAAAGGCGCCTTCATGACGAAAAGAGGCATGGCCTTCGGGTTTAATACCTCTTTGATCTTTTCCCTTCATGACTGATGCGCATCCAGAATGCGCTGGCCCACTTCGGCTACGATGCACCAGATTCCATCCAGGGAAAAATGATTCTGGATGGTGGAATCAAACATCACCGTCACCTGGGCGGGAAATTCCTCGTCTTCTTTCCAGAGGATATAAGCCAAGGGTACTCGTGGAAAAACCGTCAGGGCGAAGCCCTTATCCCCAAAGAGGAGCTCCACCCCGCCCAAGCGGCTTCCGACCCGACCAAAGGCCTGGGGGTTTCTCCCAAAGGCCGTCTTTAACTCTTCCACCCGGAGGGCATGCGGGCCACGAAAGAAGGTCGTCCCGCCTTTGAGCTCTTTCTCGCTGATCCACGTGCGGGTGGGCTCCCCCCTTTGGCATCCAACAAATAAAGGAGGACCATCAGGTAGAAATAATCACGCAAATTTTCTTCCTCACAAAAATCTCCGCGCATACAGAAAATTTTTTGTTCTCCTGGAAGGATTAAATACTTCTGTTCGAGGATGGGTAGAAAGTACCCTTTTCGCTCCAGGCTGTAGGTCGCTCCCGTTCGATGGCAAACCTCATTCGGCTCCGCCTTTGCCAGCCTCTCCCAATACAATATATGCGTCGCCCGCTCATCTTTTTGATTATTACCCATCCTTCCCTCCTTAAAGATAATGGTGTCTGGCTCAGTGATTCGAGTTAATTTTTCTAATTTATCACTGACTCTGACCCTTTTTTCCCATGATACCAACGATCCTTCGAATGGCAAAGAAATTTCCGACTCATTTCCCCTCCTGGACACCCGTTCGGTAAGACTTAATGGATGGCGCACCGGGCGGCCGTCGTCGAGGTGGATGCCACTTACCACAATAACCCTTCCTTTCAACTTTTCAAGTCGATTAAAGCCTGGTAAAATATTGAGCCAGAAGCCGGCAAACTAGCCCCGCCAATATTCCTCATTTCACCAAGGAGGTACTCCTCATGGCTCGGATATTCCTTGATGAGATTTTTATTGACAGTTGAAAATTTGACCCGGAAGACATGAAAAAGTTTGCCTCGTTGGCCGTGTTGAGCGGGCTCCTCGCCCTAAGCCTAATGGAGGCATCACCAGGCCGTGAAAAGATGGCCATTAATTTCAGAGATTCGTCAAGAATGGCTCAGCTCATCACCCTCTTTATGTGCGGGGATGTGATGACAGGTAGGGGCATTGACCAGGTCTTGCCCCATCCGGGTGACCCGACTCTCCATGAGCCCTACATGGAAAGCGCGGGAGGATATGTAGAGCTTGCGGTGAGGGCGAATGGTCCGATCCCGCGGACCGTCAACTTTTCTTATATTTGGGGAGAAGCTCTCCATGAATTGGAACGGGTGGCGCCGGACTTGAGGATGATTAATCTGGAGACGAGCATAACCAAAGGTGACGAATACTGGAGAGGAAAAGAGGTCCTCTACCGGATGAATCCAGAGAATATCTTTTGTTTAACCGTGGCCAATATCGATTATACCGCCCTGGCCAATAACCATGTTCTGGATTGGGGATATTCAGGCCTCAAAGAGACATTGGAGACATTAAAAAAAGTGAAGATAAAATATTCAGGGGCGGGTCAGAATCTGAAGGAAGCGGAAACTCCGGCGGTGTTCGAGATCAAGGGAAAAGGAAGAGTCATTGTCTTTTCCTTTGGGTCGGAAACCAGCGGTATTCCCTTTACCTGGGCCGCTTCGGCCCAAAAGGCCGGCGTAAACCTTCTCCCAGACTTTTCAGACAAGACGGTTGAGTATATCAAAGAAAAAGTCTTGGCGGTGAAACGGCCAGGGGATATTGCCGTAGCCTCCATTCATTGGGGAGGGAACTGGGGCTACGGAGTCCCCAAGGAGCAGATAGAATTCGCTCATAAACTCCTTGAGCATGCCGGATTGGACGTGATCCACGGGCATTCTTCCCACCATGTGAAAGGTTTAGAAGTTTACCGGGACAAGCTGATGATCCACGGCTGCGGTGACTTTTTGAATGATTATGAAGGAATCAGCGGCTATGAATCCTTCCGAGGCGATTTAGGCTTGATGTACTTTGCCAGTGTGGACCCATCGACGGGAAAACTCGTAAAGCTGGAAATGACCCCGACCCAGATCAAAAACTTTCGGGTATATCGGGCCTCCAGGGCTGAGGCCCTGGGGTTAAGGGACGTTTTAAATAGAGAAGGTAAAAAATTTGGTACTCGTGTGGAATTGAGGGAAGATAAGACCCTGGCCCTCAAATGGGATTAACTCTTCTCTTGTCAATCCTCTTCTGAGCCCCCCCTTTGATAGGATATGCCCGCTCTAAGAATCCCAGCCGGAGGGTGGCCGTGGAAAGAGTCCTTTCTCCAGGAAAGCAGCA
>CAVXFA010000096.1:0-25190 GCA_963760605.1 uncultured delta proteobacterium | reverse complement strand
AGCTCCCGGGCTCAGGCCCTGCAGATAGAGACGGAGATCAACCAACTCAAACATCAGCGGGGACAATTCGTGGCGGCCTTGAAGGCCACGATCGAAATGCATCGGAGATTGCTGGAGTCAACTCGGGAAGAATCTGGAAAATCTGAATCGACCGAGGGAGCATGAAGAAAGAAAGCGGCCCAACGTTAGAAAAGATTGTGGAAGTTTGGGTACAGCCCCGGGCCTCTCGGAACGAAATCTCCGGATATCGAGATGAATTTCTTCGGATTCGCGTAACCGCCGCGCCAGTGGAAGGGGCGGCGAATCGTCTCTGCCGGGAGTTGTTGGCCAAAGCTCTGGGCGTATCCACTTCAAGGGTAGAGATTCTCAGCGGACACAAAGCACGGCGAAAACGGGTAAGCATAAAGGGGGTCGATGCAGCCCGCTGGAAAAGATTCGCAGGGGATCGGGAAGGCGGCCGATGAACAGAAAGCAAAGGGCAGCATTCCTCTCCATCCTTTCCAACATTGCCATCATTTTCCTAAAGGCTGGCGTGGGGTTAGCCATCAACTCCATCAGCGTCATCACGGAGGCCATTCATTCAACCATGGATCTGGTGTCGGCGTTGATCGCCTACTTCACTGTAGGCAGGTCAAGCCAACCGGCAGATCGGACCCATCCCTACGGCCATGGTAAATTTGAAAGTCTCTCCGGGATGGTGGAAGCGGCCCTGATCGCCGCGGCGGGAATATATATCATCTGGGAGGCGATTGAACGTCTGATCTACCCCAAGGCCCTGCAATTCGTTCCTTATGGCGTTGCAGTCATGTTCATCTCCGCGGGGGTTAACTTTTTGGTCTTTCGGCACAACATTAAAATTGCCCGCGAGACGGAATCCATTGCCCTGGAAGCGAATGCTGCCCATCTGAGTGCTGATATTTACACCTCCCTGGGTGTTTTTTCCGGGTTGGTATTGATTCTTTTGACCGGGGCCCTGGCCTTGGACTCTATCGCTGCCATCGCGGTTGCCCTTTTTATCCTCAAGGCATCCGTGGGCTTGATGGGGATAGCCCTGCGGGATCTTATGGATTGGGGGCTTCCGCAAGAAGAGGAGAAAGTCATTCGCAGCATCTTACAAGATCACTATACCCAATTTATTGAATTTCACAAACTGCGCACCCGCAAGGCGGGGGCGGAACGATACATCGATTTACATCTGGTTTTAGGCAAAACCGTTGACTTACAGAGCGCTCATAATTTATGCAGCCATCTCGAAGAAGAAATTAAAACTAGATTTCCGCGCTCTCAGACCATTATCCATATCGAGCCTTGCGAGATTGCTTGCCGGGATTGTACAAAAACCTGCCCTCGGAATGGTTTGCCCCTGTGAAGGAAAGGGGGGCATCTGGAGGTCTCTCCCGTAGATCGAGAAAAAAAGGGAAAAAAATCTCATGCGGTTGATCCTCATCCGCCATGGAGAAACTCTCTGGAACGAAGCTCACAAATTCCAGGGGTTTTCGGACATCGAACTGAGCTCCAAGGGGAGGTCTCAGGCCCAATCTCTGGCGGAATCCTTGAAGGGAGAGACCCTCGCAGCCATTTACACCAGCCCGTTAATTCGAGCCCGGCTGACGGCGGAGCAAATCGCCCGCTACCATGATTGCCCCGTGGTCATCGATGAAGGGTTGAAAGAACTAAACCAGGGACAATTAGAAGGTCTGACAGCCGAAGATTTGAGGAGAGGTTACCCGGAATTCTTAAAAAATTGGATTCAGGAGCCTGAGTCGACCCCGCTTCCGCAAGGGGAATCCTTAGGTGATCTCCAGCGTAGGGCTTGGGATTCGATCGAGAGGATTATCCGGGAGTATCCGGAAGATACAGTGGTCGTTGTGGCTCATAGCTTTGTAAATCTAACAATCCTTTGCCGGATTCTGGAAATTCCCCTGAATCATTTCAGGCGGTTTCGCCAGGACGCGACGGGAAAGAATATCATTGAATTCTCGGAACGAGGGGCTATCGTACGTTGCCTCAACGATACCTGCCACCTTGTGGAGAATTCCGGAAGGAGAGCGCAGGGGAATCTGAGGAGTGACAAGAAGAGGGGAATACGGAAAAATGGGAGGAACTCACAATCCCCCTGACCTTTTTCTAGCTTAAGGATAAGAATGCGAATTCATTTGTCGGATTCCTCCCGCACGGGGTAGAACATGGGAAAAGGAAGAAAAAACCCGTCAACCCTGGGGGAAGTCTTAGGACATTTTCTCAAAAGTTCAGGCTTGAAGAGAAGGATTGAGGAACAAAAATTCTTGGATTCATGGGAGAAGGCCGTAGGAGCGGCCGTAGCCGAGAGGACTCAGCCCATGGGGGTGAAAAATCGAGTGCTACAGGTAAGGGTTTCAAGTTCGGTGTGGATGCAACAACTTCAATTCATGAAAGGACTGATTCTGCAAAAGTTACATGAGCAGACGGGGAATCATTTGTTGCAAGACCTCCGTTTTTTCTTGGGGGAGATGGAATCTTCTGATGGGGGAGTAAAAAAGAAAGAAGAAGAGGAAGGGGGGGGACCGTCTTCGGGTTTAACCGCAGAAGAAAGGGAGCGAATCGAAAAAGCATTGTCCGGGATCCACGACTCCGAAATGCGAGAAATACTTTCGAGGGTTTATTCAAAGGGGATGGCGGCCGGGAAAAACCGCGGGAATAAATAATCAGACCCGGAACTTTGAAACGCCGGGAATGGAGGAAGGGTGGATGAGCGCTCTTTTGATGATTTCTGGTTCTCGTACAGAGAAAGAGGCTCGAAAGATAGCCAAAACTCTCGTTGAAGGCAGGTTAGCTGCTTGCGTAAATATCATTCCCAGAGTTACCTCTTTTTTCTATTGGGAAGGGAAACTTTGTGTCGAGAAAGAGGCAATGATCTTGATAAAGACTACAAGCAAGAAATCAAAAATAATAATGAATAAAATTAAAGAGGCACATAGTTATGAGGTTCCAGAGATCGTGTTCTTGAAGGTCGATGGGGGCGAAAAGAAATATTTGGAATGGGTGAATAAAATGGTGGGAGAAAAAAAAATATTGACAAAAATGTTTAAAGGGGTAAAATGATATATTTTGATACGAAAAAGGCGGGTTTGCGCTTCCGCTGGCGTAGCTCAATCGGTAGAGCAGCTGATTTGTAATCAGCCGGTTGCGGGTTCGAGTCCCATCGCCAGCTCCAGCCAAGTTTTCAGTTTTGAGCTGTCAGCCTTCAGATTCCTTTGACAGTTGACAGCTCAAAACTGATAACAGGCCAGTGGAGAGGTTCCCGAGTGGCCAAAGGGAACAGACTGTAAATCTGTCGGCGTAGCCTTCGGAGGTTCGAATCCTCCCCTCTCCACCAGGGTTATCGATAACAAATCATTTAAATGCTTACCTTAAGAGCTAGGATCAGGAACGGTCAAGAATTTTTGCGGGAGTAGCTCAGCTGGCTAGAGCAACAGCCTTCCAAGCTGTGGGTCGCGGGTTCGAATCCCGTTTCCCGCTCCAAGCCCACGTAGCTCAGTTGGTAGAGCGCATCCTTGGTAAGGATGAGGTTCACCGGTTCAATCCCGGTCGTGGGCTCCAGAGAAAAATTGAAGACACGGATCTGCCAGAACCTGAAGCAAAGGAGGAGACATGTCGAAGCGGAAGTTTGAGCGGACGAAGCCGCATGTGAATGTGGGGACGATTGGGCATATTGATCATGGGAAGACGACGTTGACGAGTGCGATCACGAGGTGTTTAGCGCAGCGGGGGATGGCGGAGTATGTGCCGTTTGATCAGATAGACAAGGCGCCGGAGGAGAAGGAGCGGGGGATCACGATTGCGACGGCTCATGTGGAGTATGAGACGGTGAAGCGGCATTATGCGCATGTGGATTGTCCTGGGCATGCGGATTACATCAAGAATATGATAACGGGTGCGGCGCAGATGGATGGGGCGATTTTGGTGGTGGGTGCGGATGATGGGCCGATGCCGCAGACGCGGGAGCATATTTTGTTAGCGCGGCAGGTTGGGGTGCCGTATATTGTGGTGTATTTGAATAAGGTGGACATGGTGGATGATCCGGAGTTGATTGAGTTGGTGGAGTTGGAGTTGCGGGAGTTGTTGAGCAAGTATGAGTTTCCTGGGGATGAGATACCGATTGTGCGGGGGAGTGCGTTGAAGGCGATGCAGCATGGGTGTGGGGATGAGAAGTGTGAGAGTTGTGGGTCGGTATTTGAGTTGATGAAGGCGGTGGATGAGTATATTCCGGAGCCGAAGCGGGATGTGGAGAAGCCGTTTTTGATGCCGGTGGAGGATGTGTTTTCGATTTCTGGGCGTGGGACGGTGGTGACGGGGCGGGTGGAGCGTGGGTTGGTGAAGGTTGGGGATGAGGTGGAGGTGGTGGGGATTCGGCCGACGTTTAAGACGGTGTGTACGGGAGTGGAGATGTTTCGGAAGATATTGGATCAGGGGCAGGCGGGGGATAATATTGGGGTATTGTTGCGGGGGACGAAGCGGGATGAGGTGGAGCGGGGGCAGGTGGTGGCGAAGCCTGGGAGTATTACGCCGCACACGAAGTTTAAGGGTTCGGTGTATGTGTTGACGAAGGAGGAGGGGGGGCGGCACACGCCGTTTTTCAATGGGTATCGGCCGCAGTTTTATTTTCGGACGACGGATGTGACGGGGATCGTGACGTTGTCGGCTGGGGTGGAGATGGTGATGCCTGGGGACAATGTGAATGTGGAGGTGCATTTGATCACGCCGATTGCGATGGAGAAGGAGTTGCGGTTTGCGATTCGGGAGGGGGGACGGACGGTGGGCGCGGGGGTCATCTCTGATATCCTGGAATAAAAAGCTTTCAGCCATCAGCCTTCAGCGGTCAGCCAAAGAAATGAAAACCGGTCTGCTGAGAGCTGATAGCTGACAGCTTCTTTAATGGTTTACTCGTTGCCGAGGTGGGTCCTTTGATGCTAAAATAGAAGAGGAGAATTTGTGAGGGAGATCGTTACCCTAGCTTGCGGGCAATGCAAGCGGAGAAATTATACCACTACTAAAAACAAAAGGTCTACGCCGGACAAGCTGGAGTTCAAGAAGTATTGCCGATTCTGTCGTACCCACACTCCTCACAAGGAAACCAAATAGGCGAGCTGGAAAAGCATCGCAGCCCGTGCGGGCGTTTCCTCATTCTAGCGGCGGTCGCTCAATCGGTCGACGGAAAGAAATGTGAAATAAAAGGCCAGTAGCTCTAACGGCTAGAGCACCGGACTCCAAATCCGGGTGATGGGGGTTCGAATCCCTCCTGGCCTGCCAACGAATTAAATTATTTTAGGCTCCTGGAAATCCAGAAATGAAGATGGAAAAGATCAAGGAATTTTGGAAGACCACAAAACAGTTCTTCCGAGAAGTGCGCGTGGAATTAAAGAAAGTTACCTGGCCTTCAAGGAAAGAGACGATCGCCTCCACTTCCGTGGTCTTGATCACGGTGGTGATGGTTTCCTTTTTTTTGGGGATCGTGGACTTGGGCCTCTCCCGCTTGGTCAGGATATTCCTGGATTAAAAATGAGGATGATCCCCATGGCCCAAAGTGGTACGTCGTACATACCTATTCCGGGTTTGAGAACAAGGTAAAATCCGTCTTGGAAGAACGGATCAAATTTGCGGGAAAAGAGGATTACTTCTCAGAAGTTTTGGTACCTGCTGAAAAAGTGATCGAGATGATCAAAGGAAAAAAAAAGGCCTCCTCCCGCAAGTTTTTCCCGGGGTACATCCTGGTCAAAATGGAACTGAACGACGAAACCTGGCATATCGTGAAAGAGACCCCGAAGGTGACCGGGTTCGTAGGGGACCGGGCGAATCCCACAGCCATCCCCGATCAAGAAGTGGAGGAGATCAAAAACCAGATGAACGAAGGCCTCCTGAGGCCCAAACACCGCATGACCTTTGAGAAGGGGGACCAAGTCCGGGTGGTCGATGGGCCCTTCTCGAACTTCAATGGGTTGGTGGAGGCGGTAAATCCGGAAAAAGGTAAGGTGCGAGTGCTCGTGAGTATTTTCGGGCGTTCCACCCCCGTGGAGTTGGATTTTGCCCAAGTGAAGAAGAATTGAGAAGAGGACCCAGATGGCCAAGAAAGTAATCGGTATGGTGAAGCTACAAATTCCAGCGGGGCAAGCGAATCCGTCTCCGCCGGTGGGACCCGCTCTTGGACAGCACGGGGTCAACATCATGGAATTCTGCAAATCCTTCAACGCCCAAACCAAGAGCCAGGAAGGCACGATCATTCCCGTAGTGATCACCATCTATGCAGATCGATCGTTTTTTTTCATTACCAAGACACCCCCGGCAGCCGTGTTGTTGAAGAAGGCTGCGGGCATCGTCAAGGGATCCGGGGAACCCAACCGGACGAAGGTCGGGCAGGTTACCCGCACGCAGATGAGGGAAATCGCCCAAATGAAGCTTCCCGACCTGAACGCCGCGAGTTTGGAGGCCGCCATCCTGACGATCGAAGGAACGGCCAGGTCCATGGGCATCGAAATCGTTGAAGGATGAAGGCATGAGCAAACGAGGGAAGAGATATTTGGGGTCGAGAGAGAAAATTGACCGCACCGCTCGCTACGATCTAGACGGGGGCTTAACAATACTCAAGGAAACCGGGCGAGCCAAGTTTGACGAAAGCGTGGACATGGCCATTCGACTGGGCGTCAACCCCAAGCATGCGGACCAAATGGTTCGGGGCACGGTCGTCCTTCCTCACGGTGTGGGCAAGTCGATAAGGGTTTTAGTCTTCGCCAAGGGGGAGAAAGAAAAGGAGGCCCAAGAGGCTGGGGCGGACTTTGTAGGAGCAGAAGACTTGGTGGAGAAAATCACCGGCGGCTGGACAGATTTCGACAAAGCCATCGCCACCCCGGATTTGATGGGGACCGTGGGAAAATTGGGAAAAATCCTCGGACCCCGGGGCTTGATGCCCAACCCGAAGGTGGGAACGGTGACATTCGACGTAGGAAGGGCGATCAAAGAGCTGAAGGCTGGCCGGGTAGAGTTTAAGGTGGATAAGAGCGGCATCGTCCACACGACTGTGGGGAAAGTTTCCTTCGACATCGAAAAATTGAAAGAGAATGTGCTGGCCTTGATGGATGTGATCATCCGGGCTAAGCCCGCTTCGAGCAAGGGAACCTATCTCAAAAGCGTAGCCATTTCAACCACGATGGGTCCGGGGGTCAAGCTCGATCCCAACACCCTGCGCGGGGCGATGAAACAATAATCCTATCGTCTGGAGAGGCTGAATTTACCCCCCAGAGACTGTAGGTGCAGAGAGGTTGTGCTTAAGTTAAAAACTTCGGCCTTACCGAGACGGAATGGGTCCATAGAGGGATGAGATTTTTGGGGGGGTCATCAAAATCCGCGGTCATTCCCACTTTTGAGTGGGGAGGCAAAAAGCGATGGAGAAAGGAGGTTGAGGTTTGAAGGGAGAGGATAAGCGCAGAGTCGTGGCCGATCTCCATCAGCAGATGCGCAAAGCAAAGGTGGCTATCCTGGCTCGGTTCGTTGGCCTCAACGTGGAAAAGATGACCCTACTTCGTCGGGAGCTGCGCAAGGCAGCCGTGGGATACCGCATCGTCAAAAATACTCTCTTTCGGCTGGCCATCCAGGGCACGGATAAAGAACTTTTGGGGTCGAAGATTGAGGGGCCCATTGCTTTGGCCTGGAGTGACACGGATCCTGTGGCTCCTGCCCGGGTTTTGGCAAAATTCGCCAAGGAGTACCCAGAACTCCAGATCCTCATGGCCTGCTCCGATGGAAAGCTGTGGGGACCGAAGGAAATCCAGGAATGGGTGACCCTACCCACTTTGGAGGAGCTGCGAGGCAGGATCTTGGGTTTAATCCAGGCCCCGAGCTCGAGACTGGTGCGCCTGTTGGTTACTCCCGGTACACGCTTAGCTCAGATGCTGAAGGCCAGGAGTCAACATCCATCCATTTCATGATCTCACTTGAGAGGATCATTCAAGAACAAAATTATATTTCACAGGGGAGAGAAAGATGGCTGATTTGCAGAAGATCGTAGAGGCTTTGAGCGGACTGACCCTTTTGGAGGCCGCGGAATTGAGTAAACTTTTAGAAGAAAAATGGGGGGTCTCTGCTGCCACCGTTGCTGTGGCCGCAGGTCCAGCCTCCGGGCCTGGCCAAGCGGCCCCTGTGGCTGAGGAAAAAACGGAGTTTGATGTAGTCCTCACCGGCGCGGGGGAAAAGAAGATCCAGGTCATCAAAGTGGTCCGTGAATTGACCAGCCTGGGTTTAAAAGAGGCCAAAGATTTGGTCGAGGGCGTGCCCAAGCCTGTGAAAGAAGGCGTCTCCAAAGATGAGGCCGAAAGCGTAAAGAAAAAGCTAGAAGAAGTCGGCGCCACTGTGGAGATCAAATAAAGGGTTTGATTTTTCCGGGGGCCGGATTTTGACTCCGGACTGAAAACCAGATGGGAGGATTGAAGGAATGGCTTCTTTAGGGGGCGGCCAGCCGGTCGTTCGCTTAAATTTTTCCAAGATCGAAAAGATCATGGACATCCCCAATTTAATCGATGTCCAGCGACAATCCTACGAGATCTTCTTGCAAAAGGATGTATCCCCGGAGGATCGCAAAGACATCGGGATGCAGGCGGTTTTTAAGAGTGTCTTTCCCATCCGCGATTTCAACGAAACCGCCTCCCTGGAGTTCGTCAGCTACTCACTGGGGGAGCCTAAATATGAAGTGGATGAGTGCCGGCAGCGGGGGATGACTTTCGCGGCCCCTTTGAAGGTCGTGGTGCGCCTGATCACCTACGAAGTAGAGGAGGAAGAAAAGAAGGGCCGACCGCGTGTGCGAGACATCAAAGAGCAGGAGGTCTATTTTGGCGAAATTCCTTTGATGACCGATAAGGGTACCTTTGTCATCAACGGAACGGAAAGGGTGATCGTCAGCCAGTTGCACCGCTCTCCAGGGATTCTTTTTGAACATGAAAAGGGAAAAACCAGTACCGGCAAACCTCTGTACTCAGGGCGCATCATTCCCCACCGGGGCTCATGGTTGGACTTTGAGTTTGATACCAAAGGCCTGCTTTACGTCCGCATCGACCGGCGGCGAAAATTACATGTAACCATCCTCTTGCGGGCCTTAGGGTATACCGCCGAGGACCTGCTCAATTACTTTTACCGCACCGAGAAAGTTTTCTTCAAAGAGGATAAGATATATAAAAATGTCGATTTTGATCTTCTGATCAACAAGCGGGCAACCGAGGATATCAAGCATCCCCACACGGGAGAGTTGCTCGTGCGCAAGAACCGGAAGATCACCCGGCCGGCCCTGAAGAAATTGGCGGACGCCAAGATCAAAGCCGTGCCCCTGGAACCAGCGGACCTGACCGGCCGCTACTTAGTCCACAATGTTTTCCATCCACAAACCGGAGAAAGTTTATTCCCCTGCAATACCGAGTTGACTCCGGAGCGGGTGGCCGAGCTGCGCGCGGCGGGCGTCAAGGAGATAGAAGTTCTGTTCATCGACCAACTGAACGTTTCCTCTTCCCTGCGGGATACGCTTCATTCAGATCGAATCGACGATACGGGAACCCGGCCCATCGAAGAGCATCGCAAGCAGAAACCCTACGACAAGACCCCTACCTCGATTTATAACGCGATTTTGGAGATCTACCGTCGGCTGCGCCCCAGCGAGCCTCCGACGCTGGAAACCGCCAAGACTTTCTTTGATAACCTGTTCTTCAAGACCGAACGGTATGACCTTTCCCGCGTGGGCCGATTGAAGGTCAACCACCGTCTGAAGTTGGACGCTGCTCTGGATTGCCGAGTTTTGCGGAAAGAAGACATCCTGGAAACGGTGAGATACTTGATCGAGCTAAAAGATGGAATCGGGGAAGTAGATGACATTGACCATTTGGGCAACCGGAGGGTCCGGGCGGTGGGGGAACTATTGGAAAACCAGTATCGCATCGGGGTCGTACGTATGGAGCGGGCCATCAGAGAACGGATGAGCCTGCAGGACGTCGAAACCCTCATGCCCCATGACCTGATCAATCCCAAGCCCGTCTCCGCCGTGGTGAAAGAATTCTTCGGGTCCTCTCAACTCTCCCAATTCATGGACCAGACCAACCCTCTTTCGGAGATCACCCATAAGCGGCGTCTCTCCGCCCTCGGACCCGGAGGGTTGACTCGGGAACGGGCTGGTTTCGAGGTGCGCGATGTCCATCCCACCCACTACGGCCGGATCTGCCCGATTGAAACCCCCGAGGGACCCAACATTGGGCTGATCGCTTCTTTGAGTACCTATGCCAAGGTAGATGACTTGGGATTCATCGTTACCCCCTACCAGAAGGTGGTAAACGGCCAAGTGGCCAAGGAAATCGAGTACCTCTCCGCTTTGCAGGAAGATGAAACCCGGGTCATTGCCCAGGCCAACGCCCCGGTAGATGCCAAGGGACGATTTACTGCGGATTTGGTCCAGGCGCGCATCGCCGGGGAGTCTACGCTCGTGCGACCCGAAGAAATCAACCTGATGGATGTTTCTCCAACCCAGCTGGTGAGTGTGGCGGCCTCGCTGATCCCCTTTTTAGAAAACGACGATGCCAACCGGGCTTTGATGGGTTCGAACATGCAGCGTCAGGCCGTGCCCTTGCTCAGGGCCGAAGCTCCGCTCATCGGAACGGGGATGGAAGATGTGGTGGCCCGGGATTCTGGGGTGACCGTAGTCGCCGAGCGGGATGGGGTAGTGGAGAAAATAGATTCTTCGCGAATCATCATCCGCGCTGAAAGTGCCAGCCGGAATGGGGCCCGATCCGAGGTGGACATTTACAATTTGATCAAATACCAGCGTTCTAACCAAAATACCTGCATTAACCAAAAACCCATCGTTCGGGAAGGCCAGCGGATCCAGAAGGGCCAGATCATCGCCGATGGGCCGGCAACGCAGAATGGGGAGCTGGCCCTGGGGCGAAATGTCTTGGTGGCCTTCATGCCCTGGGGGGGTTACAACTTTGAGGACTCCATTTTGATCAGCGAGCGGGTGGTCAAAGATGACAGTTTCACTTCCATCCACATCGAGGAGTTTGAGGTAGTGGCCCGGGACACAAAGCTGGGCAAGGAGGAGATCACCCAGGACATTCCCAATCTTGGGGATGAGTCCTTGAAGAACCTGGATGAAAGTGGGATTATCCGCATCGGGGCAGAGGTCAAGGCCGGGGATATCCTCGTCGGGAAGATCACCCCCAAAGGAGAGACCCAACCCTCACCCGAGGAAAAGTTACTCCGGGCGATTTTCGGCGAAAAGGCCGGAGCGGTGAAAGATACATCCCTGCGCGTTCCTCCAGGTGTGGAAGGGACTGTGATCGGCGCTAAGATCTTCAGTCGCCGGGGAGTGGAGAAAGACTCACGAGCCAAGGCCATCGAAGAAGAGGAGATCGCCCGTATCAACCGCGATATGGAAGACGAGGTGCAGATCGTTCAGCATCTCGCCGCTCAGAAGGTGCGCAAGATTTTCCAAGGGGAGATGGTAGGTACCCGGGTTTCGGAAGAGCGCAGCGGGAAAACATTGATCCCCAAAAACTCAAAGCTAACAAAAGAGATGCTGTCTTTAATCCTGGACCATCGCCTACGGGATTTGAACATTCAGAACCCCAAAAAGAAGGCCGACGCTGAGAAAATATGGGAGCAACTGGATGAACGTATCCAGTTGATTCGGACGGCTTTTGAGAAAAAAATAGGCCGTCTAAAGAAAGCCGATGAGCTTCCTCCCGGGGTGATCAAGATGGTCAAGGTGGATGTGGCCATTAAGCGCAAACTCTCCGTGGGGGACAAAATGGCAGGCCGCCATGGGAATAAAGGGGTCATCTCGCGGATCCTTCCCGAGGAGGATATGCCCTACTTAGAGGATGGGGCGCCAGTGGACATCATTCTCAACCCTCTGGGCGTGCCCTCGCGAATGAACGTTGGCCAAATTCTAGAGACCCATTTGGGATGGGCCGCAAAGGGCATTGGCGAGCAGGTTAGCCGCATCATCGAAAAGGAATACAATCCCAAAGCTCTGCGGGAAAAGATCAAGAAGATTTATAATTCGGAGGCCTTTTCGGCCTTAATCGATAGCCTGGAAGATGATGCAGTCCGCGAGTACACTCAAAATTTATCCCACGGACTGTATATGGCTTCCCCTGCCTTCGACGGCGCCTCAGAGGAAGAGATCAAAGTCGCCCTGAAAGAGGGTGGCCTCCCGGTCACCGGCCAGGCCACGCTTTATGACGGCCGTTCAGGAGAACCATTTCACCAAAAGGTCACTGTGGGGGTTATCTACATGATGAAGCTCCACCATTTAGTGGATGACAAAATTCACGCCCGTTCCGTGGGGCCCTACTCCCTTATCACCCAGCAGCCTCTGGGAGGAAAGGCTCAGTTCGGAGGCCAACGCCTGGGAGAGATGGAAGTCTGGGCCCTGGAGGCCTATGGCGCTGCCTACGCCTTGCAGGAGTTCTTAACCGTGAAGTCTGATGATGTGCTCGGCCGGACGAGAATGTATGAGACCATTGTGAAGGGGGGACATAGTCTGGAAGCGGGGGTCCCCGAGTCCTTTAACGTCCTGGTCAAAGAATTACAAAGTCTTTGCCTGGACATGGAGCTTCTGGAGAAAGAAGAAGCATAGAGGAGAACGGTTTTGGAAGATCTTTTCAATTTTTTTGAGAAACCCAAGTATCCTTTGGCTTTCAATGCCGTCCGCATTTCCTTGGCCTCCCCCGAGAAAATTCGGGCTTGGTCTTATGGGGAAGTCAAAAAGCCGGAGACGATCAACTACCGAACCTTCAAGCCAGAACGGGACGGTTTATTCTGCGCCAAGATCTTCGGACCCACCAAAGACTACGAGTGCAATTGCGGAAAATACAAAAGGATGAAGCACCGGGGGGTGGTCTGCGAGAAATGCGGCGTAGAAGTGATCCAATCCAAGGTGCGACGGGAGCGCCTGGGGCACATCGAACTAGCCGCCCCAGTGGCGCATATCTGGCTTTTGAAGAGTCTTCCCAGCCGCATCGGCAGCCTTCTGGACATGACCCTGCGGGAGTTGGAGAAAGTACTTTATTTCGAAGCCTTTGTGGTTGTCGATCCCAAGAAGACGCTCCTCAAAGAGAAGGAACTGCTCAGTGATGACCGGTACCGGAAGGCGATAGAAGAATTCGGCGCCGAATCCTTCGAAGCTGGAATGGGGGCCGAGGCCATTCGCGAGCTCCTGCAAAAAGTGAATGTGCACAAGCTCTCCGAACAATTGCATGCGGAAATGCGGGAAGCTACTTCGGAAGTGAAGAAAAAAAAGATTGCCAAACGGCTGAAGGTGGTGGACTCCTTCAACGATTCCGGAAACCGCCCGGAATGGATGATCCTAGAGGTTATCCCCGTCATTCCCCCCGACCTGCGGCCCCTGGTCCCCCTCGATGGCGGACGATTTGCCACCTCGGACCTGAATGACCTGTACCGACGCGTGATCAATCGGAATAATCGCCTCAAGCGCCTCCAGGAGCTGAGTGCTCCGGAGATCATCATCCGCAATGAGAAACGGATGCTCCAGGAAGCAGTCGATGCCCTGTTTGATAACGGACGGGGGGGCCGATCGATCTTGGGGTCCAATGGAAGGCCCCTCAAATCACTTTCCGATATGCTCAAAGGCAAACAGGGACGGTTCCGGCAAAATCTGCTGGGGAAACGGGTGGATTATTCTGGCCGGTCAGTGATCGTGGTGGGCCCGGACCTGCGCTTACACCAGTGCGGCCTCCCCAAAAAGATGGCCTTGGAGCTTTTCAAACCCTTCATCTACAACCAGCTTGAAGAAAAGGGGTATGTGACTACCATTAAGAGCGCCAAGAAGATGGTGGAGCAGGAAAAGGACGAGGTCTGGGAAACGCTGAGCGAGATCGTCCGCGAATACCCCATCCTCCTGAACCGTGCCCCCACTCTGCACCGACTGGGCATCCAAGCTTTCGAGCCCGTACTCATCGAAGGCAAAGCAATCCAACTGCATCCGCTGGTTTGTGCGGCCTTCAACGCGGATTTCGACGGGGATCAGATGGCTGTACACATCCCCCTTTCCATCGAAGCTCAGATCGAAGCCCGAGTATTGATGATGTCCACGAATAACATTCTATCCCCGGCCCATGGCAAACCCATTATCGTCCCCACCCAGGACATCGTTCTGGGTCTCTATTACATGACCCGGGAGAAGTCCTTCGTCAAAGGAGAAGGGAAGATCTTTTCCAGCCCTGAAGAGGTGCGCATGGCCTACGATGCCGGGGAAGTAGACTTACACGCAGCCATCAAAGTACGGATGCCGGCAAACGGGAAAGAGGAGCGCGTGGAGACCACAGTGGGCCGGGTCCTCCTGCGAGAGATTCTTCCTCCGGAGGTTCCCTTCTCCTTCGTCAATAAAGTTCTGAACAAAAAAGAGCTCGCCACCCTGATCGATCAATGTTACCGATTTGCTGGAAATAAAAGCACGGTCATCTTAGCGGATCAGCTCAAGGATTTGGGATACCGTTATGCCACCCAAGCCGGAATCTCGATCTGCATTGACGATATGATCATTCCTCCGCGGAAAGCCGAGCTATTAGAACGGGCTAACCAGGAGGTCCTGGAGATCGAAAATCAATATAAAGAAGGACTGATCACAGATGGCGAACGGTACAACAAGGTGATAGACATCTGGGCTCAGGTCACTGAAAACATCGGCTTTGAGATCTTAGACGGGCTGGGGACCGTGATGATTACTGACCCCGCCGGCAAGAAAAAACGAGTACCCTCTTTCAATCCCATCTTCATGATGGCGGATTCGGGGGCGCGGGGAAGTGCCCAGCAGATCCGTCAGCTGGCTGGCATGCGCGGCCTGATGGCTAAGCCCTCGGGAGAGATCATTGAGACGCCGATTACTGCCAACTTCCGGGAAGGGCTGACGGTGTTGCAATACTTCATCTCCACCCACGGGGCGCGGAAAGGTCTGGCGGATACTGCGTTGAAGACGGCCAACTCCGGCTACTTGACCCGCAGGCTAGTGGATGTGGCCCAGGATATGGTGGTCGCAGAATATGATTGCGGGACACTGAGCGGGATTTTTGTCACCCCCTTGGTGGAAGGCGGGGAGATCATTGAGCCCATCGGGGAGCGAATCCTGGGACGCGTTTCCTTGGAGGACATCCATGACCCCTTCACGGGAGAAATCATCGCCCGGGCCAATGAAGAAATTGACGAGAAGCTGGTGGAGAAGATTGAAAACGCCGGGTTGGAAAAAGTGAAGATTCGCTCGGTGCTGACCTGCCGCTGCAAGCGGGGTGTCTGTGTGCTCTGCTACGGGCGGGACCTGGCCCGGGGCCAGTTGGTCAACATCGGAGAGGCGGTGGGGATCATCGCCGCCCAATCCATCGGCGAGCCCGGGACCCAATTGACCATGCGCACCTTCCACATCGGGGGTACCGCCAGCCGGCGGGCTGAACAAACCACCCTCCAACCGAGAAACGATGGACGGGTAAAGTTCATCAACCTTTCCACGGTCCGGAGTAAAGAGGGGGATGCGGTGGTCATGAACCGCAACGGGGAATTGGCCATCGTGGATGAGACCGGTAGAGAGAGGGAGCGATATCCGATCATTTATGGAGCAAAAATAAAGGTGGGGAACGGGCAGCTGGTCAAGGGGGGAGACCTGATCGCGGAATGGGACCCCTATACCATCCCGATTCTGACCGAGACTTCCGGGCGGGCAAAATTCGGAGATATCGTTGAGGGCGTGACCATGCAGGAGCAGCTGGATGAAGTAACCGGGTTTTCTACAAAGGTCATCACGGAGTCCAAGGACCCGGAAGCCCGTCCCCGGGTGTCCATCAAGGATGAGCGGGGGCGTACTCTGAAGATTCCTGGAACGGAATCTATGGCTAGGTATCTATTACCCGTAGGAGCCCATATCGTGGTCAGCGAAGGGGATGGGGTGCACCAAGGGGACGTCATTGCTAAGATTCCTCGGGAAACGACGAAGACCAAAGATATCACTGGAGGATTGCCCCGCGTGGCGGAGCTTTTCGAAGCCCGGAAGCCCAAAGAATTTGCGGTCATCAGCGAAATCACAGGCGTGGTTTCTTTTGGCAAAGACAGCAAGGGGAAGCGCAAGGTGATCATCACTCCCGAGGTGGGGGATCCCAAGGAGTATGCCATTCCCAAGGGAAAACATATCAGCGTTCACGAAGGAGAAAAGATCAAAGCTGGCGAACCCTTGATGGACGGTTCGTCAAACCCCCATGATATTCTCTCGATCCTTGGCTTAGAAGATTTGGCCCGCTATCTGGTCGATGAAGTCCAGGAAGTCTACCGTCTTCAAGGTGTGAAAATCAACGATAAACATATCGAGGTCATTGTCAAGCAAATGCTGCGGCGGGTCATGATCAAGGAGGTGGGGGATTCAAGTTTCTTGATCGGCGAACATGTGGAACGGCATCAATTTGAGGAGGAGAACGAACGGCTGAAAGCAGCCGGAAAACAGCCCGCTATAGCGGAACCCTTGCTCTTGGGGGTCACCAAAGCTTCTCTCTCCACCGAAAGCTTCATCTCCGCTGCCTCCTTCCAGGAAACGACCAAGGTTCTCACTCAGGCCGCGATCAGCGGAAAGACAGATTTCCTGCGGGGATTGAAGGAAAACGTGATCCTGGGACGGTTGATCCCGGCGGGAACCGGAATGAGCCGTTACCGGAGGATGGGCATTAAAGTAGAAGGGGGAGACGAGGAGAAAGAAAGTTTGGGGAAGAATGGTGTATGAAAAATTCCCCAAACGGTTTTTTTTATGATATAATAAAAAACTTTGGTTGGGAGAAATTTGGGAGGATGAATGCCCACGATTAACCAGCTCATTCGCATCGGACGTAAGAGAATAATGCCAAAGACGGCGGCCCCGGCGCTAACCAACTGTCCCCAACGCCGGGGCGTTTGTATCCGGGTTTATACATCCACCCCTAAGAAGCCAAATTCGGCCCTACGGAAAGTGGCTCGGGTGCGATTGACCAACGGCTATGAAATTACCACCTATATTCCGGGAGTGGGTCATAACCTCCAAGAACATTCCGTGGTCTTGGTCCGTGGGGGCCGAGTAAAAGACCTTCCGGGGGTGCGGTACCACATTATCCGGGGGACCTTGGATTCTGTGGGAGTGCAAAATCGAAAAAAGAGTCGCTCCAAGTACGGAGCTAAAAGGCCGAAGTGAGGGACCCATGCCCAGAAGACGCGAAGTGATCAAACGGGAAACTTTCCCCGACCCAAAGTATAAAAACATCCTGGTGGCCAAGTTTATCAACAAAATCATGGAACGCGGGAAAAAAAGTGTGGCTGAGAGGATCTTTTACCACGCGATGGAGATCATCCAGGAGAGAACGAAGGAAGACCCTTTGAAGGTTTTCGAAAAATCCGTGAGCAATGTGAAACCCGTTATCGAGGTTAAATCGCGGCGGGTGGGAGGCGCGACGTATCAGGTTCCTACGGAGGTCCGGCCAGAAAGACGAACCGCCCTGGCCATTCGCTGGCTCATTACCTACACCCTGGAACGGACCGAGAAGAGTATGGAGGAAAAACTGGCAGCGGAACTGATCGATGCGGCAAACAACCGGGGGGGAACAATTAAAAAAAGGGAAGATGTTCATAAAATGGCCGAGGCCAACAAGGCCTTTGCCCATTATCGATGGTAGACACCCCCCAGGGCTGCGCCCGAAGAGGAATTAGACGCGGGGGCAGGGGGCGGGTGATTTTTTTTGAGGAAATGTTCTCTTGGTAAATCCATTGGGATTAGAAAAAACTCGCAATATTGGCATCATGGCTCACATCGATGCCGGAAAGACGACGACCACCGAGCGAATCCTCTATTACACCGGGGTTTCCTATAAGATGGGGGAGGTGCATGAAGGAACGGCGGTGATGGATTGGATGGAACAGGAGCAGGAACGGGGAATCACCATCACTTCGGCAGCCACCACCTGCTTCTGGAGAGACCATCGCATTAACCTCATCGACACCCCCGGCCATGTCGATTTCACCATTGAAGTGGAACGGAGCCTGAGGGTATTGGACGGGGCCGTGGCCGTCTTCTGCGCAGTCGGCGGTGTCGAACCACAAAGCGAAACCGTCTGGAGACAGGCGGATAAATATGGGATCCCGCGGATTGCTTTCGTGAACAAGATGGACCGCATAGGGGCGGATTTTCCCCGAGTAATGAAAATGATGCAAGAGCGCTTGGGCGTCAACCCCATGCCCCTGCAGCTCCCGATCGGTGAGGAAGAGGATTTTCGGGGGATCATCGACCTTTTAAGGCTGAAAGCCATCCTTTACGATGAAGGGACCTTGGGGGTCGAGTTCCATGAAGCCGAGATCCCAGATCATCTCGCCGAAATCGCCAAGGCATACCAGGGGAAGGTTTTCGAGCTGCTGGCCGACATGGACGATGCCTTCATGGAAAAGTATCTGGCCGGCCAACCCCTTTCCCTGCAGGAGGTTCAATCTCTGATCCGCCAAGGGACCCTGAAGGCCAGGATCGTCCCCGTACTTTGTGGCTCGGCCTTTAAAAACAAGGGGATCCAGCCGCTTTTGGATGCCGTGGTGGATTACCTCCCCTCTCCCTTGGATGTTCCCCCGATCCGGGGAATTCATCCGGATACCGGCGAGGAAGAAGAACGCTCTCCCATGAATGGCTCTCCCCTCTCGGCCATCGCCTTTAAGATCATGTCTGACCCCTATGTCGGCCAGCTAACATTTTTGCGGATTTATTCCGGGACGTTAACGTCGGGTTCATCCATCTATAACTCCAGCAAACGCAAGAGAGAACGAATCGGGCGCCTGCTGAAGATGCATGCCAATAAAAGAGAAGAAATCAAGACCGCCAACTCGGGGGAGATCGTGGCCGTGGTCGGCCTAAAGGGGACGACCACGGGCGATACACTCTGTGAGGAAAATCACCCCTTGATCTTGGAGTCGATGGATTTTCCAGACCCGGTCATCTCCATGGCCATCGAGCCCAAAGTGAAAGGAGACCAGGAGAAACTGGGCCAGGGTTTACAAAAGTTATCCATGGAAGACCCTTCCTTTCGCCGGCACATAGATGCAGAAACCGGGCAGTGCATTATCCGCGGGATGGGCGAACTACACTTGGAGATTATTGTTGACCGTCTCATGCGGGAGTTTGGCGTTCCGGTGAACGTTGGGAAACCCATGGTGGCTTACCGGGAGACGATTACTGAGTCCGCTCGCTCCGAAGGAAAATTTATTCGACAATCGGGCGGCAAGGGTCAGTACGGGCATGTAATCTTGAAGGTTGAGCCCTTACCCTCCGGGGAAAAGTTTCAATTTGTGGACGCAATCAAAGGGGGAACGATCCCTCGAGAGTATATCCCGGCCGTGGAGAAGGGAGTGCGGGAAGCGGTAGAGAGGGGTGTCTTAGCCGGGTACCCGATGGTGGGGGTAAAGGTGACTTTGTTAGACGGCTCCTTTCATGAGGTAGATTCATCAGAATTGGCCTTCAAGATCGCTGGGTCCATGGGATTCAAGGAAGGAGCAAAGCGAGCCCAGCCGGTTTTACTGGAGCCGATTATGGCTGTGGAGGTTATCGTCCCGGAGGATTTTATCGGCGAAGTAAGCGGCGACCTTTCTTCCCGGAGGGGCAAAATCACTAACCTGGAAGCTCGGAATGGGGTGCGGGTGGTCAAGGCCAAAGTCCCTCTGGCGGAGATGTTCGGGTATGCCACTCAGCTTCGTTCCGGCACCCAGGGACGGGCCACCTACACGATGCAGTTTTCCCATTATGAGCGTGTGCCCGCAGCGGTTGCAGGAGTGGCCATTGCCCAGGCTCGTCAGAATGAGGATGGGCAAATCCCCCGGGGCTGAGGGAAAGCAAAGGAGGAGACATGTCGAAGCGGAAGTTTGAGCGGACGAAGCCGCATGTGAATGTGGGGACGATTGGGCATATTGATCATGGGAAGACGACGTTGACGAGTGCGATCACGAGGTGTTTAGCGCAGCGGGGGATGGCGGAGTATGTGCCGTTTGATCAGATAGACAAGGCGCCGGAGGAGAAGGAGCGGGGGATCACGATTGCGACGGCTCATGTGGAGTATGAGACGGTGAAGCGGCATTATGCGCATGTGGATTGTCCTGGGCATGCGGATTACATCAAGAATATGATAACGGGTGCGGCGCAGATGGATGGGGCGATATTGGTGGTGGGTGCGGATGATGGGCCGATGCCGCAGACGCGGGAGCATATTTTGTTAGCGCGGCAGGTTGGGGTGCCGTATATCGTGGTGTATTTGAATAAGGTGGACATGGTGGATGATCCGGAGTTGATTGAGTTAGTGGAGTTGGAGTTGCGGGAGTTGTTGAGCAAGTATGAGTTTCCTGGGGAGGAGATACCGATTGTGCGGGGGAGTGCGTTGAAGGCGATGCAGCATGGGTGTGGGGATGAGAAGTGTGAGAGTTGTGGGTCGGTATTTGCGTTGATGAAGGCGGTGGATGAGTATATTCCGGAGCCGAAGAGGGATGTGGAGAAGCCGTTTTTGATGCCGGTGGAGGATGTGTTTTCGATATCTGGGCGTGGGACGGTGGTGACGGGGCGGGTGGAGCGTGGTTTGGTGAAGGTTGGGGATGAGGTGGAGGTGGTGGGGATTCGGCCGACGTTTAAGACGGTGTGTACGGGAGTGGAGATGTTTCGGAAGATATTGGATCAGGGGCAGGCGGGGGATAATATTGGGGTATTGTTGCGGGGGACGAAGCGGGATGAGGTGGAGCGGGGGCAGGTGGTGGCGAAGCCTGGGAGTATTACGCCGCACACGAAGTTTAAGGGTTCGGTGTATGTGTTGACGAAGGAGGAGGGGGGGCGGCACACGCCGTTTTTCAATGGGTATCGGCCGCAGTTTTATTTTCGGACGACGGATGTGACGGGGATCGTGACATTGTCGGCTGGGGTGGAGATGGTGATGCCTGGGGACAATGTGAATGTGGAGGTGCATTTGATCACGCCGATTGCGATGGAGAAGGAGTTGCGGTTTGCGATTCGGGAGGGGGGACGGACGGTGGGCGCGGGGGTCATCTCTGATATCCTCGAATAGTCCTGCCGCGATCGATCTCGGTCCCGTTTCGGCTTAGGACGGGCAAGAAAAATTCGCAGTATAAAATGAACAAAGAAACGAGAAATGAGGAATGGTGACCAATAGTCAAAAGATTCGGATCCGACTGAAAGCTTACGATCACAGGTTGCTCGATCAATCCACCAAGGAGATTGTGGATACGGCCAAGCGCACGGGAGCACGGATCGCCGGGCCCATCCCTTTGCCCACGGTGATCAATAAGTTCTGCGTACTCCGGTCTCCGCACGTCGACAAGAAGTCTCGCGAGCAGTTTGAGATCCGGACGCACAAGCGACTCTTGGACATTCTTGACCCTACCCAGCAGACGATTGATGCCCTGATGAAGCTGGACCTCGCCGCTGGGGTAGATGTAGAGATTAAATTATAATGAGCATTCAGCCATCAGCCATCCGCTTTCAGCAAAAGAAGGAATATAATCCCCGCAAGCAAAAATTTTCCTTGGCTGAACACGGATCGCTGACCGCTGAAGGCTATGATAAGGATGCTGGGAATGTTTAAGGGAATTATAGGGAAGAAATTAGGGATGACCCAGATCTTCCATGAAGATGGGGGTGTAGTGCCAGCGACGGTGGTGCAGGCGGGTCCCTGTACAGTCATCCAGGTGAAGACGCCTCTGAAAGAAAAATACGGAGCTCTGCAGCTAGGCTTTGAGGAGCGGGATAAGAAACGAGTGAAGAAGCCGCTTCAGGGGCACTTCGAAAAGGCAAAGGTTCCTACCTTCCGGTATCTGAAGGAGTTTCGGGTTGCTGATCCCAGCCCTTTCCAGGTAGGCCAAGTGATCACCGTTGAAGAATTCAAGGTCGGCGATCTGGTAGATGTGACGGGGATCTCCAAAGGCAAAGGGTTCATGGGGGTGGTTAAACGCTGGGGGTTTCGCGGGGGCCGGGCCACCCACGGCTCTATGTTTCACCGAGCTCCCGGCTCCATCGGGGCGAGTTCCTATCCTTCGCGCGTCTGGCCGGGGCAGAAAATGGGAGGGCATACCGGGAACCAGCGAGCCACTTTGCAAAATCTTGAGGTGGTGGATGTCCGGGCGCGGCAGAATTTGCTCTTGATCAAAGGAGCGGTTCCGGGGGGGAGCCGGGGGCTGCTGTTGATCCACGAGGCGAAAAAGAGGAAATCCAGGGTCACGGGTTGATGCCCGGGCATGGGGCGAATATGGCCAAAGTAGATATTTTCGACATTCATCGGCAAAAAATTTCCGAGATGGAAGTAGACGACCGGCTTCTGAATGAGCCGGAGAAGCCGCACCTGGTCTACGACGTGGTCCGCATGCAGCTGGCTTCGCGGCGGAGCGGAACGGCCTCCACCAAGGAGCGCTCTTTTGTAAGCGGTGGAGGGCGCAAACCATGGAGACAAAAAGGTACGGGAAGGGCGCGAGCTGGGTCGACCCGCTCACCCCTCTGGCGCGGAGGGGGGACCGTCTTTGGTCCGCACCCCCGGGACTACTCGTTTCGTCCCCCCAGGAAAGTGCGCCAGGCCGCGTTGCGCTCTGTGCTGTCCTCCAAATTTCGAGAAAATAAACTGCTGGTTTTGGATCGGTTGGACTTACCGGAGGCCAAGACGAAGAGTTTCGTGGCGGTGTTAAAAACGCTGGGAATCTCCAACGCCTTGATCGTCATCGATGGCCCAAATGAAGTTCTGGAAAAATCCGCGCTGAATATTCCAGGGATTCAGCTGGCCCGGTGCGAGGGATTGAATGTGTACGACCTCTTGCGCTATGAAAATGTGGTTTTTCTGCGCTCCAGCCTGGAAAAGGTAGAAAGGAATTTGCGTCCATGAAAGAAGCACATCAGATCATCAAGAGACCCTTGATCACGGAGAAGAGCACACGGCAGAAAGAAGAAGGGAACCAGATTGTTTTTGTTGTCGACCCCAAAGCGAGCAAGATCGAGATCCGCCAGGCGGTGGAAAAATTATTCAAAGTGAAGGTGCGGCGCGTGCACACCATGAACTTGCTGGGGAAACGAAAGCGCCTGGGAAGGTTCACCGGCTGGAAGTCCGATTGGAAGAAAGCCATTGTTACCCTGCGAGAAGGGGACCGGATCGAATTCTTTGAAGGGGTGTAAGGGGAGAAGGAAAGGTTTCACATGAGCATTAAGAATTATAAACCGACCTCACCGGGAAGAAGGTTCCAGACGGTCTTAGATTTCTCGGAGATCACCCGGCGGAGGCCAGAGAAAAGCCTGCTCCTGCCGCTGCCGAAGAGTGGGGGACGGAATGCGTACGGGAGAATTACCAGCCGCTACATCGGCGGCGGGCATAAGAGACGCTTTCGGCTGATCGATTTTAGGCGGGAGAAGATCGACATTCCTGCCCGGGTGGCTTCGATCGAGTATGACCCCAACCGGTCCGCGCGGATCGCCCTGCTCCATTATGCGGATGGGGAAAGGAGGTACATCCTGGCTCCTCTTTCGCTGCAAGTAGGAGAGACTGTGATGTGCGGTGAGCGCGCAGACATCAAGCCCGGGAATGCCCTGCCGCTGAAAAACATTCCGTTGGGAACCTTGATCCACAACGTAGAGCTCAAAAGAGGGAAAGGAGCCCAGATCATTCGGAGCGCGGGGTCCTCCGGGCAATTGATGGCGAAGGAGGGGAAGTATGCCCACATCAAACTTCCCTCCGGAGAGGTTCGGTTGGTCCATGTGGATTGTTATGCCACCGTTGGACAGGTGGGGAACTTGGACCACGAAAATATTTCCCTGGGAAAAGCGGGTCGTACCCGTTGGTTGGGGCGGAATCCCCGGGTGCGGGGCGTGGCCATGAACCCGGTGGACCACCCGCTGGGAGGGGGGGAAGGAAAGAGTTCCGGGGGACGGCATCCAGTCACTCCTTGGGGCGTACCCACTCGGGGATATAAAACGCGGCGGAACAAGGCAACGAATAAATTCATTATTAAACGGCGAAAATAGATTTTTCACCACAGAGAGCGCAGAGAACGCAGAGGAAAATTCAAAAATCAAGAATGGAAATTGCATTTTGGAATTATTTCATTTCTCTTTTAGGTTTTGGATTTTGATTAGAATTGCATCTCCGCGGCCTCGGCGTTCTCTGCGGTGAAAAAAGAGGAGTAAAATGGCACGTTCCATTCGCAAGGGTCCTTATGTGGATCCCGATCTGATGAAAAAAGTTGAAGAGGCCAACCGGACGAAGAGCCGCAAGGTCATCAAAACTTGGTCCCGGCGCTCCACCATCTTTCCGGAAATGATTGGCCAGACCTTCGCCATCCACAATGGCAAGAAATTCATCCCGGTTTTCGTCACGGAAAACATGGTGGGGCACAAGTTGGGAGAATTTTCTCCCACGCGAACCTTCTTCAGCCATTCGGGGGATCGCAAGACCAAGTTGAAGACAGCGCCGAAGCCGGCCTGAAGGAAATAGGATGGAAGCCCAGGCTGTAGCCAAATATCTTCGTCTATCGTCGCGTAAGGTGCGGTTGAGCGCAGACCTCATCCGGGGAAAAGGGGTGGAAGAAGCTCTGAACATCCTCTTGCATACCCCCAAGTTGGGCGCCAAGGTGGTCTCGAAAGTCGTCCGTTCAGCCTTGGCCAACGCTAAGCAGAACAAATCCATTGACGTGGACACGCTCTTCATCAAAACCATTTTTATCAATCAGGGGCCGACTCTAAAACGGTTTCGGCCCCGGCCCATGGGGCGATCTGGCAGGATTCGCAAGCGGTCTTGCCACATCACCGTCGTGCTGAGCGAGCGCTAACAAGGCCTTTGGATCGGTAAAGGTGTTAAGAGATAAAAGGAGGTCAAACGTTGGGGCAGAAGGTTAATCCGATAGGGTTACGCCTAGGGATCGTAAAGACCTGGGATTCTCGATGGTATGCGGAGAAAGTTTATTCCAAGTTCCTGCAGGAGGATATCGTCCTCCGCCGGTATATTAAGAAGAAACTCTATCATGCCGGGATCTCCAAGGTGGAGATCGAACGGACAGCCAATCGTGCCAAGATTACCATCCGCGCGGCTCGTCCCGGAATCATCATCGGCCAAAAAGGGGCGGAGATCGAGAAGCTCCAGAAAGAAATTCGTAAATATTAT